>NZ_JBFAOX010000002.1:0-564537 GCF_040675435.1 Actinoplanes sp. NPDC049598 | reverse complement strand
CGTTTTCTTTTTTTTTGTGTGTGTAGTTCAGATGTGTGCTCTGCCGATGTTTCGGGGGGGGGGGGCCCCCGGGGGGGGGGGGGGGCGCCGGCCGCGCGGCCGGCGCCGGCGCGGCCGCGGCCAGGAGAGAGACGGTCATGGCCGGCACGAGGAAGCTCCGCATGCCGACACTATATGTCAGGATATGTCCGTCTCTACCGGCGCACCTCGAGCGAGTCCGACGGGCGGGGGAGACCGTCGAGCAGGGCGTCCAGGCGGCGGAGGCGGGGGTCGTCGGCGTCGCTGTCGTAGTCCGCGGGGCGGGTGGCGTCGGGGCCCGAGGGGACGCCGGTCAGGCGGAGCAGGGCGGTGAGGACGACGGTGACCAGCAGGTTGACGGCGAGGGCGACCAGTCCGACGTAGACAGTGCGGCCGTCGCCCAGGGACCAGCTGGAGCCGCCGAAGTGGGCCTCGGCGACGCGGCCGGCCGCATCGAGGCGCGGGATGTCGTAGAGCATGACGACACCGACGACCAGACCGGTGAGCAGGCCGATGATGAGCGCCTGGCGGTGGAACCAGTTGGTCAGCAGGCCCAGCACGACCGCCGGGACGGTCTGCAGGATGATGACGCCGCCGATCAGCTGCAGCTCGACCGAGTAGGTCGGGTCGAGCAGCAGGATGAACGCCACCGCACCGAATTTGACCGCCAGCGACGCCCAGCGGCTGACGCGGGCCTCCTCGGCCGGGGCGGACCGCGGGCGCAGGTACGGCCGGTAGATGCTGCGGGTGAAGCAGTTGGCGGCTGCGATCGACATGACGGCGGCCGGGATGAGGGCGGCGATGCTCAGGGCGGCGTAGGCGACGCCGGCCGACCACGGCGGGAAATACTCGTGGATCATGCGCGGGACGACGGTGTTGAGGTCGCCGTCGATCGGGGTGACACCACGGGCCAGGGCGAAGAAACCGAGCAGGGCCATCAGGGCCAGGGCCACGCAGTAGATGGGCAGGGCGGCGGCGTTGCGGCGCACGGTGGCCCGGTCCTTGGCCGCGAGCATGCCGGTCAGCGCGTGCGGGTAGGCGAAGATGGCCAGCGCCGAGCCGAGGACCAGGGTGAGGAAGCCGAGCTGGCCGCTGTCGGGCAGCAGCAGGCCGGCCGGCAGGCGCTGCGAAGCCTGGTGGAACGTGGTGTCCCAGCCGCCGTACATGGCCACCATCAGCACGGCCGTCAGCAGCATCCAGGCCAGCAGGACGTCCTTGACGATGGAGAGCAGGGCCGGGGCGCGCAGCCCCGAGCGGAACGTGCAGATCGACACGATGGTGACCGCGGCCAGCAGGGGCAGCTCGCCGCCGAGGCCGACCGTGCGCAGCACCGCCTGCAGCGAGATCAACTGCACGGCGATGTACGGCATGGTGGCGACGATCCCGGTCACCGCGACCAGCGCGCTCAACCCGCGGGAGCCGAAACGGGCGCCCGCGAACTCGCCGTGGGTCAGGAAACCGTGCCGCTGGGCGACCGACCAGATCTTGGTGGTCAGCACGAAGGTGAGCGGGGCGGTGACGATCGCGAACGGCACGGCGAAGAAGCCGATGGCGCCGGCGCCGTAGGTCAGGGCGGGCACCGCGATGAAGGTGTACGCGCTGTACATGCTGCCGCCGAGCAGGAACCACGTGGTCCAGTTGCCGAACGCCCGCCCGGCCACGCCCCACTCCTCGAGCGTCTCCCGGTGCCTGGCCGTACGCCGGTGTGCCATCACGAAGCCGACGAACAGCACGACGGACATCAGGACCACGAAGACGGTGACGTCGGTCATTTCTTCTCCGTCGTCATCAGGTAGACCGCGGTGAGCACGCCGATGGCAAGGAAGGCGCAGAAGAACTGGTACCAGTAGAAGAACGGCACGCCCAGGAGCGCGGGCTCGAGCCGGTTGGTCAGGGGCGTCAGGAGGGGCGCGGCCGCCGGCACGGCCAGCAACCACAAGGCGCGGCGCTTGGGCACGCCGAACCATAAACGTCAGTCGATCGGTGACACCATGGTCACCGGGAATCGTGCGACAGCTGTCGCAAGATCCCTTCGAGCACGCGCTCGGCCAGGGCCGGATCGGCGTGCCGGCCGAGCACCAGCTCGCCGTAGAGGCTCGACTCGATGATCCGAACGTAGAGATAGGCCAGGTCGGTGGTGGCCCCGGTCAGGCCGGCGGCGCGGAAGATCTCGTGCTGGGCCGCCACCACCCGCTCGGTCACGCCGCCGGCGCCGGTCATCAGCACCCGGGCCGCCACGTCGGGCTCGGCCGTCAGGAAACGCCGGTACGGCTCGGCCGCGAGCAGCCGCTCGGTGAAGCGGCGGGTGACCTCCAGGACGCCGTCGGCCCCGGTGGCCGTGCACTCGCGGCGGGCCTCGGACAGCATCCGCTCGGCCAGCCGCCACAGCACGTCGCCCAGCAGCCGGTCGCGGCTGTGCGTGATCCGGTAGAGGGTGGCCCGGCTCACGCACATGTCCTCGGCCAGCCGGGCCATGTCGACCGTCCCGTGCCGGAGGAAGAAACGGCACCCGGCGCGGGTCACCTCGTCGTCGCTCACCACCCGTCGGCTCTCCACCGCACGCACGGTACCGCCTACGGTGGGGGCATGCGGCGGATCTTGGTGGCGGCCCTCGCGGCGCTGGTGGCGGCGGGATGCGACGGCGGTGAGCCGGCCCCGCCGGCGGTGGGCTGGGCCGCGCCGCCGGCCAACGGGCGGTTCGACTATCAGCTCGGAGGCGCCTACCAGCCGGCCGCCGGCGTGACGATCGTCGACCGGGACCGGACCGCGGCGGCCCCGCCCGGTGTCTACGGCATCTGTTACGTGAACGCGTATCAGACCCAGCCCGGCGAGAACGACTGGTGGCGGGCCGAGCATCCGGATCTGGTCCTGAAGAAAGAGGACCCGGACTGGCCCGGGGAATATCTGCTGGACATCACCACCGACACGAAACGGGCCGCCCTGGGCGAGATCGCCGGCGGGTGGTTCGAGGGGTGCGCGACGAAAGGGTTCCGGGCGGTGGAGCCCGACAACCTCGACTCGTACAGCCGGTCGGGAGGTCTGATCTCGAAGAGCGACGCCGTCGCGTACGCCCGGATCCTGGTGGCGAAGGCGCACCGGAACGGGTTGGCCCTCGGGCAGAAGAACGCCGCCGAGTTCGACGGCCGGAGCATCGGGTTCGACTTCGCGGTGACCGAGGAGTGCGCGGTCTTCGACGAGTGCGATGCCTATCTCGACCGCTACGGCGACCAGGTGTACGAGATCGAATACACCGACAACGGCGTCGATGCCTACCGTGAGGCGTGCCGGGATCACGGCGCGCGCATCTCCGTCGTCCTGCGCGACCGGGACGTCGTCCCACCGGGCGAGGCGGGCTATCACTACGAATCCTGCTGATCTAAGGTTCCCCTGTGGACCCCGTCGCCTCCGGCATCGACCCCAACGTCCCCCACCCCGCCCGGCGCTACAACTACTGGCTCGGCGGCAAGGACAACTTCGCCGCCGACCGCGCCTCCGGCGACGAACTTCAAAGGCTCTTCCCGGCCGTACGCCTCGGAGCGCTGGCCAATCGGGCCATGCTGCAGCGGGCCACCCGCTTCTTGGCCGCCGAGGCCGGCATCCGGCAGTTCCTCGACATCGGCACCGGCCTGCCCACCGCCGACAACACGCACGAGGTCGCGCAGCGCGTCGCCCCCGAGTCGCGGATCGTCTACGTCGACAACGACCCGCTCGTCATGGTCCACGCCCGGGCTTTGCTCAACAGCAGCCCGGAGGGCCGTACGGCGTACATCGAGCGCGACCTGAACGACCCCGGCGCCATCCTGGCCGACCCGGCCCTGTCCGACACCCTCGACCTGAAGCAGCCGGTCGGCCTGATGCTCATCGCCGTCCTGCACTTCATCCACGGCGACGGCGCGGCCCAGCCCATCGTCCGCCGGTTGCTCGACGCGCTGCCCTCGGGCAGCTATTTGGTCGCCACCCACGCCACCTCCGATTTCGGCACGCCCGAGCAGCAGGCGCTCTACCGCCAGCTGGTGGAGACCGGCAAGTCCGACGTCTGGACCCGCCCCAAGGACGAGTTCGCCGCGCTCTTCGACGGCCTGGAGCTCGTCGACCCGGGCGTCGTCCCGGCCAGCGAGTGGCGCCCCGACCCCGGCACCGAGATCCCCGCCCGCAACGACATCAACATCTGGACGGCGGTCGGCCGCAAGCCTTGAGCACCTTCCCCCTGGCCGTCCAGGCGAGCGGGCAGGGCCCGACCCTGCTCCTGCTCGCCGGCCAGGCCAACTCCCACGACTGGTGGAGCGGCATCCGCCCGCTCTTCGAGGACCGCTTCCGGGTCGTCACCTTCGACTGGCGCGGTACGGGTGGCAGCCGAGGCCCGGTCGAGGACTGGACCACCGCCGGCTTCGCCGAGGACGCCGCCCGCGTCCTGAACGGCGAGCCCGCCTTCGTCTACGGCACGTCGATGGGCGGCCGCGTCGCCCAGTTCCTCGCCGCCCGGCACCCGTCGCTGGTCGAGAAGCTCGTCCTGGCCTGCACCTCGCCCGGCGGCCGGCACGCCCACGAACGCTCGAACGAGATCCGCCGCCGCCTGGCCTCATCCCGCCGTGACACCCTGCGCGAGCTCTTCTACACCGACGCCTGGTCCGGCCACAGCCACCTCTTCGGCGATCCCACGATGACCCCCGACGAGGCCCGCGCCCACCTGCGCGCCAGCAACCGCCACGACGCCTGGGACGTGCTGCCGCAGATCCAGGCCCCCACCCTGATCCTGCACGGCACCGACGACCTCATGGTCCCCGCCGCCAACGCCCCCTTGCTCGCCGACCGCATCCCCAACGCCACCCTCCGCATCCACGAGGGCGGCCGCCACGGCTTCTTCGACGAGTTCGCCCCTGCCCTCACCCCACTGATCGAGACCTTCCTGCGCGACTGAAAGAGCGCCGGAGGTCACGCCGCCTTCCGTGGCACGTCAAAGACCGTCTCCTGTTTCGAGGACAACGCCCTGCTCAAGTCGGTGCTCGGCGAGCCCGGCCGGGGCCGCGTCCTGGTCGTCGACGGCCACGGCTCGGTGCACCGCGCCCTCCTGGGCTGTTCATCGGTGAGTGCGAGTTGCGCCCCGGCGCCGAGGTGGTCTCGGACGACGACGGGATCGTCTTTCTCTAGCGGTCCTTGACGACGAGGCCCAGGACCTGGGCCAGAGCGGGGGCGGCCTCGGCGAGCTGGTTGACGTCGATGACGGCGCCGCGGAGGGCGTCCCAGCCCTGGGCGATGTCGAGCTCGCGGGCGCCGCGGAAGTCCAGCTTCTTGACGGTGGCCTTGTCGAACCGGGCTCGGCGGATCGCCGAGCCCGGGAAGGTGACGCCGGTCAGGGTGGCGCCGCCGAAGTCGACCTCGGCGAGGTCGCAGTCGCGGAACTCGACGTCCTGCAGCTTGGCGCCGCGCAGGTTCAGGCTGTCCAGCTTGCCGCCCTGCACCACCACGCGGCGCCACTGCGAGCCGTACGCCTGGACGCCGGCCATCGCGCTGTCGAGGATCGTCACGTCGAGCAGCTGCGACTCGCCCCAGCTGCCGCCGATCCAGCGGCAGCGGGAGAGCCACACGTCGTCCAGGCGCACCTTGTCGTAGGCGCCGCCGGTGAAGGTGACGGCCGTCATCGCGCTCTCGGAGAAACGGGAGCCGGCCGCCGCGACCTCGTCCAGCTCGACCGCGTCGAGGTGGATCTCGCTGTGGTCGCCGTCGTGCGCGAGCTGTTCGCCGAGCGGGCGCAGGTACGGCGCGTACGGCAGGGAACTGAGGTCCTGGATCACCGGCATGCCGTGCATCCTGCCTCGTCAGGCGTGGCGGCGTTGCTGGGGGAGGGCCGGGCGCAGGGCGCCTTCCTGAGCCAGCTCGGTGAGCACGTTGTTCAGGTCGGCGACGTGCTGCTCGGTGTGCGCCGCGGTGAGCTGCACGCGGAAGCCGATCTCGTCGCGCGGCACCCCGGGGTACGGCGCCAGCGTCACGTACTGGCCGGCCGCCCACAGCTTCTCGGAGACCGCGATCAGGTCGTGCTCGGGCGAGATGGGGATCTCCACGACGGGGGTGTCGTCGACGTTGAGCGTGTGCACGCCCATCCCGCGGACGTGGGTGAGCAGCTGGTTCGTCAGCCGGTAGAGGTGACCGCGCAGCTCGTCGCCGCGTTTGTCGTTGACGTCGAGCCCGGCCCAGACGGTCGCGAGCGAGGCCACCGGCGACGGCCCGGAGTAGAGATAGGTCGGGGCGGCCACCTTGAGCTGGTTCTTCACCGCGGTGGGCAGGGCCAGGAAGGCCAACAGCGAGCTGTACGCCTTGGAGAAGCCGCCCACGAGGATGACGTTGTCGTACGTCTCGCCCGAGTGCTTGACGATCGCGTTGCCGCGCAGGCCGTACGGCGAGGTCTCGTCCGGCCCGCGCTCGCCGATGACTCCCATGCCGTGGGCGTCGTCGACGTAGAGCGTCGCGTCGTACTCCCGGCACAGCTGGGCGTAGACCTTCAGGTCCGGGATGTCGCCGGTCATGCTGTTGACGCCGTCCATGGCGACCATGACCGGCCGGGCCGTGGCCTCTTTGAGCAGGCGGGTCAGCTCCTCGACGTCGCCGCTGCGGAAGCGCTTCATGGTCGCTCCCTGGCCGCGGGCGAAGACGCAGCCGTCGTAGATGGTGCGGTGGGCCCGGCTCTCCATGATGACCGTGCCCTGGCCGACCAGGGCCGGGATCACGCCGAGGTGGATCTGCGAGATGGTCGGCAGCAGCAGCACGTCCTCGGCGCCGAGCAGCTCGGTCAGCCGGTCCTCGAGATCCGGGTAGATCTTCGGGCTGCCCAGCATGCGCGACCAGCTCGGGTGCGTTCCCCAGCGGCGCAGCTGCGGCTCGACGGCCTGGATGATCTCCTCGTCGAGGTCGAAGCCGAGATAGTTGCAGGACGCCCAGTCGACCAGCCAGTCCTGGCCGATCCGGATCCGGCGACCGTCGATCTCTTCGATCACGGCGTCGTACATGCGGCTGTTCTGACGAAGGTCCTCGATATCGTGCGTCATCGCCGGCACTTGTGAACCCCTTTCACCATTGGATCACTCTCGCACCTACCCGGGTGATCGTCGATCAACCGAAAAACGTCAGACCGACACCCGGCTCAAGGCGCCGCCGCGGCGGCCGACCGGGCCTGCTTCGCGCTCGGCGAGATCGTCTACTGGATCCAGGTCTTCCTGATCGTGCCGTACGTCCGTGACGGCAGTCTCGGCTCCTGCTGGTCCTGGCCGTGCTGGCCCGCCTGGTGACCGGCCGCGGCGACCGGCCGCCGGCGTTCTTCCTGTTCGTCGGCAGCGTCCTGGCGCTGCTGGTGGCCGACATCGCGTACACCGTCACCGGCCTGATGGGCGTCTACCAGCCGGGCAGCATCGTCGACCTGGGCTGGCCGGCCATGCAGGCTTTCGGCGGCGCGGCGGCGCTGTACCCGTCGGTGACCGCGCTGTCGCGCCCGGGCCCGCCGGCCTCCCAGGGTGCGGCCCCGCGCCTGCGGGTGGCCGGCCTGGCCGTGGCCAGCCTGACCGCGCCGGCCCGCCCGGTCTACATCGGCGCCAGCATCGGCGTCATCACCGCCGCCACCGGTGCCGACCCGGACGGCGAGCTTCGCCGCGCCGACTCGGCCATGTACGCCGCCAAGGCCGGCGGCCGCAACCGCATCCACCGCGGCGCCTGAGGACGAATCAGGCGCCGCGGTGGCACCTGGATCACCAGATGCGGGTGCGGGTGCTTCCGGAGGCCAGCGTCGAGATCGGGCCGGCCGCGGCGGGCTGGTCCGACGGGCGCTGGGTGCCGGTCAGGTCGGTGGAGATGACGGCGGGGGTGCCGTCCGGCTCCTCGAAGTCGGCGTCGGCGAAGCGGACCCGTTCGAGGTCGCGGCCGCCGACGGCGGTGAAGCGGGCCTCGTCGAAGGCGGCCGGCAGGTCGGTCTCGAGGTAGACCTCGTCGCCCTCCTCGACCACGCGGAACGTGGCGTCGCCGATCACCCGGGGGCCGGTCTCGCCGTTGAACGGCTCGGCGCCGGTGGCGTAGACGTTGCCGCGGGCGTACACGGCCTGCAGCACGTCCAGGTAGCGCTGGTGGTCGCCCGGCGGCTGGTCGTTGATGCGCTGGAGGTACTCGTCGAACGAGGCCGGGTGCTCGTTGTAACCCCCGAGGCCGTAGGACGGCAGCGCCTCGCCGTCACCCCCGTGGCCGTACGCCTGCGTGAGCTCGCCGCCTCCGAAGATGTTGCCGATGTAGCGGTCGTCACCCCCGCGGATGTACGCGTAGCCGGCGACCTGGGTGCTGTGCGGCTGGTGGTACGGGGTGGCGCGGTCCATCACCGCTTCGAGGCGCACGGTGCCGGCGAACAGGTTGCCGACGAACGCGCCGCCCTGGCTGAACGACTCGTACGACGCGCGGGAGCCCAGCACGTTGTGGTCGACCAGGAACGGGCCGTGGCTGACCTCGATGAACAGGTCCCGGTTGTTGTTGTAGAAGACGTTTCGGGTGACCCGGGTGCCCTGGGTCTGCCAGTCGAGCCAGATGCCGAGCGACGTGTCGTGGATGCGGTTGTGCCGGATCTGCACGTCGATCGCGGCGTGCAGCTTGATGCCGCCGATCTCGTAGCCGTAGTACTCACGCTTGAGCGCGATGTTGTAGATGTGGTTGTCCTCGATCGTCGAGAACACGCAGCCGAGGTGGCCGACGACGCCGTTCTGGCCGCAGTCGTAGATGGTGTTGCGGCGCACCACGTGCGAGCCGATGTGCTCCTTGTCCCAGCCGATCTGCCGGGCCGAGAAGACCGACTCGAGCTGGTACTGGTAGCCGGGCTTGTCGCCGCGCTCGGTGGCGTAGTTGTGCCCGGTCGAGGCCTCCTTGCCGAGCGAGACGGCCGAGGTCTTGGCGTCGTGGATGACGTTGTCCTCGATGATCCAGCCCTTGGCCCAGTTGGGGCCGATCAGGCCGGGCTGGTCGGCGGTGGGCGGGGTCCACGGGGTGGCCGCCTGGGCCAGCTCGAAGCCGCGCACGGTGATGTAGTCCAGGTGCGGCACGAGCGGGTAGAACACCGAGCGCCGGACGTTGATCTCGGCCAGCTCGGTGTTGGGGTCGGCGCCCTGGAAGTTGGCCCAGATCGTCGTGGTCTCGGCGCCCACCTCGGCGTACCAGACCAGCTTGGTCTGCTCGACGTTGCGGACCTGGTCGTCGAGGGCGGTCCAGTTGTCGAGCACGGTGGTGCGCGCGGCCGGGTTGTCGAGGTCGGCCCGCGAGGCGGCCTCGTAGAAGCTGAGGCCGTTCAGGTAGACGTCCCCGAGGTGCTTGCGGGGCGCGCCGGCCGGGTAGACGATCCAGTCGCCGGCGACCTCCTCGGCGTACGGGTTGAAGCCGTTGAAGATCTTGTTCTGGACCGTCGCCTTCCAGACCGTGCCGCCGTCGGAGACCCAGTCGGTGATCCGCTCGGAGCCCTTGATCACCACGTGCTCGCCCTCGGCGGCCGTGTAGGTGATGCGGCGGGCGTCGCTGAGGCCGCCGCGGCGGGGCGTGACCCATTCCCGGTACTCGCCGGCGTGCACGATGACGGTGTCACCGGGGCGGGCCAGCTCGGCGGCGCGGTTGATGGTCCGGAGGGGCTGCTTCTCCGAGCCCTCGGCGTCATCGGATCCGGTGGTCGCCACGTGGAGGAGCGTCATGTCAGGCCTTTCTCAAAGGGGGCGGCCTCCAACGTAACTTTGCGAAACATTCTCAGTCAACGTTCGAAACTTTCGAGGTCGACTTCCGGACGATCAGCTCGGCCGCCAGCTCCACCCGGGGCGAGTCCAGCGGCTCGCCGCCGGCCAGCCGCAGCAGCCGCCGCATGGC
This sequence comes from Actinoplanes sp. NPDC049598, assembly GCF_040675435.1. Taxonomy (NCBI): domain Bacteria; kingdom Bacillati; phylum Actinomycetota; class Actinomycetes; order Micromonosporales; family Micromonosporaceae; genus Actinoplanes; species Actinoplanes sp. NPDC049598. The sequence continues at coordinate 554,652 of NZ_JBFAOX010000002.1, read as the reverse complement.
CACCCGGCCCATCTCGGCGAAGGGCTGGCGCACGGTGGTCAGCGGGGGCGCCGACCACTGGGAGACCGGCATGTCGTCGAAGCCGACGATGCTGACGTCCTCCGGGATGCGCCGGCCGAGCGTGCGGGCGGCCTCGATCGCCCCCAGCGCGAGCGTGTCGTTGCAGGCGAACAGGGCCGTGACCTGCTCGTCCGACGTCAGGAGGGCCGTGGCCGCGGCGAATCCGGCGTCGAAGGTGAACGGGCCGGAACGGACCAGGCCGGGGGAGGGCGTGAGGCCGGCCTGCGACAGCGCGGCCTGGTAACCGTGCAGCCGGGCGATGCTCACGCCGCGCTCCGGCGGCCCCTCGATGAAGCCGATCCGCCGGTGCCCGAGGCCGGTGAGGTGCGTGGTGGCCGCCATGCCGCCCTGGAAGTTGGTGGCGCCGACGCTCGGAATTTCCGGGGAGGGGACGTCGACCGGGTCGATGGTCACGATGGGGATGCCGCGCTCGACGAAGTGTTCCCACTGCTTCGAGGTGATGCTCGAGGTGACCAGCACGACGCCCTCGCGGTGGGCGCTGGCGGTACGCCGGGCCCAGGCCGCACCGCGCGGGTCCTGCGGCACGAGCCCGACCACGACGTCCACGTCCTCGGCGGCCGCGGCCTCCAGCGCGCCCTTGAGGATCTTGAGATTGTTGGGCGTCTCCATGGCGTCGAAGACCATGTCGACGGTCCGCACGCCGGTGGGCGTGCCCTGGGTGCGGCCGACGTAGCCGTGCTTCGCGAGCAGCGCGCCGATCCGGGCCCGGGTGTCGGCGGCCACGTCCGTCCGGCCGTTGACGACCTTGGAGACCGTGGGCACCGAGACGCCCGCTTCCCGGGCCACCGCCGCCAGGGTGGCCCGTCGCTCAGCTCCACTCATTCGAAAACTATCGCAACGTTTCGAAGCCGACGTCAAATGTCGGTTTGTGCGGCGAGTACTAGCCTTCAAGGCCTAAACATTCGCGTCCGTGGTGAGTGGACGACGGTGCGTGATGGGTGTTCGGCGCCACCTTTGCCGCGAGCTGGGAAATCGCATTTTCCATAGCATCCTGGCTAGTCAAGTCGGTCTATTGACCGGGTCGGCATGATGCTTGTCGTGACAGCGGAATCGCGAACGGGAAGACGGCGCCGGCCGGACCCGATGACGTATGACCGGCGGCCGGTGAATCCGCGCGAGTTCATCCCGGCGCCGGCCCGGCGCTCGCATGCCGCGCCGGTTTATCCGGCCGATCTGCCCGAGCGCGGCGAGGCCATTCAGGCGCTCACCCGGGACGTGCTGATCCGCCGCTCGCTCGACGTCTCGCCGACCGCCTTCATCACGATCATCAGCATCATCCAGGGCGTGGCGCTGGGCCTGCTCGCGCAGAACACGTTCGCCCGGCCCAGCCTCCTGGTGGGTGTGCAGAGCGCGGCCATGCTGATGGTGCTCGTCTCGGTGTTCTATTACTACCTGACGATGAGCATTCTGCTGCGCTGGGCACCCTCCTTTCTCGACTGTTTCCTGCCGTTCGCCATCGCCTCCCTGGAGATCCCCGGCGCGTTCTTTCTGGGCAACGCCAAGGCGTGGAATCTCTGGCTCGGCGCGTTCTGGTTCGGCACCTTCATCGGTTTGTGGATCACCAAGAAATGGTCGCCGCCGTCGCACTTCGGCGACGAGACCGGCGCCCACCGCACGCTGCACGACCTGCTGCACGAGTTGCGGCTGACCGCCGGGCTGGGCGCGATGACCGTGGGCTGGTGCGGCCTGTTCGCCGCGCTGATGCCGTTCAATCCGCTCTTCTGGGGGCTGCTGGGGGCCGCGATCGTGCTCGCCACCGTGGGCATGGTGGTCGCGCGCACCGAGCTGCGGGCCTCCCAGATCCACGCCCGCTACGGGGTCAATCGGCCACCGTTCAATTGAGACCGGAATCGTGTAATGATCGCGGCATGAGGCGGCGAGCCACAGCCGACGTCATCGGCCGGCGTTACGACGAGTTCTTCCGTGAGCGCACCCCCGTGCCGTTCCAGGTCCTGGACCACGACGGCGCCACCCACAGTTTCGGCGTCACGGGCGACGCCCCACCCCGCTACACGGTGATCGTGCGCGACGAGGAGGGCCGCGACGCCCTGCTCTCCCTCGATCAGCTGCAGGTCGCGCTGGCGTACCTCCGCGGTCATCTCGACGTCGACGGTGACCTGGCCGCGGTGCTGAGCATGCGGGATTTCTTCTCCGACCTGCATCCGATCGCCTTCCTCGGGCGCTGGATGCCGTCGCTGTGGCACGGCAGGACGGAGCACGACAACCGGGCCATCTCCCAGCACTACGACGAGGATTCCGACTTCTTCCTGACCTTCCTGGACTCCCGGCACCGCTGCTACACCCAGGGCGTCTTCGCCGCGGACGACGAGCCCCTGGAAGACGCCGTGACCCGCAAGCTCGACATCGCGCTCGACGCCATCGGCGTCAAGCCGGGCGACCGGGTCCTCGAGGTCGGCGGCGGCTGGGGCGCGTTCTCCGAGCACGCGGCCCGCCGCGGCATCGACGTCACCACGGTCACCCTGGCCGCCGAGTCCGAGCGCTTCCTCAAGGACCTCTTCGAGCGCGAGCAACTGCCGGTCACGGTCGTCCGCCAGCACATCCTGCGCTACGAGAACGACCGGCCGTTCGACGCCATCGTCAACATGGGTGTCACCGAGCACCTCCCGGACTACAGGGCGACACTTCAGACCTACGCGCGTCTGCTGCGCCCCGAGGGCAAGGTCTACCTCGACGCCCTCGCGATGCGGCGCAAGCACACCGCCTCGACCTTCTTCAAGCAGTACGTCTACCCGGGCCGCTCGGCCCCGCTGCTGCTCCACTCGTACCTGCGGCACGTGGCGCACTCGCCGTTCGAGCTCCTCAACGTCGAGGACGACCGGCACAACTACTTCCTGACCTGCCGCGCCTGGGCCCAGCGCCTCGACGCCCGCCGCGAGGAGATCGTGGCCCGCTGGGGTGACGAGCTCTACCGCCGCTTCCGCATCTTCCTGTGGGGCTCGGCCTCCGGCTTCGACACCCGCCTGGTCCAGGCCTACCGCTGGACGTTACGGCTGACCTAGGCGCGCCCGCAGTGCGGCGGCTATCTCGGCCGCCGCGCTGATCTGCTCCGGGGTGAGCGCGTCGACGAACAGCTCGCGGATGGCCTTCAGGTGCGGGATGGTGGCCGCGTCGAACGCGGTCTTACCGGCGGTCGTGACGATGACATGCGCGCCGCGGTTGTCCGTGACGCACTCCTCGCGGCGGATGAGACCCCGCCGCTCCATGCGGCCGAGGTGGTGGGAGAGCCGGCTGCGTTCCCAGCCGATCTCGGCGGCCAGCTCCGAGGAGCGCAAGCGGCCGCCATCGGCCTCGGTCAGGGCCAGCAGGACGGAATAGTCACCCGGCGACAGGCCGGTCTCGTCGTGCAGGCGGGTGCCGATGCGCGAGCGCAGCACCTCGGTCGTCTCGAAGAAGTCGCGCCACGCGGTGAGTTGCTCCCTCGTCGGGAGGCGACGGGTGCCGGGCATAAAGTTTGACCTCCGGTCGTTGACACGTCCATCATAGCGATTGACACGTCAATCACCTGGAGGCAGGCCATGACCGATCTCATCCTCGGTCTCGACACGTTCGGCGACGTCCCGGAGGGTCTCTCGCACGCCGCGGCGATCCGGCAGGTCGTCGACGAGGCCGTCATGGCCGACGAGCTCGGCGTCGACGCCATCGCGCTCGGCGAGCACCACCGGCCCGAGTACAGCATCTCCACCCCGGAGACGGTGCTCGCCGGCATCGCCGGGCGCACCAAGCGCATCAAGCTCGGCTCCGGCGTCACCGTGCTCAGCTCGGACGACCCGGTCCGCGTCTTCCAGCGCTTCGCCACCGTCGACGCGCTGTCCAACGGCCGGGCCGAGGTGATCCTGGGCCGCGGCTCCTTCACCGAGTCGTTCCCGCTGTTCGGCTACGACCTGAGCGACTACGACGTGCTGTTCGAGGAGAAGCTCGACCTGTTCGTGAAGCTGCTCGACGAGCAGCCGGTCACTTGGAGCGGTACGACCCGGGCGCCGCTGACCGACGCCGACGTCTTCCCCAAGACCGAGTCGGGCCGGCTGGCCACCTGGGTCGGTGTCGGCGGCTCGCCGCAGTCGGTCGTGCGCACGGCCCAGCACGGGCTGCCGCTCATGCTGGCCATCATCGGCGGGCAGCCGGAGCGCTTCGCCCCGTACGTCGACCTCTACCAGCGCGCGGCCGAGCAACTCGGCACCGTGGCGCACCCGGTCGGCATGCACTCGCCCGGCTTCATCGCCGACACGGACGAGGAGGCCAAGGAGCGCTTCTACCCGTACTACAAGACGCAGATGGACCGGATCGGCGCCCTCCGCGGCTGGCCGCCCCTGCAGCGGGCCCAGTTCGACCAGGAAGTGAGCCACGGTTCGCTCTACGTCGGCTCGCCGGATACGGTTGCCCGCAAGATCACGCACGCGGTCAAGGCGCTCGGCGTGGGCCGCTTCGACCTGATCTACACGGTGGGCGCGCAGCCGGTCAGCAACCGTTCGCACGCCGTCGAGCTGTTCGGCTCGAAGGTGGCGCCCATGGTCCGCGACATGATGACGGAGAACTGATGACGACCGTTGGCATCCTGGGCGCCGGCAAGCTCGGCACCGTGCTGGCCCGGCTGGCCCTGGCCCACGGGTACGACGTCCTGGTGGCCGGCTCCGGCGACCCGGCGAAGATCGCGCTGATCGTGAAGATCATCACGCCCGGCGCGGTCGCGGTGACCGCCCTGGAGGCGGCCGAGCGGGCGGACATCGTGATCCTCGCCCTGCCGCTCGGCAAGTACACGACTCTTCCGGTCGGGGCGCTCAGCGGCAAGACGGTCGTCGACGCCATGAACTACTGGTGGGAGGTGGACGGGATCCGTGACGACCTCACGGACCCGCGCACCTCCTCCAGCGAGATCGTGCAGGAGTTCCTGCCCGGCTCGCGCGTGGTGAAGGCGTTCAACCACATGGGCTACCACGACGTCGAGGGCGAGTCCCGGCCGGCCGGGGAGCCGGGCCGCAAGGCGATCGCGCTGGCCGGCGACGACCCGGGCGCCGTGGCCGAGGTGGCCGCCCTCATCGACACGCTCGGCTTCGACCCGGTGGTGGCCGGGCTGCTGGCCGAAGGCGTACGGATGGAGCCGGGCACCGAGCTGTTCGGCGCGAACACCGACGCCACCGAGGTCCGCGCCATGCTCGACCGCTTCCCGGCCTCCGAGCGGGGCCGGGTGGTGAGCGAGGCGCGCGCCTCGTAGGCGGGGCGTGGTCAGTGAGGCCTGCACCTCGTCCGCGGGCGCCTGGTCATTGAGGCGCGCACCTTCATCGGCGGGGCGCGTCGTCAGCGAGACGCGAGGCTCCATGTCGTGGGTGGGCCGGGCGACGGGCGTACAGCCTGGGTCTGTGCCAGGTGGTGCAGGTGGGCGAGGGTCTCGGCGAGCGCCATCCGGCGCATCAGGCCGTGCAGGCTCGCCCACCCACGCGACCAGGTCAGCGCGGCGGCGATGTCCCACGCCGTGGGCGCCGTCAGCTCGGCGATGACGCGCAGAATCTCGTGGTTGCGGTCGCCGTGGTGGCGGACGAGGGCGGCCGCCCGCCCGTCGATGCCGCGGAACCGGTACTCGTGGGCGGGCAGCGCCTCCTCGGCCGCGAACTTGCCGGTCTGCTCCAGCGATTCCAGGTAGGCGGTCAGCGGGTCACCCTCGTTACCGGGGTGGATGCCGACCGTCGGGCTGATCCGCGGCAGCAGGTGGTCACCGGTCAGCAGCACGCCGGCGTTCGCGTCGTGCAGGCACAGATGCCCGGGCGTGTGCCCCGGCGTCCACACGGCGCGGACCTCGTGGCGGGCCAGCGGCAGCAGATCGCCGTCCTCGACGGCCCGGTCCGGCTCGGCCATGGCCAGCAGACCGCTCATCCGGTCGGCCGCCATGGCCACGGCCGCCAGCTCGTCCTCGGGCACACCGTTGCCCCGCAGCCAGTCCCGGTCCTGCTCCGGCCGCCGGTCGCTCCACAGCCGGCTCGGCAGCGCCCGGGCCTCGGCCGGGTGCATGCCGATCCAGGCCCCGCTCTGCTCCCGCACCCATCCGCTCAACCCATGATGATCAGGATGTACGTGGGTGAGCACGATCCCGGCCACTCGCTGCGTGGCCGCACCCGCCACCGCCAGACCGCCGGCCAGCGCGGCCCGGCCGGCGGGGGAGTCCCAGCCCGGATCGACCAGCAGGACACCGCCGTCGTCCAGGAACGCGTAACTGATGGTGTAGCGCAGCGGGTTGTGCGGGATCGGCACCGGGATCGACCACACGTCGGGCCGCACCTGCTCGACCGGCGGCAGCACCCGCTCCTGCCACGCCCGCCACTGAGCCTGCCCCGTGACTTCTGCCGCGCCGGCTCCCGCGCTCGCCCGGCCCCGGGGTGTCTTGTGGTTCACGCGCCGGCTCCCGCGCTGGTCCGGTCCTGGGGTGTCTTGTCGGTCACGCGCCGGCTCCCGCGGTGACGGAGTGGACGAGGAAGTCGACGAGCTTGCGCGCGTGCGTGGTGGTGTTGCGGGCCAGGGCGGCCCGCTTCTCCGGCGGGGTGGTCAGCGCGTGCATCATGGCCCCGCCCATCAACGTGTTGAGCAGCAACGTCACCGAGGCCGTGGCCGGCAGCTCGCCCCGGTCGATGCCGCGGCGCACGATCGCGCGGGCGGCCAGGATCTGGGCCGTACGCGTCGCCTGGTAGTGCTCGGCGATGCCCGGGATCGCGCCCGCCTCCAGGGAGAGCCGCATCGCGGCCCGGCTGCCCGGCCCCGAGTAGAGGTCGAGCATCTGCGTGGCCAGCTCGACCAGGTCGCCGTGCAGGGTGCCGGTGTCGACGTCGCTGACCCGCGGCAGACCCTCGGTGAGCGCGTCGGCCAGCAGCGCCTCCTTGTTGCTCCACCGCAGATAGAGCGAGGCCTTGCCGACCCCGGCCCGCCGCGCGACCACCTCCATCGCGAACCCGGCCCATCCGGCGTCGCCGAACACGTCCAGGGCGGCCCGGGCGATCCGGCGATCGACCTCCGGGTCGCGGGGCCGCCCCGGTGACGGCGTCGCGCTCATCGGCCCCTCCCTTCCATTGCTGAACGGTTACCGTCACGTTACCCTTGGCGGTAAGTGAACGGAAGGCGTTCAGTATGGGCGGCGAGCGAGTGTCCGAGTTCCACGCCGACAGCCCCGGGGCGATCCTGGTCGGCATCGACGGTTCGACGTCGTCGCTGCGGGCCGCGGCCTACGCGGCCGGCCTGGCCCGCCGGCAACGCTGCCGGCTGGTCGCCGTCTACGTCCGCAAGGCCCCCGCCGCCATGGTCCCGCTGGCCGACGACAGCGGCGCCGCCGCCGTCACCGCCATCGCGGCCCAGGACGAGATCGAACGCGAGCTCCGCGCGGCCTTCCTGGCCCAGGCCCCGCAGCTGGGCATCGAGGCGCGCCTGGTGATCCGCACCGGCGAGCCCTTCAGCGAGCTCATCGAGGCCGCCCGCGAGGCCCGCGCCGACGCCGTCATCGTCGGCCGCTCGGCCAAGCTCCTGCACCGCATCGCCGGCTCCCTGGCCGTGAAACTGGTCCGCTGCGGCCGCTGGCCGGTCACCGTCGTCCCCTGACCGCCCCGCACGGTCAGTCGGGCTCGGCCGGGCGCACGGACGGCACGTCGTTGCGGGTGAGGCTTCGCGGGCGGACGCCACGTCGGCGAAGGCGAGGCTTCGCGGGCGGACGGCACGTCGGCGAAGGCGAGGCCTCGTGGGCGGCCGCGCCTCCGGCCACCACGACGATCGTGCCGTCGCCGGTGCGAACCAGCGTCCCGCCGGCGATCGCACCCGGCCTGGTCCTGATCCTGTCCGCGCCCATGATCCGCGCTCCGGCCGGCGGGTGCTGTCGTCTCTCAGGCGGTAGGCTGCCTGTTCACCGGTGCTCCTGGCCGTGATCTCCCGCGCTGGACCCGGTGTGCATAATGAGATTATGGAACACGTCAGTCGCGGAGCGCAGTTGCTGCCGGTGCTCGGTCAGCTGGTGCGCTTCCTGCGCCAGCTCGAAGGACCGGACAACCCCAGCCCGGTGGCGCTCTCGGTGCTGCGGCGGCTCGGCCGCGAGGGCCCGATCCGGCTGACCGATCTCGCCCGCCTGGAGCGCGCCTCCCAGCCCGGCATGACCCAGCTGGTCGGCCGCATGGAGAAGGCCGGCCAGCTCAAACGCCTCCCCGACCCGACCGACGGCCGCGGCGTCCTCGTCGAGACCACGGCCGCCGGCCGCGCCCTCGTCGAGCGCACCCACGCCCACTACGAGGCGACCCTCGACAAGCTGTTCGACGGTCTCGACCCGGACGACAAGGCCGCCATCGTGGGGGCCCTCCCCGCCCTGACCCGCCTGGCCGAGGCCGCCCACCAGGGCTGACCCTTGCCGCCCAGCCGCGCTGCGGCGAGCCTCAGCCGTCATCAGGCCGCGCCGGCATGGCGGACGGGCTGACCGTGTCCGACCTGGGTCAGGTGCCGAGGCTCGCCGGGATGGGGGTCACCTACCTGCCCGTGGTCTGGCTCGTGACGGCCGGCTACACGGGTGTGCGCCGCCGGGATGTCGGCTACTGACAGAGAACGGACCCGGAGGGGTGGGCCTCCGGGTCCGCCGGGTGATGCGCTGAGCTCAGCTGCGGGCCGGGGTGTCCTTGTCGGTGCGGTTGAGGTCGATGCCCGCGCCGTCGGCGGCGTCGGCGGCCACGGCGGCGGCCTTCAGCTCGTCGGGGAGGTCGATGCTGGTGCGGAGCATGACCGGGCGGAGCAGGATCGCCGCGATGATGCCGACCACGCCGATGACGGCCGAGATCAGGAAGATGTGGCCGGTGGCGTCGCCGTAGGCGGCCCGCACGATGTGCACGATCGGGTCGGGCAGGGCGGCCAGGTTGAGGCTGCTGCTGCCGTCGCCGCTGCCCGAGGCGGGGATGCCGGCCGCGGTCAGGCCCTGGGTGATCTGGTCGGCGACGCGGCGGGCCAGCACCGCGCCCAGCACCGAGACGCCGATCGTGCCGCCCAGGGAGCGGAAGAACGCGACGGTCGAGCTGGCGGCGCCGATGTCCTTGAGCGAGACGCTGTTCTGCACCGCGAGGACCAGGTTCTGCATGCTCATGCCGACGCCCGCGCCGATCAGGAACATGCCGGCGCCCATGTACCACAACGGGGTCTCGTGGTCGATCGGCGACAGCACCGCGAAGCCGCCGACCAGCAGGATCGCCCCGGCCACGATGTACGGCTTGATCTTGCCGCTGGCCGTGATCAGGCGGCCGCTGATGATGGAGGTGACGAGCACGCCGGCCATCAGCGGGATGGTCAGCAGGCCGGCCTCGGTCGGGCTGTAGCCGCGGCCGATCTGGAAGTACTGGCCGAGGAAGACGGCGCCGCCGAACATGGCCATGCCGACCGCGAGGCTCGCGATGATGGCCAGCGCGGTGTTGCGCTCGCGGATGATCGGCAGGGGCACGATCGGCTCGGCCGCCTTGGACTCCACGAACACGGCCAGGCCGAGCAGGACGATCGTGCCGCCGACCATGGCGTACGTCGGCCAGGAGAGCCAGGCGAACGAGCTGTCGACGAACGAGATCCAGATGAGCAGCAGGCTGACCCCGGCCGCGATGAGCGTCGCGCCCAGGTAGTCGATCTTCACATTGGCCCGCCGGATCACCGGCAGGTTGAGCGTCAGCTGCAGCAGGATCAGCGCGATGACCGCGACCGGCACGCCGATGAAGAAGCACCAGCGCCAGCCCAGCCACGACGTGTCGACGATGAGGCCGCCCAGCAACGGGCCGCCGACCGTAGCCAGGGCCATCACGCCACCGAGGTAGCCGTTGTAGCGGCCGCGCTCGCGGGGCGGGATCATCGCCGCGATCGCCACCTGCACGAGGGCCTGCAGGCCGCCGACGCCGATGCCCTGGAAGGCGCGGGCGCCGATCAGCGCCCCGGCCGACTGGCTGAAGCCGGCCACCACCGAGCCGACCACGAAGATCACGATGGAGAGCTGGATTAGCAGTTTCTTGCTGAACAGGTCGGCCAGCTTGCCCCAGATGGGCGTGGTCGCGGTGGCCGTGAGCAGGGTGGCCGTGACCACCCAGGTGTACTGGGTCTGCGACCCGTTGAGCGAGCCGATGATCTTCGGCAGCGCGGTGGAGACGACGGTGCTGCTGAGCATCGCGACGAACAGCACCAGCAGCAGGCCGCTCAGGGCCTCGAGGGTCTGCCGGTGGTTCATCGGCTCGGCGGCGCCCGTGGTCGCCGGTTGGGGTGGAGCAGTGGTCATGCCGCGGCCTCCGTGCGGTCTTGCGTGGTTGGAGCAGTGGTTGAAGCTGAGGAAAGCGCTGAGGTGAAGCGGGCGAGTCCGGCGCTGAACGCCTCGATCTCCGCGGGTGTCCAGTCCGCCAGGGCCTGTCCGATCGAGCCGAGGTACCACTGCAGGGCCTCGGCCATCGCCTGCCGCCCCTTCTCGGTGGTGACCAGCACGCTGGCCCGGCCGTCGTGCGGGTCGGGCTCGCGCACGACCAGCCCGTCGGTGACGAGCGTGGCCACGGCCCGGCTGATCGTGGACGGGTCGAGCGACGTCCGGATGGCCAACTCGCGCGCGTGGCAGCCGGTCCCGGTGCGGTCGATCTGGCCGAGCAGCCCGACCAGCCCGGCCGGGATCGCCGGCCGTTCCGCCGAGCGCTGCTGCTTGAGCAGCCGGATGACCTTGAGCAGGTCTTGCAGGCGGTCGCCGATCACCTGCGTCGCGCCGTCCATGGCCCTGTGCCTTTCCTGAAGATTCGATGAGTGCTGCAGACAAGTTTCCTCAATGTATGCCCAATGCGCAAGTTTTCTCATCGAGAAATTTCGTGGCCGGACAGTGACCATGGCGGCGCGCTGCGTACCGTAGAGGGATGTCGATGGGACGACCTTGGCTCGCGGTCGAGGCCGCGCTGGCGGTGGTCGTTCTGAGCGCGTCGGTCACGTTCCTGGGGGTACGCGACGACGACCGCGACTTCTACACGTCCATGTCGGACGCCGCACCCGTGCCGGCGGCCGCGCAGCCGGTCGACGGCGCCTCCACCGGCTCGTACGTCTGGGATTGTGGCCGCAACCAGATCGGCCACCGCAACACCGGCAACCCGGTCGTCACGCCCGGCGTCCCCGGTCCGGCCCACCACGAGCACGACTTCGTCGGCAACCGTGCGGTGCAGCCCGGGTCCAGCGTGGACGACCTGCCCGGGCAGCCCACCACCTGTACGAACGGGGACGAGTCGACATACTACTGGCCCGTCCTGCGGCTCGGCGGCACCGAGCAGCACCACGGCCCGGCGCTGGCGCCGACGTCGCTGACCATGACCTATCGCGGCAACCCGCGCGGACCGGTCGTCGCCATGCCGCGCCTGCTCGTGGTGGCCGTGGGCGACGCGTACGCGTACAGCGACGGTGGCGCCCAGGCCCGGGCCGCCTGGTCTTGCTCGAACACCCCGGACAAGACGACCATGAAGTACCCCATGTGTGACGACGGCGCCGAGGTGGTACGGATCTTCGACTTCCCGAGCTGCTGGGACGGGCGCCAGCTGGACAGCCCCAACCACCGGCAGCAGATGAGCTTCCCGGCCGCCGGCGGGGGCTGCGCGGCCGGCACCTTCGCCGTGCCGCACCTGGAGATCTCCATGACGTACGCCGTGCCGGCCGGCGCCCGTTACCGGATCGACGCGTTCGACGGGCAGCGCTACAGCCCGCTCACCGACCACGGCTTCATGGTCAACCTCATGCCCGACCCCCTGATGAAAAGAGTGGTGACCTGCCTCAACAGCGGACGCGCGTGCGACGACACCGCCGGCGCGAGATCAGGATGAACCGCCGGCGTACCCACGTCGTGTCTACAGCGGTGAGGGAGGTGAAACCATGAGGCCCTGGTCGGAGACCGAGCCGTCCGGCGAGCACGTCGATCTGGCCGGCTACCTGGTCGAGACGCTGAGCCCGGAGCAGCGCCGGGAAGTCGAGGAGCACCTCGCGGGGTGTGCGCAGTGCCGCGACGAGGTCGAGTCGTTGCGCAGCTGGCAGGCCGCCCTGGGAGCGGTGCCCGAGGAGATGCTGATGGAGGGGCCGCCCGACGGCGGTGACCTCCTGCTGCAGCGCACGCTGCGGCAGGTTCGTCAGGAGTCGTCCGGGCGGCGCCGGAGATCCACGGCGCTGCTCGCCTCGGCCGCCGCGGTCGTCGCGGTCGCGGTGATCGGGGGCGGGGTGATCGCCGGCCGGCTCACGGCTCCGGAGGCCCCCGTCGCGCAACCGCCGATCCCTTCCGTGCTGCCCACCGACGTTCCCGGGACGCGGACCGGGACGGCGGTCGACGCCGCCACCGGCGCCCGGATCACCGCGGCGGTGGCCCCCGCGCCGGGCTGGGTGCGGGTCACCGCGGCCGTCTCCGGCATCCCGGCCGGGGAGAAGTGCATCCTCGAGGTGGTGGGCAAGGACGGTTATGCCGTGCAGGCCGGCAGCTGGATGGTGTCACCGGCCGGTGAGACCGGCGGCACCACCCTCAACGGCAGCGCGCTGATCGCCCCGGCCGACGTGGCGTCGGTCCGGGTCGTCAACACGGCCGGCAAGCAGTTCACCAGCGTCGACGTCTGACGCGCCGTGGGCGGGCCGGCGACCCGCCCACGGCAACCCGGCGATCGTTACGGCGCTATCGACCAGAGCTGACAGGTGTTGTTCAGCCACATCCAGAGCTGGGCCTTCGTGCCGTTGGCGGTGCCGCAGTTCTGGTCGTCCAGGACCATGCCGCTGTTCTCGACGACCAGCTCGTAACGGCCGTTGCCGGCCGGGATGACGGCCCACTGCTGACAGGTGTTGCCGAGCGACTGCCACAGGTTGACCGCCGTGCCGAGCGCGAGCCCGCAGTTCACGGCGTCGAGCACCTTGCCGCTGTTGACGTTCGTGATGGTCCATTTGTTGGCGCCGACGCTGGTGAAGCGCCATTGCTGACATGTGTTGCCCAGCGACTGCCACACCTGGACGCCGGTGCCGTTGGCCGTGCCGCAGTCGACCGCGTCGAGCACCTTGCCCGCGGCCAGGTTGGTCAGGCGGTAGGTGGCGCCGTCGACCGGGAACGTGACGCTCTTGCCGTAGCCGACCGCCACGATGTTGGCCTGCACCGAGTTCTCGGTCGCGTCCGACGGGTAGCCGCTGGTCATCACGCCCTCGAAGAACGAGCCGACCGAGCCGTTGCTGTTGTCGCCGCCGATGCCCAGGATGATCGCGCCCTGCTTGGTCATCGGCCGGTAGCCCGACTGGGTCGGGAGCGCCCCGTTGTACTGGGTCCTCAGGCCGCCCGACTGAGCGTTGCCGTCCTTGATGGCGTACGTCGACGTGCCGTTGTTCTTCAACACGGCCGTCACGAAGGCGCTGTTGCGGCCGGTGTTGGCCGTCCACGAGCCGTTGCCCCCGGCGAACAGGCCGTTCTCCAGGTCGGCGGCGACCCGCGGGCCGGCCGAGCAGGGCGAGAACCAGCACAGGTTCCCGAAGTAGATGGCGTCCATGTCGCCGTTGCCGGTGTCCATGTTGTTGGTCTCGGCGTTGCCGTAGTCGAAGCAGCAGCGGTCGTTGACGTGCGTGCCCTCGGTGACCATGTACATGCCCTCGGGCGCGCTGCCGGTGGCGATGCCGTTGGTCGCGTTGTTGCGGTAGCCGTTGCCGGCCGAGATGTAGACGCCGTAGACCTTGTGCCCACCGGCCGTGACCGGCAGCGCGGCCGCGTTGGCGCCCTGGTCGGCGGTGGGGTTGGCCCCGCCGCCGGGCGCGATGGTCAGGTCGTTGTGCCGCGACGTCTGGTCGTAGATCCGCACGATCGTGCAATAGGTGCCGGAGCAGAACGAGTCCTGCGCGGCGGCGTTGGCATAGCCGCCGGCGCTGAGCACCCCGATGTTCGAGGTGGCGCCGTCGGACCAGCGACGGACCTGATAGAGCGACCCGCCGTACGCGCCGAACAGCGCCCGCGTCGTGCTGTGGGCGGCGACGCACGGGGTGCCGCCGCCGGCGTAGATGTCGCACGGCCCGGTCCCGGCCGCGCTCGCCGCACCACCCCCGGCGACCAGCCCCGCCGCTACCAGCCCGGCCGCGGCGACCGCCCGCCACAGTGACCGTAAACGCATGATGACCCTCTCTCGCTGTACGCGCGAAGCAGCCACCGCTGCCTGGGGAGTCACGCGGGTGTGAACGTTAACAACGGTTTACGCCATCAATTCACACATGTCAATGGACACTGGTCAGCCGGAACACCGGCCAGCCGATCGCGAACTCCCCGATGGGCAGACCGTGTCGCACCGCACCGCGATGCCATGGTGGTCCCGGGGCCGAGGGCTAGAGTCGGGTCAGTCTGTGGAGGGGGAGAAGCATGCTGGATCACTTCCTCTGGTCCGTTGTCGTGGTGCCGCCGCTGGTGGTCCTGGCCGTGCGGTGGCTGGCCGACCGGCTCGCCCCGGCCGCCGCGGCCCGGGCGGTGGCCTGGTCGGCGCTGGCGGTGGCCGCGGCCAGCACCTTCAACCTGGTGCTGTTCGCGCTGCACGCGGTGGCCGAGATCCCGGTGGTGGGCGGCCTCCTCGGCTGGTCGACCCGGGTGGTCTACGAGGACACCGAGCGGGTGCCGTTCGTGCCCTGGCTGAGCATCGCCCTGCTCGCGTACGCGGTGGTCGCCCTGGCCTGGCGGCTGCGGCGGCACCGGCGGGTGCTGGCGGCGATCCCGGCCGGCGGTGCCGGGCTGCTCATGGTCGACGACGAAGAAGCGCGGGCGTTCGCGGTGCCCGGGCAACCGGGGCGGGTCGTGGTCACGACCGGCATGCGCGAGGCGCTCACCGAGCGTCAGTTCGAGGCGCTGCTCGCGCACGAGAACGCGCACCTGACCGAGCGCCACCACCGGCTGGCCCGCGCGGCCGACCTCGCGGTGGCGGCCCACCCGGCCCTGTGGTGGGTCGGGCGTCACGTGGACTACCTGATCGAGCGGGCGGCCGACGAGCGGGCCGCGGCCGAGCTGGGCAGCCGCACCCTCGTGGCCCGCGCGATCGGCGCCGCCGCGCTGGCCGGGACGGCCCCGCGCACCCCGGCCCACCTGCACGCGGCCGCGGCCGGCGGGGTGATCCCGCGACGGGTGGCCCGGCTCCTGCAACCCGGCGCCGCCCGCACGCCCCGTATCCTCTACGCCGTGCCGATCGCCCTCGCCCTCGCCTCGATCGTCTGGACCGGCGAGGCCACCCTCGACCTGGTCGAGCTGTTCGTCAGCGCGGCCCGCTCATGAGCTTCCGCGGCTGGCCCAGCGAGGCGCTCGAGTTCTACGAGGGGCTCGGCGCCGACAACTCGAAGACGTACTGGACCGCCCACCTCGAGTTCTACGAGCAGCAGGTGCGCGGGCCCATGCGGGAGCTGCTGGACGAGCTCGAGCCGGAGTTCGGGCCCGGCAAGATCTTCCGGCCGTACCGGGACGTGCGGTTCAGCAAGGACAAGACCCCGTACAAGACGCATCTCGGGGCGTGGCTCGAGTTCGGCGGCTACATCCAGCTGTCGGCCGACGGGCTCGCGGCCGGCTCGGGCATCTACCACATGGAGCCCGAGCAGCTCGACCGCTACCGCCGGGCCGTCGACAACGACCTGACCGGCGGCGACCTCGCGAAACTCATCGCCGACGGCACGGTCGACGTCGTCGGGCACGACAGCCTCAAGACGGCGCCCCGCGGCTACCCCAAGGACCACCCGCGGATCGAGCTGCTGCGCCACAAGGGGCTCTCCACCTGGAAGGACTGGGCGCCGGCGCCCTGGCTGGGCACGGCCGCGGCCAAGAAGCGCGTCGTCGACTTCTTCCGCGCGAGCGAGCCGATCCGCGCCTGGCTCGACGGCAACGTGCGCTAAGAAGCGGGGTACGGGTTGTCGGTCAGCAGCCGGGCGACGTGCGCCAGGTTCGCCGCGAGCTTCTTCGTGGTGGCGCCGGTCGTGTCCGGTTTCGGGCCGGCGTCCTTGTAGTCGACCGACCCCATCGCCTCACCCACCCAGTAGGTGGCCCCACCGGCCGGGATGGTGAAACCGACGTCGTTGAGCGCCTGCTGCACCTCGGCCGTCACATGGTGGGCGCCGTCCTCGTTGCCGACGATGGCCACGGCCGCCACCTTCCCGTACATCGACGGCCGCCCCTGATCGTCGGTCTCGGAGATCTCCGCGTCCAGCCGCTCCAGCACCATCTTGGCCACGCTGGACGGCTGACCCATCCAGATCGGCGTGGCGATGACCAGGATCTCGGAGTCGAGGAGCTTCCGCCGTACGCCCGGCCAGCCGTCACCGTCGCCCTCGTCGGTCGTCACCCCGAACTTGACGCCCAGGTCCACGACGCGCAGGATCTCGCCTTCGACGTCGTGATCGGCCAGGGCGGCCAGCACCTCGCGGCCCAGCAACTCGCTGCTCGACTCGGTGTCGGACGACTTCAGGGAACAGCCCAGGACCAAAGCACGCATGGGGCCCGAAGTGCCCTGAGGCGCCGGCCGCAAACGTCAGGACATGGTCACCCGGTAGATCGCGCCGGCGTAGTCGTCACTGACGTACAGCGCCTTGTCCGGACCCACGACGGCCGCGACCGGCCGGCCCCAGCGCGACCCGTCCCCGGCCTGGAAGCCGGTCAGGATCGTCTGCTGCGGGCCGAGCGTGCCGTCGCGCCAGGCGAAGAACGACACCTCGGGCGCACGCGGCGGCTGCCGGTTCCACGAGCCGTGGATGCCGACCAGGGCGCCGGCGCCGAGCGCGCCGGCGTCGCCGAAGGCCAGGCCCAGGGGAGCGGAGTGGGCGCCCATACCCTGCTCGACCGGCGGGAGCTTCGAGCAGTCGAGCTTGCTGCCGTCGCGGTTCATCTCGTAGTCACGGACGAAGGGACGGTCGGTGTAGTTGTTCGTCTTCAGGTCCGGGTCGGGATTGCAGTAGGGCCAGCCCAGCTCGCGGCCCTGGGTGAGCTTGGCCAGGGGCTCCAGCGGGTGGTCATTGACGTACGACGTGATGACCTTGCCCTGGTCGTCGCCCTCGTACGGATACGCGATGTTGTCGCGGTTGTTGACGGCCGTCCAGACCGAGCCGTCGGGGGCGATCGCCAGGCCGGTGCCGTTGCGGACACCGCTGGCGAAAGTCGTGGGCTTTCCGCCGCCGGGCGGGACGCGGAGAATCGCGGCGCGTGCGGGGCTGGCGTCGCGGTCCTCGGCGGAGACGTTGCCGGTGGAGCCGATCGAGATGTAGACGGCGCCGTCCCGGCCGACAGCGACCGACTTGAGGGCGTGGGCGTAGGCGCCGCCGAGATCCGGGCTCTTGGCGTCGGGGAGGCCGTCGGCGACGGTCTTCCGGCCGGTGGCGCGGCCGTCGGCGTACGTGTAGGTGCTGACCTTGTCGCTCTCGGCGACGTAAAGCGTGGCGCCCTGGAAGGCCAGGCCGTGCGGTTGGTTGAGGCCCTTGAGCAGGGTGGTCTGGGTGCCCTGGCGCACGGAGAGGACGTCGCCGAACTTGGGCCGGGAGACGAGCAGCTTGCCGTCGGGCGTCCAGGCGAGGAGGCGGGCGCTGGGGATGCGGGCGTAGACGCTGACCTTCCAGCCCGTGGGGGCTTGGAGCTGACGGGGCTGGTCGAAGGGCGCTTGGCCGTTGCCGCCGCTGACCAGGGTCGCCGCCAGGGTGACGTTCGCCGTGGTCGTGCTGCCGGCCGGGCCGTTCCCGGCGGGCCCACTTGCCGCCGACCCGCTTGCCGCCGACCCGCCCGCCTGGTCCGAATTCGAATTTGTCGGATTTGCTCCGGACGAAGCGGGCTCGTTGGAGCTGCAGGCGGCCAGGGAAAGGACGAGGCCTCCGGCCACTACCGCGCGCGCGATGGTCTTCACCGGTGCATTTGTACCCACTCGCGCCGCGGTCAGTCCAGGCCGCGAGGTGGAGGTGGGGGTCGCGGTGGGTTGGGCCGCGGGTGGAGGTGGGTGCGGCGGGTTGCGGCCGCAGGGTGGGGATGAGGTGTGGCGGTGGAGCGCGGGGGTCAGGGCCGTGGGCGGGGTCGAGGTTGCATCAGTCCAGGCCCTGGTAGGTCCAGCTGATGGTGTTGGTGCCGGTGACCTCGCCAGCGTCGGTGATGGTGCGCTTGACGGAGACGCGGAAGCCGCCGGTGTCGCCGCGGGGCTGGCGGGGGCCGGTGACCGACGAGACCGTGCGGTCGCCGGTGTGGCCGTAGATGCCGACCGTGACCGAGGTGTCGGTGGTGCGGGCACGGATGACGAAGGGCGCGTCGGTGTCGTTCTTGATGACGTTGTCGATGGAGCGCCAGTCCAGGGTCGCCTCGCGGCCGGGGGGATAGCGGCTGATGTAGAGCGAGTGCGGCTGGTGCTTCTCGATGTCGAGCCCGGCGAACCAGGCCGCGTTGAACAGCGTGGTCGAGAACTGCGAGACGCCACCGCCGAGCTGGTCCTCCAGCTCGCCGTCGACGATCGCGGGGGCCGCCACGAAGCCGTTGGCCTTGGTCCGCTCGCCGGCCGCGTCGTTGAGCGAGAACGTCCCGCCCGCCGGCACCACCGTGTTGTCGATCAGCTCGGCGATCCGGTGGATGTTGGTCACCCGGGGCGCGCAGCACGGGTGGTACGTGGTGAAGGTGCCGATGAGCTGGTCGACCCCGGCCAGCTTGGGGTTCGCCTGGCCCGGCTTCAGCGTCGTCACGGAGAGCCTCAGCGACGTGCCCCCGTCACGGACGGTGTCGGCGAGCCTCGTCACGGCGTCGCTCGTGTCCACCCCGCGACCGGGCGTGCCCTTGTCGACGGTCACCCCCTTGGCCGAGGCCGTGTACGACAGGTCGCCCTTGCCGTCGATCACCGTCGGCGGCGGCGCCAACTTGACCGACGCGTTACGGGCGGCCTGGTTGAACGGCTTCACCTTGGCGTCGAGGGCGCTCTTGGCCGCGCTCTCGTCGACCGTGATCACCGGTGTCACGTCATGCCGCGACCTGGATCCGGGCAGTCGCAGACGGGTCATCTCGACGTCCCGTACGGTCGCCTCGACGTCAAGCTTGATGCCGGCCTCGCCCGGATTGACGGCGAACTTGTCGTCGCCGGCCTCGACGGTGACGGGCCGCTCGACCTTCTGCCGCACAGTGGTGTCGAGCGTCTTCCTCAGCTCGGCCTCGTCGAGACCGCCGACCGCGACCCCCGCCACGTACGTCTCGGCCGCCACCTCCCCAGCCGGCCGGACAAAAGCGACACCAAGCCCGATAGCGATCACGACCAGCCCGGCCACCACCCCGAGCACCCACCACCAGTGTCGCCGGGGCCGGCGCGGAGGCACCGCCGCCGACCCGGTCCAGCGCTGATCCTCGGGCACCACGGGCACAGTCATAAGTCGATCATGACTTGAAGGATCAAGCATCGGCATCGGTAGAACGACTGCCCGTGACGCGCGCCGCACCGTACAGTGCGGCCCCACCTGTCCCACGGGCCTCGCTGGTGTCGGCCAACCCGGCCCGCATGTCCGATGTGGAAGGCTCGGCGCAGCTCGACACCGGGGTGTCGCCCTTCGGGGGCGTCGCCCCCAAGCCCTGACATAGCCTGGCGGGATGCGCGAGAACTGGCTGGCCGACGCCGTCCTGTACGAGATCTACCCGCAGTCGTTCGCCGACTCGAACGGCGACGGCGTCGGCGACCTGCGCGGGGTGATCGAGCGGCTCGACCACATCGCGTCGCTCGGCGTGGACGCGATCTGGTTCAACCCGTGCTTCGCGTCCCCGTTCGTCGACGCCGGCTACGACGTGTCCGACTATCTCCGGATCGCGCCCCGCTACGGCACCAACGACGACATGATCGAGCTGGTCGCCGCCGCCCGGGCCCGGGGCATCCGCGTGCTCCTCGACCTGGTCGCGGGGCACACGTCGATCGAGCACCCGTGGTTCCAGCGCGAGCTGACCGCCGACGGGCCCGACCCGGAGGGCGACCGCTACTACTGGCGTACGGACCCGCCGGCCGAGGGCTGGGCGGTGGACATTCCCGGCACCCCGGCCTGGGTGCCGTCGCCCGGCCCGCGCCCCGGCTGGTATCTGAAGAACTTCTACGACGAGCAGCCGGCCCTCAACTTCGGCTGGGTGTCCGACCTGACCGAGCCCGGCGCCCTTCGTAATCGCCGCGCGCTGCGGGACATCATCGACTTCTGGCTCTCGAAAGGCGTGTCCGGCTTCCGGGTCGACATGGCGTTCTCCTTGGTCAAGGACTACCACCTGACCGAGGGGGTGGCCGCGTCGACCGAGATCTGGCGCGAGATCCGGGACTGGATGGCCGAGGCCTATCCGGACGCCGTTCTCATCCCGGAGGGCACGGAACCGCGTACGGGCCGGAAGTTGGCCTTTGACGCCGACTTCGCCCTGGTCATCAAGGAGGCCCACGCCAGCCTGTTCGACAATCACGCGGCCGGCATCCTGCCGTTCCAGGCCCCGCGCGATCCGTTCTTCGACGCCGAGGGCAAAGGGAGCACGCAGACCTTCCTGGCCGCGTGGAACGAGATGCGGGCGGTCGATCCCGAGCGCCCGATCATCATGAGCACGGCCGACCACGATTTCGACCGGCTCTGCTGCGGCCCCCGCACCGCGGAGCAATTGGGCGCCGCCCTGACCTTCCTTTTCACCTGGGGCAACGTCCCGTGTCTCTATTACGGCGACGAGATCGGCATGCGTTATCTGCCCGGCATGCCCAATGTGGAGGGCGCCGTCTGCAACCCCCTCTACAACCGCGCCGGCTGCCGCACCCCCATGCAATGGGACGACACCCCGAACGCGGGTTTCTCCACCGCCGACCCGTCACGGCTGTACCTGCCGGTCGACCCTGATCCGAATCGGCCAACCGTCGCCCAGCAGAACGACACCCTGGCCCTGGTCCGGCAGCTCATCGCCCTGCGCAAACAGACGCCGGCCCTGCGCTCCCGCGTCACCGCCGAGATCCTCAACGACACCTACCCCCTGGCGTACGTCCGCGGCGGCACCCACCTCGTCGTCGTGAACCCGCGCCGCGACCCGGCCGCCTTCACCCTGCCCCCGGCCGAACTCCTGTTGGGCCGGGGAGTCGGGGCCGACCGGGTCGACGGCTTCGGCTACGGCATCTTCCGGCTCATCTGACCCGCGGCCGCTCGGCGAGGTACTCCTGCAGGGTCAGGTGCCGGAACTGGTAGACGGCGCCGACCTTGCGGAGCACGCCCCGGCGGTACGCGTCCTCCAGAAAGGTCATCAGCCGCACGGGAAGCCGCCGGCGCAGACTGTGGCGCAGGCAGTACCGGAGATAGGCCGGCCAGCGCGAGTAGCTCGAGAACCAGAGATGCAGGAAGGTCGTCACCCCGGCCGTGATCAGTCCGAAGGTGACGGCCGCGCGGGCACCGGCCGCCGCACCGTCCGTGACCCCGAAGACGAGGCCGCTGAGCGTGGCGGCCACGGCGCCCGGTCCGGTCACGGCCCACAACGTGACCAGCCGATCGGCTCGCAGCGAGGCCGGCGGATCGGTGATCTCGTCGTCGGAGACGGGCGCGCGGAAGCCGAGCAGGGACGCGTAGGTCAGACCGAGGAAGAAGCCCACGACCGTACCCTGCGCGACGACCTCTTTCAGAGAGCCGACCGGTTCGCCCGAGAGCAGCCGCACGACCGGCAGGACGATCGGGGTGAGCACGGTGGACATCACGATCGGCAGGAAGAACGCCGGCGGCTGGAAAGCCAGCCGGGTCGGCCGGGGCGGTGGATCGAGCACGGTGGCCATGAGGCTCCGCGATCGCTCGGGCGGCTTCGGCCGGTCCAGCAGCCACCAGGCGATGTCGGTCGTGCCGCGGGCTTTCAGCATCCGGGCGAGATGCCCGAGCCACCGCTCGGCTCGCGACCCGTCGCCGTAGACCGCGGGCAGGAAACCCGCGAGCAGGTGCGTGACCAGCTCCTCGGACGAGGGGAAACGCAGGAGCTCCCGCGGGTCGGCCGGCGGGGCGGTGTAGGCCGTCCGGGCCAGGAAGACCATCAGGGGCGTCGACAACGTCGTGGCCAGCGGCCCGTCCGGCTCGGATCGCAGACGCTGGACGACGGGGTCCCACCGTCGCTCGCCGTCGATCTGGCCCGCCGGCAGGTAGCGGATGATATGGGGGACGGCCACGGGCTCGAGCTCGATGACGGCGGCGCTGGCCAGCGGCGTGCCGACGACGGCGATCACTTCGGCGTACTCCTCGGCCCGGCAGGTCACGACGACCGGCCGGTCACCGATGGCCGCGGTGAGCTCCTCGACGGCCCGCGCCCGTAGCTCGGCCGGGATCTCGTCGAGTCCGTCCAGCACGGGCAGGATTTGTCCGCCGGCCACGAGCTCACCCGCGAGATCACCGAGGAACGGATACTCCGCCCGGAGCCCCTGGACCAGCCACTCGCCGAAATCGTGCCGCGGAAGCCAGCCCGCCAGGGGCAGCAGCACCGGGACGGGTTCGCCGGACGGCCGGTCGCGGGCCAGGTCGCGGACCAGCAGCACGGCCAGCGACGTCTTGCCGGCGCCCGGAGCGCCGATGACCACCAGCTGCCGGCGGGGGAGCCGCCGGAAGGCGGCGGCCGCGCCCCGGACGTCGCCGTTGAACTTGAGACGGGTGACGCGCCCGGCCGGCGAGGGCACCACCTCGCCCGGCGCCGGCCCGACCGGCCGGTCGGTGCTGCGCCAGCGCACTTCAAGCGGATCGGGCCGGAACAGCCCACGGGCCGCACCCTCCCGGCTCCACTGGCGCTCGACGGCCCGGGCCAGCTGGTCGGTGAGCTCGGCCGGCGACGGCCCGGGGCGGGCGCGTTCCTGCCGTACGGCGATCACCAGGGAGGCCAGGCTCACGGGCAGCCCGAGCAGGGCGGTGGTGCCGCCGACCATGCTCGCCACCTGGTCGCCGACCTCCAGGGTGGACCCCG
This sequence comes from Actinoplanes sp. NPDC049598, assembly GCF_040675435.1. Taxonomy (NCBI): domain Bacteria; kingdom Bacillati; phylum Actinomycetota; class Actinomycetes; order Micromonosporales; family Micromonosporaceae; genus Actinoplanes; species Actinoplanes sp. NPDC049598. Next base: position 531,665 of record NZ_JBFAOX010000002.1, on the reverse strand, counting down.
AGCGGGTCACGACGAGCGCCAGGGCGCCCAGGACGGTGAGGGCGAGACCGCCGCCGGCGAACCACCAGACGTGGCGGCCCCACCAACTCAGCATCCCGCCATCTTGCCCTCAGGTACTGCGGCGGCGGTACTCGGCCACGACGAGGTCGGTCAATTCCTCCAGGGAGGTGTCGGTGGCGCGTTTGTCGAAGGTGATGCGGCCGTGCTGGAGGAGGTTGACGCGGTCGCAGACGTCGAGGACCTGGGCGTAGTTGTGGGCGATGATGATGACCGAGACCGTGCCCCGGCGCTTGAGGTCGCGGATCACGTCGAGGATCAGCATGCCCTCCTTGGCCCCCATCGCGGCCAGGGGCTCGTCCAGCAGCAGGACGCGGGCGTCGGAGTAGACGGAGCGGGCCACGGCGATGGCCTGACGCTGGCCGCCGGAGAGCTTGGCCACCTCCACGGTCACGTCGGGGAGGTTCACGCCCATGTCCCTGAGGTGCTCGGCGGCCCGGCGGCGCATGATCCGGTTGCTCAGCAGCGGCCAGCGGATGATCTCCCGGTTGAGGAACATGTTGTGGTAGACCGACAGCTCGTTGATCAGGGCCAGGTCTTGATAAACGGTGTCGATGCCCAGCGAGCGGGCGTGATCGACGCTCTTGAAGGTGACGGCGGTCCCGTCGACCAGGATCTCGCCGGCGTCGGGGCGGTGATAGCCGCACAGGATCTTGATCAGAGTGGACTTGCCGGCCCCGTTGTCGCCGATCAGGCCGAGCACCTCGCCCGGGTCGACGTGCAGATTGACGTCGCGCAGGGCGGTCAGGGCGCCGAACCGCTTGGCGATTCCGGTGACTTCCAGCGATGCGGTCATGTTCGGCCCGCTCTCCGCAGCCGGGACAGGTACTGGTTGGCGATCATCGAGGCCAGGATGGCCAGGCCGAGGATCAGGTAGATGGTGTTGGCGCTGTAGCCGATCAGGTTGAAGCCGTTCTGCAGCTCGGCCAGGACCAGGGCGCCGAGGAACGCGCCGGCGACCGTGCCCGAGCCGCCGGCCAGGGCGGTGCCACCGATGACGGCGGCCGAGATGGCGTAGAAGGTCAGCGTGGTGCCGCCGCCGATGTTGGGGTCGATCGTGTTGATCCGGGCCGCCTCCATGATGCCGACCAGGCCGCCGAGCGCGCTGGTGATCATGAAGTTACCGATCTTGATGCGGGAGGCGCGGATGCCGGCCTCGGTCGCGCCGACCGGGTTGCCGCCGACCGAGATCGTGTGCAGGCCCCAGCGGGTCCGGGTGAGGACCACGTGGAAGATCGCCACGATGAGGACGGCCCAGGTGATCGACGCCCATGAGCCGGCCCCGATCCAGGTCTGGAACCGGCCTTGCATAGATTCCGGGATCGGTACGGGGTACGCGTGTGAGGTGATCAGAAGCAGTCCCTGGACCGCGAAGAACGTCCCCAGCGTGACCACGAACGACGGCACGTGCAGTTGCGTGACGATCAGGCCGTTGACGAGCCCGATGACCGCCGCCAGCAGCAGCGCGATCACGAAGGCGAGCAACGCCGGCACCTGGTGGAAGTCGATCGCGAAATGCAGCAGGAACGGCGCGAACGCGGCCACGATGCCCACCGACAGGTCGATCTCCCCGCTGACCAGCAGCAGGACGATGCCCACGGCGACGATCGCGGTCGGCGCCGTGGCCTGGGCGATGTTGACCAGGTTGTCGCGGGTGAGGAAGACGTCGCTGGCCGCCCGGAAGTACACCATCAACCCCAGGGCGACCAGCAGCACGCTCGCCTCACGCCGGCGCAGGAAGGCGTCGGTGAAGGCCGATAGGGCTCTACGCATGCGCGATCGGCCCGGTGCGCGGCACGAGAACCTTGTCGGTCGTCGATCCCTCGTACCGCGACTTCGTGGTCTGGTAGGGCCCGACGTTGTCCTTGGTCACGAAAAGCAGGCCGGTGTTGGTCTCGCTCGGCGCCATCAGCCCGCCCGAGAGCTTGAAGAAATACAGGTACAACACCGGGAGGAAGCCCTGGAGGTACGGCTGCTGGTCGATCGTGTAATCGAGGCTGCCCTCCGCGATCCCGGTCAGGGTCTCCGGGATCAGGTCGAAGCCGCCGGCCACCTTGAGCGACTTCGAGCGCATGTTGTACTTCTTCGCGACCTGTCCGACGGCCGACGTGGAACCCGCGTCCACGGCCAGCATGCCGCTCAGGTCGGCGTGTCCCACCGCGTACGCGTCGATGATGGAAAGGCCCTTGGTGACATCGGCGTTGGTCGCCACCGCGGTGAAGGTGATCGCCTTTCCGGAGTCCTTGAAGGCCTGCTGCGCGCCGTCGATGCGCGGCTGGATGTTCAGCGCGCCGGGCGTCGCGATGAACGCCGCCACGTCGCCCGAGTCGACCGTCTGCAGCGCCCGCTGCCCGAGCGAATAGCCCGATTCGTAAAGACCCTGGCCGATGTACGCCAGACGGTTCGTGCCCGGGTCGCCGCGGGCCCCGTCGGCGTTGTACGACACGACCGGAATGCCGGCGTCGAGGGCCTGGTCGACCGGCGCCTTGAACGCGTCCTTGTCGACGACGGCCACCGCCAGCCCGTCGACCTTGGCGCTGATCGCGGTGTTGGTCGCGTTGACCATCTCGGCCACGATCGAGTTCTGCGACCCGGTCCACTGCGGCTTCTCCAGACCGAGGAGCACGGCCGCGTCCTCCATCCCGTACTGCGTCGGGGTGAAGAACGGATTGGTGGTCACGTGATTGACGAAGGTGAACTTCCATTTGGGGGTCTCGGGGAAGTTCCCGATCGCCCCGGCCGCGGCCGCCTTGTCGTCGCTGCACGCGCTGAGCAGCGCCCCGGCGGCGAGCGAGGCGCCGAACAACCCGGAGCCGGTCAGCAGCCGGCGGCGCGTCGTGGCCGGGAGGCGCAGGGTCTCGACGGCCTCCTCGACCTTCGGATGGATCTTGGACATGTCAGCCTCCAGGGGCCATGCCCGAGGCGTCGGGCACGGCCCGGGTAAAAGACCTATCGAGTGGTGCCGAATTGGTAGACCGTGGTCGACCTGAGGACCCGGCCGGGGCGCAGGACGGTCGACGGGAAGTTCGCGTGGTTGGGCGAGTCGGGGAAGTGCTGGGTCTCCAGCGCGAGCCCGTCACCCTGGCGGTACGCGCGGCCGCTCGTCCCGTAGAGCGTGCCGTCGAGGAAGTTGCCGCCGTAGAACTGGATGCCCGGCTCGGTCGTGGCGACCGTCAGCGTGCGGCCGCTCGCGGCGTCGGTGACCCGGGCCGCGGTCTCCAGCTCGCGGTACGAGGTGTCGCGCCGGTCGAGGACCCAGTTGTGGTCGTATCCGCGCCCGTACACGATCTGCTGGAAGTCGCTCCGGTTGCGGGCGCCGATCGCGGTCGCCTTGCGGAAGTCCATCGGCGTGCCGGCGACCGTGTCGAGCTTGCCGGTCGGGATCAGCGTCGAGTCCACCGGCGTGTACCGCGACGCGTTGAGCTGCAGCTTGTGGTCATCGATGGTGCCGGTGCCCTCGCCACCGAGGTTCCAGTACGCGTGGTTGGTCAGGTTGACGACCGTCGCCTTGTCCGTGGTGGCCTGGTAGTCGATCCGGATGCCCCGGTCGCGGGTGATCGTGTACGTGACCGTGGTGCGCAGCGTGCCCGGGTAGTTCTCCTCGCCGTCCGGGCTCACGTAGGTCAGCCGCAGCCCGTTGGACACCGGGGTGGCGCCCCAGACGCGCTTGTCGAAGCCGATGTCGCCCCCGTGCAGGCTGTTCGGATCGTTGTTGACGGCCAGCTGATACGTCTTGCCGTCCAGGGTGAACTTCCCCTGGGCGATCCGGTTGCCGTATCGGCCGATCAGGGCGCCGAAGTAGGCCGGGTTCTTCGTGGTCACGTACTGGTCGAGGGTCTTGAAGCCGAGGGTGACGTTGGTCAGCCGGCCGTGCCGGTCCGGCGTCTCCACGGACTGCAGGATCCCCCCGTACGTCAGGATCTTGACCCGGAACTTGCCGTTGACCAGGGTGTAGCGGTCGACGGCCTGCCCTCCGACGCTGCCGAAAGGCTCCTTGCTGATGGAGAACTTGCTGCCCGCCTCCGACGCGGAGGCCCCGGCCAGGCCGAGGCCGGCGCCGAGCAGCAGCGCTGCCCCGGCGCGGACGAGCGTTTTGACGGTGGCTGTCATGGTGCCTCGTTCCTTCGGGCGTGACGCCACGCCGCCACGGGCGTGGCGGTGCGAAGCCTTTGCCGATGCCGAGGACGGCCGGCCATCGGCCCAGACAGGGCCGGCTCGGGGACCGAGCGCGGCCCGGGATACGAGTACGCTGCGGACCGTAAGCAGGTGAAAAGATCGACACCAATCGTCCGATCGGCCGAATGGTTAACGTGCACATGGATCGTTTGACGGGGGCGGCCCTCCTCGGTGGGCTGAGACAACGGGCGTGGTCGGTTCTGATCACGGCCGCCTTTCTCGTGCTCGGCGCGGCGGGCGCGGCCGGGCCCATGTTCGCCGAGGCCTCCGACAACGCCGCCTTCCAGGTCGGGCGGGACGCGGTGCCGGCCACCGCCCGGCAGGCCGACGCCGCCGTCGTGCGCATGTCGGCCCCGGTCGGCCGGGCCAGCGCCGACCATCAGCGGGTGGTCGACGACCTGCGCCGCATCCCGCATCTCACCCCACCCGACCTGACCGGCGGCTCGATCGGGGCCGAGCTGATCGCCCCCACGTTCTGGGGCTCCAAGGTCTACCTGGGCTCGAAATTCGAGCGGGCCCGGCTCTTCGCCGTCAGCTCACCCGCGGCCGAGCTCCAGGGCCGGGCCGCCGGCACGGGCGGGGTGTGGATCCCGGAGCCGGTGGCGTCGGCGCTGGGGGCCAAGGCCGGCGACACGATCACCATCCGGATCACGGTGGGTACGGCCGCGCGAACCCGCAGCGCGACGGCCAAGGTGGACGGCGTCTACGCGGTCGACGCCGGGGGCCGGCTGCCGGCCGGGCCGGCCTGGACGCTGCGTACCGGCGACACCCCACCCGACACCGAGTACGAGACTCTGCCGTCGTACCTGCTGATCGGCGACGTCGCCACGATCGAGAAGCTGGCGCTGGCCCTGGACGACGAGATCTTCTGGTCGGTCGAGGCGGCCCTGGAGCCGGGCGTGACCCTGGCCGAGGCCCAGCACACCGCCGACGAGGTGGAGTTCATGCGCCGCGGCTACGCGAGCGGGCTCGAGTTCGACCGCGACAGCCCGCGCAGCATGCGCTTCGCCAGCGGCATCGCCCAGATCGCGGCCAACGCCCGGGTCACCTCGGCTGTCGTCGAGCAGCGCATCCGCCCGGTCGAATGGGCCGCGGTCGCCGTCGGCCTGGCCTCGGTGCTGGCGGTCGGCCTGCTCAGCGCCCGACGCCGGGACCGGGAGATCCGCCACACGGTCGCCGTCGGCATCGCCCCGGCCCGGCTCGGCGGCCTCTGGCTGCTCGAACACCTGCTGCCCGCGATCATCGGGGCCGCGCTCGGCTGGGTCGTGGCCTGGCAGCTGGTCGTACGGTTCGGCCCGCCGGGCGACCTGGGCTCGTCCCTGGCCCCGGCCGGCTCGTCCGCGGCGGCCGCCGGTCTGGCCGGTCTCGTGACCGTGTCGCTCGTCGGCGCGGCGGCCGCGTCCCGGCGCGTACGGCCGGCGCCGCCCGTGACCGTCCGCCGCAAGCTGCCGTGGACCACGATGCTGGTGCTCGTCGCGCTGACCGCGGCCGGTGGCCTGGCCGGCGCCGGGGGAGCGGCCGGCGGCGTCGACCTGCTGGTCCCGTTGCTCGTGCTGATCGCCGTCGGCGGCCTCGCCGGCTGGCTGCCCGGCCTGCTCGCCGGTGGCGCCGGCCTGCCCCGGTCACCCGCGCGCGGCGTGCTCTGGCTGGCCCGGCGCCGCCTGGGCGAGACCGGGGCCGAACGCCGCATCGCCGTCCTGGTCATGACCGCCGGCCTCGGCATGCTGCTGTTCGCCCTGGCCGCCGTCGACTCCACCCAGGTCGCGGCGGACGACCGGGTCGCCGTGGCGGCCGGCGCCGAGGCTGTCGCCACCCTCGAGGGCTCGTGGGAGATCGACCCGACGGCCACCCCCGTACCGAAGGAAGATCCCACCAAGCCGGTGCCGGAGGGCCCCGTCCCCGGCGTGCACTCGCCGTCGCTCCCACCCGGCAGCACCGTCGTCTGGCGCACCGACGTCGACACCCCGACCGACTCCACCCAGAAGGACCTGCTGATCATCGACCCGGCCCGCTTCGACGCCGTGGCCCTGTGGGGCACCGGACCCGACCTGGCCGCCGCCCGTGCCGCCCTGGCCACGCTGGCCGCCGCCCCGGCCGACGACTTCGGCCGCCCGCGCGCCCTCGCGATCGGCGACCCGGCCACCGACCACATCGACTCGATCCGCATCAACATCGGCTTCGCCGTCTCCGACCTCACGATCGCCGCCCGCGCGCCCGCCTTCCCCGGCATGCAGGGCCGCCCCATGTACGTGGTGGCCCACGACCCGATCCTCGGCAGCCTCGGCATCGACGACCCCCGGCTGAAGCCCCGGGGGAGCGCCCCGAACGCGCTGTTCGCCCAGACCTTCCTGTACGCGGTCGACACCGACCACATCCAGCAGGTGACCGCCCCCGTGAACGTCACGCCGTCGCGCATCGACGGTGCGGCCAAGCTCCGGCAGGACGCCGCTTATGTGGCCACCGGCCGGGCCCGCGGTTATCAACTGGCCGTGGCCGGTTACCTGGCGTTGCTGGCCGTCCTCACGCTCTGCATCTATGCGCAGCGCACGGCCACGCTGCGTCGCCCCACGGACCTCATGTTGGCCCGCATCGGGCTCGGCCCCGCCCGCGTACGGCGTGCCCGGGCCCTGGAGTTCCTGCTTTTGACCCTCGTCGCCTTCGCGGCGGCCGTGGCCGGCGTCTTCCTGCTGGTCCCGCTGGGCGCCCGCCTGCTCGACGACCAGCCCGCCCTGCTGCCCCGCTTCGCCTTCCAGATCCCGGCGCCGGCCTTCCTCATCGCCGCCGTCGCCGCCGCCGTGGCCTGCCTCCTAGCCATCGCCATCGGCAGCACCCGCTCCTCCGCCGAGGAGGCCGCCTACCGTGACGACTGACTTCACCCCGGCCGCACGGGTCCGCGCCGCCCCCGCATCCGCCCGGCCAATCACTACCACCCACGTCTCCCCGGCCCCTTGTCGTCCAGCCCCTTATCGCCAGGTCGGGCCGGTTCGCTCTTGCCGTCTGTTCGTTTCCGCCCGTCCTTGCCTCGAGGAGGCCGTTGTTGATGCAGCCTGACCAGGCGCAACCGGGCTCGCTCCTGGAGGGGCGGGAGCTGCTGCAGCTCTACGCGGCCCCCACCGGCGCCACCCAGGCGTTGCGCGGCGTCGACGTGACCGTGCAGGGCGGGCGGATCAGCGCCATCACCGGCCCGTCCGGCAGCGGCAAGTCGACCCTGCTGGCCGTACTGGCTCTCCGTGAACGCCCCGCGGGGGGCGAGCTGCGGCACCGGGGCCGCCTGGTCGCCGGGCTATCCCGTCGCGACCTGCACCGGCTGCGCCGCCGCGAGATCGGCTGGATCGCCCAGCGCCCCACCCACAGCCTCTTCCCGCAGCTCGACGCCCGCGGCCAGATCGCCCAGATGGCCCGGCTCCGCGGCGTCCGCGCCGACATCGACGCCGCCCTGGCCGAAGTCTCCCTCAGCGAGCGCGCGACCGCCCACCCGGCCGTGCTCTCCGGAGGCGAGCAGCAGCGCCTCGCCGTGGCCGCGGCCGCCGTCGGCCCACCGGCCCTGCTGGTCGCGGACGAGCCCACCGCCGAACTCGACGACGACTCGGCCGCCCTGGTCCTGCGCCTGCTGCGCACCCGGGCCGACCAGGGCAGCGCCGTGGTCATAGCCACCCACGACGCCCGGGCCGTCGCCGCCGCCGACACCGTCCTGCGCCTGCGCCACGGCGTCCTGTCCGGCGAACACAGCGCCGGCGAGACCCACACCGCCACCATCGACGGCCTGGGCCGCCTCCAGCTCCCCGAGGACGCCCTGCCCCTGTTCCCCGACGGCCGCGTAGTCGTCACCCTGGTCGACGGCCACGTCGAACTGCACCCCCGCCCCGGCAGCTGACCATGCCCGCCACCCCTCCGCGCCCCGGGAGCCGCTCGTGTCCTTGGTAGAAGTCCACGAGGTCGGCCACACCCGAGCCGGCACCCGCGTCCTGGACGACATCAACCTCACCCTGGACGCCGCGACCACCGCCGTCCTGGCCGGCCGCTCCGGCTCGGGCAAGTCGACCCTGTGTCACCTGGTCGCCGGCGTCATGACCCCGGCAACCGGCCGTGTGCTGGTCGCCGGCCGCCCCGCGCATCCCGCCCCCGACTGGGCCACCGTCTCCCTGCTCCCACAACGCCTGGCCCTGGACCCCACCCTCACCGTCGCCGAGAACATCCTGCTCCCGGCCGCCCTCCGCGGCTCCGTCCCCGACCGCTCCCTGCTCGATCGCCTGGGCCTGGCCTCGATCGCCACCCGCCCCGCCCGCGACACCTCCCTGGGCGAGCAGCAGCGCACCGCCCTGGCCCGATCCCTGATCCTCAACCCCGCGATCGCCGTCCTGGACGAACCCACCGCCCACCAAGACGATGAACACGTTCAACTGGTCCTGGACGCCCTGACCACAGCGACCACCACCGGCACCCTCGTCCTGATAGCCACCCACGACCAGCGGGTCATCGACATAGCCACGGTCGTGGCCCGCTTGACCTCGGGCCGCCTCGAACGCGTCGAGAAGCTCGGCACCACCAGCCCGTGACGCCTTCACCAGGTTGCGAATCGGCGCATCATGGTGACCGATCCGCCCGATCGACAGCGGACCCGGCCGGCCGAACAGCCAACCCTGGCCTCATCGCGCCCAGCGCCGCGGCGTTCACCGCGTCCTCGGGCTCCTCCATGCCTTCGGCCAGGACGATCGCCCCGCTGCGTTCGGCGTAAACCGCGACAGCGTCGGCCGTGGCCTGCGTGTGCGCCGAGTACGGATCGCGGACGAGGTGCATGTCGAGCTTCACGACATCCGGTTCGATCAGCGGCAGGAACGCCAGCGACGCGGGATCGGCGCCCACATCGTCCGACGCGACCCCGTTGCCGATCGCATGCACGAGATCGTCGAGGCGTAGCAGCGACGCCGGCCACGTCGTGTTCGATTTCGGCGCGTTCGACTGGACGGAGGAGGACGAGCCCGTGTTCTCCCACCCCCGCGGTCCGCTCCCCGAGGTGTCACCGCTCGCCGGCCTGGTCGCCTTCTTCGACGAGGCCGTCGACGTAACCGTCGACGGCGTGCCCCGGCACCGCCCCGATTCGCCGGTAGCCAAGGTCATGAACGACGAGTTCGGCGTCTCCTGACGACGCCCATCCTGCCGTAACCGCTGTTTGCGGTTTGCTCAAGCCGCTGGGGTGTCAGCCGATGGTGTCGATCAACAATCGGCATCGAGGCTCAGGAGTCACTTTGACGAACAAGGTGCGGACCTCCGACCGTGGACGTTTCGAGGAGCTTTTCGAGAGCGGTTACGGCGACCAGGTGGTGGCAGCGAACCGGTTGTATCTCTCGGCGGCAGTCCCGGATGCGCTGGCCACAGAGCGGGACCACTGGGCGCTGAGCTGTCTGCCCGCCACGAACGGGTACAGCCGGTTCTCCACCCTCTCGATGGCCGGCCAGGAGACGTTCGCCGTCTTCCGGCCCCGGGGCGGTGGCGTACCGACCGCACACGTCTTCGTGTCCAAGCAGTCGCTGAAAGCGTCCGGTGTCAACCTTCAGCGCCTCGGCCTGATCATCTATCCGTCGCCCTACAAGAAGGGTGGCGAGGATCAGGTCCAGGTCTTCGGTTCGTCGGAGGATGTGGTCCGGGCTCTGGCCGAAGCACCTCTTCGCCGGGCGGCCCGGGACTTCGCCGGGCAACTGCTGGACCGGGCTTCCGGATTCTCGCGCTTTCACAGCCCCGCGCTGGCCGACCGCGTGCTGGGGCGGTCCTGGGCGTGACCGGACGCCGATGAGCGGGTAGGCCCGCCCCACGAGCCGCAAGCGCCTGCCGGCCGCGCCCTCAGAACCGGTTGCGGTTCGTCTCGGCCCACGCCGCATACGTGCCCGGTTCACGCCCCAGCACAAGCTCCACATCGTCCGTGATGATGGCGTTGCCGCCTCGGCGGACCAGCTGGGCGCCGGCCAGGGCGGCCTCGGCGATCTCGCGGGGGAAGTGGGAGACGCCGGGTTCGGCGTCGACCGTGGTGAGGGTGCGGCCGAGGGCCGAGCCGAGCTGGGCGACCTGGTCGGGCACGGTGAGGAGCTCGGGGCCGGTCAGCGTGTACGTCCGCCCGTTGTGTTCGCTGGTCGTCAGGGCTTCGGCTGCTACCGCGGCGATGTCCGCCGGGTCGATTATCCCTTGGGGGCCTTCGCCGAACAGGTTGGTGATCGGCCGTCCGGCTCGGATGTCGGCGGCCCACCACAGCGAGTTCGTGGCGAAGGTCGTCGGCCGTAGGATCGTCCACTCGAGGCCGCTGTCGCGGACCGCCTGTTCGCCGGGCTGATGCCAGCTGCCGGGCCGGTCGCTGGGTTCGTCCGGGGTGCCGATCGCGGACAGCTTCACCACGCGCCGGATGCCGGCCGAGCGGGCCGCTCGCAACGTCGCCAGGTCGTGGCCGGGTACGCCGGGGCCGGCCGGGGCGAGCAGGTACAGCGCCTCGGCCGGGACGATCGTCGTGGTGACCGTCAGGCCCGGCCTGGGCTCGATGCGGCGGGCGTCGCGCGTCACGGCGGTGACCTCGGCGCCGCGGGCGAGCAGTTCGTCGACGAGGGCGGAGCCGGTGGTGCCGGTGGCGCCCGTAACAAGGATCATTGGATCAGGGTGACCCGGCCGGGGCGGGATCGTCTTGGAAGAATCGGCACTGCCGGCGGGCGGGCGGCGTCGCTAGGGTCGGGATCGTGGAGACGACCGTGGTGCAGGAGCCCGAGGTGGCCGCGGCGGTGGTTCTCCGCACGACGGCCGACGGGCGCAGCGACGTCATCGTGACGGGTCCGCGCACCCGCGGCAGCTATCACCCGTCCCGGCCCACCCCCGTGTGCGTCCGGATGATGCTGCCGCCCGGTCATGCCCGGGCCGCTCTCCGGGTGCCCGTTTCCACGCTGGTCGACCGGGCCGTAAGGCTGGCTGATCTCTGGGGTGACGAGGGCCGGCGGCTCACCGGCGAGCTGCTGGCGGATCCGTCCCGGCTGGCCGAGGTGTTCGGTGGGCGCGGCGACCCGGCCGTGACCGCGGCGATCGGGGCGCTGTCCGAGTCGGCGGGGCTGGGGGAGGCGTCCGGGCGTGCGGGCGTGAGCGAGCGCTATCTGCGTACGCTCTTCGCCCGGGAAGTCGGCCTGTCACCCAAGCACTTCGCGCGGATCAGCCGGGTGCGCCGGGTGTTGTCGCTGGCTGGCCGGGAGCGCTGGGCGGCCGTGGCCGACGCGGCCGGCTATTTCGACCAGGCCCACATGATCGGGGACTTCCGCTCGGTCATGGGGGTCTCGCCGGGGGCGTACGTCTCCGGGCGCCTCCCGGCCACGACCCCCTGTCTTACTCTCCGGGCCTCGGCGGGGTGATGATCGGGGGGAAGCCCGGCAGGGTGGGTTTCGTGGCGTCCTTGCCGTTGCTCACCTCGATGGTGACGATGCCGCCCTTGATCGTACGGCCGCTGGGGCTGGTGCCGGCGGCGGTGCCGGGCGGGCACTTGGAGTCGACGTCCTGGCCGATGTAGACGCGGAAGCCGAGGTCGCGCAGGCGGTCGCGGGCGCTGTCGATCGGGTCGCAGGCCACGTCGGGGATGCGGCGCTGGTCGCCGTACACGATCTTGCGGCTTTCCGGGCGTTTGAACTGGACCGACGGCTTGCCCTGCATGTAGTCGCCAAGGGTGCGGTAGACGGCCGGGTTGACCTGGGAGTGCTGCATCCGGTCCTTGTGGGCCTGGTAGTCGGGGTTGACCAGGTAGCCGGCCACGACCAGCGAGGTCGTGCCGGCGATGAGCGAGGCGGTCCGGTCGCGGTCGGTGGTTCCGGTCTTGCCGAAGACGGGATGGCCGACCACGTCGCGCGTCTGCGGGGCGGTCGCTCCGTCGCAGCTGCCGAGGCGGGCGGAGTCGCCGACCGGGCAGCGGGTCGCGTCGAGCGCCGCCCGGGCCACGTCGGCGCTGGTGGCGCGGTTGCATTGGGGTTTGCCGATGTCGAGTTTCTGGCCGTCCTTGGTGACGATCTGCTCGATCGGGGTGGGTTCGCAGTACATGCCGTCGCCGGCCAGGGTCGCGTACGCGTTGGCCATGTCGAGCGGGGTGGTCGCCGAGACGCCGAGGGTGAACGCGCCCCACTGGTGGGAGTAGCCGGGCGAGGCCAGCTTGGCGTCGGACGGTGAGCGGAACTTGATGCCGAAGCGTTTGGCCACGTCGACCACGCGATCAGCGCCGATCTGCTCCTCGAGCGGCACGAAGTAGGTGTTGATCGACTTGCCGAAGGCCGTCCACATGTTGAAGACGCCCTCGCCGCCACCGCCGGAGTTGCCCGGGCACCAGAAGTGGGTGCCCTCGCAGGCGGAGTCGCTGCGGGAGCTGATGATGTAGCGGGTGCGGTACTGCTTCTCCGTCTTGATCTGGTACGCGAGCGGGACGCCCTTCTCCAGCGCGGCCACCATCGTGAACATCTTCATGACCGAGCCGGCCTGGTAGCCGGTGATGTCGCCGCCCCCGGTGAGCAGCGGGTTGGTCGTGTTCGGGTAGGTGCCGCGCAGGCCGCGCTTCCGCTTGGCCGGGTCGGAGTTCATGTAGTTCTTCGACTCGTCCAGCTTGAACCGGCGGTTCGCCGCGAGCAGCCGGACCTTGCCGGTGCCGGGCTGGACGGCGGCCAGCAGCAGCGCGTTCGTGTCGCGTTCGGAGATCAGCTGGGCGATCCGCTTGCGGGCCTGGCTCTGCGCCTTGACGTCGATGGTCGTGGTGATCCGGTAGCCGCCGCTCTTGAGCCGGCGGGCCCGGTCGTACGGGGTGGCGCCGAACTCCTCGCGATCCATCCACCACCGGTAGAAGAAGTCGCAGAAGAAGCCCCACTCGTTGCGGGCGACCGAGACGCAGCCGTTGCCGATCGGCTTGACCGTCCGCGGGATCGCCTCCTTGATCGCCTTGTCGGCCTGGGCCTGCGTGATCGCGCCCATCTCGACCATGCCGGGGATGACGTACGTGTCACGGCGCAGCTTGATCGCCTTGTAGCCCTCGGCGGTGGTCGGGTCGAACGCGGACGGGGCCTTGACCACGGCGGCCAGCAGGGCGGCCTGGCCGATCGTGAGGTCCTTGGGCTTCTTGTTGAAGTAGACCTGGCTGGCGGCGAAGATGCCGTACGTCTGCTTGCCGAACGGCGCGATGTTGAGGTACCGCTCGATGATCTGGTCCTTGGTGAGCTCCTTCTCGACCTGCATCGCGTACTTCATCTCGGTGACCTTGCGTTTCGGGGTGTCCTCGGTCGCGTCGACGACCTCCTGGGGACTGGTCGCCGAGTAGGCCAGGGACATCCGCACCCATTGCATGGTGATCGTCGAGGCGCCCTGTTTGGACTTGCCGTTGTTGTTGTTGACCAGCGCGCGGGCGACGCCCTTGAGGTCGACGCCGTTGTGGTGGTAGAACTCGCGGTCCTCGGCAGCGACCATGGCGTCGCGCATGAACTTCGAGATGTCCTTGAGGCGCACGTCGCTGCGGAACTCGTCGTAGAACTGGGCGAGCTGCGTCTTGTTGTCCGACGCGTAGACCCGGGTGATCTGCGGGGAGCTGAACGCCTTGAGCTCGCCCGGCAGGCTCGCGAAGGTCTGGCCGCCGGCCTTGGCGGCCAGCCCGGACATCGCCACCACGGGGAAGGCGGCCGCCGCCACCACGACCCCGGCCAGCAGTCCACAGAGCAGGAACGCGAACCCGTTGAAGAAGATGTTGTGATCGCGCCGCCGCATCCAGGAACCCACAGAACCACCACCCGCAACTAGGCGTCATGATCACCGCGGCCCCGACTGAGCGAGCCGCGTCAATCAAACCTCATTTTGTCAAGCTGCGCTTCCCCCGAAAAGGAGCATTTCGGCCGGGGTGCGGGCGGGCTGAGGCCAGGGCGGCCTGGAACGTCGGGCACGCGGCGTGGCTGGGCGCCCGGCAGGCGGCGGTGTGCTGCAGGGCGTCGCGCAGCGCGGTCAGCTCCTCGATGGTCCGGGTCAGCTCGTCGGCCTTCGCGGTGAGCATCCCGCGGTCGAGCCCGGGCGCCTCGTCCGCGGAGGCCGGAATGAGCCGCGCGATGTCCGAGAGCGAGAAACCGGCCGCCTGTCCCAGGGCGATCAGGGCCAGCCGCTGCAGCACACCCGGGTCGTACTGCCGTCGCAGGCCGCGCCGCCCGGCCGGGGCGATCAGGCCTCTTTCCTCGTAGTAGTGCAGGGCGGAAACGGGCAGCCCGGAGCGGCGGGCCACCTCACCGATGTCCAGGTCCACCGCGGGTCTCCCTTGACCTCAAGCCGACTTGAGGTGGAACGGTGGCACGAACGACGCGGCAGCACAAGAGGGAGACCACGGTGGATCAGGCGGCGCGATGGAACGGGCCGGGCGGGCAGGGCTGGATCGACTCGCAGGAGGTGCTGGAGGAGCTGTTCCGGCCGCTCGAGGAGGTGCTGGTCGTGGATCTGCCGCCGGGCGACGTGCTGGACGTCGGCTGCGGGACCGGGAGCACGACGGCGGCGATCGCGCGGCGGCCCGGCACCCGGGCGGTCGGGATCGACGTGTCGGCCCTGATGGTCGCCGCCGCTCGCGAGCGCGGGGTCGAGGCCATCGAGGCCGACGCCCAGACGTACGGGTTCGAGCCCGCCGGCTTCGACACGATCGTCTCCCGATTCGGGGTGATGTTCTTCGCCGACCCGGTTCGGGCCTTCGGCAATCTGCGGCGGGCGGTGCGGGCCGGCGGCGGCGCCCGTCTGATCGTGTGGCGGGAGCCGGCCGACAACCCGTTCATGACCACGGCCGAGCGGGCCGCCCGGCCGCTGCTGCCCGAGCTACCGGAGCGGGTGCCGGACGCGCCGGGGCAGTTCGGGCTGGCCGACCCTGAGCGGACGGGCAAGATCCTCGCGAAGAGTGGCTGGTCGGACGTGGAGCTGGCGCCGCTGGATGTCGGGCTGTCGATGCCGGTGAGCGAGCTGACCGGCTACTTCACCCGGCTCGGCCCGGTCAGCCGGCTCCTGCCGAGCGTGCCCGGGCCGCGGCGCGCCACGATCGTCCAGACGGTGCGCGCTGCTTTCGACCCGTACGTCCTGGGCTCGGAAGTCCGTTTCACCGCGGCCTGTTGGCTGATCACCGCCCGGGCCGGGTGAAAGGGGGAACGGCTGTCTCAGCCGGCCGGGGTCCGGCGGGGTGAAGTGACGCGCTTCGTGTCGTCGGCGCGTGGCTCGTAGGGGTGCGGCACGGTGACCACGAAGGCGGCGCCGCGCGGCTGGTTGGGCTGGTAGCTGACGTCGAGGCCGCCGGCCTGGGCCAGCTGGCGCACCAGGTACAGGCCGAGGCCGGTGCCGCTGGTCGTGGTGGCCACGCCGCTCTCGGCGCGGGCGAAGCGGTCGAACAGGTGCTCGACGAACGCCTCGGGCACGCCCTCGCCCTCGTCGGCCACCTTGATCTCGACGTGGTGGCGCCGGTTGGCCACGGTCACGGTGACCGGCGGCTCGCCGTACTTGACGGCGTTGGCCAGCAGGTTGCCCAGGATGAGCTGCAGGTGCTTCGGGTCGGCGAAGCCGTGGAGCTCGTCCGGCGCCACCACCGTGACCTGCTCGCCGGCCACCGCCGCGCGGACCAGGTGGGCCAGGTCGACCCGGACCGGCCGGGCCACCATCGCCCCCGCGTCGACCTGGGCCAGGGTCAGGATGTCGGTGACGAGCTCGCTCGCGCTGTGCCCGGCCGCGGTCATCCGGCGTACGTCGTGCAGCTTCTCCTCCTGGCTCGACTCCGCCCATTCGTCGAGCAGCAGCTCGCCCAGCCCGATGATCCGGGTCAGGGGCTGGCGGACGTCGTGGCTGAGCATCGCCATGACGTCACCCAGGTGCGCGTTGACCTGCTGCAGTTGCTCGGCCCGCTCGGCCAGTTCGGCCTCGCCGGCGCGCCGGGCCTGCTCCAGCGCCCGGCGTTCGGTCGTGTCGACGATCTGCATGGCGAAGTACTGCGGGCGGCCCTCGGTGTCGCGCAGCAGGGCGCTGGTGACCGACGCGTCGATGATCCGGCCGTCCGCGTGCACGTACCGCTTGTCCAGGTCGAAACCGTCGATCCGGCCCGACAGGCAGTCCCGGACCGACTCGGCGGCCCGGCCCACGTCGTCCGGGTGGGTGATGTCGTCCGTGCGCCGGCCGATCAGCTCCTGCTCGGAGCGGCCGAACAGCTCGGCCGCGGCCGGGTTGACCCGCACGTAGCGGCCCTCGGTGTCGGTCAGGGTCATCCCGATCCGGGACCCGTCGAACACCTTGCGGAAGCGGTCCTCGCTCAGCCGCAGGTCCTGGCGGCTGCGCCGGGCCCGGCCGGCCGCGGCCACCACCAGCAGGCCGACCACGGCCGCCCCGGCCAGCCCGGCCCGGCCGGCGACCTCGTTGCCGGCCAGCGTCGCGAAGAGCACGTCCTCGCGTACGGTGGCCGACAGCCGCCACGGCGTGCCCCTGATCGGGGTGGACGAGTACCGCCACCGCTGCCCGCCGTCCTCGTAGGCGCCCCTGCTGTGCTGCCGCAGGGCCGCCGCCAGCGGCTCGTTGTCGCCGGCCAGGGTGGGCACCCCGCCGTCGAGGGCCCGGTTGGCGGCCACGATGCTGCCGTTGCCGTCGACCAGCTGCACCTTGGCCCCGGCATAGGTCAGGGCGCTGGACAGATAGGCCGACAGCGGGCTGTCGCGGATCTCCACCGCACCCGAGAAGACCCGCCGCCCCGAGGTGGTCTGAAACGGCACGGCGAACGCGACCACCGGCAGACCCCGCACGGCCGAGGGCACCACGGGCGAGACCGCCGCCTTGCCCTCGGTGACAGCGGTCGACAGGTGCGAGTACCGCCCGGCCAGGTCCTTGCCGATGATCGTCTCGTTGTGCGGCACCACCTGCAGTGCCCGGCCCCGGGCATCGAGCAGGACTGCCGCCGGGTAGCCGAAGCCGGCGACGGCCTTGGCGAAGTCGCGCTCGTCCACCGTCGCGTCGGTCAGCGAGGCCCGGGCCTGCACCCGCTCCCGTTCGATGAGGTCGGCGGTGTAGCTGGTGACGAAGTCGCCCATCAGGCCCACGCGCAGGCTGAAGCGCTGCGCCAGCGACTGGCGGCTGTCGCACTGCTGCCAGAACAGCACCGCGGTGCCCACCGCGACCAGCACCAGCCAGATCAGCAGCGGGACCAGCGCCGGCCTGATCCTGCGCGCGAACCCCACGTCGACTGATCGGCCGTTCCGCCGGCTTGCTGAGCGGCGCTACCTGCGGTGCACGGCCAGCACGGCGACGTCGTCGGTCGGCTGGTCGAGGCCGATGCTCGTCATGACCTCGGAACAGACCTGCTCGGGCCCGGCCGGCCGGACCGCGTCGATGAGCGCGTCGATGCCCACGTCGATCACCCGGTCCCGCCGCTCGACCAGCCCGTCGGTGTAGAACAGCATCACCGCGCCCCGCGGCAGCTCCAGCCGCGTCGTGTGCCGCGGGCGCTTGCCGCCGACTCCGAGCGGGGCGTCGACCGGCATCTCGACCAGGCCCTTCACCCCGCCGGGCGCGGCCAGCACCGGCCGCAGGTGCCCGGCCGAGGAGATGCGGACGGAGTCGTGACCGGGCGCGATCGTCGCGTACAACGCGGTGGTCAGGCTGCCCGCCTCGAAATGCCGGACCTTTCGGTCCAGCAGGGTGAGGACCTCGGCGGGATCGTCACTCATCAGGGTGTACGCCCGCAGCGCGCTCCGGACCCGGCCCATCACCACGGCCGAGGCGAGGCCGTGGCCCGAGACGTCGCCGATGACCAGCCCGAGCGGGCCCGAGGGCAGGCGGAACACGTCGTACCAGTCGCCGCCGAGGCCGAAGTCGTGGCCGGGCACGTAGCGGGCGGCGAACGACAGGTCGGTCAGCTCCGGCAGCAACGACGGCAGCAGGCTGCGCTGCAGGGCGAGCGCGGCCGCCCGGTCGAGCTTGCGGGCCCGGATCTGCCCGGCCGCGCCGGCCCGGTCGGCCGCCACCTCGAGCAGCCGGATGTCGTCGCCGGTGAACTGCCGCGGCGAGCAGGTGCCCACGTGCAGCACCCCGATGACCTCGCCGCCGGCCAGCACCGGCACCCCCAGCAGGGACCGGACGCCCTTCTCGATGAGCACCGGGCTGGCCACGTCGGCGGCCGTCACGTCGTGCAGCACCACCGGCCGGCGGCCCTGCGCGACCCGGCCCGAGAAGCCCTGGCCCACCGGCACCCGGATGCCCTGGCGGATCTCCTGCTCCAGCCCCTTGGCCGCGGTCGCCACGAGCTGCTGGGCGTGCGGGTCGAGCAGCATGATGGCCGCCGTGTCGGCGTCGAGCAGATCCCGGACCCGCTCGAGCAACTCGTCGAGAAGGTCGGAGACGTCGAGCCGGGAGAGGGCGGCGTCGGTGACCGCTTCCAGGCGGCGCAGCCGCTCGTCGTCACGCATTGCCCCCACGGAACCACCCTAGATGGCCGGGCTGCCCGCGCGGGAGGAGGGAAGTGCGATCCTGGCCCGGACGTGTCGGCCGCCGGCCGCTCAGGTGCGGCGCAGGACCGAGACGACCTTGCCGAGGATGGTGGCGTGGTCGCCGTCGATGTCGTCGTAGGCGGGGTTGCGGGGTTCGAGGACGACATGGCCGGAGCGGCGGCGATAGACCTTGACGGTGGCCTCGTCGTCGATCATGGCGGCCACGATGTCGCCGTTGTAGGCCTCCGGCTGCTGCTTGACGATGACCAGGTCACCGTCGCAGATGGCGGCGTCGATCATGGAGTCGCCGCGGACCCGCAGACCGAACAGGGTGCCCCGGCCGACCAGGTCGCGGGGCAGCGGCAGCACCTCGTCGGAGTTCTGCTCGGCCAGGATGGGCGTGCCGGCGGCGATGTCGCCGAGCACCGGCACGCCCACTGTGGTCGTCTCGCCGCGCTGCTGCGGCATTGGCGGCAGGAACATCCGGACGTCGACCGGGCGGGTCGAGCGGCCGCGGCGCAGGAAGCCGTACTCCTCCAGGACGCGCAGATGCCGGCTGACCGTCGAGGTGGAGGCCAGGCCGATCGCGTCGGCGATCTCGCGCGTCGAGGGGGAGTAGCCGTGCCGCAGCGCCCACTTCTGGATCACCGAGAGGATCTGGCGCTGCCGCTCGTTCAGGGTCGACGTATCAAGATCCTCATCCGGTAGCACCCCGTGATCTTGCCTCATCGTCCCCGGGCGCGCGCGGAGGCTCGCCGGTCGGGACCGGGTGACGATGCATGATCCAGGCCTGCTGGGCGAGGCCGAACAGGTTCTGGGTCACCCAGTAGACGATCACACCGATCGGGAAGACGGCGCCCGAGACGAGCAGGGAGACCGGTAGCCCGTACAGCATGAGCCGTTGAACTGTGCGGGTGACCGTGTCCTCGGCCCAGCCGGTGCGCAGGATCGACTGCCGCGTGGACAGGTACGTCGTGACGATCATGATGGCGATCAGGGCCGCCGTGACCAGCTGGACGGTGAGGGCGGGCGCGCCGAGATGGTGGCTGAAGGTGGCCGCGATGGGCGCGCCGAGCAACTTGGCGTGGGCGGCGCTGTCGAACTGCGTCTGCGTCCACCCGTAGAGGGTGGCCGTGGTGGAGCCGGGCCGGATGTGGCGCAGCACGTGTAGCAGTCCGATGAAGACCGGGATCTGGATCAGCAGCGGCAGGAACCCGGCGAACGGGCTGACCTTCTCGGAGCGGTACAGCTCGACCACGGCCGCGGGGTCGTCACGCAGCTCCTTGACGCGCGGGGCGAGGGCCTGCACACGCCGCTGCGACTTCACCGAGCGGATCGCGAGCGGCAGCAGAAGCGTACGGATGGTGAGAACCAGGAAGACGATGCCCAGGATCCACGGCCAATCCGGGCCGGACAGGACGCGCTCCCAGAGCGCATGCCAGAACAGGAGCACGGCGGAGATCGCCGTGTAGACGGCAGACATGAAGAAGGAACCCCTCGAGGAAGAGACGGAGAACTACCGGGCGGAGACGAGCCGCCAGGCAGTTGGTCCTCGAGGCCGGGTGCGGCCCGCGGCGTCGGGGTCGCGGTGCCGGGGCAGGATGCGCGCGGCCCGCTGCCGCAGCACCCCCGGAGTGATCCGCGCGCCGCCCACCGGCACCCGCCGGCCGGCCACGGCAACAGCCGCCAGCACGGCGACCAGCAGCGCGCCGACCACCAGACCGGCCGGGCCGACATCGGTCAGCGCGCCGATCAGGTGCCAGAGGGCCACCGACCAGATCACGCCGACAACGATAGCTCCGCGCCGCAAGGCCGATGGCCGGCTCTCCCGACAAAATCGTCGGCGAGCCGGGAGAGTGACGCTCCCGTAGCGCAAATCGTATTGACGGTAACCGGGCGGTAAAGATCTTTGTTGGCGGATAAAGGGTCGTTGACAGCCTTGCCGAGACCCGAGTAGTAAATGTGTCGGATCGAATGGATGGCCGAATTCGATCCCGATTCTCGATCATTTTAACCCTGTCCAATGAGGAGTTTTTCGTGGCGACAGTGCTGCTCCGGGTGCCGGTGGAAGAAGACGGCAGCGACTGTGTGGAGATCGAGGTCGACCCGCGGGACGTGGGTGCCGACGACGTCGAGCTGACCTCGGCCGACGGCCGCCGTACGTTTCGGGCCGCCCGTTCTCTGGCCGGCTCGGTCGACCGGCTTCTGCCCGCCGTTGAGTCGATCATCACGCGGGTTCGGCGCCACGGGAACGCGCCCGACAAAGTGTCCGTGGAGCTGGGGGTGAAATTCGCGGGGGAGACCGGCGTGATTCTCACCAAAGGCACCGCTGAGGCCACCATGAAGATCACGATGAATTGGGAGAGGGCGGCCGACGGTGACCGCCCCTGAGCACTCCATCGCGAGGGTTCTGGGAAAAGATCAAACGCCGGTCGGATTGGCCTTCGTCGTCGGCGATCGGCAATTGCTGACCGCCGCCCACGTGATCAATACCGCGCTCGGCCGGCCGCGGCGGACCGCGGACCGGCCCACCGGGGTCGTGCACGTACTCCTCGACTTCCCCTTCGGCGGCGAGGGTGACGAGGCGCCCGTCGGCCGGGCGGCGGTCGCCGCCTGGGGGCCGGACGACGGCGAGTTCCTCACCCACGACGTCGCGGGCCTCGTGGCCGGGCAGCCCCTGCCCACGGGCGTGCCGGCCCTCACGCTCGCGCACGGTGACCGGTGCTCGGGTGCCGCCGTCCAGATGTGGGGCCCGTCGCCGAACCGGCGCAACCCCGGCCACGTCAGCGGCGAGCTCATGGGGGACATCGACAAGGGACGCACCCAGATCGACCAGGTCGTCCGGGGAGCGTTCGCGGTCGGCGGCGGGTTCAGTGGCGGACCGGTGTGGCTGACCGGCTCGGACCGCGTGGCCGGGATTCTGCACGCGGCGGGCGAGGACGGCACCGACGTCTACGTCATCCACTCCGGCGTCGCCGTCGACATGTGGCCGACTCAGCTGTACCAGCCACCTCCCTCGCCGTATCCGGGCCTACGGTCCTTCACCGTGGACGACGCCCAGCGGTTCCACGGCCGCGACGGCTTCGTCGACGAGCTGCTCGCCGACGTGGAACGCCGGCCGGTGCTGACGGTCATGGGCGCCTCCGGAAGCGGGAAGTCGTCGGTCCTGGCCGCCGGTCTGGTGGCCCGGCTCCGGTCCACCGCATCCCAGATCGAACTGTTCGTGCGCCCGGGCGACCGGGTCGTCACGGCGATCGCGGCCGCGATGAGCCGGGCCGCCGATCACCCGGACCTCGAACGGTGGCAGACCCGCCTCTCCACCTGGGGTCTGGCCGGCGCGCTGGGCGAGCTGGCCACCATCACCGGCCACGACCGTGCCGTTCTCGTCCTGGACCAGCTGGAGCAGGCTCTCTCCCACCGCCACGACGCGGACGAGCTCGACCGGCTCGTCGGCCTGCTCGCCGACCTCATTGAGCAGGGCCGCCACCCGTCCGCGGTGGTCGCGCTCGGCGTCCGCGACGACTACTACGGCCGGTTCGTCACGCTCGACCGCCGGGTCGGCGACTACATGCAGCGTCACGCGCGGCCTCTGCGGCACATGGACGAGTCCGACCTGCGGTCCGCGATCGCCGAACCAGCCCGGGCGGCGGACACGGACCGGCCGATACGTCTCGACGAGCGTCTTGTCGCCCAGATCGTCGAGGACTTCGCCGGGCAGGCCGGTGACCTGCCGCTGGTCCAGTTCACGCTGCACCAGCTGTGGGCGGGACAGCGCGACCGGCGGCTCACCCTGGACTCGTACCGCGACATGGGCGGCCTGCGCCGTGGTCTGATCTTGCACGCCGACGAGTGCTACGACCGCCTGAGCGAGGACGAGCAGCGGCGAGCCCGGTACGTCTTCTGCCGCTTCACCCGGACCGACCTTCAGGGCGTCGGCCGGCCGGTTCTGCGCACCGAACTGCCGGCCGCGGACTGGGCCGTCGCCGGCAAGCTCGCTGACCCGCCGCGCCGGCTGGTCACGCTCGCTCGTGACTCGGCCACCGGCGTGGAGACGGCGGAGATCGCCCACGAGATCCTCCTGCGCGACTGGCCGCGACTCCAAGCCTGGCGGGACGACGACGCCGACTTCCTGAGCCGGCTCGACCGGACGGAGGTGGCCCGCCGCGAGTGGTCCGAGCACGGCGACGACTCGGTCCTGCGCGGCGCGGTGCTCGCCCGGGCGGTCGCCATCGTCGCGGACCGTCCGTCCGAGACCGAGCATGTCGCCCCATTCGTTGCCCATTGCGCTGCCGTGGCGGAACGTCTGGCGCTCGCTCGGGATGCTTCCGCGCGACGAAAGGCCAGAGTTCGCCGGGGTGTCGTCGCCTCGCTCGCCACCCTGCTGGTCCTGGCGGCCGGTACGGCCGCCGTCGCGGTACGGGAGTCGGGTCAGGCCTCCCGGCAACAGCGAGTGGCCATCGCGCGCAGGCTCGCCTCCGAAGCGGCCGCCGTCCGCGAGTCCGCCCCGGACATCGCCCTTCGGCTCGGCATCGCAGCCCACGGCATCGCGCCCGCGCCCGACACCCGCGGCAGCTTGCAGGAAACGGTGTTGAACAACCGGTTCGCGGCCACCCTGGCGGACGACGCGACCACCGTCACGGCCGTGACCTTTGTGCCGGGCCGCCCGGTCGCCCTGGTCTGCGATGAGACGGGCGGGGTCACGGTGTGGGATCTCCACGACCCGCACCGTCCTCAGGTGGTGAGCCGGTTCGAGACCGGATCGATGGTGTCCTCGGCGGCGATCAGCGCCGATGGGCGCCGTCTCCTGATCGCAACGGACCAGGGAGCCGAGTTGTGGCAACTCGACGATCGGTTCCGGGCGAGAGAGATCGGTGCTGTTCCCGGGACCGACGCGGCCGAGATGGACGCCGGCGCACGCGCCGGAATGCTGCTGGGCAACGCCGATGCCGCGATCCGCCTGTGGGACTTCACCGACCCCGCGAAGCCTCGCCAGGCGGCTCGCCTTCCGCGCCCGGGGACTGCAGTCCCCAACTACAACATGAGCGGGGACGGGAAGATCGCGGTCATCACCGCGGACGACAGCCTGTCGGTCTGGGACATCCGCGATGTGCATCGTCCTCGCCGCCTCGGCCGCCTCCGCGCGCCGTCCATGGGCCAGCAGACCATTGCTCTCGCCCGCGACGGCCGGCTCGCGGTCACCTCCGAGGGTGCGGTGTACGACCTGAGTGATCCTCGGCGACCGCGCCGTTCCGGCACCCTCAAGGCGTCGGCCGACGACCCCGATGCGGGCGGAGGCTCGGTTGCCCTGACGCCCGACGGAAGAACGGCGGTAGTGGCAGTGCCCGGCCGTCCCTTCGCTCTGTGGGACCTCCGTGATCCGGGCCAACCCAGCCGGACCGGCGTCTTCGGCCGGTTCGACGAGGTGCGTGCGGTCGCCGTGAGCTCGGATGGGCGGCTGGCGTTGACAGCCACCGGCTCCCTCCAGGTCTGGGCCCTCCGGCCCATGTCGTCGGTGCCCCGGGTCGGTCAGATCAAGGCGGCTGTGGATTCGGGGCGGGAGTGGGCCGCACCCATCGGACGCGACGGCGAGGTGGTCGCCATCGGTTCCCGTGACATCGGCAGCGCGGAGTTGTGGGACCTGACGCAGCCGTCCGCGCCGCGAATGGTGGCCAGGCTCCCCGACGGGAACGTGGGCATCACCGAGCTGGCGACGGCCCCTGATCGGCATATCGCGCTGGTCTCCGGACCGGCCGGCACCACTGTCTGGAATGTCGCCGACCCGGCTCGTCCCAGGCGCTTGAGTTCGCTGGCGGTGGGCTTCGACGGGGTGGGGCGGCTGGGCCTCGACCGGAGCGCTCACATCGCTGTCGTTCCCGCGCTGGCCACCCGGGGCGACGACAATCATCTTTCGGGGCGGGCGACGGTGTGGGACGTGAGCCGCCCGCAGGAACCTCGGCGGATGAGCGAGCTGCCGGTCCCCGGGGCGGTCGTCGTCGGAGCCGCGGTCAGCCCGGACGGCCGGCTGGCCGCGACGGAGATCTACCACAATGAGGACGATCCGCCGACCGTCGCTTTGTGGGACCTGGCGGATCCGGCTCGTCCCCGCCGGGTCGCCGATGCGCTGCGCGGCGCAAGCAGCCCGGTCGCCTTCAACGCGACGGGACGGATGCTCGTCTCCGGCAGCGCTACGTCGTCGGCCTATCTCTGGGATGTCACCGATGTGGGCGATGTTCGGCGCCTCAGTACTGTGCCGGGACTGTACGGGGCCATCGAGACAGCGTCGTTCGGCACTGCCGGCGAGACTCTCCTCCTCGGTGGCGAGGACCAGACCGTGACAGTGTGGGACGTCCACTACCCGGAGATCCCGAAAAGGCTGGCCGCGCTGACCGGCCACACGAACACCGTCTATTCGGCGGTCTTCGGCCCGGGCGAGCAGTCCGTGGTGTCGGGCAGCCCCAGCGGGCCGGCCCTGATCTGGGACGTGGCCGACGTCATGAGGGTCGCCGCCGACCCGGGCCGCGTCGCCTGCGAGACCGTGGGTCGGGGCTTGAGCCCGTCCGAGTGGTCGGAGTATGTCCCCGATCTGCCCTACCGCGAGACCTGCTGATCGAGCGGCATCGCCATGAGTCGATACAAAGGCTAGGTTGGCTGCATCGGGATGCCGGGCCGAGGGAGGACCAGACCATGACGCTGCGCGACACGCCGCCGTTTCGGGCCGATCATGTGGGGAGTCTTCTGCGGCCGCGGGAGTTGCTGGCGGCGCGGGAGCGACGGGCGGCCGGGGAGATCGGCGCCGAGGAGTTGCGTGAGGTCGAGGACGCGGCGATCCGGGATGTCGTGCGGATGCAGCGGGATGCCGGGCTGCGGACGGCGACCGACGGGGAGTTTCGGCGGACCTCCTGGCACATGGATTTCATCTACCGGCTGGGTGGGGTGCGGCCGACCGACGAGAAGATCCAGGTGCATTTCCGTAACGCGCAGGGGGAGCTCGACTTCGAGTCGGCCGCGCTCAGGATCGACGCGCCGGTGCGGCTGACCGAGACGATCTTCGGGGATGACTTCTCCTTCTTGAAGTCGATCACTGAAGAGGGGCAGACGGCCAAGCTGACCATCCCGTCGCCGAGCATGGTGCACTACCGGGGTGGGCGGGCCGCCATCGATCCGGCCGTCTACCCGGACGAGGAGCAGTTCTGGGCGGATCTGTCGGCCGCCTACAAGGAGCAGGTCAAGCGGGTCGCCGAGCTCGGGTGCCGCTATCTGCAGCTGGATGACACCAGCTTCGCGTACCTCAATGATCCGGCTCAGCGGAAGCTGCTCACCGACCGCGGGGACGACGCCGAGCACCAGCATCTGCGCTACATCCGGCAGATCAACGCCGCCCTGGCCGATCGACCGCAGGACACAAGAATCACCACACACATGTGCCGGGGGAACTTCCGGTCGTCGTGGGCGGCCGAGGGCGGGTACGACTTCGTCGCCGAGGCGCTGTTCAACGAGCTCGCGGTCGACGGCTTCTTCCTGGAGTACGACGACGAGCGGTCGGGCACGTTCGCCCCGCTGCGGTTCGTGCCCAAGGGGAAGATGGTGGTGCTGGGGCTGGTGACCACCAAGCGGGGCGAGCTGGAGTCGAAGGACACGCTCAAGCGCCGCATCGACGAGGCCGCCAAATACGTCCCGCTCGAGCAGCTCTGCCTGTCCCCGCAGTGCGGCTTCTCCTCCACGGTCGAGGGCAACGTGCTGTCGTACGACCAGGAAGTCGCCAAGCTGAGACTGATCGCTGAGACGGCTGACGAGGTCTGGCGGTAACCGTGTCAGCGGCATGTGCGCCCGGTGTCAGCGGGCCGGGCGACAGTAAGCCCCATGAGCGATTTCGTGGTGCGTGCGGAGGGTCTCCGCAAGCGATTCGGTAAGACACAGGCGCTCGACGGGGTGGACCTGGCGATGCGCCGCGGCACCGTGCTCGGGGTTCTCGGGCCCAACGGCGCGGGCAAGACCACGGCCGTACGCGTCCTGGCCACCCTGTTGCGCCCGGATTCCGGCCAGGCGGAGGTGGCCGGCATCGACGTGCTGCGCGAGCCGCAGCGGGTCCGCCGGCGGATCGGCCTGACCGGGCAGTACGCGAGCGTCGACGAGGACCTGACCGGCACGCAGAACCTGGTGCTGATCGGCCGGCTGCTCGACCTGACGACGGTCGAGGCCAAGCGGCGGGCGGCCGAGCTGCTCGAGTGGTTCGACCTGGCCGAGGCGGCGGGCCGGATGGCCAAGACCTACTCCGGTGGCATGCGGCGGCGCCTCGACCTGGCCGCGAGCCTGGTCGGCCACCCCGAAGTGATCTTCCTGGACGAGCCGACCACCGGTCTCGACCCGGCCAAGCGCGAGGACATGTGGGGTGTCGTCCGGAGCCAGGTCACCCAGGGGGCCAGCGTGCTGCTGACCACTCAGTACCTGGAGGAGGCGGACGCCCTGGCCGACGAGATCGTGGTCATCAACAAGGGCCGGGTCATCGCCCACGACACCCCGGACGGGCTGAAGCGCCGCGTCGGCGGCCTCACCCTGCGGGTGCGCCCGGCCGACCCGGCCCGCGTGCCGGACGTGCTGCGCGTGCTCGACAAGGTGGCCGCCCCCGGGTCGACCGCCACGGCCGACGCGACGGCGGGGGCCCGGCCGGGTGCCGTGAGCGTCCCGGTCACCGACGACAGCGCGCTCGTCGAGGTCGTGCCCGCGTTGCACGAGGCCGGCGTCGAGCTCAACGACTTCGGCCTGCACCTGCCCAGCCTCGACGAGGTCTTCCACACCCTCACCGCCAAGAAAGAAGAACTGGTATGACGACCTTGACTCTGGGCACTGTCAGCGACTCCCCGCGCGGCGGGTCGGTGGCCGCGCTGGCCCGGCACAGCGTCGCGCTCGCGCGCCGAAGTTTGATCAAGACGGCGCGGACGCCCGAGGCGCTCCTCGACGTGACCCTGCAGCCGGTGATCTTCCTGCTGCTCTTCACGTACCTGTTCGGCGGGGCCATCACCGGCGACCGGCACACCTACCTGCAGTTCCTGCTGCCCGGCATGCTCGCGCAGTCACTGGCCATGGGCGGCATCGCCCTCGGGCAGAACCTCAACGCCGACATCGAGAAGGGCGTCTTCGACCGGTTCCGCTCGCTGCCCATCTCCCGTGCGGTGCCGCTGGTCGGCGCGGTCGCGGCCGACATCATCCGCTACCTGACCGTCTGCGTGGTCATGCTCGGCTTCGGCATGATCATGGGCTTCCGGATCGAGACCGGCTTCCTGCCGGCGGTGGCCGCGGTGGCGCTCTCGGTCGGGTTCGGGCTCTGCTTCTGCTGGATCTCGGTCTGGGTCGGCATGCTGGTGCGTACCCCCGGCGCCGTACAGGGCCTGATGTTCCTGATCGTCTTCCCGCTGTCGTTCGGCAGCAACGTCTTCGTCGCGACCGACACGCTGCCCGGCTGGTTGCAGGCCTTCGTGCACGTCAACCCGATCACGCCGCTGGTCTCGACGATCCGCGGGCTGCTGCTCGGCGGCTCCGTCGCGGAGCACCTGTGGGTCACGCTGGCCTGGATGGCCGGTCTGCTGGTGGTCTTCGTGCCGCTCGCGCTGCGCGGTTACTCGCGCCGCGCCTGACTAGGGCTGCGGGAGCCCCGCCCGGCTGAGCCGGGCGGGGTCGACCTGCGTCAGCGCCGTCTTCCCGTCCAGCTTCCACCCCTTGCCGTACGCCTCGTCGAAGGCGTTCCCGCCGATCGCGTGGCGGGCCCGGTCGCTCAGCTCGCGGATCTGCAGATCGGTGTGGTCGTGGCTGCCGCGCAGCCGGGCCGCCGCGCCCAGCAGCAGACCCACGTCGTGCCCGCGCCCGTAGGCGTCCGCGAGCCGGGCCGCGGTGACCGCGACCATCGACATGAGCGGGAAGTCCTGGCTCTCCAGCGCCGCCTCGTAGGCCCGCTCGAGGGCCTTCCCGGCGCCGTCGAGATCGCCCAGCGCGATGCACAGCGCGGCCCGGACCGACCCGATCACCGCCCGGCCGTGGTCGCCGCCGAACGAGTACCGCTCACCCATCCCGGCCTCGGCCCGCTCGACCAGCTCGCGGGCCCGCTCCACCTCGCCCAGCCGTAGCCAGACGCCCGCCTCGAGCGCGTTGACCAGGATCAGGAAGTCGTACGAGACCGCGTGCTGCGCCCGTTCCCGGGCCTCGTCGAGCATCGCGATGGCCAGCTCGTTCTCGCCGCGCCGCATGTTCAGGTCGATCCAGCGCAGATCCAGGAAGATCTCGTCGGTGAGGCTGAGCGAGCCGAACTCGCGGGCCAGCGAACGGGCCCGCCGCAGGTCGTCCAGCGCGCCGTCGAGGTCGCCGTCGTACTGCCGCACCATCGCCCGGGTGGGCAGCACGGTGGCCAGCCCCCAGCGGTCGCCGATCCGGCCGAAGCAGTCCAGCGCGGCCGCCACGTCGATCCGTACCTGGTCGAGGTCGCCGTTGTTCTCGGCGAACTGGGCCCGGAACATGTGGGCCAGCCCGCGCAGCCAGATGTCGGGGCCGGCCAGGATGCGCTCGATGACGGCCAGCGACGCCTCGCTCTCCTGCAGCAGGCCGAGGGCCACCGCGGTGAGCGGGCCGGCCAGGCCGGGCAGCTCCTCGTAGGCGAGCAGGCGCCCGGTGATGACCCGCAGCTCGGTGCGGCGCCGCTCCATCGTCGCGCCGAGGAAGGGACCGTTGTCGTCGGCGCCGTTCAGCAGCAGGACCACCTCGGCGATGTCCCGGTCGAGCGACTGCCCGCCGCCGGGCACGGCCAGCGCCTCGCTCAGCCAGTAGACGGCGTCGCGGTGCCGGCCGAGCATCTGCCAGTACCAGGTCAGATCGAGGGCCAGGCCGATCGCGCCGTCGCCGTCGCCGGAGTCGCAGAGGTGGCGCAGGGCGGCCAGGGCGTTGTCGTACTCGGCGCGCAGCAGGCCCAGCGCCTCCAGCTGACCGGGCCCGCGCAGGTCGGGGTCGTGCCGGGCCACCAGCCGGGCCAGATGGCCGGCGGCGTGGGTGCGGGCGGCGCTCAGCGTGCCCTGTTCGGCCAGCCGTTCGATGCCGTACTCGCGCAGCGTCTCCAGCATGCGGTA
Source organism: Actinoplanes sp. NPDC049598 (assembly GCF_040675435.1). Lineage (NCBI taxonomy): Bacteria > Bacillati > Actinomycetota > Actinomycetes > Micromonosporales > Micromonosporaceae > Actinoplanes > Actinoplanes sp. NPDC049598. The sequence goes on along the minus strand of NZ_JBFAOX010000002.1, from coordinate 501,868 downwards.
GCGGCCGGGCTCCGGCGCGAGCTGCAGGATCGAGCGGTCGACCAGGGCGGCCAGCAGCTCCGGGACGTCGTAGGGCGGCACGGGGGTGCCCGCGCAGACGGCGGCGGCCGAGGCCGGGGTCACGCCGCCGGGCAGGATCGAGACCCGCTCGGCGACGGTACGCTCGTGCTCGCCCAGCAGATCCCAGCTCCAGGCGATGACCGCCCGCAGTGTCCGGTGCCGGGGGAAGGCCGTCCGGCTGCCCGTGGTCAGCAGCCGGAACCGGTCGGACAGCCCGCCGGCCAGCTCCTCGAGGGACATCGTGCGCAGCCGGGCCGCCGCCAGCTCCAGCGCCAGCGGCATCCCGTCGAGGCGGCGCACCACCTCGAGGATCCCGCCCAGCGTCTGATCGTCCACATCGAAGCCCGGGCGCACGGCCGCCGCCCGCTCGGTGAACAGGCGGACCGAGGCCGCTCGCCGCGCCTGGGCGACCCCGTCCCGCGGATCGGGCAGGGCCAGCGGGCCCAGCGGGGCCAGCGCCTCCCCGTCGATGGCGAGGGGCTCGCGGCTGGTGGCGATCACCCGCAGCCCCGGTGAGCGCGGCAGCAGCGCGGCGATCAGATGCGCGATCGCGTCGATCACGTGCTCGCAGTTGTCGACGACCAGCAGCAGCTCGCGGCCCTGGAGCTCGTCGGTGAGCACGTCGAGCTCGTCGCCGTCGGCCCGCAGCCGGGCGTCGAACATGGCCGACCCGCGCAGCCCGATCGAGGCCAGCAGGGCCGCGCCGGCCTTGGCCGGCTCGGTGACCGAGGAGAGGTCGGTCAGCCAGGCGCCGTCGCGGTACTCGTGGCGGTGGCGACGGGCCGCCTCCAAGGCGAGCCGGGTCTTGCCCGCCCCGCCCGGCCCGACCACGGTGACCAGCCGGCCGGTGGTGAGCAGCGTGCCGACCCGGCCCAGGTCGTCGTCGCGCCCGACGAAACTGGTGACCGGCGCGGGCAGATTGCCCTTCGCCTCCGGCGCCACCTCGGGGGTGTAGCGCAGAAGACGCAGATGCTGCTCCTGCAGCGCGGCGCCCGGGTCGGCGCCGAGCTGCTCGGCCAGCGCCGCCCGGACCCGCTCGTAGACGGCGAGCGCCTCGGCCTGCCGGCCCTGCGCGGCCAGCGCGTCCATCAGCAGCGCGGCCGCCCGCTCGTGGACCGGGTCCTCGGCCAGCAGCCCGGTCAGCCGGTCCGCGGCGGCGTCGGCCCGGCCGATGGCCAGCTCGGCCTCGGCCAGACCGGCCACCACCTCGGTGGCGGTCAGGGCCAGGCGGGTCGCGGCCGGTGGCGCCACCTCGGCGATCAGGGCCGGGTCGCCCCAGAGCCCGGCCGCCTCGCCGAGCAGGGCGGCCGCGGCCTCCGGGTCGCCGGCGCGCAGCCGGTCGCGCCCGGTCGCGGCCAGGTGCTCGAAGCGCAGCGCGTCCACGTCGTCGTCGGTGACGGCCAGGCGGTAGCCGCCCGGGACCTGGGCCACGGACGCGGCGTCGCCGAGCAACCGCCGCAGGCGCGACACGAGGGACTGCAGGGCGTTGGCCGGGGCGCCCGGCTGGTCGGCCGGCCACAGCGCGTCGACCAGCGCGTCGGGGGCGACCGGCCGGCCACCGGCCAGGGCCAGGCGGGTGAACAATCCGCGCAGCCGGGCCCCGGGAACGTCGACGACGGTGTCGCCGGAGGTCACCCGGAAAGCGCCGAGCAGGGTCACACGCAGGTCCACGCACCGATCCTCTCGCGCCCGCGCCGACGCGCCCAAACCGGCATGTGCGACGGGTCACACAGGAAGACCGCGGTGGGTTAGGGTGCGCGGAACGTCACCGTCTGCAGCGGAGTCGACCATGAAGCGTACGCCTGTGCTCGCCCTGCTGGCCGCCGCCGTCGTCGGGGCCGTCCCGGCAACGCCCGCGAGGGCCGCCGCCGACCTGCCCGACCTGCGGGTGCAGTGGGATCACGGCACGGGCACGATCGGGCCGCAGGGCGCCGTGCCCGGCATGGTGGTGAACAACCACGGCGCCGCCGCCGGCACCGGCGTGACGGTGACGATCGACCTGACCGGCGTCGACGACCGGGTCGAGGTGGCCATCGCCGGCGAGAACTCGATCTGTGCGCTGGCCGCGCGCAAGGTGACGTGCGATGTCGGCACGCTCGAGCCCGACAACGGCCGGCAGCTCATCCCGATCACTCTGACCACGGCCGCGGGGGCCGCCCCGGGCGCGGCCGGGGAGATGGTGGCGACCATCGCCGGCGAGCAGGACGACCAGACACCGGGTGACAACGTCTCCACCGCGCCGGTCACCATCGTCACCGGCACCGAGCCCCGGCCCAACGCGATCGCCCTCATCGCCGATCTGAACACCGCGCGGAGCCGGGTCGGCCCGGGGGACAGGCGGCCCGTCTACGCGGCGGTGCGCAACGACGGCGACGCGCCGCTCACCGAGTTCCGCGTCTCGCTGCTGCTGCCGATCGGGGCCGCGGTCGTCGAGCGCTACCGCGACTGCGGCTACAGCAGTTCCTTCCCGAACGGTGGCGGGCAAGGCTTCCTCTACTTTCCGACCCAGGTCGAGTGCCACCTGTCCCTGACGCTGCCGCCCGGAAAGACGCTGCCGCTGTTCGACCCCGAGACCCGGAAGTCGTTGTTCCACGCGGCGTTCGGGCGCAACCTGTCCGGGCCGGACGAGCACCAGGGCCTGCTGACCGCCATCGACGAGGCCGACCCCCACCGGCCCGACAACGGCACCGGGCCGTCGTTCGCCGAGGCCGTCGCGAAGCTGCCGCTGCTCGACGCGGCGCCGCCCGGGCTGCCCGGCGAGATCGGGATGACCCCGTTCTCGGTCTTCGCCCAGGCCAACACGTTCGACATCGCGCTGAGCAGGCCCACGTACTTCCCGGCCGGCGACGACGTCGTCGGAGTGCAGTTCACGCTGCTCAACAACGGGCCGTCGGACAGTGGGGCCCTGGTCTATGAGGCGACCGCTCCCCGGGGGACCGTGTTCATCCAGGCCGGGGCCGACGGGTGCTACACCAAGGGGACGCCGGGCTCGCTGGCCGAGGAGTCCGCGGCGCTGGTCTGCCGGACGTTCAGCCCGTTCCCGACCGTGCACTCGAAGCTGGTGCCGCAGGAACGGGCGCTGCAGTTGCGCGTCAAGTCGGCCCCGGGCGGCGGCGGCAGGATCACCGTTCGCGGTACGGAGGTTGGCTCCACCGAGGCCAAATGGTCGAACAACACCGTCGCGATCGTCCTGCCGGCCGCCACCCCGCCGCCCGCCACCCCGCCGGCCACCGGTGGCGGCGGTGGCGGCGGGGGAGGGGCCGGTGGCGGCGGTTCGCTGCCCATCACCGGCGGACCGGTCGCCCTGACGGCCGGCTCGGGCGTCGCGATGACGGTGGTCGGCGTCCTGCTGCTCCTGGCGACGCGTCGCCGATCCGCGTCGTAGACCCGGTGTTTCTCAGGCGCCGGCGCCTCCGTCGACCGGGATGATGGCGCCGGTGACGAACGAGGCGCGGTCGCTGAGCAGCCAGAGGGCCGCCTCGGCGACCTCCTCGGGCCGGCCCATCCGGCCGAGCGGGGTCGACGCGCTGATCCGCTCGACCACGCCCGGCGTCGCCGCCTCCCACGCGTCGATCATCTCGGTGGCCGTGCCACCCGGGGTGATGCCGTTGACCCGGATGCCCTGCGGCGCCCACGTCACCGCGGCGGTCTCGGTGATGCTGTTGAGCGCCCGCTTCATGGCGCCGTAGGCGGGCAGCGCCGGATTGGCCCGGCGGCTGCCGATGCTGGAGGTGTTGACGATCGCCCCGCCGCCGCGGCGGCGCATCAGCTCGGCCTCGGCGTTCATGGCCGTCCAATGGGCCCGGAAGTTCACCGCGAACTGCTCGTCCACATCCTCGTCGCTGGTCGTCTCGAGCGGACCCGGCTGCTGGAGGGCCGCGCCGTTGTTGAACGCCCCGTCCAGCCGCCCGTGCAGCTCGTCCACCCGCTGCACGGCGGCCCGGATGCTCGCCCGGTCGGCCAGGTCCAGCGCCACGGCGTCGGCCACCCCGCCCTTGTCGCGGATCTCGCTCACGAGACGGTCGAGCGCGTCGGCGCCGCGGGAGGCGAGCACCACGGCCGCGCCCTCCTGAGCGAAGAGCCGGGCCGCGGCCGCCCCGATGCCCCGGCTGGCGCCGGTGATGAATACGACCTTGCCGGTCAACATGTCTGTCATGCCTCGAAGCCTGGCCGCGCCGCCGGACCGGATACAGGCACCATCCGTACCAGGCTTCGCGGTGGGAAAGCGGGCACACTGAGCCCATGGACAAGCAGGAGCTCGGAGCCTTCCTCCGCAGCCGCCGGGAGCGTCTTCACCCCTCAGACGCCGGCCTGCCCGCGGGCCCGCGCCGCCGCACCCCCGGCCTGCGCCGCGAGGAGGTGGCCGTGCTCGCGCACATCTCGACCGAGTACTACGTCCGCCTCGAGCAGGGCCGCGCCCCGCGCCCGTCGGCCGAGGTGCTGGCCGGCATCGCCGCCGCGCTGCGCCTGACCGACGCCGAGTCCGACCACCTGCACGTGCTGGCCGGCACCGCCCCGGCCCGGAGCGGCCGGCACCGCCGCGACGTCCGCCCGAGCATCCTCGCCCTGCTCGAACGCCTGCCCCAGACGGCCGGCTTCGTCACCTCGGCCACCTTCGAGGTGCTCGCCTGGAACCACCTGGCCGCCGCCCTGATGGAGGACTTCGGCGCCCGGCCGCCGGCCGAGCGCAACCTGGCCCGGCGGGCCTTCCTCGACTCCGACCGGAACCTGTACGGGGTGTCGGACGGCGCCGAGTTCCGTCATCACGTCGTCATGGAGCTGCGGGCCACCCTCGCCCGCTATCCCACCGACCCGGCCGTCACCACCCTGATCGAGGACCTGCGCTCCGGCAGCGCCGACTTCGCCCGCCTCTGGGACCGCCACGACGTGCAGGCCGTCACCGCGCTCACCAAGACCTTCCACCACCCCGTGGTCGGCCGGATCACCGTCGACTGCGACTCCATGAGCCTCACCGACCGCGACCAGCACCTGGTCCTCTACAGCGCCCCGGTGGGCTCCCCGGACGCCGAGGCCCTGGCCCTGCTCGACGTGCTGGGCGCCGAGACCTTCACCTCGGGCCTGCCCTCGTCGTAGCGTGGGCCGATGGGTGATCAGCTCGAGGGCATCTATCGCGACTACATCGCCGCCCTGAACGACCGGCGCCTCGACGACCTCGGCCAGTTCGTGCACGACCGCCTCACCTACAACGGCGAGCAGTGGTCGCGGGAGCGATACCAGGCCCGGCTGACCGACGACGTACGGAACATTCCCGACCTGCGCTACGAGGTGCAGCTGCTCGTCACCGGCCCGGACCACGTCGCCGCCCGGCTCTGGTTCGACTGCGCCCCGCGGCACGAGTTCCTCGGCCTCACCCCCGACGGCCGCCGCGTCTCGTTCGCCGAGCACGTCTTCTACCGCTTCCGCGCCAACCGGATCGAACACGTCTGGTCGCTGATCGACACCGACAGCATCCGGCGGCAACAGGCCGCAACATGACCGTCCGCGCGCCCTTGGGGCCGGTGGGTGTGGTGGTGACGCGCCCGATGCTTGCGCCCTGTCTGAGGCGGTTGCTGACCAGGCGCTCGGCTCACATCAGACGGCCGGCCTCGGCTGATCGGCCCGGGGGTGGGGGGCCGGGACGGCCGGAGGGCAACCCGGCCGGATGAACCGGGGCGAAGACTCCGAACAGCGGCGGAAACGGGTCGTTACGGTGCGGGAGTGACTACCCAGAGAGATCTCAAAGACACGTGCAGTGAGACTCCGTTCGGAGGTCTCCGGCGAGGCGCCGGCCGGGCCGTCGCCGTGGCCATGATCGGGCTGCTCGCACCCACCGCCGCGGCGACGGCGGCCGCCGCCACCCCGCCCGTCGCGCACAACCAGGTCGCGGATGTCGCCGGCGCCCGCGCCCGGACCGTTCTGCCCGGCCTGGCCGGGATCATCGCCGTGCGCCCCGACGGCAAGGTGTTCGCCACCGTCAGCGGCCAGACCGTGCGGCAGTGGAACATCGCGACCGGGCGTAAGGCCGGCCCGCCGCTGGCCGTGCACGCCGGCGCCGTCAACTCGGTCGCCTACAGCCCCGACGGCAAGAAGCTGGCCGTCGCGACCGCGCGGGAGGTGGCGCTGTGGGACGCCGCCACCGGGGAGAAGTCCGCGACGCCGCTGACCGGGCACACCGGGGCGGTGCGCTCGGTCGCCTTCAACCCACCCGGCACGCTCCTGGTCACGGCCGGCAACGACCGCACCGTCCGGCTGTGGAACGTGGCCACCGGGGAACTGATCTACACCATGCGCGGCCACGACGGCGCGGTCCGGTTCGTCGTGTTCAGCCCGGACGGCCGGACCATCGCCAGCACCGGGGACGGCGAGGACAACACCGTACGGCTGTGGCGCACCGGCCTCGGCCGGCCGATCGGCGAAGCGCTGCGGGTGACACCGGGCCCGGTGTACGCGACCAGCTTCAGCCCCGACGGTGAGCTCCTGGCCACCTCGGGCGGCGGCAATGCCGTACGGCTGTGGGACCCGGCCACGGGCGAGCCCGCCGGCGACCCGCTGATCAGCAGCGCCGGCCCCGTCCTGGCCCTCACGTTCAGCCCGAACGGCAAGCTGCTGGCCACCTCGTCCGGCGGCGACAACACCGTACAGCTGTGGAACACGAAGACCCGCGAGGCCGCCGCCGAGCCCCTGGCCGGCCACACCGGCCCGGTCCGGGCCATGCGCTTCGCCCCCGGCGGCAAGCGCCTGGCCACCGGCAGCGACGACGGCACCGTCCGCCTGTGGAACACCAAGAGCGGAGCGCTCCAGGGCACCCCGCTGACCGGCCACACCGGACCGGTCTGGGCCCTGCGCATCAGCCCCGACGGCAAGCGCCTGATCACCGCCGGCGCCGACAGCAAGGCCCGCCTGTGGCGCCTGACCAAGGCCGCCGCCTGACCCGACAGCAAGACCCGGAGGCCATGTCCAGCGATGGACATGGCCTCCTTTGTTGCGGCAGCGGGTGGTGGTCCTCGGCGGGCGCCTGGTGGCGGCCGGCCGGCGCGAGCAGCACCTCTAACTCGATCGGCGGCCGGCGCCCGGCGCCGGGACATCAGCTCGGTGACGGGTCGTCGGAGCGTGATTGCAGGCGCTCGTACCGCTGCTTGGCGGCCTGTGGCGTGTTGAGCCCCAGGCTGAACGCGATGTCCTGCCACGTCAGCCCCCGGCTCCGGGCGATCTTCATCAGGTGCAGCTCGGTCGCGTCGACATCGGCTCGCACGCTCGGCATCAGCGTCAGCGCCGCCACCAGGTCGTCCTGATCGATATCGGGCTCATCCGGCTCCCGCCCGATCGTTCCGCCCGCCATTCCCGCCACCAGCCGAACCACTTCGTGCGGCCCCGCCATGGCGGGATGAACCTGCCGCGCCCGCCGCGCATCGGTGCCGGCATGCCGCTCGGCCAGGTGGGTCAGGGCTTGAAAGGTGCGTTCGGCCCGCTGCGCCGCAGAGTCCGGCCGGGCAAAGAGGTTCGCCATTTGTCAATCATCGCTGATCAACGGAAACTCTTCAACGTTCTGTTGAGAATGGCCGGAGGCTGGGCTCGCTTCGCGGTCAAGATCAGCAGACGACAGCGCGCTTGGCACCGATGCATCGACCGCGAGAGCCATGAAAACCGGCCCGTGGATGACCGCCTTCTCCGCCGCCTCCGGGCCGAACAGGCCCGGGCACTTATCTACCACGCAGAACCGCACCGTGCGGTGAGGCTGGCCCGTGACCTGGTGGCTGGTGTCAACGGCGACGCCGTGGTGGTGCTCGCGGCGGAGTCAGCTCGCACGCTGTCGCGCATGACGCGAACCGGCGCCCGGGGCGGTCGCCGCCGAACTCGGTCTCGCTGAGCCGGACCTGGCGACTGCGGTGGAGCTGATCACAGCCGATGCTTGCGACCGGATCCTCATCGCAAGCATCTCGGCCGAGGTGCGAATCGCTTGGTGCCCCAGTGAGCACCCGCGGTCTGGAGCCTGCGCCCGCTCTACTGCTGGACCGGCTGAGTCAGGCGGTGGCGGCGAGGGCGGCCTGGGGGCGCTGGGTGTCGTCGGCGGGGCGGGTGGAGCGGGCTCGCTCGGTGAAGCCGGCGCGGGTCAGGCGGGTGGCGAAGTCGTCGACGGGCCAGCGGTAGGCGGTCGTCACCTTGTGGTCGAAGGGGCCGGGCTCGTCGCCGTGGACGAAGCCGGTCACCAGCGGGGCGCCCGGGGTGAGGACCCGATGGAACTCGGCCAAGGCCCGGTCCAGGTCGGGTGGGGGCAGATGGATGAGGGAGTACCAGGCCAGGATGCCGCCGACGGACTCGTCCGCGAAGTCGAGGCTGGTCAGCGAGCCCAGCCGGTAGTCGCCGCCGGGGTGGGTGGCCCGGGCGTGGGTGATGAAGCCGGGGACGAGGTCGATGCCGATGGCTTCGGCGCCGGCCGACCGCAGGTGGGCGGTGAGGTGGCCCGGGCCGCAGCCCAGATCGAGCACGGGGCCGGGGCGGCCCGCCAGGTGACGGGTGATGAAGGCCAGGTCGTCGGGGTGCGATTTCTCGCTCGAGCCGAACAACTCGATGTAGAGGCCGGCCACCGATGCGTACGCGTCCCGGACCTTCTCGGCAGTCACGGCGCGACTATATAGGTGGCCGGTCCGCCCCGAGTGGGGGAGCCGCGGGCCGCCGCGACGACGTACAAAGGCGCCTATGGTTCAGCGAAACGGGACGGCGGTGCTGTTGGCGGGCGCCGTCCTGGTCAGCGTCGGCGTGGCCGCCTACGCCGGCTTCCGGCTCGGTCACGACGAGGAGCGGCCGGCCGGCGGTGCCCTTCCGGAGTACTCGAGGGCGGCGCCGGGCAGCTATCCGCCGGCTGCGGTCCCGGTCTCCGTCGCACCCGAGCCGCCGGCTCCGTCATCAGTGTTCCGCACGCCGCCGGCCACGAAGACAACCTCACCGCCGGCCACGAAGACAACCTCACCGCCGGCCAGGAAGACGACAGCTCCGCCGGCCACGAAGACGATGACTCCCGCCTGGGCCGAGCGGACCATCGTGAGCACCAGCGTGCTCACCACCGGGCAGAGCTGGGCGACCAACCGCCTCCGGCTCACCGTGACCGCCGGCGGGAACCTCGAGCTGCGCGACCAGGGCCGGCTCGTCTGGCAGACCGGCACGTCGACCGGCGTCAAGCTGGTCATGCAGAACGACGGGCATCTGGTGCTGTACGACGCGGAGAACGGCACCGCCTGGAGCAGCGGCACCGCCGGCCACCCGGGCGCGGTCCTCACCCTGCGCGCCGACGGCACGATGGTCATCACCTTGAACGGGCGCGTCCTGTTCCGCGCCGGTTGACCCGGGAGCTGCTCAACGCGGGAACGGCATCAGCCGGAGCCCTCGATCGGTGGCCAGGATCAGGGTGTCGCCGGTGGCCGCGGCCGTGTCGACCCGGCCGTCGACGGGCCGTACGGCCAGGGCCCGGCCGTCCTCGGTGGCCAGCAGGACGACGACGCCGTCGAGCCCGAGCACGATCGTCGCGCCGTCCGGGGTCAGGCCCGGCCGGGTGGGCCGGCTCGACGGCGCCCGCAGGCCGGTCGTGGCGGCGTCGATCGGGCGCTCCCAGACGATCGAACCGTCGGCGCCGGCCAGCAGCAGGTGGCCGCGCAGGCCGGGAGAGCGGCCCGCCGAGGGAGCCCAGAGCACCAGCCGTCGCCCGTCCGGGTGAAGACGGCGGCCGAGACCGTGTCACCGGCGAGCGGCTCGATCTCGGCGACCGGCTCCAGGCCGGCGGTGACGCGGTCGAGGCGTACGTGGGCGCCGCCCTGGAACGAGCAGGTGGTCGCGAGCAGCGTGCCGTCGGGGGAGAAGCTCACGCAGTCGGTCCGCTCGCCGGCCTCGGCCTCGGCCACGGTCCGGCGGTTCGCCAGGTCGAACAGCACCAGCCGTTCGGGGTCGGCGCCCGCGGCCAGAAGCAGCCCGGGCCGTCGCGATGATGAGCGGCTCCACTGTGGTCAGCCGTTGGCCGGGAAGGCCGCGCCGCCGGCGAGGGCCAGGACGGCGTCGCGGCCGCCGGTGGCGTCCAGCCAGCGCTGAACGCGGCACGCGGCCTTCGAGTACACCTGCTCGTCGGCGGTCGCGGCGTCGAGCCACGCTCGCAGGGTCTCGGGCAGCGGGCCGTCGAACGGGACCCGGCAGTGCTCGCCCAGGTAGCGGGAGTCGCCCGAGACGACGACGGCCAGGCCCTCGTCGAACCACTGCGGCGCGTCGCGGTCGAGCCGCTCGTGAAGCTCGACGTGCGCCATCTCGTGCGAGGCGATCACCGGGTCGAGCCCGCGCGGCGACAGCATGACGGCCCGGTTCAGCACGGCCACACCCTTCTCACCGCCGCCGCCGATCCGCTGGTAGCACTTCTCGGTGAAGCAGGCGACGAGGCGCGGCGCGGAAGCGCGGCTCCCGTAGAACGCCTCCACCCGCCGCCGCGCGTCAACAGCGAGGGCCACAAGCTGCCCCTGCTGTACGGCTGTGAGCCCGCGCTCCCCGTACACGCCCTCCGCCACGCGCTTCATCCCGTAGCAGCCCGGACAGGCCGTCGCCGCCACCGACGGGTACGCGACCACCAGCCCGCCCACCGTCAGCAGCACCACCAGCAACGCGCCGGCCATCAGCCACCGCAGCCGCTTGCGCATCCGGTGATCCTAGGGCATTTGCCGGATCCGCAACTTCCCTTGCGGGCGCGCCCCAACGGCAACGACCCTGGCCCGATGGTCACCAGAAAGAAGGACGCCGGCCCGGGCTTCGTGGGCACGGACGAGAGGAGCAGCCTGCTGGGTTTCCTCGACTACCTGCGCGCCTCGATCGCGGGGAAGGTCGCGGACGTGCCCGAGCCGGCGGTACGCACGGGCGGCGTGCCCTCGGGCACGAACCTGCTGGGGCTGATCAAACACTTGACGTATGTCGAGCGTTTCTACTTCCTCGGCGAGCCGATCACCGCCATGCGCCGCACTCTACAACCGACCCGGAGCGAGACCGTCGACGGGCTCCTCGCCGGCTACCGCCGGGCCGCCGAGGAGGCGAATGCGGTCGTCGCCACCTGGGACGACCTGACGCTCGAGGCCCCGCGCCCGCCCGGCCGGGCCCTGCCGCCGACCCGCCGCTGGGTCCTCACCCACATGATCGAGGAGACCGCCCGCCACGCCGGCCACGCGGACATCCTGCGCGAGCAGATCGACGGCAGCACCGGCCGCTGACTCCGGAGCGGGCGGAAATCGGTGGTGAAATGTCAGCAGACGCCCGATCCGGCCGAAGCGGAAGATGTGACCGTGACCAGCCCGACCGCCGCGCGTGCCTGGATCCGGCGGGGTCTGGTCGCCGCGGTGACCGGGTTGTTCGCGGTCGAGCTGGTGCTCGGCTGGTCGTCCCTGTCGTCGGCGTTCTCGCAGCTCAGCGCGCCCCACCCGGGCTGGCTGGTGGCCGCGTTGGGTGCGGAGATGGCGGCCATGGGGGCGTACGCCCGCATGCAGCAGTTCCTGCTGCTCTCGGCCGGCCTGCGCGTGCCGATCCGTAAGAACGTCGCCCTGGCCTACGCCGCGCATTCGCTCAACGAGACGCTGCCGGGTGGGCCGGCGTTCTCGACGCAGTTCAACTATCAGCAGCTGCGCCGGTTCGGGGCCACGCCGGCGGTCGCGTCGTGGTGCATCGCGCTGTCGGGTGTCCTCTCCACCGCGGCCCTGGCCCTGGTCACCGCGGTCGGGGCGCTGGCCTCGGACGGCACCCCGCACTGGTACAGCCTGGCCGGGCTGGCCGCGCTGACCGGGCTGATCGTCCTGGGGATCCGCCAGGTGACCCGGCGGCCGGACTGCGTGGAGCCCCCGGTGCGGGCCGTGCTGGCCCGGGTCAACCGGCTGCGCCGGCGGCCGCCGGAGCAGGGTCTGGAGCCGGTGCGCGTGTTCGTCGCCCAGCTCGGCTCGGCCCGCCTGACGCCCGGGCTCGGCACTGCTGCCGCCGTGTCCGCGGTGCTCAACTGGGGGCTGGACGCGGTCTGTCTGTGGTTGTGCCTGCGGGCGGTCACCGGCCAGCCGATCGACGGCACCGAGGTGCTGCTCGCCTTCTGCGCGGGCATGGCGGCCGGCACGGTCACGATCGTGCCCGGCGGGCTCGGCATCATCGACAGCGCCCTGATCCTCGGCCTGGTCGCCGGTGGCGTGGAGACGGCCACCGCGATCGCCGCCGTGGTCCTCTACCGCATCATCAGTTTCGGCTTCATCATCGGGGCCGGGTGGGTCAGCTGGCTCGTCATGCGGCGCCGGCACCGGGCCTACCTGGCCACCGCTCCGGGCTGAGAAAGACTGTGTACGCTCGTACACATGGACGGACGCTCGATGCGGGAACGCATGCTGGCCGGCGACCTCTACCGGGGCGCCGACCCCGAGCTGGAAGCCGAGATGCTGCACGCGATGGTGCTGACCAAGCAGTTCAACGACAGCGACCCGCGCGACGGCGAGGGCCGCCGCCGGGTGCTGCGCGAGCTGCTGGGCTCGATCGGCGAAGAGGTCGACATCCGCCCGCCGCTGCGGGTCGACTACGGCCGCCACCTGCATGTGGGGGACCGGTCCTTCATCAACTTCGGGCTGACGGCCCTGGACGTGGCCGAGATCCGCATCGGCCGGGACGCCCAGATCGGGCCCAACGTGCAGCTGCTGACGCCGACCCACCCGGTCGAGCCGGAACCGCGGCGGGACAAGTGGGAGGCGGCCCGGCCCATCACGATCGGCGACAACGTGTGGATCGGGGGCGGCGCGGTGATCTGCCCGGGCGTGACCATCGGCGACAACTCGGTGATCGGCGCCGGCGCGGTCGTCACCAAGGACATCCCGGCCGACGTGGTCGCCGTCGGCAATCCGGCCCGGGTCCTGCGATCGGTGCATGGTAATCCTCAGGCCTGAGCGGCGGCGACCGATACCGCAGAGGTGAACCGTCTTCTCCGCGATCCGCTCATGCTGGCGGCCGTGCTGTGGACGCTGGCCGGTGTCGGGATGCTGTGCTCCCTCGACCACGCCAACGACCAGGTGCGGGCCTTCTGGGCGTTCCAGCCGCCGCTCGACGCGCTGCTGGCCTGGTCGGCCTGGCGGGTGCACCGGATGGCGACCGGGGCCATCCGGCGGTTCTGGCTGGTGATGACGGTGGCCGGCGTGCTGTTCACCGTCGGCGACACCACCCAGGCGATCACCGCCCTGACCGGGCACGGTCAGACCACGACGGCCGGTGGGGGAGTGCAGGGGCTGCTGTTCGCGGTCGGCCTCGGCGCGATCATCGTGGCGATGCTGCTGTACCCGCTGCCGGGCAGCTCGCGGCAGGAGAAGATCGCGTTCTGGCTCGACTCGTCCACCGTGCTGGTGGGCGGGGCCGTGGTCGCGTACTGCTTCGCGATCGAGCCGTCGCAGCACGACGGGACGAACGTCGCCGGCACCCTGGCCGCCGGCTGCGTCATCCTCACCGCGAGCTTCGCCGCGGTGAAGCTCATCCTCAGCGGCAACGCGCCGCTGCACAAGGCCGCCGCCGCTCCGATGCTCATCTCGGCCGGCGTGAACTGCGTCAGCTTCTTCCTGGAGCCCAACGACGACGGGTCGCTGCCCACCTACGTCTTCGTCATGCGCCTGCTGCCGTCGCTGCTGATCACCTTGGGCGCGCGGCTGCAGGAGAACGTGGCCCGCTTCGACGAGCAATCGGCGTTCGGCTCGCGCCGCCGCCGTTCCTACAGCCTCCTGCCGTACGGATCGATCGCCGTCGCCTTCACCACGGTGGTGGCCGAGACGCCGGACGGCCCGCATCCCCGCCTGTGGGGCGCGATGGCCGGCCTCGGCGTCATCGTCGTGCTGGTCGTGTGCCGCCAGCTCAGCGCCTTCCACGAGAACAACCGCCTGATCGACCAGCTCCGCGAGCACGAGGCCCGGCTGCGGCACCAGGCCCTCTACGACGGGCTGACCGGCCTGGCCAACCGCACCCACTTCCACGAGCAGGTCGGGTCGGCCCTGCTGCAGGTCCGGCGGGAGGACGTCTCGCTGCTGCTCATCGACCTGGACGGGTTCAAGACGGTCAACGACACGCTGGGCCACGCGGCCGGCGACGTGCTGCTGGCCGGTGTCGGGTCGAAGCTGACCGCCTGTGTGCGGCCGGGCGACGTGGTGGCGCGGCTGGGTGGCGACGAGTTCGCCGTGCTGCTGCGCGAGTGCGACGGCGAGGGCGCCGAGCACACCTCGCAGCGGATCCTGCGCGAGCTGGCCGAGCCCGTCGTGTTCGAGGACTCGGCCGTGCGCGCCAACGCCAGCATCGGGATCGCCTGCGCCGTCCTCGGCGACGACGTGGAAAGCCTGCTCCGCGACGCCGATCTGGCCATGTACGCGGCCAAGCGCGAGGGCAAGGGCACCTGGACCCGGGCCGTACGGGACGAGGCCGTGCCGGTCAGCTGAACCGGATGGCACTCCACGAGACCGGCGGCAGCGTCACCGTGACGACGCCGTCCGCGACGTGGGTCGCGAGCTCGCGCGGGGTGACCCGGTCGGGCGCGTCCTGGGTGTTGCTCGCCGCCGGATCGTCGTCGCTGAGCACCCAGGCCTCGGCCACCGAGCCGGCCGGCAGCGGGAACGAGAACGACACGCTCTCGCTGCGGTGCCGGTTGACCGCGAAGACCGCCACCTCACCGTCGTCGTGCGTGGCGACCGCGTCGACCACCGGGACCGGGCCGAAGCGCTTGGTCTCGTACGTGGGGGAGTCGACCACCACGTCGAGCACGTCACCCCGGGACAGCCGCGAGGTCAGCGCGAACGGGTGGAAGATGGTCTGCCGCCAGGCCGCGCCGTCGGGCTCGGCGCGGATCGGGGCGATCACGTTGACCAGCTGGGCCTGACAGGCGGCGGTCACCCGGTCGCTGTGCCGCAGCAGCGAGATGAGCAGGCTGCCCACCACGACCGCGTCGGTCACGTCGTAGCAGTCCTCGATGACCCGCGGCGCCACCTCCCACTCGGTGACGGTGGCCTGCTGCGCCTGGTGCCGGCTCAGATACCAGACGTTCCACTCGTCGAACGAGATGTTGATCCGCTTGCTCGACTTCAGGCGGGCGCCGACGCTGTCCGCCGTGGCGACCACGCTGTCGATGAAGTGGTCCATGTCGACCGCCGAGGCCAGGAACGAGTCGACGTCGCCGTCCAGCGGCTCGTAGTAGGCGTGGGCCGAGATGTAGTCGACCTGGTCGTACGCCAGCTCGAGCACCTCGGCCTCCCACGCCCCGAACGTCGGCATGGACGAGCCCGAGCTCCCGCAGGCGATCAGCTCGGCCTCCGGTTGCGCCGACCGCAGTGCCCGCGCCGTCTCGGCGGCCAGCCGCCCGTACTCGTACGCGGTCTTGTGGCCGGTCTGCCAGGGCCCGTCCATCTCGTTGCCGAGACAGAACATCGAGATGCCGTACGGCTTCTCCGACGCGTTCCGGCGGCGCATCTCGGCGAAGTGCGTCCGGTCGGGCTGGTTGAGGTACTCGTGCACGTCGAGCGCCTCCTGGACGCCCCGGGTGCCGAGGTTGAGGGCGTACATCACCTCGACGCCGGCCTGGCCGGCCCAGCGCATGAACTCGTCCACGCCGACCTCGTTGGTCTCCAGGCTGTGCCAGGCCAGATCGCGGCGCACCGGGCGCTCGGCGACCGGGCCGATGCCGTCCTCCCAGCGGTAGCCGGAGACGAAGTTGCCGCCGGGGTAGCGGACGAGCGAGACTCCCAGCTCGCGGACGAGGGCGAGCACGTCCTGCCGGAAGCCGTCGGCGCCGGCCGACGGGTGCGAGGGCTCGTAGATGCCGCCGTAGACGCAGCGGCCCATGTGCTCGACGAACGAGCCGAAGGTGCGGCGCGAGACCGGGGCGACGATGCGGGTGGAGTCGAGCTGAAGTTTGGCGTTGAGCACCTGGATTCCTTACTTGAGGCTGCCGACGGCGAGACCGCCCTGCCAGTATTTCTGCAGGGTGAGGAAGGCGACGATCAACGGCACGATCGAGACCAGCGAACCGGTGATGATCAGGTTCCACAGGGACTGGCCGCCGCCGTTGTTGGAGCTGGCCAGCTGCTCCCACAGCCCGATGCCGACCGTGATCGGGTACAGCTTGGAGGTGGAGAGCATGGTCAGCGGCAGGAAGAAGTTGTTCCAGGTCGACACGACCGACAGCAGCAGCACGGTGATGACGCCGGGGCGCATCAGCGGCAGCGCCACCCGGACGAAGGTGCGCAGCTCGCCGGCGCCGTCGATGCGGGCCGCGTCGAGCAGCTCGTCGGGCACGGAGGCCGACGCGTACACCCGCATGAGGTAGACGGCGAACGGGCTCAGCAGCGACGGCAGGATGACGGCCCAGACGGTGTCGGTCAGCCCGGCGTTCGACATGAGCACGAAGGTCGGGATGACCAGGGCCGTCAGCGGCACCATGACCGAGCCGAGCACGGCCGCGAAGACCAGGTTGCGGCCGCGGAAGCGGAACTTCGCGAAGCCGTAGCCGGCCAGCACCGAGATCACCGTGCCCCCGAGGCCGCCCGCGCCCGCGTACAGCACGGAATTGCCGAGCCAGCGCAGGTATTCGCCGTTGTTGTAGGTGAACAGGTCGCCGAGGTTGCCGAAGAAATGGAAACCGTGGGAGAACCACAGTGCCCCGTGGCCGGCGAACAGCCCCTCGGCGTTCTTGGTGCTGGCCACCAGCAGCCACCACACCGGGATCAGGAAGTAGAACACCAGGGCCAGAAGAAGCAGTTTGGCCCAGACGTGGCGGGGTCTGGTCACGTGAAGATGCTCCCCTTCTTGCGGGTGGCGAACATGAAGATGCCCACCGCCAGGAAGACCACGAAGCCGAGCGAGAACGAGATGGCCGAGGCGTAGTTGAACTGCGCGTAGCGGAAGGCGAGGTTGTACGCGTAGATGTTCGGCGTGAAGTCGGGCGTGACCGACCCGTTGGCGATCGGGCCGAGGATCTGCGGCTCGGTGAAGAACTGCAGCGTGCCGATGAGCGAGAAGACCAGGATCAGCACCAGCGCCGACGAGACCATCGGCACCTTGATGCGGAAGGCGATCTGCCGGGCGCTCGCCCCGTCGATCCGGGCCGCCTCGTAGATCGAGGTGTCGATGCTGCGCAGGGCCGCGTAAATGATGATCATGTAGTAGCCGGACCACTGCCAGGTGACCACGTTGAGCAGGCCGTAGAAGATGTTGCCCTGGCTGAGCAGGAACGGCGCCCGCACGTCGAACGCGGTCGCGATCTGCTCGATCGGGCCGAAGCTGGGGCTGTAGAGAAAGCCCCACATGAGCGCGCCGAGCACGGCCGGAATGGCGTACGGAAGGAAGATGACCAGCCGTGAGAAACGGGCCAGGCGACCGGTCACCTCGTCCAGCACCAGCGCCGCGACCAGCGCCACGATGATCTGCAGGGGGATCACCACGACGCTGAACCGCAGCACGAACCAGAGCCCTTTACGGAACGACGGGTCGGCGAAGGCACGCGTGTAATTGTCGAAGCCGGCGAAGGTCGTCCCGGTCGCCAGCCCCTTGGTCCAGAGACTCAGATAGCCGGCGTAGAACAGCGGCGCCACCAGGAAGGCCAGGAACACCACCAGGAACGGCAGGATGAAGAGCCAGCCCGCTGTTCTTCTCCGGCGCTTGGTTCTCGGCGCCCTTTCCTGCCGTACGGCGGCCGGCGCCGTCTGGAGCTGAGTCATGGTCACTTCACCTGGAAGCCCTGCGACTTCGCGTACTGGACGATCTGGTTGTGCAGGTCGGTCGCGGCCTGCTCGCCCAACGTCTTGCCCTCGTTGATCTTCACGATCTGGGCCTGCAGCTGCGCGTAGTAGTAGACGGTGAAGGGACTGTAGGTGGCGCCCTTGTAGGCGTTCTCGGCCGGGATGTAGATGTCCTTGTTGGCCGTCTGGCCGTTGAAGAAGTCGACCTTCGCGTTGACGAACTCGTCCGAGGTCAGCACGCTCTGGTTGAGCGGGAAGATCGTCTGCGTCTTCCAGCCGTCGGTCAGGGACGCCTCGTCGGCGTAGAGACCCAGCGCCACCTTGGCCGCGTTCGCCCTGTCGGCGGCCTGGCTGGTGACCGCGAAGGCCGAGCCACCCCAGTTGACGCTGACCGGGCTCGCCGCGTCCCACTGGGGCAGCGGGGCGACCGCGAACTTGCCCTTCTCCTTGCCGTTGCCGACGCCGGCGCCGGTCAGATAACCGGGAGCCCAGGCGGCCGAGACGTAGGTGGCGTACTTACCGCCGACCATGCCCGCGATGTAGTCGGTGGTGAACTGGTCCTCCTTGCCGACCAGCCCCTTCTTGGACAGGTCGCCCCAGAAGCCCAGCACGTCCTTGGTGGCCTGGTCGTCCAGCTTCACGGTGATGTTCTGCTTGTCCGCCAGGTCGTAGACGAACGGCTGCGCGCCCTTCTGGATCATCAGCGCGGTCGTCACGGCCGGCACGTTGCTGCCGAAGTCGCCGAAGACCGGCCCGCCGGCCGCTTTCACCTTGGCCGCCGACTCCGCGTACTCGGCCCACGTCCTCGGGGGTTTGATCTTGTACTTGTCGAAGACGTCGGTGCGGTAGATCAGCGCCATCGGCCCGCCGTCGACCGGCGCCGCGAACACCTTGTCGCCCTGCGAGACGTCCTTCCAGGCGCCCGCGCTGAAGTTCTTCTTCACGTCGTTGGCCCCGTACGGAACCAGGTCGACCAGGGCGTCCTGGATCTCGAAGCCGACGAGCTGGTCGGCCTCGAGCATGATGACGTCGGGCGCGCCCTTCTTGGCCGAGATGGCGGTCTGGAACTTCTCGTACTCGGGCTGGCCCTGGCCGGCGTTGGTCCAGCAGACCTGGACGTCGGTGTGCTGGTTGTTGAAGTTGTCGACGACCTTGGCCATGTTCGGGTACCAGGCCCAGACCAGGACCCGGGGCGCGGCCTCGTTGACGATCTTGTTGGTGCAGTTGGTGGGCTTGGCGGCGGTTCCGGTGTCTTTGTCATCGCCGCCGCATGCCGCCATTGCCGTGAGCAGCGCGAGGCTCATCGTGGTGGCGGCGGCTCTGGTCAGGATTCGCATGGTCCGGTCTCCTGTTCACGGGCGCGCCGAAATAACCGACGGTGACGTCGGCGCGATCTATGGATCTGGAGCCGAATGGCGGGGGAGTACACCACTCGTGGGGGTCGGTGTGATGTAGATTGCGCTTTGCAGCGCTGCAAAGGACTATGCCCCGGCCGTTCGGCTCTGGCAAGAGGCAACCTGCCGGAAATATTCTCGTGAAAATTTCAGGGGGGACCATGCGCGAAACTACGCTCCGTGATGTCGCCGAGCTGGCCGGCGTCTCGCCGCGCACGGTCTCGAACGTGGTCAACGGCTACGCCCGCGTCACCGACGCCACCCGCGAGAAAGTGGAACGGGCCATCGCCCAGCTCGGCTACCGGCCCAATGTGCTGGCCCGCAACCTGGCCACCGGCCGCAGCGGCCAGATCGTCGTGGTCGTGCCCTATCTGGACACCCCGTACTTCGCCGAACTGCTGCAGGGCATCATCCCGGCGGCGCGCAAGGTCGGCTACAACGTGCTGGTCGACCAGACCGACGGCGACCGCGACCACGAGGGCGAGCTGATCGGCCGCGGCTCGCGGCGCTTCCTCTTCGACGGCATGATCTTCAGTCCGCTCGGTCTCTCCCAGGAGGACCTGGCCGTCCGGGATCCCGACCTGCCCCTGGTCGTGCTGGGCGAGCGGTCCTCGGACGGCACCTTCGACCACGTGGGCATCGACGACGTGGCCGCCTCGACGGACGCGGTGGCGCACCTGATCTCATTGGGCCGGCGCCGGATCGCGGCCATCGGCGACCAGCCGTACCCCACGGGCGAGGCCGCGCAGCTGCGCACCCAGGGCTTCCGGGCCGCGCACGCGGCTGCCGGCCGTCCGGTCGACGAGTCTCTGATCATCAGCACGGCCCGCTTCAACCGCGCCGACGGCGCCACCGCCATGGCCGCCCTGCTCGACCGGGCCGACCCGCCGGACGCGGTCTTCTGCTACAGCGACCTCGTCGCCTCCGGCGCGATCCACGCGCTGCACCAGCGCGGACTGCGCGTGCCGGAGGACGTGGCCATCATCGGTTACGACGACATCGAGGACGGGCGCTACAGCAGCCCGACGATCAGCACGATCCAGCCCGACAAGAGGGCCATCGCCCAGATGGCCGTCGACCGCCTGATCAAACGCATCGCCGGCACGGAGCCGGTGCCCGGCCTGGACTTGCGGGCCGAGCACCGGCTGATCGCGCGGGAGAGCACCCTGGGCGCCGCCAGGGCCTCCTCTTCCCGGCCGCCACCGGGCACTACTTCTTCTTGACCACCACCAGGCGCGCGACGGCCTTGTCGCCGTCCTTCCCACCGGCCACGCCGACCTCGGCCCCGTTCTTCAGCTCGCCGCGGACAGTGAGCTTCTCGCCCCTGCTCCACGTGAGCGCGAACCCGTCGCTCGACTTGACGCTGATGGTCTTGTCGTCGCTCGCCGTGACCGTGCCCCGCTGCACGACGATGGTCCTGGTTCCGTCCTTGCCCTGCACGGCGATCTCCCCGTGCAGGGTGTTCTGCCGCAGGTAGGCGCGGCCTGCCTTCCGATGCCCCTTCTCCTTGGGGGCCTTGCTCTCTGGTGCCGCCGAGGCCGAGGCGGACGGTGTCGCCTCGCCAAGTCCGACCGCCGTCAGCGCGTACGTTTCATCAGCGAGATCCGCCGTCGCGGCCGGGGCGCCGCACCCGCTCAGCGCGAGCATCCCGGCCACGCCGGCCGCCGTCATCGCCGTCACCATCCGCAAACGTGTCATGCCGTCGACTCTCCGCCCGGCCGGCGTGCGCCGCGTCAGGGGAATGTTCGGGTTGTGTAAGTCAGGCGATGAGCAGGCGCAGACCCAGGTCGGCCTCGTCGAGGGTGGTCAGCGCGTGGTTGCGGGCGGACCAGCGGCCCGAGGCCAGGTCGTCGCGCAGGGCGGTGACCGCGCGGTGCTCGGCGGCCGGGCCCACGCGGGTCCAGACGGAGACGGCGCGGCGGACGTCGTCCTCGAGGTAGGCCTCGGGGCGGCGCCAGTAGGCCTCGAAGAAGCCGTCGGCGCAGTCCCAGGGAATGGGGACCGGTCGCGTACGGGCGTCGATCGCGGCGGCCAGATCGGCCAGCGACGGGCGGCCGGTGAGCAGGCCGGCGAACTCCGGCAGGTAGTCGCGCGTCAACCAGAACCGGTCGAGCCAGCCGGGGCTGTCGCCGTCGTAGGTGAGGACCACGACGCGGCGGGCCACGCGGCGCATCTCGCGCAGGCCGGCGACCGGGTCGGGCCAGTGGTGCACGGTGCTGACGGCCATCGCGGCGTCGAACGACTGGTCCTCGAAGGGCAGGTTTCCGGCGGCGGCGGCCACGCACGGGGCGGCGCCGGGCGGGCGTTGCGCGCGCATGACGGCCGACGGCTCCACGGCGGTGACGTCGCGGTCCGGGGGCTCGTAGGAGCCGGTGCCGGCGCCGACGTTGAGCACCGTGCGGGCGTCGCCCAGGGCGTCCCAGATGCGGGCGGCGATACGGGGTTCGGTTCGGCGGGTGGCCGGGTAGGCGGCGCCGATCACGTCGTACAGCATCTTCAGTTGATCCTTCGGGGTTGACCGGCTTATCTCGTGATCGATGGCCGTGATCATGGCGTCGGCCCGGGCCCGCCGCTCCACCAGCAGGCCGCGCAACCGGCGCAGGTGGGCCACGGCATCGGTGGCCGGGTCGTCGACCAGGGCGGCGATCTCGCGCAGCCCGAAGCCGAGCCGCCGGTAGGCCAGGACCTCCCGCAGCCGTTCCACGTCGCCCGCGGAGTAGGCCCGGTGGCCGGCCGCGGTGCGGGTGGACGGCCGCAGGAGGCCGATCTCGTCATAGTGGTGCAGCGTGCGGACGGTCACGCCGGCCAGTTCGGCCACCCGTCCCACGGTCAGGTTCTCCGCCACACCGGAGACTATGGGGCATCACGTCACGTGAGGGGCAAGGCCGAGGCCACGAGCTCCTGGTAGGCGGCCACGCCGTCCGGGTCGAGATAGCCGCCGGCCGGGACCGAGGAGGCGCCGAGATACCAGTTGTCCATCTGCCAGTAGGCGACGACCCGGAAGTTGCGGGCGGCGAGCCACGTGCGGGACGCCCGGATGGCCGGGCCGCGGGACGCGCGGACGCCCTGGTCGTCGTCGATGCCCCACTCGGGCAGGGTGAGCGGGCGGCCCAGGCCGGAGAAGGCGTTGTACCAGCGCAGCATGCGCGGGTCGCTGCCGACGCTGACCGGGTTGTCGGGCTCGCTGCCGCGGGTGCTGGCCTGCCAGTAGAGGTCGAAACCGTAGGCGTCGGCCGAGCCCGCGGGCACGATCCAGTCCTGGATCTCGCGGTCGCCGCCGGTGCCGTTGTTGGTGACGTTGGGCGAGCCGGGCCGCCACTGGTACGACATGTGGATCGGCACCACGTTGATGCCCGGGTTGAGACCCTTGGCGATCAGGTAGACGTGCGAGAACGCGGCCACGAACTGCGTGCCGGTCATGTCGTCCTCGGGCTCGTGGAAGTACGTGAGGAAGCTGCCCGGCGGCATCGCGGCCGCGATGTTCGCGATCTCGCTGTCGCAGGCGCCGAGCGCCACCGCGGCCGGCGTGCAGGACGTCTTGAACGAGTACCAGAGGATCGCGCCCTGGTTGGTGTGGCAGTCGACGGCGTCGGCCGGGGGCAGCTGGCCGGCGTTGGCGAAGACCCGGCGGATGCCCAGGTTGCCCAGGTGGGCCCGCTCGTCGAGGAAGCCGGCGCAGGTGTTGCCGCTGCCGACGACGTCGTTGACGGAGGTGGTGGCGCCCACGGCCAGGGTGGGCAGGGCGGCCGCGGCGGGGGCGGTCGTTGCGGTCAGGACGAGCGCGAAAACCGCGGTGGCGGCCAGGGCTCGGTGCAGGACAGGTGGCATGCCGCGAGCGTAGGCAGCGTCATCGAAAGCCTTAGATGCGTGAATGAGTGACGACGGCGGCTCACGCCAATTCGGGCGGGTCCGGCGGTCACGCGGTGGGTAGCGTGATGCGGAACTGGGCGCCGCCCTCCGGGGCGTGGCCGGCCTCGATGGCGCCGCCCAGGCGTTCGACGAGGCGGGCGGCCAGGGCCAGGCCGAGGCCGCTGCCGGTCGGGCGCTCGTGCCGGTAACGCTGCTGCAGCGCCCCGCGCTGGAAGGCGACCGCCAGATCCTCGTCGGTGAAGCCGGGGCCGCCGTCGCGGACCTCCACAGTGGCGTCCCGCACGGCCAGGATCAGCGGCGCCTCGGGGGGCAGGACCCGCAGGGCGTTCTCGCACAGGCCGTCGACAACCTGGCGGATGCGGCCCGGATCGGTGACGACCATGACCGGCCGCTCGGGCAGCTCGGTGGTCAGGCGCGGGCCGAAGCGCGGCGCCCACGCCTCGGCCGCCGAGCCGACCAGGTCGGCCAGGTCGACCGGGACCAGGTCGACCGGCAGGTCGGCCGCCTCCAGGCGGGACAGCACGAGCAGGTCGGAGATGAGCCGGTCGAGCCGGTCGGCCTCGCCGATCATCGTGCGGCCGGCGCTCTCGGCCGGGACCATCCCGTCGGCCAGGGCCTCGGCGTAGCCGCGGATCGTGGCCAGCGGCGTACGCAGCTCGTGCGAGACCGACAGCAGGAACTCACGTTCGCGGCCCTCGCTGCGCTGCAGGGCGGCGCCGAGCTGGTTGAGCGCCGTCGCCAGCTCGGCCGCCTCGGCCGGTGGGCGCACGGCCAGCCGTACGGAGCGGTCGCCGGCCGACAGCTGCTTGGCCGCCAGCGCCGCCTGCCGCAGCGGCCGGGCCACGAAGTGGGCCAGCAGGGCGCCCGCCACCACGCCGCCGAGCAGGCCGGCCAGCAGCGCGAACCAGACCCCGCCGAGCACCCGCGCGGCCGTGCCCGAGCCCGCCTTACGGGTCAGCACGACACCGGCGTCGTTGCCGGTCAGCGGGCGCCCCGAAATCAGCACCGCCGTGCCGCCGACCATGCCGCGGGAGTCGACGGCCTGCCCGGCCGCGATCTGCTCGACCACCCGCGGCGGCAGGCCCGGCCGGTCGGCGGCGCCGCGGCGGATCAGGTAGACCGCGATGCCGTCGTCGCGCAGCCGGTTCACGATGCGGGTCCGGGCCGGCGCCCGCTCGCTGGTCAGCAGCTCGACGGCCAGGGCCGACTTCTCGGCCAGGTCGGCCCGGGCCGCGTTGTCGGCGGAGCGTACGGCTATGGGCAGCGCGACCAGCGCGGTGACGATGACCGAGACGACCGCGGTGGCCGCGGTGACCAGGACCGCCCGGCCGGTGAGGGTCCTAATCATGGGCGGTGTAGCCGACGCCGCGGACCGTGCGGATCAGGTGGGCGCAGTCGCCCAGCTTGGCCCGCAACTGGGCCACGTGGACGTCGACCGTGCGGGTCCCGGCGTGCGACGCGTACCCCCACACCCCGGCCAGCAGCTCCTCGCGGGTGAAGACCCGGCCCGGGCGGCGCAGCAGATGCCCGAGCAGGTCGAACTCGGTCGCGGTCAGGGTGAGCGGCCGGCCCGCGACGGTGACCAGCCGGCGCCCCGGGTCGAGCGAGACCGGGCCCAGCTGCCGGACCCGGTCGCCCTCCCCGGGCCCGGCCGCCCGGCGCAGCAGCGCCCGCACCCGGGCCACCAGCTCGCGCGGGCTGAACGGCTTGGTCAGGTAGTCGTCGCCGCCCAGCTCCAGCCCCAGAATCCGGTCGACCTCGTCGTCGCGGGCGGTCAGGAACACCACCGGCGTCCAGTCGCCGTCCTCGCGCAGCCGCCGGCAGATCTCGGTGCCCTCCAGGCCGGGCAGGGCGATGTCGAGCACGCAGGCGACCGGCCGTAGCTTGCGCACCGCGGCCAGCCCGGCCGGGCCGTCGTGCTCGACATGCACGCCGAAGCCGTCGCGGGCCAGATAGAGCCGCACCAGGTCGGCGATCGGCCGCTCGTCCTCGACGACCAGGACCAGCCCTTTCTCCGTCACCGGCCCATTGTGCCCAAGCGGACGGCCGGGCGATGTTCGGGCAATGTAAGACCTGCCGTACCGGGACTCAGCTGCCGGTGATGGACCAGTGCCACGGCTCCGACGGCAGGTTCACGAAGCCGTACTCGTCCGCGTGCTGCTGCAGCCACTTGAAGGCGGGGCTCTTCGACGTCAGGCTCTTGCCGCCCGACGTGATGTCGACGGCCAGGCCGAGCTCGTGCAGCGAGCGGCCCGGGACCGCCGTCGGCACGCGGCACGACGACGACGGCGCCGTATAGACGTCCGGGCAGCCGTTGATCTTGCGGAGCTCGATCTGGCGCTGCTTGGTGCGGAAGCCGCCGCCCGAGATGGCGATGCCGGCCTTCTTGGCGTCGTCGACCATGCGCCGGTAGGCGAACGAGACGCTGTGGTGCACCGTCGTGCCGTACACGACGACCGTGTCGGCCGTGGTGAACACAGGCCGGACCGCGGTCACCGCGCTCTTGCTGACCGCCGCGGCCTGGGCGGCCAGCTGAGCCGGCGTCTTCAGCGCGGCGATCTTCTGCTGGGTCAGCACCACCGCCGCCGAGGCCGACTTCACCGAGTTGTTCGCCGTGGTCACCGCGGCGGTCGCCGCGGTCGCGGAGGACCGGGCGGTGGTCAGGGCCGTCGCCGCGTCCCGGGCCTGGGTGGTACGCAACGTGAGCGTCTTCTGTGCGGCCGTGACCCCGTTCCTGGCGCTGGTGCGGCCCTTCGGCTTGGCCTTGGACAGCTTCTTCTTGGCGGCGGCGACCGCCGCCTTGGCCGCCGTGACCCGGGTCTTGGCCGCCGTGTCGGCATTGGTGGCGGCGGTGACCTGGTTCTGGGCCACGGTCAGGGCCGCCGTGGCCTTGGTGACCTCGGCGGCGCGGGTGGTCACGGTGGTGCGCTGGGTGGCCAGGGTCTGCCGGAGCTGGGCGCCGGTCGCGGTCACCGTGAGGCTCTGGTACATCAGGCTCGTCCAGCTCTGCGCGGCGGCCGGGACGGCGGCCTCGGCCGGGGACGACATGATGGCGGTGGTGGCGAGGGCGGCAGCCACGATCGCGGTCGCTCGGGTTCTCTGTCGTTTCGTCACCCGACCAAGATGTTGTCGCCGGGGTGCAGTCCCCGGCTCGTCCCGGGTGCAAACAGGGTGTCAGGGCACCACGACCACCACCTTGCCGCTTACGTTGTTCTCCTCGATGTCGCGGTGGGCGTCCCGGATCCGCTCGAACGGATAGACCGTGGCCGGCCCGAGGTCGAGCGTCCCGGCCGCGATCCGGTCGAGGCTGTCCTGCAGCACGGCCGGCGGCAGCGAGGTCGCGTCGCCGCTGTAGCCGGTGAGCCGCACGCCGCTCGGGATGTAGCCGATCGCATAGAAGTCCGGGATGATCCACTGGTTCGACAGCATCCCGGCGAAGCACACCGTTCCGTGCACCCGGGTCGCCGCGAGCGTGTCCGGCAGCGTCGGCGTGCCCACCAGTTCCAGCGCCGCGTCCACTCCCTCGGGATAAAGCTCGCGCACCTGTCGCGCGACCTGCCCGTCGTCGAGCAGCGCGTGATCCTTGATCTCCTCAAGGCGCTCCGCCTGGCGCGTGGTGGCCAGGACCGTCGCGCCCATGCCGCGGGCCAGCGCCGCCGTCGCGTACCCCAGGGCCGAGGTCCCGCCCCTGATCAGCAGGGTCTGGCCTTTCTTCAGGTCAAGACCGACAGCCAGGGAGCCGTACGCGGTCTGAAGCGTCTCCGGCACCGCGCCCACCGTCGCCCACGGCAGGGCCGAGCTGAACGGGATCACCTGCCGTCGCGGCACCACCGTGTACTCGGCGTAGCCGCCGTCGAAGGAGCGCCCCATCCCGCCCATCATCGCCACCACCTGCTGCCCCCGGACCAGGTCGGTGCCGGGCGCCTCGTCGACCACCCCCACGGCCTCGATCCCGGGGACGACCGGGAAGCGCGCGTTCTCCGCGTACCCCAGCCGCAGGTGCAGCTCGGACCGGTTGATCCCGAAGGCCTTGACCCGGATCCGCACCTGGCCGTCCTTCGGATCCCGCAGCGGGATGTCGCGGATCTCGAGGTTCTCCACCGGCCCGGGCGCGCTCAGCACGATTGCTCTCATGCCTCTTAGTTTCCACGGAATTGGTTTCCATGGAATCATTTTTGCTACGATGTGCGGCGTGACACAGAAGGTGCGCTGGGCGCATGACCTCGTCCGCCTGGAGATCGTCCTCTGGGATCACCTGGACGCGCGCCTCAAGCAGGCCCACGACCTGCCCCTGGCCAGCTTTGAGACGTTGTGGGTGTTGCGTGACCGCGACGTGGCCCGCGTCGGCGACCTGGCCCGCGAGCTGCGCATCACGATGGGCGGCGCCAGCAAGCTGGCCGACCGGGTCCGCGCCGCCGGCCTGATCGAGCGTACGGCCGACCCCGGCGACCGCCGGGCCAGCCGGATCAGCCTGACCCCGGCCGGCCGGGCCATGCTGGCCGCCGCCACCGCGACCTACGACGCCGCCGTGACCGAGCTGCTTGCCGGCGCGGTCACCGACGGCGAGCTGGCCGCCATGCACCGCGTGATCACCCGGATCCTCGAGCTATGAGCCGAGCTCCCGCGTGCAGGCGGTCGTCGTCGTGTGCAGCCGGCCGACCGTCGACTCGATGAGCTCCTCCCTTGGAGGCGACCCGGGCACTGCGCCGCCGGATCACCCGCGCCGCGGTCGTGGACTGGCCGGTGAGCGCATCTCTGAGGTGTCACTCGTTGGTCACTAGTCCTCTACTGCGGGGTCCTAGCTTCTCCGTAGATCAAGCAGGGAGAGGGGGCGCGATGAGCGCGATCATCGAACGGGAGAGGGACCGGCGGCGCCGGCGCCGCAAGGTGCTCCGGTGGGCGGGCCGCGAGCCGGCCGACGGCGGCGGCCTCGTGGCCGAGGTGCGCCGCGCGTTCGAGCACGGCTGGCACGAGCGCGCCGAGACCCTGCTCGACGGCGGCGTCGGGACGGGTGACGACTTGCACGTACGGGCCTTGCGGGCCCGTTTCGCGGCCCGGCCGCAGGGTGCGGTCAGTGCGATGACCCGCGCCGCGGCAGACCTGGCCGAGGCCGGCGAGCACGGCGCGGCCCTCGAGATGTCGGGCGCGGCGGCCGCGCTGGCACTGGTCACCTGGGACGTGACAGCCGCCGAGCCGCTGCGCGCAGTCCTGGCCGCCGCTGGGCCGGTCAGCAGCAGCGACCCGGCAGCGGTGGCCGTGCGAGCGGTCGCCGATCGGCTGGCGCCGCCTAAGAAACGCGACCTGGTAGCAGTGGCGGTGGGGGCGGTCGCTGATCGGCGGCCACCACTCACGGAAGGCGGCCCGGCGGCGGTCGCGGCGGGGGCGGACAATGACCGGCTGGCGCCGCTTGAGATCGGCGACCCAGCAGCGCTCGCCGATCGGCCGGCGCCGGCCGGCAGCGTGGATCCGGCAAGTGGGGGCCTGGCCGGCGGGTTGGCTGCGCTTGCGCGCGGGGAAGCGGTGGCGGCCGGGGATCTGCTCGGGGCCGAGGCGGCGGCGCTGCGCCGGGGCGGGCGGCTCGGGGTGCTGGTGCACGTGCTGGCGTTGCGGGCGCAGGCGGCGGTCGAGGGTGGCGACTGGGCCGCCGCGGCGGGGGCTGCCACCGAGTGCCGGGTGCTGGCCGAGCGCACCGGTCAGCCGGTCTGGCAGGCCTGCGCGACCGCGGTGATCGCCCTGGTCGAGGCGGTGCGCGGGGACGGCGAGAGCGCGGGCCGGCACGCGGCGGAGGCCGAGGTCAACGGGGGCGCGCTGATCGCCACCACCGCGCGGTTCGCCCGTGGGGTGGCATTGTTGAGCGCCGAGCGCTACCGCGACGCGTACACCGTCTTGCTGCCTTTGATGGCCGGCCCGCGGCCGCGGGACGCCGACGGGCATGTCGCCGAGGCAGCGCTGCGATGCGGGGAGCGCATGCCGGAGACAACCGATCTGTACGCGCGGGCGCTGGCCGAGGGCGACGAGGAGCTGTTCGTGCGGGCGCGGGCAAGCGCCCCATCGCCGTGGGTGACGGCGCGCGTCGACCTGGAGTACGGGAGCTGGCTGCGGCGGCAGCGCAGGGTGACCGAGTCGCGGTTACCGGTCGAGTCGGCCCGGCACACGTTCGAGGTGCTCGGGGCGTCCACGTGGGCGCGGCGGGCCGGGCGGGAGCTGCGGGCGTCGGGCGGGGCGCCGAGCGGGGTGCTGTCCGCGCAGGAGTGGGAGATCGCGCGGTTCGCGGCCGACGGGCTGTCCAACCGGGAGATCGGGCAGCGGATGTTCCTGTCGCCGCGCACGATCGGCTCGCACCTCTACCGGATCTTCCCCAAGCTCGCGGTGACGTCGCGGGCGCAGCTGGCCGGCCGGATCCTGGCTGTCACGAACGAGCCGGCTACCTGGTCCTAGCGGTATGGCTGTCATCACGAAGGCTCACGCAATGCACGTTCTGACCCGGGTGTACGGGCCCGACCACGCGCAGTCCCTGGTGGACCGCATCCCGGAGCGGCTGGATCTCGAGGACCCGGCCGACTCCAAGATCCTCTTCGAGCTCGGGCTGACGCCGGACCGGCTGGCCGAGGCGCTGGGCGGCGAGCTCTGACCGTGATGGTGTGCTCACCTGTTGTACCGTGCGCCGCGTGGGACAGCCGATACAGGTAGACCTTCCGGGCCTGGCCGCGATGGGCAGCGCGGTCACCGCCGCCTCGGCCGGCTTCCGTACGGCGTACAGCCGGAATGAAGCCGACCTGACCAGCGGAACCGTCGCGGACGGCTGGGCCACCGCGTCCGCAGTGACCCGGGCCGGCGAGGCCTGGCGCGCCTTCAGCGGCGAGCTCGCCGGCCAGGTGCGCGCGTTCGGCGACGGCCTGAGCCAGTCGGCCCGGGAGCTGGCCGCCAGCGACCAGGCGTCGGCCGAACGCGTGAGCGGCGCCGGCGGTCCTCGATGAGCGAGATCACGCTGCGGATGCTGTTCGACGTGGACACCGCGGCGATCGGCCGGCGTGCCGAGGGCTGGCTGCGCATGGCGAACAGCCTCGACGACGCCTGCGAAGAGCTCATCCGCGCCAGCCGTGACCTGGAGAACGTCTGGCCGTCCGGCGATACCGCCGTGCGGCGCTCGGCCGATCTGCGGGCCGAGGCCAGCAACTCCTATCCACCCTGCCGGCGCATCGGTGACGCTCTGCGACTTCATGCCGACACGCTTCGCGGTCTGCAGGACCAGGTACGCGCCGTGGCCGCCGAAGCCTCCGGTCGGGGCTTCTCGGTCGACGTCACCACCGGTACGGTCCAGGCGCCCTCGCACATGTTCACCGAATCGGCGTCACCGCAGATCGTGGCCCAGTCGATCAACGCGTACGTCAACGAGTTCCAGGCCATTCTGGCCCGGGCCGCCGAGTCCGACGCGAGCACGGCCAACACCATCGCGGTCAACGTGCCCGACCCGGCCAAGGGGTTCGGCACGCTCGGTATGCCCCCGGTGAGCGAACAGACGCTGCGTGATCAGCAGGGGCGTACGCCGAGGCAGGTCAACGACTGGTGGCGCAGCCTGACCCCGGAGCAACAGGAGCGGGCCCTCCAGGACCATCCGGAGCTGGTGGGCTGGCTCGACGGCGTGCCGTCCAGCGACCGCGACGTGGCCAACCGCCTGGTGCTGGCCGACCGGAAGGGCGCGCTGCAGACCGCGGCCGACCAACACGCGGCGCGCCTGGCCCGGCTGCTCGTCGACGACCCGTACAACGAGATCGACATCCAGCGCGAGACCGAGGCCATGAACGCGGCCCAGGACCAGCTCGGCAAGCTGGCCGAGGTCGACCGGGCGCTGCAGTCGCTCGGCGAGCAGGGTCTGCTGCTCGGCGTCGACCCGGCCGGCGACGGGCGCGTGGTCATCGCGGTCAACGACCCGGACACGGCCCGGCACACCGGCGTCTGGGTGCCCGGTCTCGGTACCACGATGGAGGGCAACACGGTCGGTAACGTCGAGCGGATGCAGCAACTCAACCTGGCCGCTGACCGGCACACGCTGGGTGAGGCCGGTGACGTGTCGACCGTGTACTGGCTCGGCTACGATGCCCCCGACCTGAACAACCTCTCCGTGGCCATGGAGGGCCGATCCGAGCAGGGCGGGCCGCGGTACCTCAACTTCATGGAGGGCATGCGGGCCACGCACGACGCGGGGCCGTCGCATCTGGTCGCCATGGGGCACTCGTACGGATCGACGGTGGTGGCCGAGGCGGCCCTGACCAAGCAACTGCCGGTGGACGACATCCTCGTCCAGGGCAGCCCCGGCATGCACACCGAGCACGCCGCCGATCTGATGGCCGACCCGCGGCACGTCTGGGCCGGCTCCGCGGGCAATGATCCGGTCGCCGAGACCAGCAACGTCACCAAGTGGACGCAGTTCGCCCCGATCGTCGGGCCGTTCATCGGCGACGCGTACGACGACGGGCACGGTGTCAGCCCGCACGAGGCTTCGTTCGGGGCCAACGAGTACCGTGTCGACACTTCCGGTCACACGCACTACTGGGAGCCCAACAGTGAGAGCCTCGACAACCAGGCCCGCGTCCTGGCCGGCCAGTACAGCTTCACGACCCGCGTCCACGGCGACCCGCCGCCGGACGTGGTCCCGTAGGGCCGCACCGGCCCTCGCGCTGATCGCCGCGATGTCCATCGCGGCCTGCACCGACGACGGGAGCAAGGACGTGCAGTCCAAGTCCAAGGCCGACGCCCAGGCCGCCGTGCAGACCCTGGCCGCCCAGGTGGCCGCGCAGGCCGGCGGCGAGCTGACCAACGGCGGCTTCGCCCCGGCCGGCTGCGAGGGCAGCAAGGACAGCAGCGACACGTACTTCATGCAGGGCACCTGGCAGATCCCGCTCGCCGCCGACCGGCACGCGGCCACCGCGGCCAAGCTCCGCGACTCCTGGCAGGCCGCCGGCTGGACCATCAAGGACGACCGCACCGTCAGCGGCGGCTCCGTCCTGACCGCCGTCGACCCGGACGACTTCTACGTCACCCTGGAGAGCACCGCCCCACCCAAGGCGATGTCCTTGTTGATCCATACGCCCTGCTTCAAGAACCCCGCGTGAGCGGTCTTGCTGTCGCCTAGCTGACAGTTGCGGGGTGGGTTCGCCGGGGCGATGAATCATATGCCGTGGTGGGCGATCAGTTCGACGACTACTACCGGGATCAGTTCCCCGGCCTCGCGCGCTTCGCCGGCGCCCTCGGTGCGGCCGGTGGCGACGCCCGCGAGGTGGCTCAGCGTGCCTTCACCGACCTGTTTCCGGTCTTCGGGGCGGTGCGCCTTCCGGCGCCGTGGCTGCGCCACACCGCGATGAACAGACTGCCGGAGGTACGCGGCCTGAAGCCGGCCGAGTCGGACGACCTCGTCATCAAGGTGCTGCTGGGGCTGTCCAAACGGCAGCGCGAGGCGCTCGCCTGGTCGATCGACGGCTACCCGTCGCCCACGATCGCGACGGTGCTCGGGGTGGAGGTGCGGACCGCCCGGTCGTACCTGCGGCAGGCGGTGGAGCGGCTCGGCTTCCTGGCCGCGGAGGCGGAGGGGCGCGAGCGTGAGGAGATCGTCCTGCGCCGGGTGGGCGAGGTGGTCGGCACGGCGGTCGCCGGCCCACAGGATCTTCGGGATGGTGCGGAGGACGTACGGCGACGGGCAGCGCAGGTCCGTGGACGGCGCGGAACGCGAACGTCCAGCCCGGCGGTCGGCGCCGGGGCCGCACGGAAACGGGCGCTGGCCGAGGAGGCCGGTCGGCTGGCCGACGTCGACGTCCGGCAGTACGACGCCAGCGCCCGGCTGGCCGAGATCGCGGAGGAGTGGCCGGACGCCGGCGGCTTGGACGCCGAGGCCGAGGAGGAGCTGTGGGACCGGGTGGTCGCGGCCCACGAGGTCTTCGCCCGCCGCAAAGCGCTGTCCCTCGACGACGAGCCGCCCGTCGTGCCGGGCGTGGTCGGCGCCGAGCGGACCCTGCGCGACCTGCTGGCCCGTGCCCAGTTCGACGGCCCGGCCTGGGAGGCCGTCGCCCGCGCGGCCACCGAATATTGCGTGGCCACGGTCGAGGCCTGGCTGCGGTCCGGCCACCTGCCGCCGGAGGCCGGCCTGGACGACGCCACCCGGGCCAGCGCGGCCCGATCCTGGTCCGACGGCGAGCTGACTCTGGTGGCCTCCCAGGTGGCCGGCCGCGCGCTGGTCAGCCTGACGACCGGCGGC
Source organism: Actinoplanes sp. NPDC049598 (assembly GCF_040675435.1). NCBI lineage: Bacteria > Bacillati > Actinomycetota > Actinomycetes > Micromonosporales > Micromonosporaceae > Actinoplanes > Actinoplanes sp. NPDC049598. Next base: position 468,554 of record NZ_JBFAOX010000002.1, on the reverse strand, counting down.
TGGGAGTCGTCGGGGGAGCACACGCTCGCGCACGAGCTCTGTGCGAGGTGCGCCGAGGCGTTGCCCGACGCGCTCCGCGGTTACGAACCGCCGGAAGCGGCGCCTTCCCATTACGGGCCGGGCCGTTCGGCGGCTGTGCTCCTGGAACTCGGTTACAGCGCGGCCGCCGTCGCCGAAGTGCTCGGCATGCCGGACGAGTTGAGCGTGACGCGCGCCGCCGCGCAGTACTGGAAGGAGGCCGGCGATGTATGACTCGCATGCCCAGCGCCTGATCGAGCAGACGTCGTTGGCCCAGCTGGGTGCCTCGCAGTTGCGTGAACGGGCCGACCCGGACACGGTCCGCAAAGCGATGCATGCCGGCGACCGGGCTCTCGGCCGCGCCTTGTCGCGCACCACGGTGGTCACGGTCGACGACCACGATCTGGTCCGCAAAGGGCTGCGGCATGCTTTCGAGCGTGACCGGCAATTCATGGTGGTCGGTGAGGCGGCCACCGCCGCCGACGGAGTGCGGACCATCGGCGCGCTCCAACCGGACGTCGTGATCATGGATCTGCGCCTGCCCGACGGCAGCGGTCTCGAGGCGACCAGGGCCCTGCGCAGGAACAGCGCCAGCATGGGCATCGTCATCCTGACCATGTACGCGGGTGACGACCAGCTCTTCGGCGCGCTCGAGGCGGGCGCCAGCGCGTTCGTCCCCAAGACCGCGCCCGCGGACGAGGTCGTGGCCGCCGCCCGGCACGCGGCGTCGAATCCGAGCGCCTTCACCGCGGCTGACCTGGCTGAGGCGATGAAGCGCCGCCTCGCGCCTGCCGGCCCGAAGCTTTCCAAGCGGGAGGAACAGGTGTTGTGGATTCTGGCCGAGGGCAAGAGCGTCGCCGGGATCGCCAAGCAGCTCCACGTGTCGGAATCGACCGCCAAGACGCACATCTCCAAGCTCTACGAGAAGCTCGGGGCGGCCAACCGGGCGCAGGCGCTGATGACGGCGCTGCGCCTCGGCCTGCTCGAAGCGCCCGACGCGCCGAGTTCTGAGGGGTCGCGGTGAGTTACAAGGTTCCCGAGATCTGCAACCTCCCCGCCCGAAACCGGCAGTTCTCCGGCCGGGCCCGCGCTCTGGACGGGCTGACCGCCGCGTTACGCGCCGAGCCGTCACCCACCAGCCCGGTCGTCGTGGCGGTGCACGGCCTCGGGGGCGTCGGCAAGACGCAGCTCGCGCTCGAGTACGCGCACCACCACACCGCCGACTACGACCTGATCTGGTGGGTGCCCTCCGATCGTCCCACCTCGGCCGTCGCCGCCTACGCCGCGCTCGCGGCCAAACTGGGCCTCACCTCCAAGGACGAGACCGAGCTGACCGGCCACGTCTTCGACCACCTGCGCGAACGCGACCGCTGGCTGCTCGTGCTGGACGACGTCGAGAAGCCGGACCGTCTGGGCGACCTGCTGCCGGCGGGCGGCGGCGGCCACGTGCTGATCACGTCCCGCTGGTCGCACTGGCGCCGGCACGCGGTCTCCGTCGATCTGGGTGTGCTTCCGCGGGCCGAATCCGTCGAGATGCTGCATCGCCGCAGCGGCACCGCGACCGCGGACCGCCTGGGCGAGATCGCCGCCCTGCTCGGCGATCTGCCGCTCGCGCTCGAGGAGGCGGCCGCCTTCCTCGAGGAGTCCCAGCTCGACGCCGGCGACTACATCAGCCTGGTCCGGGACAGCATGTGGGATCTGTTCGGCCGCGGCGAATGGGACGCCGACGTCGACACCCAGCACCGCCTCGCCACCGTGTGGACCGTCTCGCTGGACCGGGTCCGTACGGAAGCCCCCGCCGCCCACCGCGTCCTGTCCCTCCTGGCCTTCCTCGCCCCGCATGTGTCCCGCACCCTGCTCCACGAGCAGGCGGCCGCCCTTCCGGCGCCACTGGCCTCGGCCGTGCGGGACCGGCTGAACTACGAAAGCACGCTTGCCGCGGCCGGGCGCTATTCGCTGGTGTCGCTGACGGCCGACGAAGTGAGCATGCATCCGCTGGTGCAGCTCGTCGTGCGTACCGGTATGGCCCACGAGGCGAGCCTGTCCACCGCCGCTGCCGCCGTCGATCTGGTCCGCGCCGCCTTTCCGGCCGACGTCGAGGACGAGGCGTGCTGGCCCGACTGCGCGCGGTTGCTCCCGCACGTCCTGGCCGTGACCGAGCACGCCGAGCGGCTCGAGATCGCGGGCGAGCCGGCCAGCTGGCTGCTGGGACGAGTGTCCGCTTATTTGCGGGAGCGTGCGCAGCACCGGCAGGCGAGCCCGCTGGCCGCACGGGCGGTCGCGATGGCGAGCGCCGATCCCGAGCTGGCCCGGCATCACCACGAGCTGGGCCAGGTTCGCCACGAGCTCGGCGACCTGGACGGCGCGCGTGAACAGTACGAGCAGGCGCTGCGCATCGGCCGGGCCGCCCTCGGCCCGGAGCACGTCGAGGTCGGCGTCTGGCACAACAACCTGGGCAACGTGCTGCACGACCTGCACGACCTGACGGGGGCCCGTGAGCAGTACGAGCTCGCCTTGCGCGTCGGGGAAGTCTCTCTCGGCCCGCAGCATCCGATCGTGGCCCTGCGGCACGGCAGCGTCGGCATGGTCCTGCGCGATCTCGGTGACCTGGACGGCGCGCGTGAGCAGATGGAGGAGGCGCTGCGGATCAGCGAGGCCGCGCTCGGCGCCGGGCATCCGACGGCCGCGCTGCGCCGTGGCAATCTCGGCATGGTGCTCCGCGATCTCGGTGACCTGGACGGCGCGCGCCAGCAGATGGCGGAGGCGCTGCGGATCAGCGAGGCCGCGCTCGGCGCCCGGCATCCGGCCGTCGGCAACTGCCGGGCCAACCTCGCGATGGTGCTGCGCGACCTCGGCGACTTCAAGGGCGCGCGGCAGCAGCTGGAAGAGGCGCTGGAGGCCGGGGAGCAAGCGGATCCGCTGACCGTCGGCATCTGGCACAACAACCTCGGCAACGTGCTGCAGAGCCTCGGCGACCTGCCGGCCGCGCGGGCCAGCGGCGAGCGGGCCCTGGACATCGCCGAGGCCGCGCTGGGCGCCACCCACCCGACGGTCGCGCGCCTGCGCAACAACCTGGTCAGCGTTCTGCGGGCGCAGGGCGATCTCAACTCCGTACGGAAGCTGTTGGAGCCGTTGGTGGAGGACCAGCCGCGGTCTCAACCCTAGGGTGGAGACGACAGTTCCATCCACGCTCCGATTCGGCGGTGGGGCAGAGCCGGGATCGTTTGACCCATGACGAACTACCTGATCAGCCTCGGCATTCTCGTTCTCATGCTCACCACCGCGCTCGGCACGCACGAGTTCACCGGCAAGCGGCTCGTCCGGCCGGTGGTCATCGTGCTGGCGGTGGCGGCCTTCTATCTCCACTCGTTCCCGACGGCGGGCAACGACGTGCCGCTGGTGCTGGCCGGGCTGGCCGCCGGGGTGGTGCTGGGCATCGTGTCGGGCCTGTTCGTGCGGGTGTCGCGGGACGCGTCGACCGGCCGGATCCTGACGACGGCGGGTTTCGGCTTCGCGGCCATCTGGATCGCGGTGACCGCGGGGCGGATGCTCTTCATCTACGGGGCGGACCACTGGTTCACCCAAGGTCTGGTCGACTTCAGCCGTACGCATCTGATCACCGGCGCCGACGCCTGGACCGCCGCCTTCGTGGTGCTCTCGCTGGCGATGGTGCTCTCCCGGCTGGTGGTCATGGTGATCTCGGCCGCCCGCCTGCGCCGGCCGTCCCTGACAATGGCCCGGTGAGACAAACGTTCCGGGTGCTGGTCTGGGTCAGCGCGGCGGTGATCGCTGTGGACGCGGTCCTGGCCGGCCTTCCCGCTTCGGGGGGCGCCCGGACCGCGTTCCCCGTCGTGGTAGTGGCCGGCATCGCGTTCTGGCTGCTCGGCACGTTCTCCCGGCTGCGCGACCCGCGCCTGACGGCCGTCTGCTTCACCGCGGCCGGCGCATGCGGGGCGCTGATGGACCTCATCCGCCCCTCGGGCCCCGGCTATGTCCTCAGTTTCATGGCGGTCGCCGGCATCGGCCTGCGGTTGTCCCGCCGGCCGGCGCTGATCCTCGGCGGGCTCGTGGTGGTGCTGACCGCGCTGGCCGAGTCGTTCAACGCCTCCGAGGGTGTCAGCGCTTTCCTCAACCTGGCCGTCGGCGGCTTCTTCCTCTTCCTGGCCTCGGCCTTCGCCCAGGCCAACCGGGCCGCCCGCGAGCAGGCCGAGGAGCGCCTGGCCCAGGAGTCGGCCACCCGCACCGCCCGCGAGGAGTCGGCCCGCCTGGCCGAGCGCGGCCGCATCGCCCGGGAACTGCACGACGTGCTCGCGCACACGCTGGCCGGTCTCGCCGTCCAGCTCGAGGGGGCCCGGCTGCTCGCGGCGAAGACGAACGCCGACCCGCGCCTGCTCGACCAGATCGCCGGCGCCCACGGCATGGCCCGCGACGGTCTCACCTCGGCCCGCCAGGTGGTCGAGACCCTGCGCGGCGACCGGCTGCCGGGCCCGTCGCTCATCCCCGACCTGGTCGCCCGGCACCCCGGCGCGACGCTCACGGTCACCGGGACACCGCGGCCGCTTCCGCCCGAGAACGGCTTGGCCCTCTACCGTACGGTCCAGGAGGCGCTCACCAACGCCGCCAAGCACGCGGGCCCGTCCGCGGCCGTCACCGTCGACCTCTCGTGGGCCGTCGAGGCCGTCTCGGTCGTGGTGACCGACACCGGTGGCCCGGGCGCCGCGCTGCCCTCGGGCGGCCTCGGCCTGACCGGGCTGGCCGAACGGGCGGCGCTGGCCGGGGGCCACCTGGAGGCCGGCCCGACCGACACGGGCTGGCGGGTATCGCTGAGCATGCCGCTGGGGGAGAAGTGACCGTCACCGTACTGATCGCCGACGACCAGAAGGTCGTACGCGACGGCCTGGCCATGATGCTCGGCCTGCTCGACGGCCTGACCGTCGTCGGCACCGCGCTCGACGGGGCCGACGCGCTGCGGCGGGTGGCCGAGCTCGACCCGGACGTGGTGCTCATGGACCTGAACATGCCCGGCGTCGACGGTGTCGAGGCCACGTCACGCCTGACGGCGTCCGGGTCCCGGTCCCGGGTGGTCGTCCTGACCACGTACGCCGACGACAGCACCGTCTTCCGCGCGTTGCAGGCCGGCGCCCGGGGCTACCTGACCAAAGACGCCGGCGCCGAAGACATCCAGCAGGCGATCCTGACCGTGGCGGCGGGCGAGGCCCAGCTGGACCCCACGGTGCAGCGGCGTCTCCTGGAGGCGCTGGCCCACGGCGCCCCGTACGGTGTGGCCCCCGCCCCGCCCGGCGACAGCAGCCTGACCGCCCGCGAGGAGGACGTCCTGCGCGAGATCGCGCTCGGCCACAGCAACAGCGAGATAGCCACCCGCCTGCACGTCTCCGACGCCACCGTCAAAACCCACGTCAACCACCTCCTGGCCAAGACCGCCTGCCGTGACCGCGCCGCCCTGGTCGCCTACGCCTTCCGCACGGGCCGCGCCCGCTGACCCCGCGCCCGCTCCGCGGGCTGACCCCGCGCCCGCTCCGCGCGGGGCTGACCAAGGGCTCGCTCCGCGCGGGGCTGACCACGCGTCCCCTTATCGCGCGTTCGGGACTTTCGCCTCTGCTCGCCGGCTCGGGCCGAGGGGAGGGTGAGGGGCATGGAGAAGATCTCGTTGACCGAGCTCGCCGCCAAGGAGGCGGTGACCGCCCGGGACGCGTCGAGCGGCCGCGGCGCCCACACCGTCTTCGGCGACCACACGACGACCCTGCGGCAGACCGTCATCGCGCTCGCCGCCGGGCAGTTGCTGCACGAGCACAACAGCCCCGGCGACGCCACCCTGCAGGTCCTCAGCGGCCGCGTCCGCCTCGCCGCGGCCGAGCCCGCCGGGGCCGGGACCATCGACGGCGAGGCCGGTGATCTCCTTGTCATCCCCGCCGCGCGGCACAGTCTCGAAGCTCTGGATGACAGCGTCATCCTGCTCACCGTGGCCAAGCCGCGCTAGGGGCGATGGCCCTTCTTGGCCAGCTGGATCAGTTCGTAGACGTGGCTGCGCAACTCGGCGAAGCGGGCGGAGGAGCGGGTGCCCAGCTGGTCGCGTTCGGCCGGGAGGTCGACCCGCACGTCCTCCAGGACGACGGTGGGGCGGTTGGACAGGACCAGGACGCGCTGACCCAGGTAGACCGACTCGTCGATGTCGTGGGTGACGAACAGGACGGTGACGCCCAGCTGGAGCCAGAGGCGGCGGACCAGGTCCTCCAGGTCGGCCCGGGTCTGGGCGTCCACGGCGGCGAACGGCTCGTCCATCAGCAGGACCGAGGGCTCGTACGCGATGGCGCGGGCGATGGCCACCCGCTGCTGCATGCCGCCGGAGAGCTGCCACGGGTGGGCGTCGGCGCTCTCGCTCAGGCCGACCGCCTCCAGGGCGGCGTCCACTCTCGCGGCGCGGTCGGCCTTGCCGAGGCCCTTCTCGCGCAGCGGAAGCTCGACGTTCTTGCGGACCGTGAGCCACGGGAACAGGCTGCGCCCGTACTCCTGGAACACCACGGCCATGCCGGGCGGGGGCTGGGTGACGGGGGAGCCGTCGAGCACGATCTTGCCCGCCGAGCTGGAGAGCAGGCCGGCGATGCACCGCAGCAGGGTCGTCTTGCCGGCGCCGGAGGGGCCGACGATGCACACCATCTCGCCTTGATGGATCTGGAAGGTGAGGTCGCGGATGGCCTCGACCTCGCGGCCGTGGCCGGTGTAGGTCTTGGCCAGGCCGTCGACGTCCAGGATGACGGTCATCTCTACGCTCCTCGTTCGGCCTGGCGCAGCCCGCGGTACCAGGCCAGGGTTCGGTGCTCGACCAGGCGGAACAGCCCGGACAGGGCGACGCCGATCAGGCCGAGCAGGATGATGCCGGTCCACATCTGCGGGATGGCGAAGCCCCGCTGGAACTGCACGACGGCGGCGCCGAGGCCGCGGTCGGCCCCGAACAGCTCGCTGATCACCATGAGGATCACGCCGATGGACAGCGCCTGCCGGGCGCCGGTGGCGATGCGCGGGCTGGCGCCGCGCAGCACGACGTGCCAGAGCGTCGCCCCTCGGCCGAAGCGGTACGACCGGGCCGTGTCGCGCAGCACCTCGTCCAGGGAGCGGACGCCTTCGATGGTGTTGAGCAGGATCGGCCACACGCAGCCGAGCGCGATCGTGATGATCTTCGAGGTCCAGCCGGTGTAGCCGGCGAACAGTGCGATGACCGGGATGAGAACCGGCGGCGGCACGGCCCGCAGGAACTCCAGCACCGGCTCGCACAGCTCGCGCAGGGTCCGCGAGGCGCCGATCGCCCCGCCCAGCGCGACCCCGATCCCGACCGCGGCGAGATAGCCGATCGCGAGCCGGGCCAGGCTGGGCAGCACGTCGTTGACCAGCGGATCGGCCGTCCAGGTGTGGGGGAACGCCTCGACGATGGTGCGCAGCGGCGGCCAGAAGAAGCTGGTGCTGCCGGCCGACGCCACCCACCACGCGGCGAGCAACACCAACGGCAGGGCCAGAGCCAGGAGTGCGCGTCTCACAGATCCCTCCGTACCGACGTGTGCCACCGCAGGGCCCGCTTCTCCACGGCCCGCGCGAGCACGTTGACCAGCACCCCGATGACCCCGACGACCAACACCAGGGCGTACGTCTCGGCGACCGCCCCGGAGCTCTGGGCCACCCCGATCGACCGGCCGAGGCCGGGCACGCCGATGATGAGCTCGGCGGTGATCTCGAGGATCAGCGCGACCGAGGCAGCGAGCCGGAAACCCGTTACCACGTAAGGCATCGCGGTCGGCCAGATGACGGTCCGGACGATCGCGCGGCGCGAGAAGCGGTACGACCGCGCGGTGTCCCGGACGACCGGGTCCACGTCGGCCACCCCGTACAGCACCTGAACCAGAACTTGCCAGAACGCGGCGTAGACGACCAGCACGAGCGCCGACGGCATCTCGCTGCCGTAGATGAGCACCACCAACGGGATCAGCGCGACCGACGGGATCGGCCGGAGGAACTCGATGGTCGAGGCGGTCAGCGCGCGCAGCAGCGGGACGCTGCCGACCACCACGCCGACGACGATGCCGGCCGTCATCGCGATGGCCAGGCCCAGCGCCCAGCCGCGCAATGTCTGCCCCGTGGCCGTCCAGAAGCCGCCGGTGGTCAGCTGCCCGGCCAGGGAACGGGCCATCGCGCTGAACGGCGGAAGGAACCGGCTGTCCACGATGCCCAGTCGGGGGAGCGCCTCGAGAAGGCCGACGGCGATGGCGAGGCCGGTGAGCCCCAGGACGGCCGGCCGAGCGGTCACCTGGCCGGCCGGCGCATTGAGGAAGACAGTCACGGAAGCAGCGTCCCGAGGTCCGGCTGCTTGGTGATGAGCCCGTCCTGGAGCGCCAGATCGGAGAGGACCTGCACCGAGTCCTGGCCGACCGTGCTCGGCCACTTCGGCAGGACCAGGCTCTTCTGCACGGCGGGGTCGATCTTCGTGTAGTCGTTGAGGACCGCCCGCGCCTCGTCGCCGTGGCTCGAGGCGTACTCGAGGGATTTGGCCATGGCGGCCGTGAACTTCTGGGCCACCTCGGGGTTCTTCGACAGGAACTGCTGCGAGGTGAAGTACAGGCCGACCATCAGATCGGGGTCGGTGCCGGCGTAGTTCGAGACGACCTGGCGGTCGCCCTGGCCGGCGGCGATGGTCAGGAACGGCTCGACCACCTGGCCCGCGTCCACGTCGCCCTTGGCCACGGCGGCTGCGATGTCCGGGAAGCCGAGCTCCACGTACTTGATGGTCGACGGGTCGCCGCCGGCGTCGCGGACGACCTTGTTGACGGTCGTGGTGTTGATGTTCTTCAGCGTGTTGACGGCGATGCGCTTACCGGCGAGGTCGGCCGCCGTCTTGATCGGGCTGTCCTTCTTGACGATGACGGCGCCGAAGTCCTTGCCGGTCTCGCCCGTCGAGGCGACACCGGCCGAGACCACCTTGAGCGGTAGGCCCTGCGACGAGGCGAGCAGCAGCGATGTGGTGTTGCTGAAGCCGAACTGGAACTGGCCACTGACGACGCCGGGCACGATGGCGGCGCCGCCCTGGGCGGTCTCGAGGGTGACGTCCAGGCCCTCGGATTTGAAGAAGCCCTGTTTGACGCCGAGGTAGATCGGCGCGACGTCGACGATGGGGATGACACCGACCTTGAGCGCGGTGGTGCCGTCGGGCGAAGTGGTGGCGTCGCCGCCGTCGCCACCGCACGCGGCGGTGGCGAACAGGGCGGAGGCGAGAACCAAGGCGAACGAGCGGCGGAGCATTTCTCCTCCAGGGAGCCGACGGGAGCGGGCCGACGCCGCGGACGTTACCGATATTGTCAACAATTTGGAAGACAATCTTGACTCCGATCTTCAGGAGCCGTAGACATGTCGGCAACACCACCGATATCGATGCGAGGGACGCCGTGGCATCGCACTACGTGGTCCGGAACGTGAACCGGGCCGACGCCGAGACCATCGAAGCCCTGCGCGCCGCCGGGGTGGCCACCGTGCACGAGGCGGCCGGCCGGATCGGCCTGCTGGGCCCGGCGATCCAGGCCCGGCAGGAGGGCGCGGCGATCGCCGGCTCGGCCGTCACCGTCTCGTGTCATCCCGGCGACAACCTGATGATTCACGCCGCCGTGGAGATGTGCCGGCCCGGCGACGTCCTGGTCGTCACGACGACCTCGCCGTCGACCGACGGCATGTTCGGCGACCTTCTCGCCACGTCGCTGATGGCGCGCGGCGTCATCGGTCTGGTGAGTGACGCGGGCGTACGCGACATCGCGGCGCTCCGTTCTCTCGGCTTCCCGGTGTGGTCCCGGGCGGTGCACGCACAAGGGACGGTCAAGGCGAGCCCCGGTTCGGTGAACGTCCCGGTGGTTGCCGACGGCCAGATCGTCCACCCCGGCGACATCATCGTGGCCGACGACGACGGCGTGCTGGCCCTGCCCATCGCCCAGGGCCCGGCTACCGTCGAGGCGGCCCGCAAGCGCCTCGCCGCCGAGGAGACCAAACGCAAGACGCTGGCCGACGGCACCCTCGGCGTCGACCTCTACAACCTGCGCCCCCTGCTCGCGGAACTCGGCGTCGAGTACGTGGACGACCTCCCGTGACGTCCCAGGGCATCCGGTGCATGCAGATGCGCGGGGGCAGTTCGAAGGGCGCGTACTTCCTGGCGGCGGATCTGCCGGCGGACCCGGCCGAGCGGGACGACCTGCTGCTGCGCATCATGGGGTCGCCCGACGAACGGCAGATCGACGGTCTCGGCGGCGGCCACCCGCTGACGAGCAAGGTGGCGGTGGTCGGCCCGTCGGAGTCGCCCGGCGCCGATGTCGACTACCTCTTCCTGCAGGTGGTGCCGGACCGGCCGATCGTCACCGACGCCCAGACCTGCGGCAACCTCCTGGCCGGGGTCGGCCCCTTCGCGATCGAGCGGGGTCTGGTCGCGCCGGCGGGGGAGACCACGACCGTACGGATCCGGATCATGAACCCGACCGTCAGCCTGGCCGAGGCCACGGTGCGCACACCCGCCGGCCAGGTCCAGTACGACGGCGACACGGTCATGGCGGGCACGCCCTTCCCGGCCGCGCCGATCGATCTGGCCTTTCCTGGCGGCGATGCTCCGCTCTTCCCCACCGGGCAGGTGGTTGACTTCTTCGCCGGGGTCGAGGCGACCGCAGTCGACGCGGGCATGCCCGTCGTCCTCGTCCGGGCGGGAGACCTGGGGCTCGCGGGCGACGAGGAGCCGGCGGTGCTCGAGGCCGACGAGGCGCTTCGGGCGAAGGTCGAGGCGCTGCGGGTCGAGGCCGGCCGGAAGATGGGCCTGGGCGACGTCCGCGACACGACCGTCCCGAAGGTCAGCATCATCTCGGCGCCCCGCCACGGCGGCACGGTCACCACGCGCACGTTCATCCCGCATCGGGTGCACGCGGCGATCGGCGTCCTCGGCGCGGTCTCGGTCGCGGCCGCCCTGCGCGCGCGGGGTGAGGCCAACAACCGGTTGGTTCGCGTCGAGCACCCGAGCGGCTTCTTCGACGCGTACGTCCAGCTCGAAGGTGTAGGGCCGAAGGCCCGTCTGGTCCGCAGCACCGTGGTGCGCACGGCCCGCAAGTTGTCCGACGGCCTGGTGTGGCCGCGCACGGGAAAGGCAACCGGATGAGCGTCACCCACGACCCGGACCGGCGGCGGGACATCGCCCACGCCGGGCCGGTCGAGCTGCGGACGGCGGTGCTCGAGGAGTCGCGCGACTTCTTCGTCGACGTCATGGGGCTGCGGGAGGTGCGCCGGGACGCCGACTCGATCTATCTGCACACCTGGGACGACTACCAGTCCTGGACGATCCGGCTCGTCCGGAACCCGCAAGCGGGCATCGGGCGCACCTATCTGCGCGCGGCGAGCCCGCAAGCGCTGCACCGGCTGCGCGATGCGCTCGGCGCGGGCACATCAGTAAAGGACGTTCCCGGGCTGGGCGAGGTCTTCCTGTTCGAGGATCCGGACGGCCACGAGATGGGCCTCTACTGGGACGTCGACTGGTACGAGCCCGACGGCTCCGACAAGCCCGCGCTCAAGAACCAGGCGGCCCGGTATCCGGGGCGGGGCGCGAATCTGCGCCGGCTCGACCACGTGAACTACCTGACCGCGAACGTGCCGGAGACGAGCACGTTCCTGAGCGAGACGCTCGGCGCCCGGTGCACGGAACAGATCGTCAAGGACGACGGGTCGCCCCAGGCCGTCTGGTACTCGCTCGGCAACAAGACCTACGACCTGGTCTACACCGAGGACTGGACCGGGAGCCGTGGGCGCCTGCACCACATCGCCTTCGCCACCGACACCCGCGAGGAGATCCTGCGGGCGGCCGACGTCTGCCTCGACGCCGGCGTCCACATCGAGACCGGCCCGCACAAGCACGCCATCCAGCAGACCTTCTTCCTCTACGTCTGGGAACCCGGCGGCAACCGCATCGAGATCTGCAACGCCGGCGCGCGCCTGATCCTCGCGCCCGACTGGCGCACGATCAGCTGGACCCGTGAGGAACGGGCCAAGGGCCAGGCCTGGGGCCTCAAGACGATCGACACCTTCCACACCCACGGCACGCCGGTCGTGCCCGTCGAGGAGGCCGACGCGTGATCATCGACTGTCACGGCCACTACACCACCGCCCCGGCCGCGCACACCGCCTGGCGATCGCAGCAGCAGGAGGCGTTCTCGTCCGGGCTGGCCGCTCCGGCCTACCCCCGCATCTCCGACGACGAGATCCGGGAATCCGTCGAGGGCAGCCAATTGCGGCTCATGGCGGAGCGCGGCGTCGACCTGACCATTTTCTCCCCGCGGGCCTCGGCCATGGGCCACCACTTCGGCGACGAGGCGGTCAGCGAGGCCTGGACCACCGCCTGCAACGACCTCATCGCCCGGGTCACCGCGCTCTACCCGGACAAGTTCGCCGGTGTCGGGCAGCTCCCGCAGTCGCCCGGCGTGCCGATCGCCCACTCGATCGCCGAGCTGCGACGATGCGTCGAGGAGCTCGGCTTCATCGGCTGCAACCTCAACCCCGACCCGAGCGGCGGCCACTGGACCTCGGCGCCGCTCACGGACGAGTCGTGGTACCCGTTCTACGAGGCGATGGTCGAGCTCGACGTGCCGGCCATGGTGCACGTCTCGGCCGTGACGAACGGCAATTTCCACGCCACCGGCTCGCACTACCTGAACGCCGACACCACCGCGTTCATGCAGTTCCTGCAGTCGGACCTGTTCCAGCGCTTCCCCGGGCTGCGGTTCATCATCCCGCACGGCGGGGGAGCGGTGCCGTACCACTGGGGGCGCTTCCGCGGCCTGGCCGACATGCTCGGCCGGCCGCCGCTCGACGAGACCGTGATGACGAACGTCTTCTTCGACACGTGCGTCTACCACCAGCCCGGCATCGACCTCCTCGTCAAGGTGATCGGTGTTGACAACGTCCTCTTCGGGTCGGAGATGGTGGGTGCTGTGCGCGGCATCGACCCCGAGACCGGCCATCACTTCGACGACACCCGGCGCTACGTGGACGCGCTCGGGCTCTCCGACGAGGACCGCTTCAAGGTCTACGAAGGCAACGCCCGCCGCGTCTTCCCGCGGCTCACCGTTCCCCGCCCAGAGTAGGTGACGTCCATGCGCCGTCCGTCCTCCCTCCTTCTCCCCGTCCTCCTGGTGGCCGCCTCCGCGTTCGCGGCTGCCGCTCCCCCCAGGGACGGGCTGGCCGACTTGCCGGCCCTCAAACCCAAGATCGACTGCTCGGCCGTCCGCGGGCTCGACCTGAGCCGGGCCGCCGGGGCTCCGGTCACCATCACGTCCGCCACCGTCGTCGGCCCGAACTGTGAAGTCCGGGGCACCATCGCGCCCGCGAACACGATCGTGGCCCGGCTGCCCCTCAACGGCTGGACGCAGCGCTACGTGCAGACCGGCTGCGGTGGCCTCTGCGGCAGCGCGAACATCAACTACGGTCAGGCCGCCGGCTGCGAACCCGTGGTCAACGGCGAGGTCGCCAGCGCCACCACCGACATGGGCCACCAAGGCCTCAACGACGGCTCCTGGGCCGCGAACAACCCGCAGGCGCAGATCGACTTCGCCTACCGCGGTGTCCACGTCACCGCGCAGACCACGAAGGCGCTCATCAAGGCGTTCTACGGCCGGGCGCCCCGCTACTCGTACTTCACCGGCTGCTCGGACGGCGGTCGCGAGGCGCTGATGGAGGCCCAGCGCTTCCCGGACGACTTCGACGGCATCGCGGCCGGCGCGCCCGCCAACAACATGGCCGTGCAGAACACCTTCCACCACGCCTGGAACGTGCTCGCCAACAAGGACGCCAACGGCAACTACATCCTGCTGGCCGGCAAGTTGCCGCTCGTTCACGCCGCGGTGCTGGCCAAGTGCGACAGCCTCGACGGGTTGAAGGACGGGCTCATCGACGACCCACGGTTGTGCGACTTCAACCCGTCGACGCTGGTCTGCCCGGACCCGGCCACCTGTCTGACCAAGGCCGAGGCCGCCGTCGTCCGCAAGCTGCACGACGGCGCCACCGACGCCCGCGGCAACCGCCTCGAGCCGTACATCTCGCACGAGTGGGGTTCCGAGCTCGAATGGACGTTGTTCGTGCCCACGGCCCAGGGCCAGACGGTGGCGAGCGAGAACTTCGCGCTGTCCTACCTGCGCTACCTGGCCCAGCCGAACAATCCCCGGCCTTCCTTCCAGCTGACCGACCTCAGGCTGACGATCGAGTCCTTCGGGAAGGCCGTGCTGCCCTCGTCGTCGTACATGGCCGCCCTGGATCCTGACCTGACCGCCTTCAAGCGCGGCGGCGGCAAACTGATCCTCTGGCACGGCTGGAACGACCAGCACATCTCCCCGCAGGGCACCCTGATCTACTACGACGCCCTGCGCCAGGCCGTGTCCAATCCGGACAGTTTCGCCAAGCTGTACCTCTTCCCCGGCATGGCCCACTGCGGTGGCGGCGAGGGCCCGAACAGCTTCGACGTCCTCACCCCGGTCATGTCCTGGGTCGAGACCGGCCACCGGCCCGGCCGCATCGTCGCCACCGCCGCGGCCCGCACCCGCCCGGTCTTCCCCTACCCGGCCGTGGCCCGCTACGACGGCACCGGCTCGACCGACGACGCGAGCAACTTCGTCGCCTCCACCCCGCGCAAGCCGGTGGCGACCGACGCCACCTGGGTCGGCCAGTCCCTCTACTCCTCGCACTACCAGACCTGGCCCCGCGTGAAGAACGGCAAGCTGATTCTCTGACCGCCCGGGTGGTGCTCGCCGGGTGGGGGCGGACCCCGCCCGGCGAGATCGGTCTCCGGGCCGGCTGCGGTGCGCGGAGCTCGCGTGTGGCGCGGCTCTAACCGGTGAGCCGTTCCGCCGCACGTCTCAGGGTTGAAGGTTTTCGAGGTCTTCCAGCAGGCTCGGGTGGGTGGGCTGCCAGCCCAGGGTCTCGCGGGTGTAGGCGCTGGAGGCCGGCTGGTCCATCGCGAAGATCGGGCCGAACGGGCCGAAGGTCTCCTCCGGCACGGACTCGACCGGCAGGCCCAGCCGCCGGCCGACGACGGCGGCGATGTCCCGGACGGCGTCGCCCTCGTCGGCCACGGCCTGCCAGGCGGTGCCGGCCGGCGCCGATTCGAGGGCCAGGCGGAACACCACGGCCGCGTCGAGGGCGTGCACGGCCGGCCAGCGCTGGGCGCCGTCGCCCGGGTAACCGGCGATCCCGCTGCGGCGGGCCGCATCCGTCAACAGACCGGCGAACCCGCCCTCGCCGTTGTTGTGAACCGTGCGCGGCATGCGTACGGACGTGGCCCGAACGCCCTGCGAGGCCAGCGCCAGCAGCGCGTTGACCGAACGGCCGCGCTGACCGACCGGCCCGTCGGTCGGCACCGGGTCGGCCTCGGTGGAGGCGCGGCCCGGCACCCACGGCGTCCCGGAAACGGTCACGATGGGCCGCCCGCTGCCGATCAGGGACTCGCCGAGGGTGGCCATGGCGGCGCTCTCCTCGGCGATGGACGCGGCCAGGCTCTCCGGGCTGCCGTAGTCGCGCCCGAAGGCAAGGCTGACCACCCCGTCCGTACGCGCCACTCCGGTCCGCAGGACCTCCAGGTCGGCCAGACCGCCGCGCAGGACCTCGGCCCCGGCTCCCTTCAGGGCCTGCTCCGAGTTGTCGGAGCGGGCGAGGGCCAGGACGGTGTGACCGTGGGCGAGCAGTTCGGCGACCACGGCCGAGCCGATGGTGCCGGTGCCGCCGGTGACGAAGACGTGCATGTTGTGCTCCCCAAAGCGATGGGACTCTTGTCCCATCACCGTAGCACTGTGACGGGACCAAAGTCCCATCGCTATCCTGGCCCCATGGCCCGCTGGCAACCCGAGACGACCCAGCGGCTCGTCGTGGCCGCCGTCGACCTGTTCATCGAGCAGGGCTTCGACGCCACCACGGTCGCCCAGATCGCCGAACGCGCCGGCGTCACCAAGAGCACCTTCTTCCGCCACTTCTCCGACAAGCGCGAGCTGCTCGTCGCCGGCCAGGAAACCCTGAGCCGCCTGCTGGCCGAGGGCATCCGCGACGCCCCACCCGGCACCGCCCCCCTCGACGCCGTCGCCGCCGGCCTGGAGCGCGCCGCCGCCGAGATGGGCCCGGCCAACCGCGAGCTCGGCCCCCGCCTGAAGGCCGCCGTCGCCGCGAGCACCGAGCTGCAGGAACGCGACGCGTTGAAGAGTGTCGGCATGGCCGCCGCCATGAGCGCCGCCCTGATCGCCCGTGGCATCACCGACCCCGTCGCTCAGGTCGCTGCTGAGCTGGGGGTCCTCGCCTTCAAGCGCGGCTACACCACCTGGTCCGAAACCGATCGCGACGACGCCGGCGGCCTGGCGCCTCATGCCCTGGCCGCTCTCAAGGACCTGCGCGCCGCTGCGGCATCTCTGTCCTGACGGGGCGGTGAGCCGCGGTGGCCGCGGCTAGGCTGAGGCCCGTCGACGGATGGGCGGCGCGATCGGGGTGACCACGGCAACCGATCATCGGCTCGGGCGTTCCTTCCGGCTGCTATGGACCGCGGCCACCGTCTCCGCCTTCGGCGATGGCGTCCGATACGTTGCCTTTCCGCTGCTCGCGGCCGACCTGACCACCGACCCGCGCGGTGTTTCCCCGGTCTTCGCGGCCGGCTATCTGCCGCGGCTGTTGTTCGGGCTGATCAGCGGCGCGGTCGCCGACCGGGTCGACCGCCGCGTGCTCATGTGGCGCGTCGACCTTGGCCGGGCCGTCGTGCTGGGCCTGTTCGCCGTCTCGATCGCCGGCCGCCCGCCCGCGACCTGCCCGCGACCTGCCCCTGCCGGCGCTGCTCCTCGCCTGCGTGTTCCTGCAGGCCGCCGCCCTCGCGGCCACCGGCCTGGTCGTCACCATGGCCGCCGCCGTGACCAGCCTCGCCGTGATCGGCCTGGCCACCTCCGCCTGGAACGTCGTCACCGTCTCGCCGCGCCAGAGCATCGTGCCGCCCCACCTGCTCGGCCGCGTCACCAGCAGCTACCGCCTGGTCGGCCTGTCCGCCATGCCGGCCGGCGCGGCCGCGGCGGGAGTCCTCGCCCACGCCTTCGGCCTGCGCTCGGTCCTGCTCGCCGGCAGCGTCCTACTCGCCGCGGCAGGCTTACTGAGCTGCGTCGCCGTCCAGTCGCCGCCTGCACGCGCAGGACGCCGTGGAGGGCATGGACCTCAAGGACGACTACGGCATCGGCGTCGAGATCGTACGGCGGGCGCTGAGCGAACCGGCGTTCCTCATCGCCACCAACGCCGGCTACTCCGGCGCCGAGACCGTGGCCAGGATCGGCGAACTCGGCCGCGACGACGGCTTCGAGGCGCTGCAGGGCCGCTACGGCAACATGATCGAGATGGGTGTGGTCGACCCGCTGCGGGTGGTCCGCTCGGCCCTGGAGAACGGCGCGTCGGTGGCCGGCCTGTTGCTCACGACCAACACCCTGGTCGCCGAGGAGCAGACACCGTGGGGCGGCAGCCCCGCCCTGATGACCGAGATCGGCGAGCTCGACGAGGGCCTGCGCCAGCCGTCGCCCGACTCGAGCACCCCGCAGTCGCTGGGCCTCGGTCCCTCGGTCGGCTAGACAGCATGGGACCGATGAAGGGCGACGGCCTGGCCGTCGCCCTCTCCCGCGGGCGCGTCCGCGGCACGATCGCCCTGCTGGGCCCCGCGTTCGTCGCCGCGGTGGCCTATGTGGACCCCGGCAACTTCGCCACCAACTTCACCGCCGGCGCGCACTACGGATACACGCTGATCTGGGTCATCGTGGCGGCCAACGGCACGGCCATGCTCGTGCAGTACCTCTCGGCCAAGGCCGGCGTCGCCACCGGCCAGGACCTGCCCGAACTGTGCCGGCGGCATCTGCCCCGGCCGGTCTCCCGCGGCCTCTGGGTGCAGGCCGAGATCGTCGCCATGGCCACCGACCTGGCCGAGTTCGTGGGCGCGGCGATCGGCCTCTACCTGCTCTTCGGCGTGCCCCTGTTCGCCGCCGGCCTGATCACAGCCGTCGTCGCGTTCGCCATCCTGTCCCTCGAACAACGCGGCTATCGCCGCTTCGAACTGGCGATCGCCGGCCTGCTGGGCATCGTCCTGCTGGGTTTCCTGTACGACCTGCTGGTCGTCGGCGCCTCCCCGGCCGGCATCGCCTCCGGGCTGGTCCCGCGGCTGGCCGGCAGCGACAGCGTGCTCCTGGGCTGCGGCATCATCGGCGCCACGGTCATGCCCCACGTCGTCTACCTGCACTCGGCCCTGACCAAGGCCCGGGTCGCCTGCCGCGACGACGCCGAACGCTCGGAACTGCTCCGCTTCCAGCGCCTCGACGTGCTCATCGGCCTCGGCGCGGCCGGCCTGATCAACCTGTCCATGCTCGTCGTGGCGGCATCGCTGTTCCACGACGCCGGCGTCCCCTTCGCCGAGGGCGACGCCATCCAGTCCGCCCACAACGGCCTGGCCGCCATGGTCGGCGGGGGAGCGGCCCTGGCCTTCGCCATCGCCCTGCTCGCCTCGGGCCTGTCGTCCTCCAGTGTCGGCACCTACGCCGGTCAGATCGTCATGCAGGGCTTCATCCGCCGCCAGATCCCGCTCTTCCTCCGCCGCGCCGTGACGATGGCCCCCGCCCTGCTGGTGCTCGGCCTCGGCCTGCCACCCACCGACAGCCTGGTCATCTCCCAGGTGGTGCTGTCCTTCGGCATTCCGTTCGCCCTGATACCTCTGCTGATGCTGACCCGCCGCCGCGACATCATGGGCGTCTTCGTCAACAACCCCTGGACGAACGCCGCCGCCGCCACGGTCGCCGCCCTGATCATCGGCCTCAACGCGTTCTTGTTACTCGAGACCTTCGTCCTCTGACCCCCACGCCGGCCCGCGAGCAAGCCGAACCGGCCCCACCGCAGTCTCCACATCCACGTCCTCACCACGCTGACGGACGACGATGATGCCGTCCCGCGCCAGCTCGCCCGCCACCTGCCGCGCCGCGTCCATCAGATCCCGCCACGACCCCCCACCGGCCACCCTGGCCGCATCACTCGGGCAGATGGTCGCCTCGGGCCGGCGATGCCGCAGCAACGCCCGCATGGAGGCCGCCAACCGCTCCCGCCCGGGCTGGTCCCGATGTCCCAGCGCAACCTCGGCGTCGTTCACCCGGTCAGCGGCCGCCTCCGGATCGCCCACGGCAAGCTCCCGAGCGGCGGTCAGCTCCTTCATCAGCTCCCGCCGCAACGGCTCCGGCACTCCCGCAGCGTCATCACCCACACTCACCGACCCATTATCCTGGGCGAACGTCATCGCGCGACCGGTGCCGAACGGCTGGCCGGATCAGACGGCGATCACGCCGGCCAGGCCGATCAGGGTGATGACGACGCTGCTGACGAACAGGGCGGGGTTGTGCGCGCCCCACCAGCGGATGCGGCCCCGCGCGCAGCTGGGCACCTCGTCGGGGCGTACGACCCGAAGGGCAACGGCGTTCAGGACGGCGACCAGGATGCCCAGCACGCCGAGGCGCAGGACGAGGGCGGCCAGCTCGCCGAACGTCGTTGCTTCCATACGGTCATCTCACTCGCCGCCTCCGCGTTGTGGTGTCTCATCCTGAGACAGTCTCAGCGGGCGATGTGGCCGCCGCCGACGCCCAGGCTCAGCTGGCGGCGGTGCTGGGCACGCTCACGCTCTACGGCGACGCCAGCGTGGTCGCCGGAGCCATGAGCTCCCGGGGTGAGGCCGGCCTGGCCGACCTGCGCGACATTCTGCACCCGTGGCTCGAGTGCCTGGTCACGATCCTCGACCGCGGGGTGGCGACGGGGAAGCTGCCGCGCGACTTCCCCGTCCACCTCACCGCCCAGTCCTGGCTGGGCTACATCGTCCACCGCGTCGTGTTCCTGCAGGAGGTCGTCGAGCCCGGCGACCCGCAGACGCTGATCAGGCGGTCACTAGCGGCTTGAGGGCCTCGCCGACCGCCGTGACCACGCCGGGGCGGTGGCCGTTGCGGATCAGGTTGATGGTGAGGCCGTCGATGCCGGCGCCGAGGACCTTCTCCTGCAGCTTCTCGGCCACCTGCTGCGGCGTGCCGGCGAAGGCGCGGGCCCGGCGGTCCTCGGGGATGCCGGCCTCGAACTCCTTGGCCTCCTGCTCGGTCTCGCCGACCAGGCCCATGGCCAGGTACGAGGTGGCCAGCGTGGCCGGGTCGCGGCCGATCTCCTCGCACCGCTGCTTGAGCACGGCGACCTTGCGGGGCAGGTCGTCGAGGTCGCAGATGATGTTCATGTGGTCGGCGAAGCGGGCCGCCAGCCGGAACGTCTTCTGCTCGCCGGAGCCACCCAGCATGATCGGCACCGTGCGCAGCCGGGGGTGGTTCATCGCCCCGCGGGCCTGGTACCACTTGCCGTCGAGGGTGGCCTCCTCACCTTTGAGCATCGGGGCGATGATGTTCAGGGCCTCCTCCAGGCGCTCGAAGCGCTGGCCGAACGTGCCGAACTCGAAGCCGTAGTCGTGGTGCTCGCGCTCGAACCAGCCGGCGCCGATGCCGAGGACGGCCCGGCCCTTCGAGATCACGTCGAGGGTGGTCACCGTCTTGGCCAGCAGGGCCGGGTTGCGGTACGTGTTGCCGGTGACCAGCGTCGACAGCTGCACCGTGGACGTCGAGGCGGCGAGGGCGGCCAGCGTCGTGTAGGCCTCCATCATCGGGTTCTCCGGCGTGTTGATGCCGGGCAGTTGGTAGAAGTGGTCCATCACCAGCACGGTGTCGAAGCCCACGGCCTCGGCCTCGCGGGCCTGGGCGGCGACGGTGTCGAAGAGGTCCTCGACCGGGACGCCGGGGTAGGTGAAGTTCGGAATCTGGTAGCCGAGCCGGATGGTCACGATGTCTCCCGAGCGCGATATGTAAGAGGGCTCTTACTCCGGTAATGTAAGAGACCCCTTACATGGAGGCAACCGTGACGCGCTACCACCACGGCGATCTCCGGGCGGCGCTGGTCGAGGCGAGCTTCGAGTCGCTCGCCGAGTGCGGGCTGCAGCGCTTCTCGGTGGCGGCGGTCGCCCGGCGCATCGGCGTGAGCTCCGCCGCGCCGTACCGGCACTTCCCGGATCGGGCCCATCTGCTGAGCGCCGTGTCGGCGGCGGCCGCGCGTGATCTGCGTACGGCCATCGAAGCCGCCGCCGGCGAGGCGGAGAACGACCCCGTCGCCCGAGTGGCCTCCGTTGCCGGGGCCTACGTCCGGTACGTCGCGGGGACGGGCGCCGGGATGAGCGTCATCTTCGCCGCCGAGCTGTACCAGGTGCCCGACGACACCCGCCGGTCGGAGACGCGGGCCCTGATGACCACGCTGCTCGACCTGGCCACCGCCTGCGCGGATTTCCCGGCGGCCGTACGCCTTCTCGAGGCGACACTGGCGGTGGCCCACGGCTACGTCTCGCTGTATGCCGAGGGATTCTTCGCGCGCACCGACCGTTCGCTCGGTGAGATCGCCGACCGGGCCGTCGACGCGGCGCGCGCCCTGGCCGAAAACGTTTTCGTTCAGCGGCATTGACACCGATCAATCAGCACGTCAGGATGGGCGTCGGCCATCGTGGGGGCCTTTTCGCCGTCCTGAAGGGCTGTCCCCATGTCCCGCCTGTTCGCTCTGGTCGCCGCGGTGGTCCTCGCCGTCGTCGGTGTGCCCCAGCCGGCGCTCGCCGCCGCCAAGACCGTCTACCTCCCCGCCTCATGGAAGAGCACCGGGGAGGTGCCGTGGAGCCAGGACCGCACGCGGGAGTCGGCCAACTTCATCCTGCTCTGGGGCGAGAAGGCGGGCACCGACCCGGTCAGCGCACCCTCGCCCTACACGTTCGACCCGAACGACATCCTGTCTCAGCTGGAGTCGCTGTACTCCTACTACGTGAACACGATGAAGTTCACCCCGGAGACCGGTGCGCTCGCCACCTACAAGATCGACGTGATCGTCACCCAGACCTGGAACCGCACGGAGCTCGACGCCTGGGCCACCGGCGGCAGCGCCGACGGCAAGGTCGGCGTCATCAACATCGCGCCGGCCGCGGCCCGGCCCGGGTCGTGGGGTCTCGCCCACGAGCTCGGCCACGTGTTCCAGAACCTGACATTCCTGGGACGGCAGGGGTACGGCTTCACGGACGCGTCCGCCGGCACGTTCTGGGAAGCCGGCGCCGAATACATGGCCATGCAGGTCTATCCGGACGGCGGGGCGGGTGACCTGACGCGCTTCCTGCGCACCGAGAACCTCGCCTACTCGTCCAGCCGGCACCACTACGGCGCCTGGATGCTCATCCAATACCTGGCCGACCGCAACGGTGGCGTGTCCATCTTCAACCGGCTGTGGAACGAGGCCCGCTCCACCGAGCATCCACTGGAGACGTACCGGCGCCTCAGGGGCTTCAGCCAGGAGCAGCTCAACGCCGACCTGGCCGGGTACGCGCAGCGGCAGGTCACGTACGACTACAGCAACAAGAGCCACTTCCAGCGGTTCGCCGACAGCGTGTACGGCGCCGGCTTCATCAACGCGTACAACGGGGTCCCGGTCGACGCGGTCGGCCACCACTACGCGATCCCGCCCGCGCTGGCGCCCTCCGACTACGGCTACAACAAGATCAAGCTGGTGCCCACCTCGTCCCTCGTTCAGCTGCGCTTCAAGGGGCACGTCGACGCGGCGGCCGGATCCGGGTGGAGCTACGGCTTCGTCGCGCTGAAGAACGGCACACCCCGGTACGGCCCGGTCTCGACGGCGGCCGACGGGCAGATCTCGATTGAGCTCCAAGCGGGGGAGACGGAGCTCTATCTGGTCGTGCTGGGCGCGCCCACGGCCGTGCACCACTACGGTTTCCTCGACGGCTACACCAAGAACTACCGCTACCCGTACGAGTTCTCGGTCGCCGGCGCCACCCCGTCCGGTCACGAGCCCGGCTACACCAAGCCGGCCGCCACCGGGGGCGGTCACTGGCACAGCAACGGCGGCGGCTGGGTCGACAACCGCGCCACCGTCGCCTCGACCGCCTACGTCGGCCCCCGCGCCGCCGTCTTCGGCGCCAGCACGGTCGGCGGCAACGCCCGCATCGAGGGCCTGGCCTGGGTCAACTCGGGCGCCCGGATCAGCGGCAACGCCGTCGTCAAGGACAACGCCCTCATCCAGGGCGGCGCCGACCTGTTCGGCTCCATTGTGGTCGGTGGGGATGCCGAGCTGGCTTCCACCTGCGGTTCCGGCACCTACCTACTGTTCAACCCCAGCCGTACGTGCGACGGCCGCCCCGGCGAAACCGACGTCAACCCGTCCTACACCCCGTTCACCGACGCCGAGATGGCCATCACCGCCACCCCCACCCCGACGCCGACGACCCCGGCCATCACCGCCACCCCCACCCCGACGCCGACGACCCCGGCCACGCCGACCACGCCCGCACCCGCCGGCGCGTGTTCGGCCCGGCTGGCCGTCACCGGCACGTGGACCAACGGCTTCCAGGGCGAAGTGACCATCACCGCCGGCGCCACCGGAACTACCGCGTGGACCGCCACCTGGCCGCTGGCCTCGGGCCAGCGCATCCTCCAGTCCTGGGGCGCCACCGTCACCACGAGCGGCACCACCGCCTCCGCCCGGAACGCCGCCTGGAACGGCACCCTGTCCCCGGGCGCCACCACAACCTTCGGCTTCATGGGCGAAGGCGCCGCCACCACACCCGCCCTTTCCTGCACCTGATCCCGGCCGCGCTGGTCAGCGGTCGGCGATGGTGCGGGCCTCCGCGAACAAGGCCGAGCGGACGGCCGCGGACGGGCCGGTGAGGGCGCCGATGCGGGCCAGCAGCAGCGAACGGCCCGTCCAGCCGGGGTCGTCCACTTCGACGGCGACGACGCTGTCGGGCAGGGCACCGGCGCCCAGCGTGGGCACGGTGGTGATGCCGAGGCCGGCCGCGACGAAGCCGAATCGGGTCGACCACTCGCCCAGCTCGGCCACCACCTTCGGCTGCCGCAGCGTGGGCCACGGCCCGAACTGTGGTTCGCCGCGAGCGCCGCGCCCGGCGATCCACTCCTCGTCCTCCAGGTCGGCCACCGTGACCCGCTCGGCCCGGGCCAGGCGGTGCCGGCGGCCGACGGCCACCAGGAGCGGGCCGGCCGGCAGCCGTTCGGTCTCGACGCCGGTCAGGTCCCAGCCGGGCAGGCCCTCACCCGACGCCAGCAGCGCGAGATCCAGGCGGCCGGCCCGCAACCGCCGCAACTGCACCGGCGTCGACGACTCCAGGAACTCGATCTCAACCGAGGGGTACGCGGAACGCACGCGCGCGACCGTCCGGGGCACCAGCCGCATCGCGGTGGTGGGAAAGCCACCGAGCACGACCCGGCCCCCGATCGGCGCCGCCAGGTTCGCCAGCTCGCGCCCGGCCGCGTCGAGCTCGTCGAGGACCGTGACGGCCCGGGCCGCCAGCCGGTGCCCCGCCTCGGTCGGCTCCACTCCACGCGGGCCGCGGCGGAACAGCTGAGTGCCGGCGGCCGCCTCGAGCGCGGTGATCTGCTTGGAGAGCGCCGACTGGGTGAACCCGAGCCGCTCCGACGCGGCGGTGAGCGACCCGGTCTCCAGGACCGCCCGCAGCGCCCGGAGCAATTGCGGATGAACATCGAGGCTCATGCCGCCAGTATGCCTGTCTGGAATACCTGATCTGCCAGACATTCGCTGGTGGCATGGAGCGATCTGCTCTTGACTCAAGGGTATGAGCAAAGTCTGGTTCTTCACCGGTACGTCCAGCGGCTTCGGCCGCCTCTGGGCCGAGGCCGCCCTGCAGCGAGGCGACCGCGTCGTCGCCACCGCTCGGAACATAGCTCCGCTCGACGACCTCGTCGCCCGCTTCGGTGAGTCCGTCCTGGCCCGGGAGCTCGACGTCACCGACCGCGAAGGTGTCTTCGCGGCCGTCGAGGACGCGGTCCGGCGCTTCGGCCGCATCGACGTCGTCGTCAACAACGCCGGCTTCGGCCACGTCGGCATGGTCGAGGAGGTCACCGAGCGCGAGCTGCGCCAGGAGATGGAAACCAACTTCTTCGGCACGGTCTGGGTGACGCAGGCCGTGCTTCCCGTCCTGCGCCGGCAGGGCAGCGGGCATCTGCTGCAGGTGACCAGCGAGGGGGGCGTCCGGGCCTACCCCGGCTTCGGCGCCTACCACGCCTCCAAGTGGGCGGTCGAGGGCCTCAGCGAGGCGCTCGCGCTGGAGACCGAGGGTTTCGGCTTCCACATCACGATGGTCGAGCCGGGGCCGTACGCGACCGACTTCGCCTCGCGCGGTCTGCGGACCAGCGCTCCGCTATCCGACTACGACCGGGCCCGTGAAGCGACCGCGCCGGAGTTCCGGGTGGGCGACCCGGCCGCCACCGTGCCGGCCATCTTCACCCTCGTCGACGCCGCCGATCCGCCGCGCCGACTCATCCTGGGCGACGTCTTCCCGGAGATCGAGGCCATCTACGAGGACCGCCTGAAGACCTGGCGCGACTGGCAGCCGATCACCCGCGCCGCCTTCGGTGCGTGAGGAACCGGCCGGATCCGCCGGGTGGCGGGAAAGTTCCGCCGCCCGGCGCTCGATAACGGCGGGGGCCGGGACCCAGGATGGGGGAAACATTCCCGCAACAAAGGGGTTCCCGTGACGACCGTTCTGCCGCCTCCGCCGTTCGATCCCGAGCTGGCCGCCGCGCTCGACGTGATCAGCCAGCAGCTGCCGTCGGCGTGGACCGCCGAGATGATCCCGTCGATGCGGGAGGGCGGCGTCATGGCCGACCTCAGCGACGAGCAGCTGTCCCGCGACGGCACGTTCACCGTGGCCCGCCGCCTGGTGCCCGGCCCGGCCGGCGACCCCGACGTCGAGCTGCTGATCCTGACCCCGGCCGGCGCCACCACCGCGCTGCCGGGCATCTACCACACGCACGGCGGCGGCATGATCGTCGGCAACAACCGGTCCGGCGTCGACGCGCTGCAGGACTGGGCCACCGAGGTGCCGGCCGTCATCGTCTCGGTGGAGTACCGCCTCGCCCCCGAACACCCGCATCCGGCACCGGTCGAGGACTGTTACGCCGGCCTGGTCTGGACCGCCGCCCACGCGGCCGAGCTCGGCATCGACCCGGCCCAGCTGGTGATCGCCGGGGCCAGCGCCGGCGGTGGTCTCGCCGCGGCCGTGGCCCTGATGGCCCGCGACCGGGGCGGCCCCGGCCTGGCCGGCCAGATGCTGCTCTGCCCGATGATCGACGACCGCAACGACACCCCGTCGGCCCGGCAGATGGCCGGCCTGGGCGTCTGGGACCGCACCGCGAACGACACCGGCTGGACCGCTCTGCTCGGCGACGCCCGCGGCGGCCCCGACGTCTCCCCCTACGCCGCCCCGGCCCGCGCCACCGACCTGTCCGGCCTGCCGCCCGCCTTCATCGACGTCGGCTCGGCCGAGACCTTCCGGGACGAGGACGTCGCGTACGCCGGCCGCATCTGGCAGTCCGGCGGCCGCGCCGAGCTGCACGTCTGGCCGGGTGGCTTCCACGGCTTCGACGGCCTCGCCCCGCAGGCCGCCATCTCCCAGGAGGCCCGGGCCGCCCGCCTGCGCTGGCTGAAGCGGCTGCTGGGGGTCTGAGACCTGGTCACGACGGCGGCGGCGGGGGAGGATGACGAGGGTGAAAGACCTTGCCGTACGCCTGGCCGCGCTGGACCCCGATGCCGGCGCGGCGGTACGCGTCATCGCCTACTTCGACCGGCTGGCCGAGGAACGGGCCGGGCTGCGCGCCATCGTCCGCGGCGCGGCCGTCCTGGCCGGTTGCCCGGCCCGGCTGGACGACGACGAGCGCCACGTCCGGGTACGGGTCGAGCCGGACGGCTCCTCCGCCTCCGGTGGCCCCGCCGACCCGATCTGGATGTCGGCGCCGGTCGGCGAGGGCGCCACCCTGTCGCTCGAGCGGCCCGGCACCCCCGGCCCGATCGAGGCGATGGTGCTGGAGCGGGCGGCAGCGGCCGCCCGCGCGGTCCTCGACCGCACCCGCGGCCACGCCGCCCGCCCCGACCCGGCCTCAGCCGAGCTCGCCGTCGACCGCGAGGCCCTCGAGCCCCTCCGCCTGCGCGCGGCGTCCCGCCTCGGCTTCCACCCCACCGACGCCGTACGAGCCGTAGCCCTCCCCGGCGGCATACCCCGCCTCATCCCGGCGGCGAGCCCCCCGAACCCGCCGGCTCGGGGTCCCGCCGCGCCGTCGGACGGCGTGCCGCGTGTGGTCCCGGCGGTGAGCCCTCCGAACTCCCCGCACGGCGACGGCGCTCGCCGGGGTGATCCGGCCGATGTGCTCGCCGCCGAGCGGGCTGGTGTCGGCCCGGCCGTGCTGGTGAAGGATTTGCCGGAGTCCTGGGCCGCGGCGCAGGTCGCACTCCGCTTCACCGCCGAAGACACCGACCAGGACCCCGGCCGTCGCGTGGTCCACGCCGAGCAGCTGGGGGGCCTGGTGCTGCTGGCCCCGGCGATCGGACCCGCCACGGAGCCCCACCCGGACGTCCGGGCCCTCGAGCGGGCCGCCGCGTCGGCCCCCTGGATGCTGCGCACCCTGGACGCCGTGGCCGAGGCGGCCAGCCTGCGCGCGGCCGCCTCCGCTCTGCGTGTGCACCACTCCACGCTCCAGGACCGTCTCGCCCACTCCCAGCCCCTGCTCGGCTGGGATCCGCGCGAACCCCAGGGCCGCCTGCGCCTCCAACTTGCGCTGGCGCTCCGCCGCCTGCACCGGAACCCGGTCTCCTGACTCCCCGCGCGGCGCGCCTGGTCGCGCCCCGGCGTGAGCGACATCCATCGCCCCGCCCCGCCGCGCCCCGTGAGGGAGGTCCGCGTGCTCCTGTCGGCCCGGTAGCGCCTTCGCCGTGAGCGAGGTCTACGGCATCCGTGGCCACGGTCGTGCCCTGGCATGAGCGACATCTCGTCGTCTCGGCCGCGCCCCGGGTAAGCGAGGTTCGCGGCATCTTGTCGTCCCGGTCGCGCCGCCGTGAGCGAGGTCCGCGACATCCGCCGCCCCCGTCGTGCCCTGGCACGAGCGAAATCCCGCCGTGGCGGCCGCGCTGCCGGGGTGGGCGAGGTCCGGCGCATCCCGTCGCGCCGGCCGCGCTTCCGGCGTGAGCGAGGTCTGCGACAGCGGGGGCGGCGGTGGGAGTCAGTGGAGGTTGGCGTCGGTGGCGGCGGACATCAGGGCGGCCGCGGTGTCGGTCAGCTCGGCGAGGGACGACAGCGCTGACGGCAGGGTGACATAGACGTGGTCGACGCCGGCTTCGGACAGGGCGCCGATGTCGTCGATGAGCTGGGGGATCGACGGGGTGGTGGCGACGCCGACCTGGAAGATGCAGGAGATCGCCGCGGGGTCGCGGCCGGCGGCGGAGGCCATGTCGCGGAGGCGGCCGAGGGTGTCGGCGACCTGCGGGGGCGGGGTGGCGGTGGGCAGCCAGCCGTCGGCGCGGCGGGCGATGCGGCGCAGTGCCGGCTCGCCGCGGCCGCCGAGGAAGAGCGGGATGCGCCGGGTCGGTTTCGGGTTGATGCGGGCCGATTTGATGTGGTACCGGCCGTTGTCGAAGGAGACGGGGTCGGGGGACCAGACGGCGTCCGCGACGTCGAGGAACTCGTCGAGGGCGGCGCCGCGCTCGGTCAGCGGGCGGGGAGCGGTGGCTTCGAATTCGTCGATGGACCAGCCGGCGCCGAGGCCGGCGATGAGGCGGCCGTTGCCGGCGGCGTCGAGGGCGGCGAGGGTCTTGGCCAGGCGGACGGGCAGGTGCAGCGGCGGTACGAGGACGCCGGTGCCCAGTTCGGCCCGCGACGTCACGGCCGCCGCCAACGTCAGGGTGACCAGGGGATCCGTCGTGTAGCCGTACCGCTCCGGCCAGGGGACGTCCGGCATTCCGTACAAACCGTGGGAGCCGCTCTGGTCCTCCGGTGTCAGCACCCGTTCGTACGCCCACAGGCTGTCGAAGCCGAGGTCTTCCGCCGCGCGGGCGAACGCGGTGACGTCGTGCGCTAGGTCGTATGTGGTGGTCTGCGGGAGGTTGACGCCGATCTTCACCTGGTCAAACTAGCGTCCACTGCGGAGCGTCGGATACCGCAGGGGCGCGGCGGGTATACCTGAGCGGTGGGAGATCTCGTGGACGCGCCGATTCTTGCCGCGATCGCGGGTGGGTACGGCTCCAGTACCCGGGTGCCGGGGCTCGCGGCCGATCTGCTGGTGACGGATCTCGATGGCTGGATCCCGGCCGGTGATTTCGCGGGGGACGGCGTCGAGGTGCTGCTCGAGGCGGGCCGCCGGCGCTGGCGGGCCGCGCAACCGCACGTGTCGGCGGCGCTGATCTGGAAGGCGTACTCCTACTGGCTGGGGGTGCCCGCCGTCTTCGGCTGGGTGGCCGCGCGCCGGGTGCCGCATCTCACGACGGCCCAGGTTCTGGTGCGGTTCGACGACCGGTACGCCCCGGCGCGGCTCGGCCTGCGGGAGGACATCCCGGTCTCGGTGCTGCCGGACGACCCGCTGGCCGGCCGCGGCGAGCCGCGGGTCTCCGTGGTCAGCGACGAGGCCGCCTTGCTGGCCACCCTGCGCCGGACCCTGCTCGACGAGCACGTCACGCCGCTGCTGGACGCGGTCCAGGGCGCGGCCCGGGTCAGCCGCCGCCTGCTTCTGGGCTCGCTGTCGGCGGGTATCGCCCACGCGGCCCAGCGCGCCTCGACGGTGGCGGGCGCGCCGCCGGGGGAGACGACCGGCCAGGTGCTGCGCATGCTCGACGTGGCCCACCTGGTCGACTGGAACACCGAGCGGGTGCGCCGCCGGACCTGCTGCCTGGCCTTCACGATCCCGCATCAGCGGTTCTGCGCCGACTGCTCGTATTGGAAGTGATGAAGCGTTGAACCCGACATGGGAGCGCTCCCGTATGGGTAACCGGGAGGCATGCTGATGGCGCTGTTGCTGGATCTCGCGAACATTCTCGGCGGTTTGCTGCTCGCCGCGGCCCTGCTGCGGCAGATTCCGCGCGTCGGCGGCGGGTTCGGCACGTTCGCCGACCGGGTCGCGCCGTGGGGCTGGGTGGTCGGCGTCGTGGCCCTGGTCGCCGGCGGTTACTACCTGCTGGTCCACCTCTTCGACGGGCCGCACGTCTTCCACTTCGAGGTGGTCGGCATCGCGGTCGGGGTCGCCCTGCTGTGGGACCGGCTGACGGGCCGCAAGACCGCGGAGGCGCCGTTCGGGCGAGGGCTGCTGCTGGCCGTCTTCGGCATCATCGCCGTTGTCGTCGGGCTCCAGGGCCTGGTAACGCCGGACTGATCGGCCTGGTCGCAGCCTTGATCGGTGATCACGGCAAAACGGGGCAGAACCGGGCGCATTCCCCGGCCGGGCGCACTGAGAACAACGTCACGATCGCCCTTCGTGGCTTTGCCGAGGGTCGATCGGCGTGGTTACGGTCGGCCGGTCCCACGATCGTGGGCACCGCGGGCGGAACGCCGAGTCCTGCCGCCGCCCGACGGAATTCAACTCAGGCATGGAGCGGGGGACCCAAACGTTCTCCGGCACGCCACCGCGCGTGCCTCGGGGTGAAGCCGCCTCGCGCGGCCGGGCACCTCAGCCCGAACCCGACAGCTCACCTCGTAGGCGTGGAGGTTGTTCTTCCATGGCACAAAACCGTAAGCACACCGTCGCGCTCGGCCTCACCACCGCCGGCGTGGCCGGAGCGTTCGCCCTCTTCGGCGCGGCCCAGCCGGCCCAGGCCGCGGGCAGCGTCAACTGGGACGCCGTCGCCCAGTGCGAGTCCGGCGGCAACTGGAGCATCAACACCGGCAACGGCTTCTACGGCGGCCTGCAGTTCACCAAGAGCACCTGGAAGGCCTACGGCGGCGGCAAGTACGCCAGCACCGCCAACAAGGCGAGCCGGGGCGAGCAGATCGCGATCGCCGAGAAGGTCCTCGACGGTCAGGGCATCGGCGCCTGGCCGGTCTGCGGCAAGAAGGCCGGCTCGTCGAAGAGCTACAAGGGCACCAACACCGGCGGCGCCTCGGAGAAGAAGTCGTCCTCCACCGCCAAGAAGTCGACGACCAGCAAGAAGTCGGCGACGCACAAGTCGGCGACGACGCACAAGTCGTCCACGACCCACAAGTCGACGACCGCCGCGCCCCGGAGCACCACGAAGACGACCGGCGACTTCTACATCGTCCGCGCCGGCGACACCCTGGCCAAGATCGCCAACCGCTACCAGATCGACGGCGGCTGGGAGCGGCTCGCCGAGCTCAACAAGAGCATCATCGACGACCCGAACCTGATCTTCCCGGGTCAGCGCATCGCGATCTGAGCAAGGCTCCCCGCAGCGAGAACCACCCGGCGGCTCGCCCGGACCTCGGTGCTCTTCCGCACCGGGGCCGAGGCCGCCGCCAGCATCGCGGCCGCCTGCGCCTCGTCGCGCAGGCTGCTCGCGGTGCTGCGGGCGAGCGAGACATCGTGCCAGGCGGCCGACTCGGCGGCCGTGGCCAGCTCGTACCGCTGACGCAGCCACGCGGCCGAGGCCCGGGCGATCACCAGCTCCTGCTCGACCTGGTGGAGCCGGGCGTCCCAGCCGTTGCGCTCGGCCATCGCGTCGGCCAGGGCCGAGGCGGGCAGCTCCCCGCGGCCGACGGCGGCCTCGACGGCCCGGTGCAGGAAGCTCTCCCGGTCCGCGTACTCCGCGCAGGTCCGGGCCGACCAGGGCGTGCCCCAGACGGCGCCCGCGGCGGCCCGGCGCACCCGGGCGTCCGCCTCCAGCCAGGCGTCGTAGGCGACGTTGACCGCCTGGGCGGCCTGCTCCCAGACCTCCTGCCAGCGGCCGGCGCTCGCCGCGGCGCGCTCGGCCGCCACCTGGATCTCGGAGGCGAACTGCGCCGCCTGGGCGGCCTCCTCGGCCTGGCGGTTCTTGAAAGCGCTCCGGGCCCGCAGCACGGCCACGGTCTCCTGGGCCGCCTTGCGCGGGTGGCGCATCGCCTGCGGGCTGCCCAGCAGGAGCAGGGCCGGCAGGGTGAGCAGCATCAGCGTGGCCCAGATGGCCGGCGCCGGTGAGGAAACAAGCATCTCCGCTACAACGTTCATGATCGTCAATCCGTCCGCGTGTCGAGTCCACCGTGGGCAGCTGCGATCAGCGCGGGAAGGCGCTGATCAGGCGGACGCGGCCGGAGGCGCGCGAGAACCGCGGACACCCGCGGTGAACTGTGTGCTGAGGACGGTGGCGCGGTCGATCGGCGCCTGCTCGGACTCCGCGGACTCGTCGGGCTCGGTGAGCGAGGACGAGGGATCGGACACAGCGGAGGAGGAGACAGCGGCCCGCGGGGAAGACGTCGCGGACGGCCGCTGCGGCGTGGCGACCTGCGCCAGCAACACGAACAGCAGAACGGACAACAACGAGCGCAGCAGGAGTGTCCTGCGGTCGCCGGTCGTCGTCATGGACCCAACATAGCGAGCCATGGGAGATCTTGCCCGCCCGCCACACCGCCACGTCAGAGTGACGGCCGCCGCGTCAGCCGCCGCCGCTTGGCCAAACGCCCAGGTGGCAGCGCGAAGAGCCGCCGGGCGTTCGACTCCGCGAAAGCACGGAAAACCGAAGGCGCCAGGCGCTGCGCCAGCCGCAGGAGACCGGTGTTGTAGTTCTCGGTCATCTCGATGTTCGGCGGCCGCCGTACGAAGTGGTCCGGCCCGTCCGTCGCCGCGTCCGAGCCGAACAGCACCCGCTCGGGCCCGACCTCGTCGATCAGGCGCTCGGCCTCGGCCGACCGGCACCAGGACGTCTCGAGGTAGAGGTTGGGCAGGGCGGCGGCGTGCCGCGCGGCCCGCCGCCGGCCCTCGGGCGGCCCGAGATACGTGTGGTAGAGCACGAACCGCACTGCCGGGAAGCGCTCGGCCAGCCGCCGGATCAGGTCGGGATCGGCCGGCCCGGGCGCGCTGTGCACGGTCACCGGGACGCCGGCCTCCTCGGCCACGCGAAGGTACGGGTCCAGACCTGGCGTGTCGGCCGGATACCCGTCGTACGCCGGGTGGAGCTTGAGCCCCGCCGCGCCGGCGCCGAGCCGCCTGCGGACGCCGGCCGGATCGGGCCCGCCGGGCCGCACCCAGACCAGCGGGGTGAGCCACGGCGTGGCCTCGGCGACGATCTCGACCAGGTCGTTCTCGGTCCAGCAGACCAGCGCGTGGGTCATGCCACCGGAGAAGGCGGCCGTGCGCAGGCTGTCGAAGCCGAGCTGCCCGCCGCCGGGGGCGCGGACGTGGGTGTGCGCGTCGACCGGGTCGAGGGAGATCCAGAGCCGGTAGTCCGCCCCGTCGTTGTTGTCGCACTGCTCGGATCGGGCCGAGCGCACCACGCAGTCGACGACGTGGCGCCCGCCGACCGGCACGGCGGCGAGCCAGCCGGCGTCGTCGCGCTCCATCGGCACGTCCTGCGGGGACGACCAGCCGTCGTACCCGTAGTGCAGGGTCAGGGGGCCGTCCAGGGCGCCGGTGTAGCGGATCAGGCCCTTCCCGGCCCACCGGATCGGCCGGTCGTAGCGCCTCACAGGGTGATGGTCCAGCCGTGACCGCCGTTGTCGTCCCAGCGTTCGCCGTCGCCCACCAGGAGATGAAAGCCGTAGCGGACGGTGCTTCCGCGCACGCCCCACACCAGCCCCCGGAACACGTGCGGCACGTCCGTGACCCCACTGGTGTAGTTGGGCACCGGCGAGTCGGCCTCGCTCCAGATAAAACCCACCGAGCTGTACGCGCCGGTGGCGTCATCGAAGACGACCTCGCGGGCCACGATCGGCTCGGTGAAGACCGGAGACGTCGTACGGTCGTGCTCGCCCACCACGAAGAAGAAGTGGTGCAGCGAGAACTCCGTCGAGCCGTCGACCGTCCGGGGCACTTCGAAGACGGCGCTTCTAGAAGGACCGGGCGACAGCACGACCTGCTCGGCCCCGGCCCAGTCGGGCGGCACGCCGGTGGGGGAGCAGGTGTAGTGGGCCTGCACCATGGCGATGCCGGGCACCGGGTCGATCCACGTCTTGCGCAGGCCGAAGACGCTCACAGGTGGTGGTACCAACAGTTGCCCCCTCCCGGCGCCGACGTGCCGTCCGGCCCCAGCCAGGTCTCGTTCTTCTCCTCCGGCGGGAACATCCGCCCGACGTGGTACTGCTGCACGAGGGTCGCCCCGCGCGGGCCCCACATCCGCGAATGGAACCGGTGCGGCAGGTCGAGCCCGTACAGCATCTGGTATTTCTCGTGGTGGAAGCGCTCCTTGTCCTGATAGGTGTAGTAGTTCTTGGCCTGGAACTCGGAGTCCGGCGGGATCCGCGGGTCCTCCATCGGGCTGTAGACCGGCGCCACCCAGTCGCCCACCGCCCAGTAGATGCAGATGTGGGTGATCCAGCCGTTCTCGTCGGTGTACTCGAGGTCCCGGTAGACGATGTCCTCGGTGAACAGGTCGGTGGTCCAGCGGTGGCCGCCCTGGAACACCTCGAAGTAGTAGTGGAAGCGGTACTCCGGCGCGGACCGGCCGCTTTCCAGATCCCGGACGCCGCGGGGCATCCGCAGCACCTTCAGCCGCTGCCTCGGGTACCCGCCGAGGTCCTGCAGCACCCGCGTCTCGTGGCCCCAGCTCCAGTCCGGCCACTGGCCCGGAGGCGTTGCCGCGTAATGGATCAGGACCTGTTCCACGTCGTCCTGCCGGTCGGTCCAGCCCTTCGGGTAATACCAGCTCATGAGCCTCAGCGCTCCCTTCGGTCGACCAGCCTCTGGATCTTCCCGGCCGAGCGGGCGAGGGTCTCGGGCTCGGCCACGACCACCTCGACGCTGGTGCCGACGGTGTCCTTCACGGTCCGGGCCACCTGGGCCCCGGCCGCCTCGCGCCGGTCGCCCGGGCAGTCGGGCCGGGCCTCGACCTGGACGGTCAGGTGGTCCATCCGGCCGCGGGTGGTGAGCACGAGCTGGAAGTGCGGGGCCAGCCCGGGCGTACGCAGGATGATCTCCTCGATCTGGGTCGGGAAGAGGTTCACCCCGCGCAGGATGATCATGTCGTCGGAGCGGCCGGTGATCTTCTCCATCCGCCGCATCCCCGGTCGCGCGGTGCCCGGCAGCAGGCGGGTCAGGTCGCGCGTGCGATACCGGATGATCGGCATCGCTTCCTTGGTCAGCGAGGTGAACACC
Source organism: Actinoplanes sp. NPDC049598 (assembly GCF_040675435.1). Classification (NCBI taxonomy): domain Bacteria; kingdom Bacillati; phylum Actinomycetota; class Actinomycetes; order Micromonosporales; family Micromonosporaceae; genus Actinoplanes; species Actinoplanes sp. NPDC049598. Next base: position 433,338 of record NZ_JBFAOX010000002.1, on the reverse strand, counting down.
AACTCGCCCTCCTCCGCCGGCTCGCCGGACTCGGGGTCGAGGATCTCCGGGTAGAAGTGGTCCTCCCAGATGTGCAGGCCGTCCTTGGTCTCCACGCACTCCTGGGCCACGCCGGGCCCGATCACCTCGGAGAGGCCGTAGATGTCGACCGCGTGGATGCCGGCCCGCTCCTCCATCTCCAGGCGCATCTGCTCGGTCCACGGCTCGGCCCCGAAGATGCCGATCTCGAGGCTCGACTTGCGCGGGTCCAGGCCCTGCTTCTCGAACTCGTCGATGACCGTGAGCATGTAGGACGGCGTCACCATGATGACGCGCGGCTGGAAGTCGGTGATGAGCTGCACCTGCCGCGGCGTCATCCCGCCCGAGACCGGGATGACCGTGCAGCCCAGCTTCTCCGCGCCGTAATGGGCGCCCAGACCCCCCGTGAAAAGCCCATAGCCGTACGCGTTGTGGAGGCGGTCCCCGGGCCGCGCGCCGGCCGCCCGGATCGATCTCGCCATCACGGTCGACCACGTGTCGAGGTCGCGCTCGGTGTAGCCGACCACCGTGGGCCGGCCGGTCGTCCCCGACGACGCGTGGATGCGCCGCACCCGGTCGCCGGGGACGGCGAACATGCCGAACGGGTAGTTGTCGCGCAGGTCGGCCTTGCTCGTGGTCGGGAACTTGGCCAGGTCGGCCAGCTCGCGGCAGTCGTCCGGGTGGACGCCGGCCGCGTCGAACGCCCGCCGGTAGTGCGGCACGTTGTCGTACGCGTGCCGCAGCGTCCACCGCAGCCGCCGTAGCTGGAGTTCCCGCAGCTCGTCCGCGCTCATCCGCTCGGTGTCGTCGAGCTGGGCGGGGTCGGGCGCGTCGCCGAACGTCATGGGGGGTCCTCCGATCGGGTGCTTCCCCCACGTAATCCCCAGGAAACGCGGTTCGCAACTCGGAGGACCGATCCCGCACAACCGGGCAAGGCGGTCAGTCCAGGCAGAACTCGTTGCCCTCGGGGTCCGCCATCACGATGAAGCCGAAGCTCAGCGGGGGAGCGGGCTCCTCCCGGCGCAACCGCTTGGCGCCGAGCGCCACCAGCCGGTCGTGCTCGGTCTCGAGGGCGGCCATCCGCTCGTCGCCCCGCAGGCCGGGTGCGGCCCGGACGTCGAGGTGGACGCGGTTCTTGACCACCTTCTCCTCGGGCACCTGCTGGAAGAAGACACGCGGCCGCGTACCGCCCGGATCCTCGATCGCGGACTGGCCGTTGCGCCGTTCCTCGGGCACGCCGAACCGGTCGAGGGCCTCCTCCCACGCGGCCCAGACGTCCGCGCCCTCGGGCAGCTCCACGCCCGGCGGCGCCGGCACGACATAGCCGAGGACCTGCCGCCAGAACTCGGCTTGAGCCCTGGGGTCGCGGGCGTCGAAAGTGACCTGGAATTCGCTGCTCACAGGTTTGCTCCGTTCGCGTGGAGGTAGAGGTCCCGTAGCAGGCAGACCTCGGACAGATGGTGGATCAGCTCCCGGTTGATGTGCAGGACGAGCTCGGCCATCGACGCCTCCGGGTACGGCTCCTTCGGGCCGACCGGCTGCTGGAGATCGGCCGCGGCCACGCCGGCCAGCCAGACCGCCAGCTGCTCGTCGAGCTGCCGCCGGGCCTCGGCCGCGCTTCCGGCATAGTTCCAGGTCTCGTACGCGGCCGCGGGCGCCCCGAAGTGCGCCGCGTTCCGCATCGCCAGCACGCCGACGATCACGTGCCCGAGCTGCCAGGCGATCGAGGTGACGGGCGCCGGCACCGGCTCCGGGAAGGCGAAGTCGATGGTGAAATCGCCCGAGCCGGCCTGTACGGGCGCCGTCGACGTGCCGCGGGGCCGCACGTTCCAGACGTCCTTGACCGGCTCCCAGAAGTACTCGTCGTCGGTCAGCCCGTCCAGCCGAGGGCCGACCTGGTTCTCCCAGTGCCATTCCCACTGCTCACGAAGTACGCGGTTGAGGTCCATGCCCTCACCCTGCCATCCCAGGCGGACAGGATCGGTCCGCTATCTCTGCCAAGGTGGGTGACATGGACACGACCGAACGGGTGCTCACCCTGCTCGGCCTGCTGCAGCAGCGCCGCGTCTGGACCGGCCCCGAGCTGGCCGGCAAGCTCGGCATCACCCCACGCACGGTGCGCCGCGACGTCGAGCGGCTGCGCACGCTGGGCTACCCGGTCAACGCCGGCCAGGGCGCCGGCGGCGGCTACCAGCTCGGCCCCGGCCAGGCGCTGCCGCCGCTGCTGCTCGACGACGAGGAGGCCATCGCGACCGCCGTCTCGCTGCTGGCCGGGGTGGGCGGGGAGGCCGGGCTGCGCGCGCTGTCGAAACTCGACCAGGTGCTGCCGGCCCGGCTGCGGCCGTCGGTCAAGGCGCTCTCCGGCTCCGTCTCGTCCTTCGGCGGCGCCCGCCTGGCCGGCGACCCGGAGGTGCTGATGACCCTCGCGCGGGCCTGTCGCGACCATGTGCTGATCGACTTCGCGTACCCGTCCGGGCCGCGCCGGGTCGAGCCGTACAGGCTGGTCGCCTCGGACAAGCGGTGGTACCTGTTCGCGTACGACCTGGGGCGTGACGACTGGCGGACGTTCCGGGTCGACCGGATGAGCGAGGTGGGTGCGCGGACGTGGCGCTTCACCCCGCGCCCGGCGCCGGACGCGGCGACGTATGTCCAAGAGGGAGTGGCGAGCCGGGTCTACAAGCATCAGGGCCGGTTCCTGGTGCATGCACCGGCATCCGTGGTGCGGGCAGCCGTTCCGCCCTCCGCGGCGGCCGTCCACGAGCGCGACGACGGGAAGTCCGAAGTGGTCAGTGGGGCCGACAATCTCGACTTCATCCTCATGCACATGGTTCTGCTGGGACATGACTTCGAGGTCCTGGATCCCCCCGAACTGTCGGAGAGGTGTCGATTGGTAGCGGCTCGATTGCTCGCAGCTACCGGTTTCGTGCCACCTGCCGACGACATCGACTCCGCTCGCTGACCTTGCCGCATAGCGTTCCTCGCACACCACTTCTTCACGGGGGAGACCGAAAGTGCACCGTCGTCAAGTCATCACCACCGCCCTGGCCGCCATCGTCGCCACCACCGCCTTCGCCGCCCCGGCGCAGGCCGCCGAATCCGATGGAGACACCGGCGTCATCACCGGCCTCGTCACCACCCCGAACGGCCGTCCGGCCGCCGGCATCACCGTCACCGTCGACGACACCGAGATCGCCCGCCCGTTCACTACCACCACGGCGGCCGACGGCCGCTACTCCATCGAGGTGCCGGCCGGCGACGCCTACGTCGTCAGCTTCGTCAACGGCCACCTGCGGCAGTACTCGCCGCGTGTGACCTCCTACGAGCAGGCCCGCGTCTACACCGTCGTCGAGGGCCGCAAGCTGCGCGTCAACGAGCGGCTGCTGCGGACCGCGACCCTGACCGGCCACCTCGCCGACGAGAACGGCGCCCCGGTGGCCGGGGCCACGGTCGGCATCATCAACACCGAGACCGCCAACGAGTTCCAGACCACTACCGCCGCCGACGGCTCCTTCCGCTTCGAGAAGCTCGCCCCCGGCTCGGTCAAGGTCTCCTTCCACGCCCTCGACGGCCGCCGCCAGTGGGCCCACCAGAAGGCCACCTACGACGAGGCCGACGCCTACACGCTGCGCCTTGGCCGGGTGACCACGGTGAACGACTCCCTGCTGGCTCAGTAACCGACGGACGAGAGCGGGGGTGGCCGGTTCGGCCGCCCCCGCTCTCGCGTACGTTCCAGACATGACCCGTTCGTACCGCGTCGGCGTCCAGCTGCCCGAGATCGAGCGCCGGGTGGACTGGGCCGAGCTCGTCGCCATGGCCCGCGCCGCCGAGCACGCCGGCTTCGACTCGCTCTGGGTGGGCGACCACCTGCTCTACGACCTGCCCGACGGCGGCGTGCGCGGCCCGTGGGAGGCGTGGACGACGCTGGCCGGGCTGGCCGCGGTGACCGAGCGCATCGAGCTGGGCCCGCTGGTCGCGGCGACCGCCTTCCACACCCCGGCCATGCTGGCCAAGCAGGCGGCCACGGTCGACGCCATCTCCGGGGGCCGGCTCATCCTCGGGCTGGGCGCCGGGTGGAACAAGAGGGAGTTCGACGCCTTCGGCTTCCCGTACGACCACCGCGTCTCCCGCTTCGAGGAGGCGCTGACGATCGTGCGCGGCCTGCTGCGCGACGGGCACATCGACTTCCACGGCACGTACTACGAAGCCGCCGACTGCACGCTCGACCCGCCGCCGGTCCGCCCGGGCGGACCGCCGCTGTGGCTCGGCTCGGTCGGCCCGCGCATGCTCAGCATCGGGTTGCCTCACGTGGACGCCTGGAACGCCTGGACGACCGAGTACGGGAACACCCCCGAGGGCTTCGCGGCCCTCCGGGCGCGGGTCGAGGAGGCCGCCGCGGCCGCCGGCCGCGCACCGGGCGAGGTCGAGGCGACCGCGGCCGTCTTCGTCCGCGCGCCCGGCGACACCGGCCGGGCCGGCCGCACCCCGGCCGTCGAGGGCCCGCCCGGCGACATCGCCCGCCACCTGGCCGCGATGGCCGAGGCGGGCGCGACCCACCTGCAACTCGTGGTCGACCCGATCACGGTCGAGTCGATCGAGTGGCTGGGCCAGGTGCTGGCCGAGCTCTAGGCGTCGGTGCCGCTGGCCGAGTCGGCCTTGCCGTGCTCCTTGAGGTCGGGCCGCTCCTCGGCGCCGCTCTGCTCGGGCTTCTCCCGCTCGATCGGCGTGCCGTCGTCCGCCTCCACCGCGGGGCGTTCGGTCTTCTCGTCGCTCATGGTGTCTCCGTCCGTCGTTGTGCGATCTTCAAATACCCCGCTCGGGGCCGCTCATGCGCAGCTCAGCCCCGCGAGCGGACCTGGATCTCGACCCGGTGGCGCAGGTAGCCGTCGTCGGAGGTGCGGGCGATCGCGACCGCCTGGGTGACCAGGTCGTGCAGTTCCTCGGGGTAGTGGCCGGGCCGCAGTGGAAGCAGCGGGAGGATGCAGCGGCGGACGTCGAGGTCCTCGTCGGTGACGAACCGGCGCAGGGCGGTGCCGAAATACCAGCGGACCAGGGCCATCTCGGTGTCGACCCGCCTGTACTCGACCCCGGCGGCGGCCGCGTACCAGGCGCGGGCCGCCCCCGCGGCGTCGGCCGCGCTGCCGGTCTCGAGCTGTTCGATCAGCGCGACCATGACGCGTTCGCGCCCGAAGGCGCGGATGGCCGGCAGGATGAAGAACCGGACGAAACTGGGGTCGGGATCGTGGATCGCGGTCCGGATCAACGGCGCGAACCATTCCTCCGGCACCGGCCCGCCCTGCTTGACCCGGGCGTCGACCGCTCGCTTGATCTTGATCCGGTGCCCGACCTCGGCCTCGACGCCGACCAACTGGGCGAGCTCGCGCTGCAGCGCCTCGAACGCGTCCTTGCGCCCGGCCGGCCGCCCCGGAAGCGCCTCGAACACCGTCGGTTCGTCATCCATCCGTCAAAGATAGAGACAATGCTATGTAAAGGCAAAGATGGACGTCACTCCGTGGGCTCGAGGCCCGGGGGTTCGGCCTCTTCGAAGACGAGGAGGGTGCGGGTGTTGACCACGCCCGGCATGCCCTGGATCTCGTCGAGGACGAGGCGGCCCAGGGCGGCGTTGTCCGGGGCGCGGACCAGCATGATGACGTCGAACTCGCCGCCGACCAGGGCGATGTGCACGACGCCGGGCAGCGCTCGCAGCCGGTCGGCCACGTCGCGCCACTCGGCCTGGTTGAGGTTGACCGTGACGTAGGCCGACGTGCCGAGGCCGGCCGCGACCGGGTCGACGTCGGCCCGGAAGCCGCGGATCACGTTGGCGTCGCGCAGGCGCTCGACCCGGGCGTAGGCGTTGGCCCGGGAGATGTGCAGCCGCTCGGCCAGGGTGCGCATCGACATGCGCCCGTCGCGGGTCAGCTCGGCCAGGATGCGGCGATCGATGTCGTCGACCACTTGTCTCACCCGTCCGATCCACTAGGCCGCTCCGCGAGACGTTCGGCTCCGGATCACTGCCTTGGAAAGTACATCTTCTCGGCTTTCCCCCGATAGTGGAAACCAATTGGCCAGGAGCGAAGCATGTTCACATGACAGGTGACGCATACCACCTTCTGCCCTCGGCCACGCCGGTGACGCTGATCGGCGTCGACGGCCGGGCCGTACGAGAAGACCTGCCGGACGACGCGGCGCTGCTCACGGCCCTACAGGGCCTGATCAGCGCGCGACGGCTCAACGAGCAGGCGTACGCGCTGGTCCGCCAGGGCCGGCTGGCGGTCTACCCGTCGTCCCACGGGCAGGAGGCGTGCCAGGTCGCGGCGGCCCAGGTGCTCGCCGACGGCGACTGGCTGTTCCCGACCTACAGAGACACGGCGGCGATCGTCGAGCGCGGCGTCGACCCGGTCGAAGCGCTCACCCTGCTCAAGGGCGACTGGCACTGCGGCTGGGATCCGTACGAGCACAAGGTCGCCCCGCACACCACCCCGCTGGCCACGCAGCTGCCGCACGCGGTCGGCGTCGCCCACGCGGCCCGGCTGCGGCACGAGCCGACGGTGGTGATGGCGCTCTGCGGCGACGGCGGCACGAGCGAGGGCGACTTCCACGAGGCGCTGAACTTCGCCGCCGTCCTCAAGGCGCCGGTGGTCTTCCTGCTGCAGAACAACGAGTACGCCATCAGCGTGCCGCTGTCCCGGCAGACCGCCGCCCCGTCCCTGGCCCACAAGGGCATCGGGTACGGCATCAAGGGTGAGCGCGTGGACGGAAACGACGCCGCCGCCCTGCTGTCCGTGCTGACCGGCGCCGTCGAGCGGGCCCGGGCCGGTGAGGGGCCGCAGCTGGTCGAGGCCCACACCTACCGCATGCAGGCGCACACCAACGCCGACGACGCCACCCGCTACCGCACCGACGACGAGGTCTCGGCGTGGGTGGCCCGCGACCCGATCGTCCGTCTGGAGAAGCACCTTCGCGACCGTGGCCTGGTGACCGACTCCACCGCGGCCGAGATGCGCGAGGCGGCCGAGAAGAAGGCGGCCCACATGCGCGACGGCATCAACCGCGACATCGAGCCCAACCCGGCCGATCTCTTCGCGCACGTCTATGCCAAGCCGACGCCGCAACTTCTGGAGCAGGGGGCGCAGGTATGACCGCCTGCACCGAGCGGCACTCAGCCGCACCGACCTACGGCGTCGCAGGCGAGGGCCAGAAGGGCATGCCGAAGGAGGGCTCAGTATGACCGTCCACGAGAAGCTCTCGATGGCGCAGGCGCTCAACCGGGCGCTGCGCGACGCGATGGCGGCCGACCCGTCGGTGGTCGTCTTCGGTGAGGACGTGGGCCCGCTCGGCGGCGTCTTCCGCATCACCGACGGCCTGACCGCCGAGTTCGGCGAGGACCGCTGCTTCGACACGCCGCTGGCCGAGTCGGGCATCGTCGGCGTCGCGGTCGGCATGGCCATGAACGGCCTCCGCCCGGTCGTCGAGATGCAGTTCGACGCGTTCGCCTACCCGGCCTTCGAGCAGATCGTCAGCCACGTCGCCAAGATGCGGAACCGGACCCGCGGCAAGGTCTGCCTGCCGATGGTCATCCGGATCCCGTACGCCGGTGGCATCGGCGGCGTGGAGCACCATTGCGACTCGTCCGAGGCGTACTACGCGCACACTCCCGGGCTGCACGTCGTCGCGCCGGCCACGCCCTCCGACGCGTACGGCCTGCTGCGGGAGGCGATCGCCTCGCCCGACCCGGTCGTCTTCCTCGAGCCCAAGAAGCTCTACTGGAGCAAGGAGGAGGTCGAGCTCTCGGGTCAGCCGCCGGCCGGCATCGGCCGGGCGGTGGTACGCCGTGAGGGCACGGACGCCACGCTCATCGCCTACGGCCCGTCGGTGCCGGTCGCGCTGGAGGCGGCCGAGGTGGCCGACCGTGAGGGCCGCAGCCTGCAGGTGGTCGACCTGCGCTCGATCGTGCCGTTCGACGACGAGACGGTGTGCGCGGCCGTCCGGTCGACCGGCCGGGCCGTGGTGGTGGCCGAGGCGAGCGGCTTCGCCAGCGTCTCCTCGGAGATCGTGGCCCGGGTGACCGAGCGCTGCTTCCATTCGCTGGCCGCGCCGATCCGCCGGGTCACCGGCTACGACATCCCGTACCCGCCGCCCAAGCTGGAGCACTTCCAGTTGCCCAATGTGGACCGGGTGCTCGAAGCGGTGGACGACCTGCAGTGGGAGGACTCGTGACGGACCAGGTCTTCCTGCTGCCCGACCTCGGCGAGGGGCTGACCGAGGCGGAAGTGGTGCGCTGGCTGGTGAACGAGGGTGACACCGTCGCCGTCGACCAGCCCGTGGTCGAGGTGGAGACGGCGAAGTCGCTCGTCGAGGTGCCGACGCCGTTCGCGGGCCGGGTGGCGATCCGGCACGCGCCCGAGGGCGGTGTGCTCGAGGTGGGCAAGCCGCTGCTGACCGTCGGGGCCGTCGCCCCGGCGACGCCGGCCGAGACCTACCGCGAGGAGGAGCGGGCCGGCTCCGGCAACGTCCTGATCGGGTACGGAACCAGCGCCGCCCCGGCCCCGTCCGGGCGCCGCCGCCGTCCCTCGCGGGCCGCCGTCGCCGTCGCGCACACCGGTTCCCGGGTGCCGCTGGTGGTGTCGCCGCTGGTGCGCCGGCTCGCCCGCGAGGGCGGGCTGGACCTGCGGAAGGTGGTGGGCAGCGGGCCGGGCGGGCTGATCGTGCGGGCCGACGTGGTGAAAGCCCTGACGCCGGCCGTCGCCCCGCCGGCCGCCGCCGAGGTGACGGCGGGGGAGCGCCGCATCCCGCTCAACGGCTTCCGCAAGGCGGTGTCGGCCGCCCTGACCCGCAGCCGGGCCGAGATCCCCGAAGCGACGGTCTGGGTCGACGTCGACGCCACCCCGCTGTGGGAGCTGCGCGAGAGCCTGCGCCCCGGACCCGGGATCCTCGCCTACATCGCGCGTTTCGTGGTCGCCGCGCTCAAGGAATACCCGGTGCTGAACTCGCGGCTCGACACCGAGCGCCAGGAGATCGTCCAGTACGACCGGATCGACCTCGGCATCGCCGTCCAGGGCGCCCGCGGGCTCGTGGTGCCGGCGGTGACCGATGCCGGGTCGATGACGACGACCCGGCTCGACGAGGAGATCCGGAAGGTGACCGCGAGCGCCCGGGAGGGGAACGTGAGCGCGCCGGCCGGGACGTTCACACTGAACAACTACGGTGGGTTCGATGTGGACGGCAGCGCCGCCATCATCAACCACCCGCAGGTCGCGATCCTCGGCTTCGGCCGGATCATCGACCGGCCGTGGGTGGTCGACGGCGAGATCCGGGTCCGGAAGATCACGCAGATGAGCTTCGTCTTCGACCACCGCGTCTGCGACGGCGGCACGGCCGCCGGCTTCATGCGCGCTGTGGCCGACGCGATGGAGAACCCGGCGGCCGCCATCGCCCGCCTATGAGTTGATCTGATCCCCATCCGACCACCCCGCCACCGCCCTTGATTCGACTAAAGCCCGTTCGACCACCCCGCCACCGCCCTTGATTCGACTAAAGCCCGTCCGGCCACCCCGCCACCGCCCTTGATTCGACTAAAGCCCGTCCGACCACCCCGCCACCACCCTTAATTCGACTAAAGGCTGTGGGTCCTGTGAGGATGGTTTGCATGGCTTATGTATCGGGGGGACCGGACGTCCGCGTGACCGGGCGGCGGGTGGTGGCGACCATCATCGACGGCATCGTGCTCGGCGTGCTGGGCAACATTCTGGCCGCGCTGTTCGGCTTCGACGTCGTCGTCGACAACCGTGAGCTGACCCGGCTCGCGACCGGCGGCAACCTGCTGCTGTTCGTGGTCGCGGCGCTCTACTACGTGCTGATGGAGGCGTACCTGGGCCGCACGGTCGGCAAGATGGTCACCGGCATCCGGGTGATCGACGGCGAGTCGGGCCGCACGCCGCCGGGCGTGGGCAAGGCGATCCTGCGCACCATCTTCCGCCTCATCGACGGCATCTTCGGTTACCTGGTCGCCTTCGTGGTCGTCCTGGCCTCGCCGAGCCGCCGCCGCATCGGTGACATCGTCGCCCGCACGCAGGTCGTCCGCGGCTAACCCTTCCGGGTCGCGGCCAGGGCCCAGGCCACCAGCGCCGGCTGGCCGAGCAGGCGCAGGGCGCGCTTGCGGTCGGTGTCGAGGCCGAAGCCGTCCTTGTGCTCGGCGTACTGGGCGATGTTGCCGGGGAACACCCCGACGAAGAAGGCCGCCACGAGTTTGCCCAGGCGGCCCCGGGCCGGCTGGCGCCACGTGGAGAGCAGCGCGGCCCCGAGGCCGAGCTCGACCAGGCCCGAGGCGACCACGACGAAGTCGGGGTCGAGGGGGATCCAGGACGGCACCTGCGCCTGGAACTCCTCGCGCTGCGTCGTCAGATGGCCGGTGCCGGCCGTCAGGAGCACCAGGCCGAGCGCGGCCTGGCCGAGATTGCGAGTCTTGGGCATCCGCCCCTCTTACCCCGGTCGCCGCCGGCGAACCGGCGTCGGCCGCCGGCTCGTTTACCTAGCGCCGAGGGCGGCCCTCCACCTCTTCTGTTACCGGTAACAGTTCTGCTAGCGTGCGAATTGTTACCGGTAACGAAGGCGGGAGCAGGCCCGTGGTGCGTAAGGATCGAGTGCCCAAAGCGCCGACGATCTACGACGTCGCGCGCGTGGCCGAGGTCTCCCACCAGACGGTCAGCCGTTACCTGTCCGGGGTCTCCCCGCTGCGCCCGGCCTCGCGGGAGCGGGTCGAGCGGGCGATCAGCGAGCTCGGCTACCGGCCCAGCCTCACCGCCCGCCTGCTGGCCCGCGGCGAGTCCCGCACGGTCGTGGCCCTCACCGGCGAGCTTCTCGAGGTCGGCACGGTCCAGCTCGTCGAGGGCGTGCGCCGGGCCGCCCGGGAGGCCGGCTACCTGCTCGACGTGGTCACCTACGACCCGCTCGAGCTGGAGCGGACGCTGGCCGGCATCGGCCGCCAGCAGGTGGCCGGGGTGCTCGCCATCGCCGACACCGACCAGCTGCGCGAGGCGGTCGAGCGGCAGCTGCCCGACCCGTTCATCACCGTCACCGGGGACGCGCCGGGCGCCAACACCGTCGAGGCCCACCTGGCCATCACCGGCCATCTGCGCGAGCTCGGGCACCGCCGGGTGACGTACGTGGCCGGGCCGCGCGACTGGCGCTCGGCCCGCACCCGCCTGCACGCCTTCGAGCAGGCCGCGACCGCCCTGCACCACGATCGGCTGTTCGCCCGGGACTGGTCGGCCGCCGCCGGTTACGAAGCCGCGCGGTCGCTGACCGATCCCACGGCGGTCGTCTGCGCCAACGACCAGATCGCGCTCGGCGTCACCCGGGCCCTGATCGAGCGCGGGCTCGGCGTGCCGGCCGACGTCAGTGTCGTCGGCTACGACGACATGCCCGAGGCCGCGTACTTCTCGCCGCCGTTGACCACCGTCCGCCAGGACTTCGCCCGGCACGGGGCGCACGCGTTCCGCCGGGTCCTGGAGCGGCTCGAGCCGGACGTGCCGCGCGAGCCGCTGCCCCCGGTCGAGGACCACCTGATAGTGCGCGGCTCCACGGCCGCGCGACGCGCATAGGCAAGGAAGGGTCAGACATGCCGATCTGGTACGGCGGGGACTACAACCCGGAGCAGTGGCCGCGCGAGGTGTGGGACGAGGACGCCTCCCTCATGCGGACCGCGGGCGTCAACCTGGCCACCGTCGGCGTCTTCTCGTGGTCGAAGCTCGAGCCGCGCGACGGCGAGTTCGACTTCGAGTGGCTCGACGTGGTGCTGGAGAAGCTGCACGCCGCCGGTGTCCGGGCCGACCTGGCCACGGCGACCGCCTCGCCGCCCCCGTGGCTCACGGCCGAGCACCCCGAGATCCTTCCGGTCACGGCCTCGGGCGTACGGCTGTCGACCGGCAGCCGGCAGCAGTACTGCCCGAGCTCGCCGATTTACCGCAGGTATGCCACCCGCCTGGTGAAGGCGCTGGCCGAGCATTACGGTTCCCACCCGGCGCTGGAGATGTGGCACATCAACAACGAGTACGGCTGCCATGTGAGCCGCTGCTACTGCGACGTCTCGGCCGACGCGTTCCGCTCGTGGCTGCGCGACAAGTACGGCAGCATCGACGGCCTCAACGACGCGTGGGGCACCGCGTTCTGGTCGCAGCAGTACTCGGCGTTCGAGGAGGTCTTCCCGCCCCGGGACGCACCCACCTTCAAGAACCCGGCCCAGCTCCTCGACTTCGACCGCTTCACCTCCGACGAGCTGCTCGCCTGCTTCCGGGCCGAGGCCACCCTGCTGCGCGAGGCGACCCCGCAGATCCCCGTCACCACCAACTTCATGGGCTTCTTCAAGCCCGCGAACTATTGGCAGTGGGCGCGGGAGATGGACTTCATCTCCGACGACAGCTACCCCGACCCGGCCGACGACAGCGCGTACCTGACCTCGGCCATGACCCGCGACCTGATGCGCTCGCTGGCCGGCGACAAGCCGTGGGTGCTGATGGAGCAGGCGCCGAGCGCGGTCAACTGGCGCCCCGAGAACGCGGTCAAGCGCCCGGGCCAGATGCGCGCCTGGTCGTACCAGGCCATCGCCCGCGAGGCGCGCGGCATCATGTACTTCCAGTGGCGCCAGTCCGTGGCCGGGGCCGAGCAGTTCCACTCCGGCATGGTTCCGCACAGCGGCACGGACACCCGGGTCTGGCGCGAGATCGTCGCCCTGGGGGCCGAGCTCGCCGAGCTGAGCGACGTGCTTCCGGCCACCGTGGTGGCCCCGCCGGTCGAGGCCGCGATCGTCATGGACTGGGAGAGCTGGTGGGCCCTCGAACAGCCGGCCCGCCCGACCCGCGTCGACTACGTCGCCCAGATCTCGGCCTGGTACCAGGCGTTCGCCCGGGCCGGCGTCCGCGTCCGCTTTGTGCGGCCGGGCGACGACCTCACCGCGTACCAGGTCGTCGTCGCCCCCACGCTCTTCCTCGTCAAGGACGAGGATCTGCACAACCTGGACGCGTACGCCCGTGGCGGCGGCACGCTCGTGGTGACGTTCCAGAGCGGCATCGTCGACGAGAACCTGCGCGTACGGGCCGGCGGCTACCTCGGCCCGCTGCAGCAGACGCTGGGTCTGTGGATCGAGGAGTTCACCCCGACGGCCGGCCGCCCGGCGTCGCTGGCCGGCACCGTCACCTCGTCCTCGGCGACGTGGAGCGAGATCGTGCGCCTGACCGGGGCCACGGTCGAGTCGGAGTTCACCGACGGCCCGGCCGCGGGCGGGCCGGCCGTCACGAGCAACGGCACCGCCTGGTACGTCGCGGCCGACCTGGCCCCGGACGGCAAGGCGGCCCTGGTCGAGACGCTGCTGGCCCGCCTCGGCCTCGAGCTGCCCCGCCCGGCGCCCGGCGTGGAAAACATCACCAGTCAGGCCGACACGTACGTCATCAACCACAACCCGGACCCGCACGTGATCGAGCTCGACGGCACCGACCTGCTCACCGGCAAGCCGTCCCGTGGCCTGGAGCTACCGCAGTACGGCGTGGCCGTCGTCCGCCGGTAGCACCTGGTCAGGCGGCCTCGGTGAGGTCGGCGAAGTCGATGCCGGCCTTCTCGAGGACGCGCTGGACGTCGTCGAGGGAGAGGCCGTCCACGACGTTGTCGCCGTGCACGATCCGGTACCACTGGCGGCCGTCCCGGCGCACCGCCTCGACGCGCCAGGCCGCATCCGCGGTCATGACCGTGCCGGTCACCTCCTCCGGGGCCGGGGTGGCCGGCTTCGGACGCGGCGGCGGGATCAGGGGCCGGCGGTCGGGGCGAAGCCCGCGCCAGGAGGCGTGGCGGAGGCGGCCGTCGACGGTCCAGTTGCGGAAGGCGACCTCGCCGACCAGGGTGGGCTCGACCCAGCGGGCGTGGCGGGCGTGGTCCCGGGGCACACCGGGGACGGGCGCGGTGGGGCGCCGGTCGGGCTCGAGTTGGGCGAGCAGGTGGTCGAGCATCGCGTCCGTGAAGCCGGTGCCCACCTGACCCGCGTACCGCAGCTGTTGATCCTGATCGGGGACGGCGAGCAGAAGCGAGCCGATCGTGCCCGCCCGCCGCCCCTCACCGGGCTCGTAGCCGATGATCACCACTTCCTGGGTGCGGATCAGCGGCACCTTGGTCCACTCGGCCGAGCGGCGCCCGGCCCGGTAGACGCCGTCCTGCCGCTTGGCCACCACGCCCTCGAAGCCGGAGAGCTTGGCCGCGTCGAGCACGGTGGCGCCGTCGGCGTCCGGGAAGCCGGCCGGTGTGCGCACCACGGCGCCGTCGAGCCGCAGCCCGGCGAGCAGCTCCCGGCGGCGCCGGTAGGGCAGGTCGATCGTGCTCTCGCCGTCGAGCTCGAGCACGTCGAAGACGTAGTAGCGGATCGGCACGACCCGCAGCAGCGACGGCGGGGGAGCGGCCACGTGCATCCGGTTCTGCAGCAGCGCGAACGACGGCCGCTCGCCGGCCTCCAGGGCGACGATCTCGCCGTCCAGGATCGCCGGGCGGCCGCGCAGCAGGGCGGCGACCTCGGCCAGCTCGGGGTAGGTGCTCGTGACGTCGTTGTCGTTGCGGGTCAGCGCCCGCACGGTGGCGCCGTCGGCGTAGGTCACCGCGCGGACGCCGTCGTACTTGAACTCGAACGCCCACCCGGGCCCGGCCGGCAGCGGGCCGAGCGCGGCCAGCATCGGCCGGACGAGTTCGCCGTCGATCTTCATCAGTTCGGGCTACCCCGCCCGCGCCCGGGTGATACCCCCTGACCAGGAATTACACCGGAGTAGTTATGGCTCGGCTCAGGCCGAGACGTCCAGCAGGTCGCCGTTGCTGAGCACGCCCCGCAGCTGCTGCAGGTCGACGCCCTTGTTCTGGAACATCCCGATCAGGGTGGCCGCGTTGGTGGCCTGCTCGGTCACCTCGGCCTCGTCGGTCTGCAGCAGGTCGCTGACCTGGCTCAGCTTGCTCCGGTCGGCGACGAACGAGTTCTCGCCCTTGGGGCCGCCGGGCGGCGGGCCGGCCGGCGCGGCGCTCTCCGGCCGGGCCGGCGCCGAGGGGTAAGAGGGGTAAGAGGGGTAAGAGCCGATGGCGCTGATCGCAGTCATGTCCGCACTCTCCTGAGTTCGGCGGGCCGCTCGTTCGCCCCGCACGGGGAGCCCATCGGCCGGGGAGAGGCCCACTTGCGCAGGATTTGCCGACTCATAGCCGCTTCACAGATTCGACCCGGCCACCGGCGGGTACGGGCAGGGTATGGCGCGACCGATCTGGACAGGGGCGATCACCTTCGGCTTGGTGTCGGTGCCGGTGGCGATGTTCTCCGCCACCCACGAGCACGAGGTCAGTTTTCACCAGTTCGAGAAGGGCACCGCCGACCGCATCCGCTACAAGCGGGTGAACGAGCGCACCGGCAAGGAAGTCGACTACGACAACATCGTCAAGGGCGCCGACGTCGGCGGCGGCGACTACGTCATGCTCGACCAGGAGGAGCTCGACTCGGTCGCGCCCGGCCGCTCCCGCAGCCTCGACATCGACCGCTTCGTCGAGCTGGACGACATCGACCCGCTCTACTACGACAAGACGTACTTCCTCGGCCCCGGCAACGAGGACACCGCGAAGGTCTACGGCCTGTTGCGCGACGCCATGGCCGACTCGGGCCGGGCCGCGATCGGCACGCTCGTCATGCGCAGCAAGGAATATCTCGCCGCCATCCGCGCCGACGGCGATCTGCTCGTGCTGCAGACGATGTACTTCGCCGACGAGGTGCGCGACCCCAAGGACCAGATCGACTCGCTGCCCCGCCGCAACGCCGCCAAGCCGGCCGAACTGCACATGGCCCAGCAGCTCATCGACTCGATGGCCGGCAAGTGGCGGCCCGCCGACTTCCGGGACACCTACACCGACCGCGTGAACAAGCTGATCGACGAGAAGAAGGCCGGCAAGGAGATCACGCCTGCCGCCGAGGCGCCCGAGCCGACGGCCGCCACCGACCTCTTCGAGGCGCTGCGCCGCAGCGTCGAGGCGGCCAAGAAGGGCCGGGCGGCTTCCGGTTCCGTACCGCCGAAAGCCGCTCCCCAGCGCAAGCCGCCCGCCAAGAGTGGGAAGCCGGCCAAGGCGGCCGACCTCAAGGAGGTCTCGAAGAGCGACCTGCTCAAGCTGGCCCGCGACCTGGACATCCCGAAGCGGACCACGATGAGCCGGCCGGAACTGGAGAAGGCCGTCCGCAAGGCCCAGCGGAAGGCGGCCTAGGGTTCGCCGACCCGCTCGAGCCACCGGTCGAGCAACGCCGTCTCGGCCGGCTCGAGCTTCTCCGTCCCGGTCAGGGACAGCTGCGAGCGCAACTGGCGCGCCAGGGCCCGTACCGGATCCGGGCCCTGGGTCTTCGGGGCCTCGGTGAGCACGGCGGCGAACACGGCATCCCGCGCCCGGTGCGACAGGCCAGGATCGTCGAAGAGGCTCGGCTGGGCGATGCGGCTCAGCGCCACCCCGATGTTGGCCGGCAGGATCAGCTGGGCCGCCAGCTCCGGCGTGGTCGTCAGCGCGCCGGCCGCTGCCGTCCGCACAAGCGTCGCCTCGAGCAGCTCGAGGATCCGCCGGTGCGCACTCGAGGCCGCCCCCGCCCGCGGCGCGAACATCAGCTGGTACAGCGCCGGATTCTCGGCCGCGAACGTCATGTGGTCGTCCCAGCCCACATACATGTCCGCGACCGGATCGTCGGTGATCTCCAGCGCCGCCTTGCGCCGCGCGTACCGCTCGAACCCGGCGTCGGCCACGGCGTCGAGCAGCCCGCGCTTGTCCCCGAAGAGCCGGTAGAGCACCGGCTGCGTGACGCCGACCTCCTCGCAGACGGCCCGCGTCGCGATGTCGCCGTCGGCCGAGGCCGCCAGTTGGCGCTCCGCCGCCTGGATCAGCGCCTCGCGCACCGCCGAGTCGTCGCCCCGGCGCCGGGCCTCGTCGATAGCCTGCATGAATCAATGATACGTCATGGGGCTAACGTCGATTCCGGGGCAGAATGGGTCCGTGACGGGGTTGCGTTTCGTGGTGCAGCGGCACCGGGCCCGGCGGCTGCACTACGACTTCCGGCTGGAGATCGACGGGGTGCTGGCCAGCTGGGCGGTGCCCAAGGGGCCGACGCTCGACGCGAAGGTCCGGCGGGCGGCGTTCCAGGTCGAGGACCACGCGCTGTCGTACTTCGACTTCGAGGGAGTGATCGCCCCCGGCCGGTACGGCGGGGGCGACGTCATCGTGTGGGACGCCGGGACGTACGAGCCGCAAGGGGATCCGGGGCGGGCGGTCGCCGACGGCGAGCTGCACATGGACCTGCACGGCGAGAAGCTGCGCGGGCGGTTCGTGCTCGTCCGCACCCGGACCGGGAAGAACGGCAAGCAGGAATGGCTCCTGCTGCACAAGCGGGACGACTTCGCCGTCGACGGCTGGGACGCTGAGGACCACCCGCGGTCGGTCCTCAGCGGACGCACGAACGACGAAGTGCGCTGACTTCCCGCCCTGATCAGGCGTTGGCGCGCCTTGGCAACACCCAGCCCGCGCGCGGGAAGTGGCAGGTGTAGCCGTTCGGGATGCGCTCCAGGTAGTCCTGGTGCTCCGGCTCGGCCTCCCAGAACGGGCCGGCCGCGGTCACCTCGGTGACCACCTTGCCCGGCCACAGCCCGGACGCCTCGACGTCGGCGATCGTGTCCTCGGCGACCCGCTTCTGCTCGTCGGTCTCGTAGAAGATGGCCGACCGGTAACTGGTGCCGACGTCGTTGCCCTGCCGGTTGAGCGTCGTCGGGTCGTGGATCTGGAAGAAGAACTCCAGCAGATCCCGGTACGACGTGACCGACGGGTCGAACTCGATCTCGATCGCCTCGGCGTGCCCGTCGTGGTTGTAGTACGTCGCGTTCCGCACGGCGCCGCCGGTGTAGCCGACCCGCGTCGAGATCACCCCCGGGCGCTTGCGGATCAGATCCTGCATCCCCCAGAAACAGCCGCCGGCAAGAATCGCCTTCTCCGTGGCCATGGCGCACACCTCATTCGTCGGTTGTCCCCAGCATCACCCTTCGGCGCCGCCGGGGCACTGTCATATCGCTCACCTGAACGCTGAAACGGGTCCGTTCGTTCCCTCTCACCGGGAGAGGCCCAGTTTCAGGCCGAAGCCGATCAGAGCCGTCCCGGTGGTGGCGTCCGCCGTGCGCTGGGCTCGGCGAGTCCGCAGGAAGCGGCTGAGGGTGGCCGCGGTGGATCAGAGCGGTGAATTAGAGCATGCTCTCGGCGACGTGGACCGAGGCCAGCAGCAGGCCGGCGGCCAGGTGGGAGGTGCCGTCGGGGATGAACTGGGGGAGCACAGCCAGGTAGAAGGCGCCGACCTTGGGGTTCAGAAGGTTGGTGAGGGCGCCGCGGGTCAGGGCGGCGCGGGCGGTCTGGGGAGGTACGGCGGCCGTGCCCCAGGTGAGAGCGCCCAGACAGATGCCGATAGCGGTGAAGAACGCCGGCCGGCGGCCACCGGTGACGGCGGAGCGCAGCACCAGGGCCGTGTCGAGCCCGGGTGTTCGATCGCCACCGCGACGCCGGTGGTGATGCTCAGAGCCTTGGCGAGGGTGGCGTCCGCGGCGGCGACGCCCTCGGCCGGGGGCCGGATGTGGTCGCCGATGACGGTGACCCCTCCAGCATCTGCCGCTGGACGTGGTCGGGCGGCGCGTGCCACACCAGCACGGTGGAGCCGGCCTCCGGGTCGTTGATATCGGTGATGTAGCCGCTGGTCCCGAGGCCGGGCCGGGCCTCGATCCACTCCCGCAGATCGCTGAGCATGTCCTGACGGCGCCAGAGGGCCGCGTCGAATGTCACGTCGTTGATTCGATTGTCCCGCCCGACGCCACCCCGCCGCCGGCCAGCTGAGGGCGGATCAGGCCGTCGAGGAGGGGGAACTCGTCGTACGTCTGGTTGTAGTCGCCGAAGTGGCCGTCGTTGCGGACGATCTGGGTGCCGCCGACGCGGTCGAACATGGCCCGGCCCTGGGTGGCGTCACAGCCGTACGGGTCCGAGGCGGAATTGATGAAGTAAGGATCCCGGACGTTGGCCCGGATGGCGTCCCAGTCGTACGACGGGCGCAGCACGGGCTCGTCCTCAGTGTTGGGCTGCGTGCAGTAGCCGGCCACGAGGAAGGCCTGGTCGACGGCCACCCGCTCGAGGATCGCCAGCAGGAGGGCGGCGCCGCCGGAGTGGCCGATCAGCACTGTTTGCGGGTCGAACTCGTGCGCGGCCAGGACGCGGGGGAGGAAGGCGTCGATCGGCTCGACGTTGAGGCCGGGGTAGTGCGGGACCTCCACCGCGTAGCCGCGGGCGGTGAGGCGGGCGGCCAGCCACGGGTACCAGGCGACGCCCGGGTTGCCGCCGGTGCCGTGGAAGATGATCGCCTTCTGCTCCATGCCGGGAAGGATAGGCCACGCGGAGGCGGCCCCGTAGGCATCGATTTGCGACCATGGGTAGAGGTGACGTGGCCGGTGGCTGCCGGGCCGGCGCCGGATGTGCCGGTCGCGCGCCGCCCCTGGTCTGGCCCTGGTCCTGGGGTCAGCCGTGGCGGTTCAGTTGGCGTAGACGCGGGCCGGGGCGATCAGGACCGCCGTGCGGCCCTGGTCGCGCATCACGCGGTCGTACTCGTCCCAGTCGTCGTGGGTGCCGCCGGCGGCGGAGAAGATCTCGCGGAGGAGCAGGCGCAGCGTCTCCGGGTCGGTGTCGCCGGGGCCGATCAGCTCGGCCCGGCCCTCGACCGCGGCCCACTGCCAGCCGTTGCGGAACGTCGCCGTCAGCTGGGGACGGGCGCGGAGATTGGCCAACTTGACCTTGCCGTACGTCACGAAGGCCAGGACCGGGCCGCCGCGCTGGACGATGCCGGTGTTGACCAGGGAGCTCTGGATCGTCTGGTCCGCCCGCAGGGTGGCGACCACGGCCAGGCCGGAGTCCGGCCGGCTGAGCTCCCACGCCTGTTCCACCGTCATCGTCATGCGACGAACCTACCGCGTCACCACGCGCCGGTCAGCGCGGCGACGCCGCCGACCGCGGTCGCCGCGGTGCAGGCGGTCAGCAGGGCGGTGCACATCTGACCGGCCCGCCGGTGGCCGGCCGCGCCGGGCTGGTCGAGGAAGGCCGCCAGCACACCCCAGGAGACGGCCAGGGCGCCGAGAACGAAGCCGAACATCGGCCCAGACTGCCGGTCGCAAGCACCCGGGGGGCCCAACCACCGGTGACCGGGCGGTGAACGGATCAGGTCATTTGCGCAAGCCGTGCAGCGCGGCCACGTAGATCTCCGAGAAGGTGGGGAACGGCTGGATCGTGTCCCGCAGCACGGCAAGCGGGATCTTGGCCCGGATGGCCAGGGTCGCCTGCTGAAGCCACTCGCCGGCCTCGGGGCCGAGCGCGCAGGCGCCGGTGAGCACGTCGCCGTCGCTGTAGAGGGTGAGGAACCCGTTCGACTCCGCGTACTGCCGGTTGTAGGCCGCCGTCTTCGCCACGTCCTTGAGGGCTACGGTCGAGGTCAGGGCGCCCGAGGTGGCGCCGACCGCGGCCGCCTGCGGATCGGTGAAGACCACGCGCGGCACGGCCGTGTAGTCGACCTGGCGCGGCCGGCCGTGAATGTTGTCGGCCACGACCTCGCCCTGGTACTTCCCGACGTGGGTCAGCATCCACTGGCCGGTGATGTCCCCGACGGCCCACAGCCCGGGCGCGACCCGCAGACGCGCGTCGACCGGGACGCCCCTGCGGTCGGCGACGACGCCGACGGTGTCCAGCCCGATGTCCTCGACCCGGGGCGCCCGCCCGGTGGCCACCAGCAGCCGGTCGCCGCGCAGCTCCTGGCCGTCGTCCATGGTCAGGACATAGTCCGGGCCGTCCCGCCGGGCGCCCACGGCGCGAGCTCCCAGCACGACGGAGATGTCGTCGCGCCGCAGCACCGAGGTCAGCGCGGAGCCGAGCTCGGCGGGCTCCCGCGGCAGAACACGATCCGCGGGGGCCACCAGCACGACCTGGCCGCCGAGACGGCGTACGGCCTGGGCCATCTCGACCCCCACGGGCCCGCCGCCGAGGATGACGAGCCGTCGTGGCACCTCCTTCATGCCCGTGACCTCACGGTTGGTCCAGACCCCCTCGAGCTCCCGGAGCCCCGGAATCGGCGGGATGATCGGCGACGCCCCGTTGGCCAGCACGATGTGCTCGGCCGTGTAGCGGACGCCGGAGACCAGCACCGCTCCCGGACCGTCCAGCCGCGCCGTGCCGCGGATCAGCGCGATCCCGGCCGAGGCCAGCCACCGCTCCTGCCCCGCGTCCGAGTAGTCCGACACCATGAAGTCGCGCCAGGCCAGCGCCCGCTTCACGTCGACCTCGGCGGTGGCCTCGGCGTCGCGGGCCGCCTGGACCGCCTCGCCCGGGCGCAGCAGGGTCTTGGACGGGATGCAGGCGTAGTAGGAGCACTCGCCCCCGACCAGCTCCCGCTCGACCAGCGCGACCCGCAACCCGCCCTCGGCGACGGCCCCGGCGCAGTGCTCGCCCGGTGATCCGCCGCCGACCACGATGACGTCGTAATCAGTCACAACCGATGCCTCTCTCGATGGTGGTGCTACCAGGTCTGGTCGGACGCGCGGACGAGCATCTCGTTGACGGCCACCCGGCGTTCACGGGTCACGATGTAGACGATGGCGTCCGCGATGTCCTCGGCGTGCAGCGGCTCGCTCCCGGCGGACCGCCGCACGGCCGCCCCCTCGGTGACGACCGGGCCGGGCCCGACCACGCCGACCCGCACCCGTTCCTCGGCCAGCTCCTGGCGCAGCGACTCGGTGAAGCCGTTGAGGCCGAACTTGGTGAGGTTGTAGACGCTGCTGCCGGGCCGGGCGACCCGGCCCGCCGTCGAGCTGACGTTGACGATGTCGGCCACCTGGCGGTGCGAGGTGGCCGCGGCGTCGATCAGGTGCGGCACCGCGGCGTGGGTGACGTGCAGCAGGGCCGAGACGTTGAGCGCGACCATCCGGTCCCACTCCTCGACGGTGGTGTGCAGCGCCGTGCCCAGCAGCATCACGCCGGCGTTGTTGACCAGGATGTCGAGGCGGCCGAACCGGTCGAGCGTGTCGTCCACGGCCCGCTCGGCCTGGGCCGGGTCGGTCAGGTCGGCCTCCACCGCGACCGCGTGCCCGGCCAGCGCCATCACGTCCTGGACGACGCCGTCGAGCCGGTGGCGGCGGCGGGCGACCGCCGCCACCGCCGTGCCTTCCTGAGCAAGGCGCCGCGTCGTGGCCGCCCCGATGCCGCTGCTGGCGCCCGTGACGAGCGCGACCGACCCGCTCAGGAGCTTCTCTGTCATGCACCGAGCCTCCCGCCCGCCACCCCCGGGCGACACCAGTGAGACACCCTGGGATCCCGGGCCAGGGTGTGCCACGGGTTCCACGGCCCCTCGACGGCCGCAGAGTGAAGGCGGAACGAGGGGGCGACATGGAATTTTTGGTCACGATGACCACCCAGGTGCCGGCCGGCACGACCCCGGACGAGGTGGACGACATGCGGGCCCGCGAGGCGCGCAACACCGCCCGTCTCGCGGCCGAAGGGCGGGTGCTGCGACTGTGGCGGCCGCCGCTGGCCCCGGGGGAGTGGCGCTCGATCGGCCTGTTCGCGGCGGCCGATGCCGAGGAGTTGGAGGCCGTGCTGGCCACGATGCCGCTGCGGGCGTGGCGCACCGACGAGGTCACGCCGCTGACACCGCACCCCAGCGACCCGGTGATCCTGGCCGCGGCCCGGTGATCGCGCTGCGCAGCCCGGTGGGCCGGGCCCTGATCGCGGCGACGGTGCTGGCGTCGGCCGTGGGCTTCATCGACGCGTACATGATCAACGTGGCCATCCCGGCGATCGGCCGCGACCTGCAGGCGAGCGTCAGCGAGCTGCAGTGGGTCCTGACGGGCTATCTGGTCACCGTGGCGTCGCTGCTGTTGCTCTCGGGGGCGCTGGCCGACCACTTCGGCCGCCGCCGGGTGCTCGCGGCCGGGCTGCTGGTGATGCTCGCCGCCTCGGTCGCCTGCGCGGCCGCCCCCAACGTGGCGGCGCTGATCGCGGCCCGGGTCGTGCAGGGCGCGGGCGGGGCGCTGGTCGTGCCGAGCAGCCTGTCGCTGCTCAACGGCACGCTGCGCGGGCCGGACCGGGCCCGCGGCATCGGCATCTGGGCCGGCATCTCCACGCTGGGCACGACCCTCGGCCCGTACGGCGGGGGCTGGCTCGTCGACCATGCCTCGTGGCGCTACGTCTTCCTGCTCAACGTGCCGCTGATCCTGGCCGCGCTGGTGCTGCTGCGATACGTGCCCGATGTGGACACCGAGCGGCGCCCCCTGAGCGTGGACGTGGCCGGCGCGCTGCTCGCCGTGGTCGGGCTCGGCGGCCTCATCTACGCGCTGACCGCGGGGGCGGAGTCGGGCTGGGGCCGCGGGCCGGTGCTGATCCCGGCCGTCCTCGGGCTGGCCTGCCTGGCCGCGCTGGTGCCGGTCGAGCGGCGGCTGAGCCGGCCGATGCTGCGGCCCGAGCTCTTCCGGTCGCGGCCGTTCGACGCCATCAACGCGGCCACCGTGCTCTTCTACGGCGCCCTGGCCGCGGTCAGCTATCTGGTGATCCTGCAGTGCCAGCTGCGCCTGGGCTACAGCGCGACCGAGGCCGGGGCGGCGCTCATTCCCGAGTCGGCCGTCTTCCTGGCGGTGTCGCCGTTCGTCGGTGGGCTGGTGGCCCGGGTCGGCACGCGCTGGCCGATGGCCGGCGGCATCCTGGTGGTCGCGGCCGGCTTCGCGTGGCTCTCGGGCGCGAGCCCGGGCCAGCCGTACGCCCAGTCGATCCTGCCCGGCGCGCTGTTGTTCGGCCTCGGGCTCGGGCTGGCCGTCGCGCCGCTGACGGCGGGTGTGCTGGCCGCCGTGGACGACAGCGATCTGGGCGAGGCCTCGGCCGTCAACGACGCCGCGTCCCGGGTCGGCGGGGTCGTGCTCGTCGCGCTCGTGCCGCTGCTGCTCGGCGCCCGCGGCGCCACCGACCTCACGCAGCCGCTGGCCGACAACTACCGGTTCGCGATGCTGGTCCTGGCCGGGGTGACCGCCGCGGCCGCCGTGCTCACCGCCGTCTTCGTGCCCAGCCGCCGGACCACCCCGCAGCCCCTCGCACCCAACCCCCGTCTGCAGGCTTGCGCCGTCTAGGCCGTTTTCTCAGGGAGAAGCGAAATGATCACTCTCGAGCAGAGCACCGTCGTCGTCATCGGTGGCACCTCCGGCATCGGCCTGGAGACCGCCCGCCAGGCCCGCGCGGGCGGCGCGAACGTCGTGGTCACCGGCCGCGACGAGGGCCGCCTCAAGGAGGTCGCCGACGAGCTCGGCGCGACCGCGTACCGCCTCGACCTGGCCGAGCTGGGTGGCTTCTTCGACACGCTGCCCGCGCCGATCGACCACGTGCTGCTCAGCGGGCCCGGCCCGGCCTACGCGCCGATCGCCGACATGGACTTCGACGTGGCCCGTGAGCAGCTCGACCAGCACCTGATCGGCGCCCTGCAGGTGGCCCGCGAGACCGCGGCCCGGGTCCGGCCCGGCGGCTCCCTCACCCTCATCACCGGTACGGGAGCCCGCCGCCCCGGCAAAGGCCTGGTCCTGGCCGCCATCGGAACGGCCGCGCTGTCGGCCATCACCGCCAACGCCGCCCTGGAACTGGCGCCGCTCCGGGTCAACGCGGTCGCCGCCGGCTTCGTCGACACGCCCCTGTCGGCCCGCCTGCTCGGCGACCAGCTCGAGGCGCGCCGGGCCGAGCTGCGGGCGACCCTGCCGATCGGCCGCGTCGTCGGCTCGGAGGACGTGGCCGCGCTCATCATCCAGCTGATGACCAACGACGCGCTGACCGGCGCCACCTACGACGTCGACGGGGGCCAGCAGCTCACCCGGTGACGGCGGGCAGCGCGTCGCGCAGCTGGCGGCGGGACTCGATGCCGAGCTTGGCGAAGACCTTCCGGAGGTGCCATTCGACCGTACGGGGACTCAGGAACAGCCGCTCGCCGACCTCAGGGTTGGAGAAGCCGTCGCGGACCAACACCGCGATCTGCCGTTCCTGGGCGGTCAGCTCGCCGCCCCGGGCCGACGCCGCCGCGGACCGGCGGACCGGTTCCCCGGTGGCCAGCAACTCGCGACGGGCGCGCTCGGCGAACGCCTCCATGCCGATCGCCGTGAACAGGTCGTACGCCGTGCGCAGGTGCTCCCGGGCCTCGAGGCGTTGCCGGCGCCGGCGCAGCCACTCGCCGAACACCAGGTGGGCCCGGGCCAGCTCGGTCCGCAGCCGGGTCCGGCCGAGCCGCTCGACCGCTTCCCGGTAGAGCCGCTCGGCCTCGGCCCCGTCGGCCATCAAGGCCCGGCTGCGCGCCTCGACGCCACCCGCGAAGTCGGTGCCGAACGGCTGCGTCGCCTCGATCAGCCGGTCGAGCGCGGCCCGGCCCACCTCCGCCTCCCCGGCCCGGCTGGCCGCCTCGACCAGCTCCGGCAGCAGCCACGTGGACAGGCCGGGCTCGATGACGTACGTGGTCGACTGCGCGGCCCGCATCGCCTCCGGGTAGCGGGCCAGTCCGTTGTAGAGGACCGCGGCCGCCCACTGCGCGGCCGTGTTGCCCATGCCCAGCCCGGCGGCGGCCGAGCTCTCGACGGTGGCCGCGACGAGCGCGGCGGTCTCGGCCTCCCGGCCCCGCAACGACAGCAGGCGCAACTCCGCGTACGGCGGCAGGGGAATGCCGCTCGCCGCCGCGACGGCGTCGGCCTCCGCGATGAAGGCCGCCGTCGCCTCGAAGTCGCCCGTCCACGAGCTGGCATAGCCGACGACGGTCAGCAGGTAGGGCAGCTCCCGCAGCGCGTGGGCGTCCCGCACGATCCGCATCCACCGGGCCGATGTCGCCCGCATGGCCTCGTCGTCCCAGACGGCCGCGTTGACCCCGGTCGCCACCCAGCCCCAGCGCAGCACGTCGGCCGGGGGCAGGTCGGCCAGGGCCAGCGCGGCCCGCCCCAGGGTTTCGGCCGCCGCCGCCCGGCCCTCGGTCACCATCAAGGTGTAGCCGTCGAGAAGAAGATCGAGCGGGCCCGGCTCGTCCGGCGGCTCCAGCCGCCGGACAGCCCGCGAGACAGTGAGGAGGGCGGCCGGATCGGTGACGCTGACTGCCATGCCGTACGCGGTCAGGTAGGTCTCACGCGCGAGACGCGGAGCGATCGTCTCCAGCTTCCGGGCGGCCGCGATGGTCAGCCCGGTCCCGTGGCCGCCGTCGCCGGTGGCCAGCGCGACCTGCCCGCGCAGCACACCGGCCCGGCCCTGCTGCAGATCGTCGAGCGGCCGGCCGGCCACCGCGTTCAGCATCCGGGACACGTCGTCGAGGTCGCCGGCCTGGAAGCTGGCCTCGGCGGCGGCCAGCATCCGGTCGGTGCGGCGGGCCGGATCGGCGGTCAACGCCACCGCCCGCTTGAGGAAGGCGGCCGCCGCGGCCACCCCGCCGCGGGCCTGGGCCCGGCCGGCCGAATGCTCCAGCTCGACCGCGACGGCCTCGTCGGGCCCGGCCGCGGCCGAGGCGCGATGCCACGCCCGGCGATCCGGATCGGTCCCGGCGTCGGTCACCTCGGCCAGCGCGAGATGGGCGGCGCGGCGCTGGGCCGGGGTGGCGGCCCGGTAGACGGCCGAGCGCACCAGCGGATGCCGGAACGTCACGCGGTGGTCGACGGTCAGCAGCCCGTCCGTGTCGCCGGTGTCGACACCGACGCCGAGCCGGGCCGCCGCGGCCCGCACCAGAACGGGGTCGCCCACCGGCTCGGCCGCCGCGACCAGCAACAGTGTCTGGGCCGCGGCGGGCAATGCCCGGACCCGTTCCAGGAAGCTTTCCTCGATCTTTCCGGGCAGCGTGCCGGGATCGGGCAGGTCCGGCCGGGCCGTGGCCGCACCCCGCGGCAACTCGAGGAGGGCGAGCGGATTCCCGTGCGTCTCGGCCACGATCCGCTCCCGGATGCCCGGGTCCAGCGGCGCGTGGGTGACCGAGTCGAGCAGGTCGTGGGCGTCGGCGTCGCTCAGCGCGGTGACCTCCCGCTCGGGCAGCCCGCGCAGCTCCGGCCCCGGCTCCCGGGCGGAGAAGAGCACCCCGATCGCCTCGGCCAGCAACCGCCGGGCCACGAAGCCGAGCACCCGGGCCGAGGCCCGGTCGAGCCACTGGGCGTCGTCGACCACACAGAGCAGCGGCTCCTTCTCGGAGGCGCCGGCCAGCAGATCCAGCACGGCCAGCCCGACCAGGAACTGGTCGGGCGGCGCCCCGTCGCGCAGCCGGAACACGGTCTCGAGCGCCTCCCGCCGCGGCGCGGCCAGCGACGCCAGCCGGTCCAGCAGCGGCAGAACAAGCTGATGGAGCGCGGCGAAGGCCAGCTCCATCTCGGACTCGACCCCGACCGTCCGCACCACCCGGAACCCGGCCGCCGCCGAGTCGGCGTACTGCAGGATCGCCGTCTTGCCGATGCCGGCCGCACCCCGCAACACGAGCACGCGGCTCTCCCCGGCCCGCACCGCGGCCACAAGCTCATCCAGCGCGGCCCGCTCAGCGGCGCGATTGATCAGCCGGGCGCCGGTCATGCGGCGGCCCACCCGTTGTCGTACCGCTTCTGCCGCACACGCTCCCCCCGGGCTGAGCAGGCCCAACGCGATGACGCATCAGTCTTGACCACTACGCGAGGCGCGGCCTATGACGTGCGTCACTGTTCCCTGTGGGGAGGCCCGGGAGAACGGGTCAGGCTTCGGGGATGTCGCGGCGCGCCGCGACGAGCGTCGCCCGGGAGACCACGACGATGCGCTCGTAATCGGCCCGGCCGGCGTCAGCGGGAAGCGCGCCCTCGAGGTCCTGCGTCATATCGGTACCGATCACGGCGAAGTCCCCATTGGACAGTTCGAAGATGTCCGGGCACGTGGCATTTCCGAGGGAACCGCGCTGCTGGGGTGACAACCCGAGTCGACGTACGATTTTCACTGGGCTGCCCCTCCTGTTGCGCTTGGGGTCGGTATGCCCCGTTTGCGGTGTCAGGATAGTACGGTCAGCCGTTCGCGGTGTCCAGCTTCGCGCAACTGGCGAACTGTCGCGCGGACAGTATGTGCGGCGGATTCACCTGTCCGGGTTAAGAGTTGGCTCCGATGTCCGGTCAGGCTTGCTGTCGCGGCCTCGTCGGCTCGACGCTGCCCGGGCGGTGCAACGGAGTGTCACAGTCCCCGCGAGCGTTCTTGCGAAGTTTTTCCACGGAGCTGCGGCCGGTCGAGGCGACCGCCGCGTTCATGTCTCGACACAGCTTGTCGATCTTGTTGGCGAAGCGATGCTCGGAACTGCCTGGGACGAGTGTGCTCCGCGCTCCGGCGGAGGCTTCCCAGTATTCCCGGATCGCTGGACTCCTGAATAAGTAGCGCATGTGAAGCAAGACTTCTTCGTCGGTTGCTTTTGCAAGTTGCAGCGAAGTCAGTTGGAACTGGTAGATGATATTGGCGTAGAGGAACTGGCGATTCTCCACTTCGGTGAGCCCCGGCCGGAATTCTGGCCAGACTTCCGCCAGCTGCGCATCATGAATGCTCATCTTGATGATCTCCAGGTGCAGCATGCTGAGGCTGGCGGCGGAGCTGCGCTGCATCTCGCGGTTCTGGGCCCGGGTGCTGAGCACCACCGCGATCAAGGCAAGACTGCTGATCATCGCGCTGAGGACCCCGAAGCTCTGGCCGACGTCGCCCCACCGGCTCCAATCCTCGGCCGCGCCCTGCCCGCCCAGGATCGCGGCCGTTCCGACGCCGGCGACCAGGGTCAGCACCGACACCACGAGCGTGCCGGCAAGCCAGTAGGAGAAGCGGTTCCGTCTCGCAGGCTCCGCCATCACGAGCACCTCCCGGCCGAGTGTCCGCTGAGGAGGTGATCTGTTCGGCGGGTGCCCCTCCGTCGGCGGGCGGAGCCACTTCCTCACCCACATAATGCGGTACGGCGGCCCGAAAGGGCTACTGCCGAGAAGTGAGTGATTAATTGTCCGTCATGCCATGTGGCAGGCAGGCAAATAGCAGATCGCTAGCTGGCAAGACCATTTGGAACGGCTTCGGTAATGCTGTCGAAAGTTACCTGGAGGACGACGGCGTCGTCTATGGCGGGGCCATCATGCGGGATTCGGTCGAGCAGGGCCCGGGCCAGGTCGGGGTGGGAGCGGCGGGTGATGGCCGTGGCGGTTGTGGCCAGGCGGGCGAGGCTGGTGTGCAGGGTTTCGCCGCGGCGTTCGATGAGGCCGTCGGTGTAGAGGATCAGGTGGGCGCCGGGTGGGATGGTGTGTTCGGCCAGGGGGCGGGGGCCGGGCTCGACCGTCAGGGGCATGGAGCGGCCGGCCCACAGGAAGTCGCCGCCGGTGTCGGTGAGCAGCAGCGGGGGTGGGTGGCCGGCGCAGGCGTACCGCAGGTGGCGGGTGGCCGGGTGGTAGTCGGCGTAGGCCACTGTGCACATGTGGGCGCCCTCGATGACGGCGCCGGCTCGGTCGAGCGCGGTGAGGGCCGCGGCCGGGTCGGGGGCGGTCTGGGCGAGCATCCGCAGGGCGGACTGGAGGCGGGCCATGGCCGCGGCGGCGGCCAGGTTGTGGCCGACCACGTCGCCCACGGCGAAGCCGATGCGGTCGCCCGGCACGGCGAAGACGTCGTACCAGTCGCCGCCGACGTGGTGGGTCAGGTCGGCCGGGCGGTAGCCGGCGCTGACCCGGATGCCGGGCCGGTCCGGGCCGACCTCGGGCAGCAGGGCCTGCTGGAGCTGGTGGGCGGCGCTGACCGCGCGGTCGCGTTCGGCCACGCCGACGGCGAGGAAGCAGGCGCCGAGGACGGCCACGGCCAGGAACAGTTGCAGGGTGGCGGTTTTCAGCTCGATCGGGCCGTCGAGGGCGGCCCACGGGCCGTGGCCGGCGCCGGTCAGGGTGTTGGCCGTGACGGTCATGGCCAGGCCCGAGGCCATGGTGACGGCCGGCGGCTGGGTGAAGGCGAGGCCGAACAGCAGCGGCAGGGGCAGGTAGAACAGCGGGAGATGCTGGGGCCAGAAGCCGATCGCGGTGACGGCCACGGTGGCCGTCACCGCCGACGCCAGGCGGGTCAGGGGTGGCCGGCGCCAGGCCAGGACGGTGCCGGCCACGGTGAGGGCGCCGGTGGCGTCGCCCGCCCAGAACGGCAGGAACGACTCCAGCCAGCCACGGTCCTGATCGAGGGCGATGGTGGTGCCGCCGATGACGGCCCCGACGGCCGGGCCCGCGATCACCCCGAAGGCGAGGAAGGCGAGCAGGTGCGCGCGCTGGGCCAGGTCGACCCGGCCGGGGACGGCCCGGCGCAGCAGGGACGCGCCGACGAGCGGCTCGATCGTGTTGGCGGCCGCGAAACCCATCGCGTACAGCCCGTCAAGCCCGTGGCTCATGTCGATGAGCAGCTCGAGAATCGCGACGGTGAGCAGGATCCACGGCCAGTCGCGGCGCGGGCGCAGCAGAAGCGCCGACAGCGTGACCCCCGCGGGGAGGAACAGCACCACGATCGAGTGGGCGTCGAACACGAGGAACGCGAGCTGGGCGCCGGCCGTGTACGCGACGGCGACGGCCGCCAGGACCCGGAACCTCATGAGAACAGGGGGAGCACGCCCGTGATCTCGAGGGTCGTCCGGGCGATGCCGTGGACGTTGACCAGCTCGATCCGGGAGCCCTGGGCCACCGCGGCGGCGCGGGCCCGGATCAGCGCCTCGATGCCGGTCGAGTCGCAGAACGCGACCTCGTCCATGTCGATCAGCACGCGGGCCGGGCGGGTGGCCGCCAGCGCCTCCTCGATGTACGCCCGGACCTCGTCGCTGCTGGCCAGGTCGAGCTCGCCGGAGAGGGTGACCCGGACCGCGTCGCCGTCCTGGCGCCGGGCGATTCTCACTTCGCCTCCTCCTGCCCCGGGGTGACCTCGGCCCGGCGGAACTCGACGTGCACACGTTTGCCGTCGCCGTCGTCGGCCACGTACCACCGGTCGGTCAGCGCGTCGAGCAGCAGCAGCCCGCGCCCGCCGCGGTCGTCGGGCTCGCGCCGCCGGGGGGCCACGGCCGAGGAGTCGGCCACCGAGAGCGCGACCCGGGCCGCCTGCACGTCGAGGGCGACCGCGATGAGCGGGCCGTCGCCGCCGTGCTGGACCGCGTTGGTGACGACCTCGCTGACGACCACCGCGACCGAGTCGAGCCAGCCGCTGCCGCCGAAGCCCCACTCGCGCAGGCACGTCACCACGCGGTGACGTGCCTCGCCGGGTGCCTGGGGGCCGACCGGCACGTCGAACCGCAGGCTGCGCTGGGCCATGGGTCAGGACGCTACCCCAGATCGGTCGCGTTCGGGGTCACCCAAACCGCCGTATCGGCGGGCAGCGACACGATTCCGTCCCGCTCGGTCACCCCGTCGCGGTCCGAGGCCAGCAGCAGTCGTCGGGCGGGGACGTACGCGGTCGAGGAGCTCATGTTGATCCAGCACGTGACCGGGTCGGGGTCACCGGCGCGGGCCACCAGATCGATCCGTACGACATCGCCGATCCGCGAGACCGCGCCCAGCCCGGAGCCGAGCGCCGGGTAGAGCGACCGCATCGAGATCGCCTGCCGGTAGAGCGACAGCGTGGAGTCCGGATCGGCGGCCTGCCGGTTGACCGCGTATCCGGGCCAGTCGGCCGGGATCGGCAGCCAGGGCTCGGCGCTGCCCGCGGCGGAGAAGCCCACGAGCGGGTCGTGGTCGTCCCACGGCATCGGCACCCGGCAGCCGTCGCGCCCGGCCCGCGTGCCACCGGACCGGAAGAAGATCGGGTCCTGCTTGGCCGCGTCCGGCACCGGCGCCTCGGGCAGGCCGAGCTCCTCACCCGCGTACAGGTAGGCCGAGCCCGGCAGGGCGAGCATCAGCAGCGCCGCGGCCCGGGCCCGGCGCAGCGAGCCGTACCGGGTGACCTGCCGCGCCTTGTCGTGGTTGCCCAGCACCCAGGGCGCCGGCGCGCCGGCCGACTCGAACACCTCGAGCGCCTCGGCCATGGTGTCGGCGAACGCGGTGGCGTCCCACTTGCTCTTGAGCAGCCGGAACTGGAAGGCGTGCTGCAGCTCGTCCGGCCGCGCGTAGAGACCGACCTGCTCCAGATCGGCGAGGGAGACCTCGCCGACCAGCATGCGCCCCTGGGCGTACGAGTCGCCGACCGCCCGCCAGCGCCGCCAGATCTCGTGGACCCGGGGCTGGTTGGTCGTCATGACCTGCTCCGGCCCGTGCCCGAACAGGGTGGGGGAGTAGACGCCGGGGTTGTCGCGGTACTCCGGGTCCTTGAACAGCCCGTACGCGACGTCGACGCGGAACCCGTCGACCCCCAGGTCGTACCAGAACCGCAACGTGTCGTCGAAGTCCGCCGCCACCTCCGGGTTGTCCCAGTTGAGGTCCGGCTGCTGCGGCGTGAACAAGTGCAGATACCAACGGCCGTCGGGCGTACGCGACCACGCGGACCCGCCGAACATGCTCTGCCAGTTGTTCGGCGGCGCCTCGCTCGCGGGCCGGAAGTGGTAGCGCGCCGCCGCCGGGCCGTCCGGGTCGCGCAGCGCCTCCTGGAACCAGGCGTGCTGATCGCTGGTGTGGTTGGGCACGATGTCGAGCAGCACCTTGAGCCCGAGCCCGTGCGCGTCCTCGACGAGGCCACGTACCTGTTCGACGTCGCCGTAGACCGGGTCGACGGCCTTGTAGTCGATGACGTCGTACCCGCCGTCGGCCCCGCCCGACGGGTAGTGCGGGGTCACCCACACGGCGTCCACGCCGAGCGACTTCAGGTAGCCCAGCCGCGACCGCAGCCCGGCGAAGTCGCCGATCCCGTCGCCGTTCCCGTCGGCGAACGAGCGCAGGTACACCTGGTAGACCACGGCATCGCGCCACCAGGCGGCCTTCTCGGCGCCGGTGGCCCGCCCGGCCCGGGTCTGGAGGATCGGCTCAGCTGACATGCCCGGCACGATCGGCCGGGGCCGCCCGTGGTCGCGGGGTCGCACCGAGGTGCAACCCACTTGCAGCCAGTCGCTTTACGTATACCCCGGTGCGGATGCCCGGCCAGCATCGACGGATGGGTTTTGTTGACGGAGGTTCCCCGGTGACCGAAGCAGTGGTGCAGATCTCGCCGACCACGCTGCCGCTCTCGACCGCCCAGGCGCTCGTCGAGGCGGCCGTCGCGCGGGCGCAGGAGGCCGGCATCCCGTACGTGTTCGCCGTCCTGGACGGCGGCGGTCATCTCGTGCAGCTGACCCGGATGGACGGGGCGGCCCTGGCCGCTCTCGACTCGTCGGTCGCCAAGGCGCGGACGGCGGTGCACTTCGGGGCCGCCACCGCGGATCTGGTCGCGATGGTCCAGCCGGGCGGGCCGCTGTTCACGATCGCCTC
Source organism: Actinoplanes sp. NPDC049598 (assembly GCF_040675435.1). NCBI lineage: Bacteria > Bacillati > Actinomycetota > Actinomycetes > Micromonosporales > Micromonosporaceae > Actinoplanes > Actinoplanes sp. NPDC049598. Next base: position 399,871 of record NZ_JBFAOX010000002.1, on the reverse strand, counting down.
AGGGGCCACGCTGCCACTGGTCTTCGTCGCCGGAGGCATCCCGGTCAAGGACGCCGGCGGGCTGGTCGTCGGGGCCCTCGGCGCCGCCGGCGGCTCCCCGCGGCAGGACCACGACATCGCGGTCGCGGCGGCGGGCTCGTTGTAAGAGCTCCGCCGCCGCGCCCGGGTGTCCTACTCGCCCGCGGCTTCCTTGATGAGCTCGACCAGCTGGGCCGCCTCCGGGATGGCGACGGTGTGCGAGCCGCCGGCCAGCTCGACGGTCCGCTTGGAGCCGGCCCGCTCGGCCATGAAGCGGTGCGCGGCGACCGGGATGTTGAGGTCGTCGCTGCCGAACAGGAACCAGGACGGGATGGTCTTCCAGGCCGCCTCGGCCGACTTCTCACCCAGGGCGGCGTCGGTGATCGGCCGCTGGGTCACGGCCCAGACCGCCGCGTCCTCGGCCGGCGAGTCGGCCGCGAACTGGTGGTGGTAGAGGTCCTGCTTGATGTAGAGGTCGGCGCCGCCACCGGGCAGCGGGACCGGGTTGAGCGTGTCGCCGAGCGAGCTGCCCGGGAACTTCCCGGCCAGGTCCCCGGCGCTCTCGCCGGCGTCGGGGGCGAACGCGCCCACGTACACCAGGGCCTTGACGTTGGGGTTGCCGCCGGCGGCGTTGGTGATGACCATGCCGCCGTAGGAGTGCCCGACCAGCACGACGTCGCCGGTGATGGAGGCGAGCGTGGCCTTGAGGTACGCGGCGTCGCTGCCGACGCCGCGCAGCGGGTTGGCCAGGGCGACGGCCGGGAAGCCGGCGGCCCGCAGGCCCTGCACGACGCCGTTCCAGCTGGCCGACTCGGCGAACGCGCCGTGCACCAGCACGATGGTGGGCTTGCTCATTGTTCCCCCAGGTGAATCAGTCGTTACTTCTCGTCACACCGATCCTGCGGGGCCGGCGCCGCGACGGCATCCGTAACTCGACTGATGAGATTCAGCCGAGCAGGATCGCGCCCAGGGCATTCGTGAGGTAACGGGCGAGACGGTCGGCCGGCATGACGGCGAGCGGGCCGTCGGCCAGCACGTACCGGCTCATCGTCACCCCGATCAGCAGCGAGGCGAGCAGGTCGACGCGCTCGTCCACCCCAGGATCGGTCAAGACCTGGCGGTACGCGGTGACGCTCTCCTCCCGCATGGCCCGCAGCAACGCCTTCGCGGCCTCCTGGTCGGCCGCCGCGGCCCGGACCAGGGCGACGAACGGGTCGGCCCGGTCGGCGCTCTCCATCCGGGCGACGTACGAGCGGGCGATCCGCTCCGGCAGCCCGTCGACGTCACCGGCCACGGCCTCGGCCAGGTCGCGCGGCCCGGGCACGGCGGCCAGGAAGAGCCGCTCCTTGCTGCCGAAGTGCAGCATCACCAGCCCGTGGGTCACGCCGGCCCGCCGGGCGATCTCCCGGATCGTGGCCTTCTCGAAGCCGTGCTCGGCGAAGACGGCGCGGGCCGCGGCCAGGATCGCGGCCTGCTTGGCCTCGGGGTCCCGGGTGCGGCGGCGCGGCTGTGAGGCAGTTGACATGGCACAACTGTACGCCGGTTCATTAGCGAGCTAATGTAATGACCAAGCGTTCATTAGTTGGGAGTTTCCATGAACCTCGAGCCGCTGTCGCCGGCCAACAGCACCGTCGTCCTGGTCGACTACGCCGTCGGCTTCGCCAACCTGCTCCGCTCGCATGACCTGCGCGAGCACCTGAACAACACGGTGGGGCTGGCCAAGACGGCCAAGCTCTACGGCGCCGGGCTGGTCGTCACCAACGGCGAGAGCGGCAAGCCGTCCGGCCCGCTCTACCCCGAGCTGCTGGCCGCGCTCGGCGACCAGCCGGTCATCGAGCGCAAGACGGCGTTCAACTCGTTCCTCGACCCGGCCTTCGCGGCGGCGGTCGAGGCGACCGGCCGGCGGCGGCTGCTCATCGGCGGCATCGCCACCGACGGCTGCGTGCTGCAGACCGCGCTGGGCGCGGTGCGGGCGGGCTACGAGACGTACGTGGTCGCGGACGCCTCGGCCTCGCTGAGCAAGGAGGCGCACGACACCGCGATCCAGCGCATGGCGATGGCCGGCATCGTGCCGGTCACCTGGTGGTCGGTGGCGGCCGAGTTCCAGCTCGACCCGCGCTTCGCCGACTCGCCCAACCGGCTGCGGCTGATGACCGAGTTCCAGCCGGCCATGACGATGAGCGGCCGCACCTACTTCAACGGAGTGGCCCAGACCCCCGCCGCCGGCTGACGGCCTCGCGCAGCTTGCCCGCGTAGAGCTCGCCCTCGTCGCGCAGCACGTCGGCCTCGTCCATGATGACGAAGGCCGGCGGCAGCCCGGCCAGCTCGCCGAGCGTGGCGTTCAGCGGCGAGGCGTACTTGTCCGCCCGCTGGGCCGGGTCGGTGGTGTAAGCGTCCCAGAACCAGGCCATGCCCTTGGCGGTCAGGAACGGCCCGTCGGCGTACTCGGTGAAGGACGGGGTGTCCTGGGCGGCGCTGGTCACCGGGTAGTACATCGACTGGTGGAGGAAGGTGACGTCGCCGCGGTCCTTGGCCGTCAGGGCCAGGGCGGCGGTCATGTTGCCGCCGACCGAGTCACCGGCGACCGCGAGCTTCGAGGCGTCCAGGCCGTAGGCGGCGCCCTCCCGTCCGATCCATCGGGCGGTCGCGTAGCCCTGCTCGACGGCGACCGGGAACCGGGCCTCGGGCGAACGGTCGTACTCGACGAAGACGACTGCTCGTCGACGGGCAGGAGGTCGATCGGGGCGGCCTGGATGTCGTCGAGCACCTTGCGGGCGCCGTCGGGGCCGAGCTCGTAGAGGAACGGCGGCTTGCTCGTGGAGTCGGCGATCTGCTGCGCTTCCGGTTCGAGGACCAGGCGGGGTTCAGTAGTCATGTCCACAGAGTCCGCCGCCGGACGAGCCTCGACTTGAGTCCTTTGACTGGCGCGGTGGGCCGCGGTCGCGGCCCACCGCGCCGGGTGGAGCCGGCTGTCTACAGGGGACGCGACAGGCGGTAGTACGCCGAGTTCCAGCGCACCCGGTCGGTGAAGTCGTGGGTGGTGGTGGTCTCGTCGATGAGCAGGAGCTCCGTCTGCAGCATGGTGGCGAAGTCGCGCAGGGTCTCGGTCGAGGCGGACATCGTCAGCACGGTGTGGTGCGGGCCGCCGGCGGTGAGCCAGGCCTCGGCGGACGTGGAGAGCGACGGCGCGGGCTTCCACACCGCGCGGGCCACCGGCAGCGCGGGCAGCGGCTCGTCCGGCGCGGTCACCTCGACGGTGTTGGCGACCAGCCGGAAACGGTCGCCCAGGTCGACCAGGCCGATAACGGTGCCGGGGCCGGGCGCCGCGTCGAACACGAGGCGTACCGGGTCCTCGCGGTTGCCGATGCCCAGCGGGTGGATCTCGACGCGCGGCCGGTCGGCGGCGATCGACGGGCAGACCTCGAGCATGTGCGCGCCGAGGATCTTCTGGTCGCCCGGCCCGAAGTGGTAGGTGTAGTCCTCCATGAAGGACGCGGCGCCGCCCATGGCCTTCACCGCGGCCAGCAGGGCCGAGGTCTTCCAGTCGCCCTCGCCGCCGAAGCCGTAGCCGTCGGCCATCAGGCGCTGGACGGCCAGGCCGGGCAGCTGCCGCAGCCCGCCCAGGTCCTCGAAGTTGGTCGTGAACGCGCCGAAGCCGCCCTCGGTGAGGAACTGGCGCAGGCCGGCCTCGATCCGCGCCGCGTACCGGAGGGACTCGTGCCGTTCGCCGCCCTTGGCCAGCTCCGGCGCCAGCTCGTAGAGGTCGGCGTACTCGGCCAGCAGGGCGTCGATCGCCTCCGGGGCGGCCGCGTCGACCACCTCGACCAGGTCATTCACCCCGTACGTGTTGACGGAGACCCCGAAGCGCAACTCAGCCTCGACCTTGTCGCCCTCGGTGACCGCGACGTCCCGCATGTTGTCGCCGAAGCGGGCCAGGCGCAGCGTCCGCAGGTGCTGGTAGCCGGCGGCGGCCTTGATCCAGCCGTCGACCCGGGCCACCACGGCCGGATCACCGGCGTAACCCGCGACGGTCTTGCGGGGCACACCGAGCCGGGCCTGGATGAAACCGAACTCGCGGTCGCCGTGGGCGGCCTGGTTCAGGTTCATGAAGTCCATGTCGATGGTGGCCCACGGCAGCGACCGGTTGTGCTGGGTGTGCAGGTGCAGCAGCGGTTTGCGCAGCGTGTCCAGCCCGGTGATCCACATCTTGGCCGGGGAGAACGTGTGCATCCAGGCGATGACGCCCAGGCAGGCCGGGTCGGCGTTGGCCTCCAGCATGACCTGGCGGATCGCGATCGAGTCGGTCAGCACCGGCTTGCCGACGATCTCGGCGCTGAGCCCGCCCGCGACCAGCTGCTGCTGGATGTCGGCCGACTGGTCGGCCACCTGCTGCAGCGTCTCCGGGCCGTACAGGTGCTGGCTGCCGGTCAGGAACCAGATCTGCGGTTTCACTTGGTGGGCTCCTGTCCGTAGACGTTCTGGTAGCGCTCGTAGAGCGAGTCGATGTGGTGCTGCTCGATCGGCAGCGGCGCGCCGAGCTGACGCGAGAGATGCACCGTGCGGGCCACGTCCTCGCACATCACGGCGGCCTTGACCGCGTCGCGGGCCGACTTGCCGATGGTGAAGACGCCGTGGTTGCGCATCAGCACGGCCGGGGAGCGGTGCCCGCGCAGCGTCTCGACGATGCCGCGCCCGATCGAGTCGTCGCCGATCAGCGCGAACGGGCCGACCGGGATCTCGCCGCCGAACTCGTCGGCGATCATCGTGAGGACGCAGGGGATGGCCTCGCCGCGGGCGGCCCAGGCGGTGGCGTACGTCGAGTGGGTGTGCACGACGCCCTGCACGTGCGGCATGTGCTGGTAGACGTAGGCGTGCGCGGCCGTGTCGGACGAGGGGCTGAGCTCGCCGTCGACCAGCCGGCCCTCGAGGTCGGTGACGACCATCGCCTCCGGCGTGATCTTCTCGTAGGACAGGCCGGACGGCTTGATGACCAGCAGGTCGCGCCCGGGCACCCGGGCCGAGACGTTGCCCGCGGTCCACACCACCAGCTGGTTGCGGGGCAGCTCGGCGTGCAGGTCGGCGACCTGCACCCGCAACTGGGCGATCGTCTCGCGGACGTCGGTCGTGACGGTCATCGGTGGTCCCACGCCTTCCGCTGGATGGCGCGCAGGCGGCGCATCACCTTGCTGCCGCCGCGCCCGAAGTAGTCGTGCAGGGCCGAGTACTCGGCGTACAGCTCGTCGTAGACCGCGGCCGCGGCCGGATCGGGCTGGTAGACGGCTCTTTCCACGCGGCCCATCGACTCGGCCGCCGTCCGCACGTCCGGGAAGCACCCGGCGGCGGTGGCGGCGTGGATGGCCGAGCCCAGGGCCGGCCCCTGATCCGAGCCGATGACCGACAGCGGCATGTTCAGCACGTCGGCGTAGATCTGCATCAGCAGCCGGTTCTTGAGCAGGCCGCCGGCCGCGATGAACTCGCGGACCGGCACGCCGGCCTCGGCGAACGTCTCGACGATCTTCCGCGTGCCGTACGCGGTGGCTTCGATCAGCGCGCGGTAGATGTCCTCGGGCTTGGTCGCCAAGGTCTCGCCGATCAGGAGGCCGGAGAGCTCGTGGTCGACCAGCACCGACCGGTTGCCGTTGTGCCAGTCGAGCGCGATCAGGCCGTGCTGGCCCGGCCGCTGGGCGGCGGCACGCTCGGTCAGCCGCGCGTGGGTCCACTCCGGGCCGAGCCGGTCGACGTAGTGGCCGAAGATGTCACCCACGCCGCTCTGCCCGGCCTCGTAGCCGTACAGGCCGGCCACGATGCCGCCGTCGACGACCCCGCACATGCCGGGGACCTCGCGGATCTCGTCGCCGTTCATCACGTGGCAGGTCGAGGTGCCCATGATGGCGACCATCTGGCCCGGGTCCAGCGCGCGGGCGGCGGCGCTGGTCACGTGGGCGTCGACATTGCCGACGGCCACGGCGATACCCTCGGGCAGGCCGGTCCACCCGGCGGCCTGGGCGCTCAGGGTGCCCGCTTTCTGTCCCAGCTCGCCGATCGGCTGGTCGAGCTTGTCGGCCACGAAGCCGGCGAAACCCTCGTTGAGCGCGCCGAGGAACTCGGGTGTCGGGTAGGCGCCGTCCTGGTGGATGCCCTTGTAGCCGGCGGTGCACGCATTGCGGACGTAGCTGCCGGTCAGCTGCCACACGATCCAGTCGGCGGCCTCGACCCAGCGGGTCATCGTGGCGTACGCCTCGGGATCCTCCTCGAGGATCTGCAGGCCCTTGGCGAACTCCCACTCCGAGGAGATCAGGCCGCCGTAGCGGGGGAGCCAGGCCTCGCCACGCGCGGCGGCCAGGGCATTGATGCGGTCCGCCTGCGGCTGGGCGGCGTGGTGCTTCCACAACTTGACGTACGCGTGTGGGCGGCCGGCCCAATCGGGCAATTCGTTGAGCGGGGTGCCGTCGTCGAGGGTGGGCACCATCGTGCAGGCGGTGAAGTCGGTGCCGATGCCGACCACGTGGGCCGGGTCGATGCCGGCAGCCTCGATGGCGGCGGGGACGGCGTGCTTGAGGACGTCGACATAGTCGGACGGCACCTGCAGCGCCCAGTCGGGCCCGAGCGGCGTGCCGTCCGGCAGCGCCTCGGTGAGGACGGCGTGCTTGTAGTCGTGAACCGCGGAGCCGAGCTCGGCGCCGTCCGGCACCCGGACGACGACCGCCCGGCCGGACAGCGTCCCGTAGTCGACCCCGACGGTGTAGCGCGGTTGATCAGGCATAAAGGGGGAGCACCTCCACGAGGCGCGTGGTGTTAGCGATAACATCACGCGGCGACGCGACGCGTAAAGGGGAGCGCCGTAGGTCGTGTGAACGCTAACAGAGGATCGGCCCGAACGGTATCCCTGATTTTGCCGGGATGTTAAGGGAAGGGGTCCCCAGTCGTTCTGCTCATGCCGGGCGGCGTCGCCGGGCTCAGCCTGGTGGCATGTCTACCTTGCTCGAATATCTGCGGGACACCGACACGGTCGTCATCGAGGCGAACGGTCGTCGCACCCCGATCTGGGCCGTCGAGACGCGTGGCTCCGCCTACATCCGCTCCTCGCACGGCACGACCTCCGCCTGGTACAAGCGGGTGGCCACCGCCGGCCAGCTCTCGTTCGTGACACCTCAGGGCGCGGTTCCGGTCGCCATCAGTCTGGTCACCGACGAGGCCACCAAGGAACTCGTCGACCACGCCTATCAGGACAAGTACGGCGACCGGCCGCAGTTCCTGCCGTTGCTCGTCGCCCCGCCCGCGCGGGCCACGACCATGCTGGTCACCCCGGCCTGACCGGGGTCGCTCCGCGGCAGGCCGGCTCATCGGGCGCGGCGAGCGGGCCGCAGCGTCGCGCGGGCGGGCCGGCGGGGTGACGCCCGCGAATGTCGCGGGCATCACGCCGCCGGCAACGGCAACAAGCCGTTGTCACTCGCAGACGACGCCGTCGTTGTCGCGGTCGCTGTACCAGTCGTACTCCGGGTCCGTGCCCTCGTAGTAGGGGCCGTAGCCGGCCGCCTTGGCCTTGGTGCAGCTGCTGTAGCGGGGGTCGGTGCCGCCGCCCCCGCTGTCGTCGTCACCCGGGTCCTCGGCCGGTGGCTCCTCGTCTCCGCCGCCCTGTTCGCAGGCGACGCCGTCGCCGTCGCGGTCGAGCGCCTTGCGGTAACCAGGCTGGCCCGTACGCAGCGGCCCGGGCGCGTCGTCGCAGGTGGCGTAGTAGACGGCCTTAGTCGTCGTGGGCTTGGCGGCCGGTTTGCGGGACGGCGACGGCTTCGTGGTCGCCGGCGCGGGGGTCGTCGGCTCCACCGCGGCCGGGACGGTTGTCACCGGCGCGGTGGCCGGAGCCGTGGTCGTCGGCTCGGCCGCCGGTGTGCTCGGCGCCCCGGCGACCCGCTGAGCCGCGTTGGTCTGCTCCGGCTGGGCGGGATCCCCGCTGTTCGAGTCGGGCGCGAAGATCGCCACTCCGCAGAAGCAGAGCGACAGAGCCCCGATCGCACCCAGGGTCACCTTGTGCCACGTCTTCCATCGCGACGGCGGCTTGGGCGGGGCGATTCCCGGCCCCACCGGGTACGGCGCGGTGGGTGGTCCGAACCCCGGAACGGGTGATCCGCCGCTGCTCGGGTCATAACCCTCGACCGGCTGGCCGTACGCGTCCACAGGTTGCCCATAGGCGTCCATGGCCGCGCCGTGCGAGGCCGGCTGACCCCAGCCCTGTCCAGGCTGGACGTATCCGGGAACGGGCCGGCCGTACCCCGGCGGGGTCGAGGTGAACGGAGGTTCGCCACCGGCCGGCGGGGGAGCGGCCGGCGAACCGTAGCCCGGCGGCGGGGGAGCGGCCGACGGGCCGTAGCCGGGCGGCGGGGGCGGGACGGCGGCCGGGTCGTAGCCGGGCGCGGTCGGCGGCTGCCGGTCCGGGGGGACGGCGCCGTGGCTGGACCACGGGTCCTGCGCGGGAGGCGGGTTCACCCGCGTGAGCTTCGTGAAGGGTTGTTCGCCGCATAACCCGCCGACCGGCTGCGACCGTCGCCCATGCGTGGCGACTTCTCCTGCCGAATGGGCGATCTCCGCCTGGTCGTCCGGGAAGTGCGTCGCGGATGGACCTTGTCTCTCTCAGAACACATCACCCGCGCGGGTAAGGCAGCGGCCCAGGGCACTAGGCTAGCCTCCTAGGACGCTCCACGCCGGGTGACACGGCACGCCCCGCGGGCCGAACGACGGTGCGCGCCCGGTGGGCCGGACAGCGACGCGGTGGCGGAGTCGCGGCAACACGGCCGCCCCCGGGGCCGACTGTCTCAATCGGACATAGTTGCTGGCTTTGCGGGCATCCGCGTACTTCAATGATCGGTGTCCGTTGGCCGAGCGTGGGGGCGAGCATGACCGAGTCGTACGGTTGGGTGCCGGAGGGTGTGGACATCACCGTCCCGGACGCGTCGCGGGTCTACGACTACACGCTCGGCGGGGTGCACAACTTCGCGGTCGACCGGGAGTTCTGGCACCGGGTGGAGACGATGTTCCCCGAGGCCCGGCTCGTGGCGCGGGCCAACCGGGCGTTCCTGGGGCGGGCCGTGCGGTGGCTGAGCGCGCAGGGCGTGCGGCAGTTCCTCGACATCGGGTCGGGCATCCCGACGCTGGGCAACGTGCACGAAGTGGCTCAGGAGGCCGATCCGGAGGCCCGCGTCATGTACGTCGACATCGACCCGATCGCCGTCCAGCAGAGTCGCAGCCTGCTCGCCGGGAATCCGTACGCCCGGGTCATCGAGGCCGATCTGCGCAAGCCGGACGGCATCCTGTACCACCCGGAGGTCCTGGAGCTCTTCGACTTCTCCGAGCCGGTCGCCGTGCTCACCGTGGCCGTGCTGCACTTCGTGCCCGGCGAGGCCGACCCGGCGGGCATCCTGCGCCGGCTGGGCGAGCCGCTGGTCTCCGGGAGCTATCTGGTCGTCTCGCACCTCGGGCCCGAGGTGACCCCGCAGGGGCGGGAGGCCCAGGAGCGGGCCCGCAAGCTGTACGAGAAGACGCCCACCCCGGTCGTCATCCGCACCAGAGAAGAGGTCGCCGCGCTGATCGACGACCGGTTCGCGATCGTCGAGCCGGGTGTGGTCAGCGCGACCGTGTGGCACGCCGACCCGGACGAGCGCGACGACCCGCCGCAGCACACCGCGCTGGTGGCCGTCGCGCGGAAAAAGTGACGGATGACCGGGTGGGGTCCCCTGGCGGGGATCGTCGACGACTGGTTGCGCGGGGTGGCGGCGGCCGGCTTCGTTCCGGGGGTACGCGGTCGGGCGCGGGCCGCCCTGAGTGATCTGCTCGAGGAGTTCGTGGCGGCGGTCCGGGCCGAGCCGTTCGATCCCGCCCCGGGGGCCCGGATCGGGGCCGAGCTGGTCGACCTCCGGATGTCCGCGCCGCCGGTGATCGGCACGACCGTCCACTTGCTGGCGAGCCGCCTGCCGGCCGCGATCGGTGAGCCGGACGACGGCGAGACCCGGGCCCGGGTGCTCGCGCTGCTCGACACGCTGACGACCGGTTTCGTGGCCGCGCAGCGGGACGCCGCGTTGCGGGCCGCGGAGGAGATGAACCGCTCGGAGAAGATCCACTGGCGTGGGGTCCAGGTCGATCTGCAACAGCGGCTCCAGCGGGCGCTGTTGCACCGGCCCGACACCGGCCTGCCCAACGAGCAGCACCTGCGGAAGCAGCTGGCCGAGGCCATCGCCGCCCGGCCCGGCGAGCGGCTCGGGCTGTGCCTGATCAGCCTCGACCGCTACGACGAACTGACCGGCACCCTCGGCCCCGAGAACGGCGTGCTGCTGCTGTCCGAGGTTGCCCGGCGGCTGCGGCCGCTCGGGTTCCTGGCGCATCCGGCCGACGGCTTGTTCGCGATCCTGCTGGCCGGGACCAGCGGGGTGGACGACGTCATCAAGGTGGCCGACCGGGCCGCCCGGCTGCTCGCGCGGGACGTGCCGGTGACGGCCGCGGTGGTGGAGCGGGCGGCCGCGGGCACCGACCCGGACGGCTGGCTGCACGACGGCCGGCTCGCGCTGCGCTGGGCCGCTCAGGACGGGCGCGGGCCGGGGGTCTTCGAGCCCGGCCGGGCCGAGGCCGAACGGCGCCGGCAGCGGCTGGCCGCCACGCTTCCGGCCGCGCTGGCCGCGGGGGAGTTCACCCTGGACTACCAGCCGTTGGTACGGCTGACCGACCGCGCAGTGATCGGGGTGGAGGCGCTGGCCCGCTGGGACCGGCTCGAGCCGCGTCAGTTCATTCCGATCGCGGAGCGTACGGGCGTCATCGCCGAGCTGGGCCGCGCGCTGCTGGAACAGGCCTGCCGCCGGGCGGCGGCCCGGCCCGATCTGCGGATGAGCGTCAACATGTCCCCGCTCCAGCTGGCCGCGCCCGGCCTGGTGGCCGAGGTCGCCGACATCCTGCACCGCACCGGCCTACCCGCCGGGCGCCTGCAACTGGAGATCACCGAGACGGCCGCCGTCCTCGAGCACCGGGCGGTCCTGACCCAGCTCGCCGGCCTCGGTCTGCGGCTCGCGCTGGACGACTTCGGCACCGGTTACTCCAGCCTGGCCGAGCTCGTCACCCTGCCCTTCGCCGAGGTCAAGCTGGCCGCCGAGTTCCTCACCGACCCGCCCGGGTCCGCCGCGGAGGTCGTGCGGCACGTGGTCGGGTTGTGTCATGCGCTCGGGATGACGGTGACGGCCGAGGGGATCGAGACCGCCGAGCAGGAGCGGGTGCTCCGGGAGCTCGGCTGCGACCACGGACAGGGCTATTTGTTCGGCCGGCCGGAGCCGCGCCTTCCGTAGCGCCTGTCCGCCATCCGACATAGACGCCGTTCGCCGGTTTCGCGGGCGGAACAAGAATATGTTGAATGGGAATTCCCGGGAAGAACCAAGCCGCGGCGACAACCAATCCCATTCGAGATCGGGAAACGCCATGAAAATCCATTCCATGCTGCGCCGTGTCGCCGTCGTGGCCTCGGCCGCCGTCCTCGTGACGGCGCCCACCACCGCCGCTCAGGCCGCGACCACCACGATCCGCAGCGAGCTCAATCACAAGTGCCTTGAGCTGTACGCCTTCAACAACGCCAACGGCGCCGACGTCGTCACCTGGCAGTGCTGGGGCGGGGCCAACCAGGGCTGGTACTGGGACGGCCAATACATTCGCAACGCGATGAACAACAAATGCCTGGAGATCTACGGATTCAACGGCGACAACGGGGCCAAGGTCGTGCTCTGGGACTGCTGGGGCGGCGCCAATCAGAAGTGGTACCGCGACGGCAAACAGATTCGCAGCGTCATGAACCACAAATGCCTGGAGATCTACGCGTTCAACGCCAACAACGGCGCCAAGGTCGTGACCTGGGACTGCTGGGGCGGCGCGAACCAGCAGTGGTACTGACCGTTGACAACGGGAAGACGGCCGGCCACCGTCTCCCCGGTGTTCGCCCGCGCTCGATACGGTGGGTCGCGTGGTGCGACGCGCGGCGGTCTTGTTGGTCATCCTGGCGTCCCTGACCGGGTGCCGGAGCGACGAGGACAAAGAGGCGTCGGTCCAGGCGGAGATCATCGCCGCGATCAAGCCGGTGCCCGGCGTCGAGCGCTGGTCGGTGGATCCCCGCGCTGGTGAGAACGGCATCTCGGTCGACGCCGAAGTCACGATGACGCCGGCCCCGGGACAGGCCGCGTCCAGCCTCAAGCAGGTGCGGGCGGCGCTCACCAAGCCGTCGGAAGTCGACAAGGTCTCGCTCAAGCTGATCGTGAAGCGCGGGCCGAACGAGCACGACGGCCGGTGGTACGACGGCACGGCGGCTTCCGGTGACTTCGACCGGCAGGCCGAGCTGTGGGGGCGGACGATCGAGAGCGGCGATTACCGGCGGGTCGGGGCGATGATGCAGCCGAACCGGCGGTTCCTGATCTTCTTGCAGGGCTGGACCGGTGACCCGAACAGCCGCCCGGCCGCTTCCGGCGCTTACCGCCGAATGGCCGAACTCAGCGCGAGCGCCGGTCTTGTCCCGGCCCAGGTCGATCTGAAGGCGGAGCCGACGGAACAGGTCAGCGTCGAGAGCGACGGCGGCGGGACGCTGACCGGGCCGGTGCTGGCGGCGACGGAGAAGTTGGCCGCCATTCGCGGTGTCGGGGCCGTCTCGGTCGTGGGCCGCGATCGGGCTCCGCGCCTGCGAATCCGCGTTTACGGGGCGCTGACCGCGCAGCAGCGTGAACAGGTCCTCGGCACCCTCCGCGCCGCCGGTTTGCTCGGCGAGAACCTCGAGCTCTACCAGGGCTCGGGCAACGGGAACCGTCTCTGGCCGGCGCCCTGACGCTGGACCGCGCCGGTAGGGCGGCTGCTGTCTAAAGCGGTTGCCCGGGCCGGGCGCGGCGAGCAGGCTGTCCGCCATGCAGCCACCTGAAACTATCGACGCCGGTGAGATCGTGCTCCGGAGCTGGGCGCCCGAGCACGCGGAAGACCTGGCCGCGGCCGTCCGGGCGTCAGTTGTCGAGCTCAGCCCGTTCCTGCCCTTCGCGACCGACGCGTACGATGTGGCCGCGGCCCGTGACTTCATCGCGCGGTCGGCCATCGGGCGCGACGAGGGCAAGCAGTTCAACTACGCGATCCTGACCGCCGACGGCGAGGCGATCGGCTCGATCGGTCTGATGACCGAGCGGGTGGAGCCGGGCGCCCTCGAGATCGGTTATTGGCTGCGGACCTCGTTCACCGGCCGTGGCTACATGACCGCCGCCGTCCGGGCCCTGAGCAAGGTGGCCTTCGGCCTGCCGGGCATCGAGCGGCTGGTCATCCGGCACGACGCCGCCAATGGCGCCTCGGCCGCGGTCGCCGCCAAGGCCGGCTTCGCCGAGGTCGGGCGGGAGCGTCGGGAGCCGCAGGCCGCCGGCGAGAGCGGCGTCGATGTGATCCGGGAGCGCCGCCACCAATAGGCGTCCCAGGAAAATCATCGGCGCTCAGGAAAGGCGGGAACCGGCCGAACAGGGCAACGAGCCCAACGTCGGGAGGCCGGGATGGTCAGGCGCCGTACGGCGATTGTCGCTGTCGTGCTGCTGCTCGCGGGCGTGTCCGCGTGCGCGGGCGACGAGATCGAGAGCGTGGCGGCGCCCGACCCCGGCACCGTCGGGATCGCGCTGCCGACCAAGGACAGCGCCCGCTGGATCGCCGACGGCGACAACATGGTCAAGCAGTTCGCCGCGCTCGGCTACAAGGTGAACATGCAGTACGCGGACAACGACGTCGGAACGCAGCAGGACCAGCTCGACGCGATGATCGCCGAGGGCGACCGGGCCCTGGTCATCGGCTCGATCGACGGCACTCAGCTCAAACAGCAGCTGCAGGAGGCCCACGACAAGGGCATCCCGGTCATCTCGTACGACCGGTTGATCCGCGACTCGGCCAACGTCGACTACTACGCCAGCTTCGACAATTACAAGGTCGGCGTGCTGCAGGGCCAGACGATCGCCAAGCACCTCGATCTGGCCAAGGCGAAACGTACGTACCGGGTCGAGCTCTTCGCCGGGTCGGCCGACGACAACAACGCGCGGTTCTTCTTCAACGGCGCGATGAGCGTCCTGAACCCGTACCTCAAGAGCGGAACCCTCGAGGTGCCGAGCGGCCAGACGCAGTTCTCCCAAGTCACCACCCAGCAGTGGGACGGAAAGATCGCCGCGGCGCGGATGGCGAAGCTGCTCGATCGGGATGTCACGTTCGACGCGGTCCTCTCGCCCTACGACGGCATCTCCCGCGGCATCATCGAGACCTTCCAGAAACGCGGCCGGAAGGTCCCCGTGGTCACCGGGCAGGACGCCGAACTCGACTCGGTCAAACTCATCAAGTCCGGCGTGCAGACCGAGACCGTCTACAAGGACACCCGCGAGCTCGCGAAAGTGGCGGTGCAGATGACCGACAAGGTGCTGACCGGCGAGACCCCGGAGATCAACGACAGCAAGACGTACGCCAACGGGGTCAAGGTCGTTCCGGCGTTCCTGCTCCAGCCGGTCAGCGTCGAGAAGAGCAATCTGAAGACCGTCCTGATCGACGGGGGCTACTACAAGGAATCGGATCTGGCGTGAGCCGCTTTCAGACACGGATGGCGGCGGCGTTCCTCGACCGGCCCGTCGCCGTGAAGTTGACGGGCCTCGTCGTGGTGAGCGTGCTCGGCCTGATCACCTGCCTGGCCGTCAGCACGTGGTCGTCGTCGCAGGCCAACCGCACCGCCGAGCGCCTGCAACGACTCAACCTCGCCGGCACGTACGTACTGCAGCTCGACCGGATGGCCAGCGAGCTCAAATCCAGCGGCCTCGAGGCGATCGTGCGCGAGAACCCGGCCGCCGAGGCGGACAAGCTCGGCGATCAGATCGACCGGACCAGGAAGCTGCTCACCAGCCTGGCCGGCATCGCGGTGCCGGCGGCGCAGAGCTCGACCGTGGCGAAGTTGACCGACGTGTACACCGAGTACATCGACGTGATCGACCGCTATGTGGCCGGCGCCGGCAGCGACCCGCAGACCGCCCGGCTCGGCTGGGCGCAGATCGGCGTCGACAACTACCTCGTGTCGGCCGTGCTGGAGAACGCGCGGGACGAGTTCGCCCGGGTCGTCGCGGCCGCCGAGAAGTCGTCGGCCGCCCAGCGAGCCAACGGCAACCACGTGATGTGGGTGGCGGTCGGTCTGGCCGCGCTGGCCGTGATCGTCCTGGCCTGGATCGTCGTCCTGTCCGTGACCAAGCCGCTCGTCCGGGTGCGCACGGCCCTGCAGGGGCTCGCCCGCGGCGACCTGACCGTCTCGGCCGACGTGACCACCCGGGACGAGGTCGGCCTGATGGCCCACGACCTCGACACCGCCCTGGCCGACCTGCGCGGCGTGGTGAGCGCGGTGACCGGCGCGGCCGGCGAGGTCTCCGGGGCGTCGGCCCGGATGTCGTCGACCTCGGAGTCGATGACCGGCGCCATCGCCGAGACCGCCCGGCAGAGCGAGCTGGTGGCCGAGACCGCCGCGACGGTCTCGCACAACGTGCAGACGGTCGCCGCCGGCGCCGAGGAGATGGGCGTGGCCATCACCGAGATCGCGCAGAGCGCGGCCGAGGCGGCGCGGGTGGCCAACCAGGCCGTCTCGATCGCCGAGCGGACCACGGAGCAGGTCGGCAAGCTGGGCGACTCCAGCGCGGAGATCGCCACGGTGATCCGGGTCATCACGGCGATCGCCCAGCAGACCAACCTGCTCGCGCTCAACGCCACCATCGAGGCGGCCCGGGCCGGCGAGAGCGGCAAGGGGTTCGCCGTCGTCGCCGGCGAGGTCAAGGAACTGGCCCAGGAGACGGCCCGGGCCACCGAGGACATCTCCGCCCGGGTGCAGCAGATCCAGGCCGACACGGCCGGCGCGGTCGAGGCGATCAGCGAGATCACCTCGGTCATCACGCAGATCAACGACTTCCAGACCACCATCGCCAGCGCCGTCGAGGAGCAGACCGCCACCACCTCGGAGATGAACCGCGGTGTCGCGGCGGCCGCCGAGGGCGTGGGTGGCATCGCGGCCACCATCGACGGGCTGGCCGGCAGCTCCCGGGTCACCAACGACGGCGTCACCCAGTCCCGCGACGCCGTCAACGACCTCAGCGAAATGGCCCACCGGCTGCAGACGCTGGTGGGCCACTTCAGGGTGTGACTACAAGGACAACCGGAGCGTGCGCACCTCGAACGGCGTGAGCTCGAGGGAGAGCGAACCCGCTCCGAGCGGCTTCTCCAGGAGGGACACCGCCTGGACCGAACGCACGTCGGTGTGGACGTTCAGCGTGCCCGTGGCCCGGCGGCCGCGCGACTCGTAGACCCGGACGATCAGGTCGCCGCTGCGGTCGTCGGCCAGTTTCACGCCCGAGACGACGATGCCGTCGCCGGCGACCGAGACCAGCGGCTCGAAACCGTGGTCACCGGTGGCCACCCGCGGCGCGAAGTTCATCGCGAGGCCCGCCTCGGTCGCCGCCGCGACGTCGGCGCCGACGACCAGCCCGTACGAGCAGGTCTGGGGGCCGAGGTCGGTCGCCGGGTCGGGGAAGCGCGGGGCCCGCAGCAGCGACAGCCGTACGGTCGTGGTGACGCCGTGCTCCTCCGACACGTCGCGGGTCTGGTCGTAGCCGTACGTGGAGTCGGTGACCAGGGCGGCGCCGAAACCGGGCTCCTCGACGAGCACGAAGCGGTGCATGGAGGCCTCGAACTTGGCCGCCTCCCAGCTGGTGTTCGTGTGGGTGACCCGCTTCTGGTAACCGAACTGGGTCTCGGCGGCCACGTGCTCGGCCTGGATGGCGAACGGGAACGCCACCTTGAGGAACTTCTCGGTCTCGTTCCAGTCGGTCTCCTGGTCGATGCGCAGCGTCCGGCTGCCGGGGGCCAGCGTGAGGGTCTGCTTGACCCGCGACTGGGAGAACTCCCGCACGACGGTCACGTGCGCGCCCTCGGCGTCCTGCGAGAAGTCCAGCGACACGACCGTACGCAGGTCGGTGACCCGGTTGCGGTAGAAGCGGTCGACGTCCCAGGCGTCCCACTGGTTCGGGAAGTCCTGGTGCAGCTGCAGGAGGTTCGCCTCCTGCCCGGCCGCGATCGTCTCGCGCCCGCTGGCCAGGTCGACCGCGGAGGTGATCAGGCCTTCGTCGGAGACGGTGACCGACACGATCCCGTTGGACAGCACGTTGCCGTCGATCGTGACCTCGCCCGAGGGGGACGACGCGACCGCCGCCGCCAGGCCGGGCACGCCGTCGCGGGGGAACGGCGACGCGTTCAGGACGATCGACGCGCTGCCGTCGCCGATCAGGGCGGCCTGGGACGCCTCGATCAGGGCCGAGGCGGAGGCCCGGATCCGGTCGTACGCGGCCACGGCCTCCCGGTGCACCCAGGCGATCGAGGTACCGGGCAGGATGTCGTGGAACTGGTGCAGCAGCACGTCGCGCCACAGAGCGTCGATCTCGTCGTACGGGTACTCGGCCCCGGCCCGTACCGCCGCGGTCGCCGCCCAGAGCTCGGCCTCGATGAGCAGGTGCTCGCTGCGCCGGTTGCCCTGCTTGGTCTTGTGCTGGCTGGTCAGCGTGGCCCGGTGCAGCTCCAGGTAGAGCTCGCCGACCCACACCGCCGGGTGCTCGATCTCCGCCCGGGCCTTCGCGAAGAAGTCGTTGGGGTGCTCCCACTGCACGGTGGCGCTGCCCTCGAGGTCGCGCAGCCGCCGGGCCCGGCCGGCCATCTCCCGGGTGGTGCCGCCCCCGCCGTCGCCCCAGCCGACCGGGGCCAGCGAGCGTGACGCGACCCGGCTCTCCCGGAACTGGTTGGTCGCCTTGGCCACCTCGGCCCCGGACAGCTGCGAGTTGTAGGTGTCCATGGGCGGGAAGTGGGTGAACACGCGCGAGCCGTCGATGCCCTCCCACAGGAAGCTGTGGTGCGGGAACCGGTTGACCTGGTTCCAGGAGATCTTCTGGGTGAAGAACCACTGGAAGCCGGCCCGGCGGATCAGCTGCGGCAGCGCGGGGGAGTAGCCGAAGCTGTCCGGCAGCCACACGCCCTGCGACTCGACGCCGAACTCCTCGCGGAAGAACCGCTGGCCGTACGTGAACTGGCGGACCAGCGCCTCGCCGGTCGGCATCACGGTGTCGCTCTCGACCCACATGCCGCCGAGCGGGATGAACCGGCCCTCGCCGACGGCCTTGACGACCCGCTCGAAGACCTCGGGGCGGTGCTGCTTGAGCCACGCGTACTGCTGGGCGCTGGACATGCCGTACTTGAAGTCGGGGTCCAGGTCGATCAGCTCGGTCATGCCGGCCGCGGTCCGGGCCACCTTGCGGATGGTCTCGCGCACGGGCCAGAGCCAGGCCGAGTCGATGTGCGCGTGCCCGATCGCCGACAGGTGGTGCGCGCTGTGCTCGGCCGGCGCGGCGAGGACCTCGGTCAGCTGAGCCCGGGCGGCGGCCGCGGTGCCGGCGACGTCCTGCAGGTCGAGGGCGTCGAGCGCGTCGTCGAGGGCCTGCAGGATCCGCATCCGGCGCGGGGCGGTGGCCGGCAGCACGGCCTGCAGCTCCAGCAGCACCTCGATGTCCAGGGCGAGCTCGTAGGTCGGCTCGTCGAACAGCGCCAGCTCCATGCGCCGGGTCGTGTAGAGCGGCCGCGGCGAGGAGGTCTGGATGTCGCCCTCCTGCGTGGGCAGGAACGGGTGGTAGTCGAGCAGGACCGGGTTGGCCGCGGCCTCCAGGTAGAACTCGACGGTCTCCCCGTCGACGGGGATCCACTGGTTGCGCGGGTTGAGCGACTTCACCGGGCTGCCGTCGGGGCGGTAGACCAGCGCCTCGCACTGGAAGCCGGGCATGTTGGCGTCGAAGCCGAGGTCGACCACGACCTCGACATGCTTGCCGCGCCACTCGGCGGGCACGGTGCCGCGCAGCCGGAACCAGGTGGTGTTCCAGGCCGGGCCCCACGGCGTGCCGACGGTGTACGGCTCGTACGACAGGGCCAGGCCTTCGGCGGGCGGGACGGGCTCGCCGGGCAGGGCGTGGAACTCGACCTCGAGCGGCACGCCACCGAGGTGGACGGCGGGCCGGATGCGCTCGGCCAGGACGCGGGTCGCGCGCCCGACGGTGAGCGGGATGTCGTCGTGCATGTCAGCGCCTTTCGGTGGGACGGCGGAGGTCGGTGATGCCCCGGGCGGTGAGCAGGCCGGTGTCGCCGGCCCGGGACGCGAGGACGATCTGCGGGCCGGCGCCGTCGCCCGCGAGCTCCAGCCAGGAGCGGTAGAACTCGCGGGTGGGCCCGGATGCCGCACGGTAGCCCGGCTCGGTGTCGTCGAGCACCAGCGCCACGGATTGTTCCACCGTGTGAGATTGCTTGCGGATCTGTTCGATCGTCGTCGCGAACCGCTCACCGGTCGGCTTGACCCGGCCGTCGCTGGCGATCAGGCCGAGGTCGTACTCGAGCTCGGGGAAGTCGAGCAGGTCGCGCGAGACGTCGTGCGAGCACCACCAGGTGATGCCGGACAGTTCGGGGATCCGCGCGACGTGCCGCAGGGTGGCCTCGAGGAAGTCCGGGGCGTCCTGCTCGGCCACCACGTTGGTCGGCGCGCCCACCTCCTGCAGCCATACCGGCCGGGCCGCGTCGGTGTGCCAGGCCGCGGCCAGACGGCACAAGTACTCGGCATGCCGTACGGATCCCGCGCCCATCCCGCCGTGGGTCTGCGCGGCCCCGTTGAAGACCCACGAGTGCACGACCGTCTCGTCGCCGTGGGCCACCGCGTGCGCGGGCCCGAACGGCTGGGTGTCGTCGTACCAGGCGGCGTCGTACATGGCGTGGGTGACCAGCGCGGAACCGCGGACCTCGTCCCGGATGGCCGCCGTCAGGCGGGACAGCCACACCCCGGCGCCCTCCTCGGTCACCGGGTGCGGGAACGGGTGCGGCGCCGCGGCGAACTGGTTCACCTCGTTGCCGATGGTCACGCCGAGCAGGTTCGGCCGATCCGCCACGGCTGCGGTCAGCCGGCGCAGGTAGTGCGCGGTCGAGGTGACCACGTCGGGGTCGGTGAACATGTTGCGCCGGTGCCAGCTCGACAGCCAGGCCGGCACGAAGTCGAAGCTGGACAGGTGGCCCTGCAGGCCGTCGACGTTGACGTCCAGGCCGCACTCGGCGGCGACGTCGACGACGGTGACCACGTCCTCGAGCGCGCGCGGGCGGATCAGGCCACGGTTGGGCTGCACGTGCGGCCACAGCGGCATGAGGCGGATGTGGTCCACGCCGAGCCCGGCGATCGCCTCGAGGTCCCTCCTCACCGCGCGGGGATCGAAGTCGAGCCAGGAGTGGAACCAGCCGGCCGAGGGGGTGTAGTTGACGCCGAATCTCATGGTGCGCTTTCTCGTCGAGTGATCATGGCGGAAACCGGTGGTCAGCCCTTGACGCCGCCCTCCTCGACACCCTTGAAGAAGTAGCGCTGAAGCGCGCTGAACAGGATCGCGATCGGGATGAAGGCGATCATCGTGCCGGCCGCGATCAGCCGCTGGTCCTGGGTGAACGTGCCGGACAGGTACTGCAGGCCCACCGTCAGCGTGTACTTCTCGGGCGAGGTCAGCACGATCAGCGGCCACAGGAAGTCGTCCCAGGCCTGGATGAACGAGAAGATGGCGACCACCGCGAGCGTTCCGCGCACGGCCGGCAGCGAGACCCGCAGCAGCCGTTGCGGGACGGTGGCGCCGTCGACGATCGCCGCCTCGTCGATCTCCTGCGGCAGCGAGCGGAACGCGTTGAACATCAGCAGCACGTTGAGCGCGGCCACCATGCCGGGCAGGGCCACCCCGATCAGCGAGTCGGCCAGGCCGAAGTCCCGTACGGTCACGTACTGGGAGATGATCGTGACCTCGCCGGGCAGGATGAGCGTGCCCAGGAACAGCCCGAGCACGATCTTGCGGCCGCGGAAGCGCAGCCGGGCGATCGCGTAGCCGGCGGCGGTGGCGAACAGGATGTTGCCGCCCACGGTCAGCAGGGCCACCAGCAGCGAGTTGGAGATGTAGCGCCAGACCGGGATGGCGTCGGCCACCTGCGAGTAGTTGTTCAGCGTGGGCTCGCGCGGGATGAAGCTCGGGGTGGACGTGTAGATGTCCTCGCCGGCGCCCTTGAGCGAGGTGGACAGCTGCCACAGGAACGGGCCCACCGTGATGAGCAGGACCACCAGGAGAAGGACGTAGCGCAGGACCTTCTCGCCGGTCGAGGGCTCGCCGATCTTCTTCACGATTCACCCCGGTTGTTCAGGCGCGCGAGGACCACCATCGGGACCACGGTGACGACGAACAGCAGCACGCTCAGCGCGGAGGCGTACCCGAGGTTGCCGTAGAAACCGCCCGCGTACTGCTGGATGAGCATGACCAGCGACTGGTCCTGGCCGCCCGGGCCGCCCTTGCCGCCGGTCAGGATGTACAGCTCGGAGAACACGCGCAACGCGGCGACGCTGACCAGGACGGCCACGAGGAACATGGTCCCCCGTACGCCCGGGACCGTGACCGTCAGGAAGCGGCGCACCGGCCCGGCGCCGTCGATCGCCGCGGCCTCGTGCAGGTCCTTGCGGACGTTACCGAGCGCGGCCAGATAGACGATCATGTAGTAGCCGAGCCCCTTCCAGACGGTCAGGCTGATCGCGCTGATCAGCACCAGCCAGCGGTCGGTCAGAAACGGCACCGGTCCCTGAATGACGTGCAGCCACTCGGCCAGGTTGTTGATCAGGCCGCGGTCGTCGAGCAACCAGGTCCACATCAGGCCGACCACCACCGCGCTGGCGATGACGGGCACGTAGAAGGCGGTCCGGAAGAAGGCGATGAACGGCAGCTTGCGCTCGACCAGAACGGCCAGCAGCAGCGGCAGGACGGTCAGCAGCGGCAGGCAGATCGCCATGTAGATCGCACTGTTGAGCAGGGCGGTCCAGACCTGGCTGTCGTGCAGCAGCTCGGTGTAGTTCTCGACGCCGACGAAGTCGGTGTCACCGCCCAGCGGCTTGGCGTCGGTGAACGAGAGCCGCAGGGTGTTGATGGAGGGCCAGACGCTGAACACCAGCAGAAAGGCCAGGGCCGGCAGGGTGAGCACCCACGGCGTGAACCAACGGTGTGTCTTCACAAAGGTCTCCTTGGGGTGGCGGCCGGCGCTATCGGGGGGACCCGCCGGCCGCCACCGGCTGTCACTGCTTGCTCAGCAGCTGGTTCATCCGGGCCACGGCGTCGTCGAGCGCCTTCTTGCTCGTCTCGTCGCCCTTGACCGCCAGCGCGATCTGCTGGTCGAGCAGCGTCTGCATGTCGGAGTTGACCTCGTACGGGATGAGGTTCTTGGCGTCCTTGAGCTCGGCGAAGGCGAGCGCCCGGGCCTTGCCGCCGGGCGTGCCGTCGTCCTTGCCGAAGTAGTCGTCCGAGGCCGACGAGATCGTCGACGGGAAGACGTTGACGATGTGGCCGAACTTGTTCTGGTTGTCGGCGTTGGTGATCCACTCGGCGAACGCCTTGGCCGTGGCCGGGTGCTTGCTCTTGGCCGAGACGCTGATGCCCTGCACGTACAGCGGGGGAGTGTCGAGCGCCTTGCTGACCGCGATGTGGCCCTTGAGGCTCGGGTTGTCCTTCTCGAAGTCGGCCAGCCCGGTCGCGCCGCCGGTCGTCCAGGCCACCTTGCCCTGGGTGAACAGCTTCGAGTTGCCCTGGTAGTCGCTGTTGAGCACGCTCGGCGGCATGTAGCCCTTGGCGTACGCGTCGCGGTACTGGTCGACCAGCGCCGCCGCCTGGTCGGTGTTGAAGACGAAGCTCTTGCCGTCGTCGGCGGTGATCTTGATGCCGGCCCGGACGAAGTCGGAGACGTCCGGCTTGCGGCTCATCAGGAAGTCCTCGGGGCACTTCGACTTCATGGTCGCGGCCTGCGTGAACAGCTCCTGCGTGGTGGCCGGCGGCTTGTCGGCGTCGAGCCCGCACTTGGTGAACTGCTGGGCGTTCCAGTAGTCCAGATCGGTGTTGAGGTACCAGGGGTAGCCGTAGACACCGTCCAGGCCGGTGAACTTGTACGCGTCGACCGCGCCCTGCACGTACGTCTTGGTCAGGTCGTTGTCCTTGCTGACGTCGGTCAGCAGGTCCTGGCGGGCCAGCGGCAGCGCGAAGTCCGGCGGCAGGTTGATGACGTCCGGCAGGGAGTTGGAGGAGGCCTGGGCCAGCACCTTCTCCGAGTAGCCGTCGCCCGGCTGGTCGAGCAGCTTGACGCTGGTGCCGGGGTACTTCGACTGGAAGCCGGCGATGACCTCGTTGAGGTAGTCGGTGAACTTGGGCGTCAGAGCCCAGGTCTGCAGCGTGATGCTGCCGGTGATGGCGTCGCTCTTGGCGTCGTCACCGTCGCCGCCACCACAGGCGGCGGTCAGTCCGAGGGACAGAGCCGCCACGGTGGCGACGGCTGCTTTGGCGATTCGCATGATGAAAGCTCCTGAGCCGGAAACGTCGGCGAAACATCATCGTGTGGAACTAAAGCGCTATAGTCAACAGCTGCTGTTCATTTTGTTTTGCTCGGTTTAACTGGCTAAATCGCTATAGCTGGGGTAGCGTGCGCGCCGTGGGAATCAGGCCGACCATCGCGGACATCGCCAAGCGCGTCGGGGTGTCACCGGGCGCCGTGTCGTTCGCGCTCAACGGGCGGCCCGGCGTCAGCGAGCAGACCCGCGCCCGCATCCTCGAGGCCGCCCGCGAGATGAACTGGCGGCCGCACCGGGCGGCCCGGGCCCTCGGCGGCGCCCAGGCCGGCGTCGTCGGGCTCGTGCTCGCCCGCGACCCGCGCACCCTGGGCTCCGAGCAGTTCTACACCCAGATCCTGTACGGCATGCAGGACGTGCTGTCCGCCCGCTCCTCGGCCGTGCAGATGCAGCTCGTCCGCGACACTCCCGCCGAGATCGACCTCTACCGGCACTGGGCGTCCGAGCACCGCGTCGACGGCCTGGTGCTGGTCGACCTGCAGCTCGACGACCCCCGCATAGCCGTCGTTCGCGAGCTCGGCCTGCCCGCGGTGACGCTCGGCCTGCCCGGCGAACCCGACCAACTGCCCAGCGTCTGGGCCGACGACGCCGAGGCGATGACCACGATCGTCGACTACCTGGCCGCGCTCGACCACCGGCGCATCGCCCACGTGGCCGGCCCGCCGGTCTACCAGCACACCGCCCGCCGCGCCGCCGCCCTGCACTCACAGGTCGAGGCCCGCGGCCTGCACGCGGGCGAGTCGGTCCCGACCGACTTCAGCGACGCGCAAGGCGCCGCGGCGACCCGGGCGCTGCTGTCCCGGGCCGACCGCCCGACCGCGATCGTCTACGACAGCGACCTCATGGCCGCGGCCGGGCTCGGCGTGGCCCTGGAGATGGGCATCGAGGTGCCCCGACAGCTGTCCATCGTCTCCTTCGACGACTCGGTGCTGACCCGCATCGTCCACCCGGCCCTGACCTGCCTGTCCCGCGACACCCACGCCCTGGGCGCCCAGGTGGCGACCACCCTGCTGGAGGCCATCGCCGACCCGGCGTCGCGGCGCAGCGTACAGACCGAGACCCCGCGCCTGGTCGTACGCAGCAGCACCGCCCGCCCAGCCGGCTGAAGCTTCCTCCCGCCGAGGCGCGCCCTTCCCCGGCTCGGGCGTGCCTGGGCCTCGTAGGATGCCGCGCATGGCGGCTTACCTCGTCGGAGTGGTGCTGTTCCTGCTTGCGCTGACCGTCTCGGTCGCGCTGCACGAAGCCGGGCACATGGTGACCGCGCGCGTGTTCGGCATGAAGGTGCGCCGCTTCTTCGTCGGCCGCGGCCCCACGGTCTTCTCCTTCCGGAGGGGCGAGACGCAGTACGGGGTGAAGGCCCTCCCGATCGGCGGTTTCTGCGACATCGCGGGCCTGACCGCGCTCGACGAGCTGACCAATGAGGAACGGCCGCGGGCGATGTGGCGCTTCCCGACCTGGAAGCGAACGGTCGTCATGGCCTCCGGCTCGGTCGTGCACGTACTGATCGCCCTCGCCGTCCTCTACACCATGGCGATCAGCAGCGGCCTGCCCAACCTCGACCCGGTCGACGAGCCGATCGTGGCCTCGACCAGCTGCTTCACCCCCACCCAGCCTGGCGGTGGCGCGCAGTCGTGCCCGGCTGCGGCGGCGGGACTGCGGGCGGGGGACCGGATCGTCGCGGTCGGGGGCACGCCCACCCCGCTGTGGAGTGACGTGCTGGGCGCCGTTCGGGCCGCGAGCGGGCCGACGACGGTCAGCGTGCGACGGGGCGGCGAGGCGCTGACCCTTTCGGTCGACGTCGCGCGGGTGACGACGGCGGCCGGCGAGGTCGGCATGATCGGCGCGACGGCGCAGCCGCCGCCGGCGTACCTGACGTACGACGCGCTCGCCGCGACCGGGGCCACGCTCGCCTTCACCGGGGACCTCATCACCCGTACGGCCGGGCAGTTGGCCTCCTTCCCGCAACGCCTCCCGTCGGTGATCGAGGCCATCGGCGGCGCCGAACGGCACCCCGACACCCCGATCAGCATGGTCGGCGCGAGCCGCCTGGGCGGGGAGGCGGTCCAGCGCGGCCTGTGGGAGGTCTTCGTCCTGTTGCTGGCCAGCCTCAACCTGTTCATGGCCGTCTTCAACCTGCTGCCGCTGCTCCCGCTCGACGGCGGCCACATCGCCGTCGCCTGGTACGAGCGCATCCGCGACACCATCCGCCGCCTGCGCGGCCGCACCGCCGCCGGCCCCGTCGACTACACCCGGCTGCTCCCTGTGACGATGGCCGCCGTCATCCTCGGCGGCGCCGTCATGCTCCTGACCGTCACCGCCGACCTGGTCAACCCGATCCACCTGTCCTGACCCGCGCCGGAACCCTCAGCTGCCGATCCCGTATCCGATCAGTTGCGCCGACGGAGCAGCTCACCTCGGGGACGGAAGCCATGACAGCCGAACCACAGCCCGGCGACCCGTGGGGTCAGGCCCCGCCCTCAGGCCTCCCGTCGTACGGCTACGTGCCACCCTCAGCGGCGCCGGCCCCGGATCCAACGGCCCACGACTACCGGTCGCCCTACCCGCAGCCGGGCGCGTCGTATGCGGGCGTCCCCGAGCACCGATATCCAAGCCCCGAGCCAGGCGGATGGGCCCGCGGTCATGCCGAGGAAGGGCCGCCCGAGCCGAGGTATCCGAGCTCGGACATTGCCCAGCCGAACACGCCACAACTCGGCCATCCAAGGTCAAGTGCGTCGCAGGCCTGCTTCACCGCAGCGGGTACGCCGCAGCTCGGTGAGGCGGCGGGTGTGTCGCCGATCGGCTACCCGGAGTCGGGCGTGTCGCAGTTCGGATATACGAGCTCGGTTGCCTCCCAGGTCGGCCACCCGGGTTCAAGTGCCTCGCAGGTTGGTTACGCAGCGGCGGGTGTGTCGCAGGTTGGCTATCCGGAGTTGAGTGCGCCTCAAGTTGGTTACGCAACGGCGGGTGCGTTGCCGGGCGGCTACCCGCCGCCGGGGTATCCCGGATACTCGCAGCCGGCCGGGCGGCCGGGCTATGCCGGGGGCTATCCGCGGCAGGGCTACCGCTCGGTGATGTCGGTCGGGAAGCCGCCCGGGCTCGGCTGGGTCATCGTCGGGACTGCGGTCATCGGGGCGCTCGGGGCGTTCATCGCCCTGTCCAAGGCGAAGAAGGCCGCCGCGGTGGGTGTTTCCAGCACCCGCTACTGGGTCGCCTTCGGTGTGACGCTCGGCGTCACGTGGCTTGTGGGCGTCATCGTCAGCGTGCTCGCGTTCGTCAACGCGAGCGACCCGATCACCCCGCAATGGCTGCAGGAGCCGATCGTGGCGCAGGCCAAGGTGACCAACGACGACGGCAAGGTGCTGAAGGCGACCGACGCGACCCGCGTGGCGGCGTCGGTGGACTCCCAGGGCGCCGGCGCCTACCAGTGCCTGGTCGACTTCGAGGGCGGCGTGCAGGGCTCCTACCGCATCACCGTCGACTCCGACGGCCGCTGGGTCACCGCCCCCGGCGACTGAGCCGAATGCCGGCGATCCGGCGGCCGGGCGGCTTGGCCGGGCAGTTCGGCCGGGCGTCAGGCGAGGCCGGACTGGTAGGCGAAGACGACCAGCTGAGCGCGGTCGCGGGCGCCCAGCTTGATCATGGAGCGGCTCACGTGGGTGCGGGCGGTGGCGGGGCTGACGACCAGGTGTTCGGCGATCTCCTGGTTGTTGAGGCCGCGGGCGACCAGGGTGACGATCTCGCGTTCGCGGTCGGTGAGGCGGTCGAGCTGCGGGTGGGGTGAGGTCGGGCGGATCTCGCGGTCGGTGAACTCGCGGATCAGGGTCTTGGTGACCGACGGGGCCAGCAGCGCGCCGCCGTCGACCACCGTGCGGACGGCGTCGAGCAGGGCGGCCGGTTTGGTGTTCTTGAGCAGGAAGCCGCTGGCCCCGAAGCGCAGCGCGTCGAAGACGTACTCGTCGCGCTCGAACGTGGTCAGGACGATCACCCGGGTGGCGGGCAGCGCCGGGTCGCCGACGATGCGGCGGGTCGCCTCGAGGCCGTCGATGCCGGGCATCCGGATGTCCATCAGCACCACGTCGGGGCCGGTGCGCCGGGCCTCGCCGACCGCGGCCAGCCCGTCCGCGGCCTCCCCGGCGACCGTGAAGCCGTCCGAGCTCTCGAACAGCGCCCGCAACCCGAGCCGCACCAGATCCTGATCGTCGGCGATGAGCACAGAGATCACGACGCCTCCCGAACGGCAGGAGACACCAGAGGAGGCGATGAGGCAGGGGACGCGTCGCAGGCTGGCGCCTCCCCGACGGCGGGGGACGCCAGAGGCTGCGGCGGGGCAAAGGGCGTGTCGCAGGGGAGCGGCTCGTGAGCGGCGGGGGACGCCAAAGGCTGCGGTGGGGCGGGGGACGCCGGAGGCCGCGGTGATGCGGGGGGCGCGTCACCGGGGGTCGGCGGCCGGGTGGCGGGGGACAGCGGAGGCGGCGGTGGGGTGGGGGACGACTGCCGGACGGTGGGGGAGAGGACAGGCGGCGGTGGGGTGGGGTCGGCGCCGGAGGGGAGGGTGGCGTGGACGGTGAAGGTGCCTGGGGGTGACGGGGCGGCGGTCAGGTGGCCGCCCAGCTGGGCGACGCGGCGGCGCATGCCGGTCAGGCCGAAGCCGTCGTGGTGGGGCACGGGCAGGGCCGGGTTGGTGACGTGCAGGTCGACGGCTTCGGGGGTGTGGTGGATGGTCACTGTGGCGCGGCGCTCGGAGGCGTGTTT
Source organism: Actinoplanes sp. NPDC049598 (assembly GCF_040675435.1). Taxonomy (NCBI): domain Bacteria; kingdom Bacillati; phylum Actinomycetota; class Actinomycetes; order Micromonosporales; family Micromonosporaceae; genus Actinoplanes; species Actinoplanes sp. NPDC049598. Next base: position 371,586 of record NZ_JBFAOX010000002.1, on the reverse strand, counting down.
GACGACGTTGGTCAGCGACTCCTGCAGCACGCGGTAGGCCGCCACGTCGGCGGCCGGGGACAGCGGGGCGGGCGCGCCGGAGACGGTCAGGGTCACCGAGACGCCGGCGGTGCGGATGCGGGCGCACAGCTCCTCCACCCCGGACAAGCCGGGCGAGGGCGGCACGCCGGCCAGGGTCGCGCGCAGCTCCTCGAGGGCCTCGTAGCTGGCGGCGCTGATCGCGGTCAGCGCCTCGTGGGCCATCTCGGGACGGGTGTCGCGCAGGTGCAGCGCGATGTCGGCCTGCATCTGGATCGCGGCCAGTCCATGGCCGACCACGTCGTGCACTTCTTGCGACAGGCGCAGCCGCTCGGCGTCGGCGATCCGCCGCTCGGTCGCGGCCCGCTCGCGGACCTGCGCCTCCACCACCAGCCGGCGGGCCGCGCCGACCGTGAACGGCACGATCACCCAGGCCGCGCCCGGCGCCAGCCCGGCCAGGCCCAGCGGCCCGGTGACCGTGTGGACCAGCATGATGGCCAGCGCGGCCGACGACCACAGGACGGCGGGGCGCAGCGGCAGGAGGCGGGCCACGGAATAGACGCCGACGCCGAACGAGATCAGGATCGGCCCATAGGGATAGCCGCTGATCAGGTAGGCCGAGGTGGCGGCGGCGGCGGCGATCAGCGCCGGCCCGGGCCAGCGGCGGCGCAGCGCGGTGACCGTGGCCGCTATGACGACCAACGCGGCGGCCAGCGGGCCGATCGGAGTGAAAGAACCGGAGAAGCCGTGCAGCAGCGGCAATGTGACCAGCCCGATGACCAGCAACGCGACCGGAACGGCCACGTCTCGCAGGCGCTGGATCCTCGACATGCGTCCACCCTGCCGCATGTGGCCGGGGTGCACATCAACCCAGGGTCGTACGTTCGCTGTCGTATGCCGGAAGCCGCCGCGCGACGGACGTGACGGCTCGCCGAAAGCCACAAGCTGGACCGCATGGTGCGAAGACGCAAACTCTGGTTGCTGTTGCACATCCTCTCCGGGGGGATCTGGATCGGCGTCGACGTCATGGTCGCCGTGCTGGTCGGCGCCGGCGCTGTCCAGGAGGGGGACAGCCGGGCGCTGGCCTACCGGGCGCTGGGCACCTTCGTGATCTGGCCGATGCTGACCTCGGCCCTGATCTGCCTGATCACCGGCGTCCTGCTCGGCCTGGAGACGAAGTGGGGCCTGGTCCGCTACTGGTGGGTCGCCGTGAAACTCGTACTGAACCTGGTTCTGTGCACGTTGATCCTGGTCCTGCTGCGGCCGATGATGCCGGAGATCCGCGCCTACGAGGAGGGCCTCGACACGAGCAGCCTCATCTTCCCGCCGACGGTCTCGCTGACCGCGCTGAGCGTGGCCACCGTGCTGTCGGTCTACAAGCCGTGGGGCCGGATCGCGCGCAGCAGGAGTTGAAGCTGCCCGCGGGTGTGCGGATCGTCCAGCATCTCGCCGATCCACTCCGCCGCGCCGGACCGGTCGGGGTTGCGGACGTTGGGCGCCAGCCAGTCCGCGGCGGCCGTCTCGGCGATGTGCCCGAGCTGAGCGATCAGCATCGAGAAGTCCGCGGGCCGGGTCAACCGGGCCGTCCCGCCCGCCGCCTCGTAGGCGGAGATCAACGCCCGCGCCCGCCCGGTGTCGGTGCGCCCGAACTCGTACAGCACGCAGGCAAGCTCTTGAAGCGGCTCCGCCGGCCCGCTGTTCTCCCAGTCGATGACGCACAACCCACCACCCGGCGCCGGGAGCACGTTGTCGGCCCACAGGTCGCGATGGCACATCCGCAGCGCCGACGGCGGCCGGAGCCATCCCTCGAGCGCCACCAACTCGTCCCGCAAGGATGCCAGCCGGTCCGCGAACGGTGCGCCCGCCGCCCGCAGCGACCCGATCAGCTCGTCCCACCGGTCGGCGCCGACCGGGGCCGTATGCCATGGCTCGACCGGCCCGGCCGCGGGCAGGACAACCCGGTGGATCGCGGCCACCGTCGCCCCGACCAGCTCCGGGTCCACCATGGCGTCGGGCCGCCCGAGCTCGACCCAGGAGTACACCCGGACCGTCCGCCCGCCGACCCGAGCCACGACCGCGCCGTCGGTCGTGCGGCGGACGACCGGCGCGGGGACACCCGCGGCGCATGCGGCCTCCTGGAAGGCCGCCCCACCCTCGCCGGCGTCGTGGAAGGGCACCTTGACCGCCCAGCGCCCGTCCGACGTGTCGAGCCGCCACACCTCACCCTGCCGGCCGCGCGCCACCGGCCCGTCCGACAACGCGCGGGCGCGACCGAGGTCGTACAGGGCGGCGATCTGCGCGGCATCCATCCCGGTACGGTATCGCCGTGAATTCCTTTTTGGACGACCTCTACCGCCGTGGCGCCGAGCACGACGCGGCCGAACCGGACCGCCGTCGTCACCTGAGCAACCTGGACCCGGCCACCGCCGAGCTGCTGGCCACGGTGGTCCGGATCGCCAGGGCGCGGGACGTCGTCGAGATCGGAACCGGGAACGGCTGGTCGGCCATCTGGCTCGCTCAGGGCGCCCGCGACACCGGCGGTCACGTGACCACGGTCGACGTCGAGGAGTGGCCCGGTGTGGCCGGCAACCTGTCCGCGGCCGGCGTCTCGGTCGAGCGGGTCATCGCCGACGGCGGCGCCTACCTGGCCGGGCGGGCCGACGCCGAGATCGACCTGCTCTTCCTGGACGCGGAGCACACCCGGTACGCCGGCTGGTGGCCGCACCCGGCTCGCGTGCTCCGGCCGGGTGGCGTCCTGGTGGTCGACGATCCGGACGCGGCCGCCGACTTCCTCGCGCTGGCCGAGGAGAGCTTCATCGGCGGGACGGCCGCCGTCGGAAAGGGCCTCTACCTGGGCTGGCTGAAACCGCGGCTCTGACGCACAGGTGTCATGTCGCTTTGTGGTCAGGCGATTTCTCACGACGGCGTAACCAAATATCCACATGCTTCACCGCAACCCCTCGATCCACAGGAGTTGCGCTTTGTTCCACTCATTCCTGGCGGTCGTCACGACCGCCGCCCTGGCGACGGCGCCGGCCGGTCACCCCGCGCCGGCTCCCGTCGCCGCGCCCCCGGGGCGGGCGACGTCCGTCACCCTCATCACCGGCGACCGGCTCACCGTCACCGGCACGTCGGTCAGCGTCGCCCGGGCCCGGGGCGGTGTCCGGATCAGCACGTACGGCGGTGAGACGTACGCCTATCCCGACGCCGCCATGCCGTACGTGGCATCGGGTCTGCTCGACGAGGACCTGTTCAACGTCACCAAGCTCATCGCCGACGGTTACGACGACGCGCACACCGACGCCACACCCCTGATCGTCGAGTACGCCGGCGGCGTCGCCCCCACCGGCAAACAGCCGGCCGGCGTCACCCCGGTGCGGACCCTGGCCAGCATCGGCGGCGCCGCGGTCACCGTCGCCCACGACCGGACCGCCGACTTCTTCGGCACGTTGGCGGCTGCCCGCAAGGGCACCTCGATGAAGCGGGTCTGGCTCGACGGCAAGGCCCGGGCCACCCTCGCCGACAGCGTCGCCCAGATCGGCGCCCCGCAGGTCTGGGCCGGCGGCGACACCGGTCAGGGGGTGGACGTCGCCGTCCTCGACACCGGCGTCGACACCGGGCACCCGGACCTGGCCGGGCGGATCGCCGAGACCGCCAGCTTCGTGCCGGGCGAGGAGGTCACCGACCGGCACGGCCACGGCACCCACGTCGCCTCGACCATCGCCGGCACCGGCGCCGCCTCCGCGGGTGAGGAGCGGGGTGTCGCGCCCGGGGCCGAGCTGCACATCGGCAAGGTGCTCAACGACGCCGGCGAGGGCCAGGACTCCTGGATCATCGGCGGCATGGAATGGGCCGCCCGCACGGCCAAGGCCAAGGTCGTCAGCATGAGCCTGGGTGGCGGCCCGAGCGACGGCACCGACCCGCTCAGCGTCGCCGTCAACCGGCTCAGTGAACAGACCGGTGCGCTGTTCGTCATCGCGGCCGGCAACAGCGGCCCCGACGCCCAGACAGTCAGCGCGCCCGGCGCGGCCGACGACGCCCTCACCGTGGGCGCGGTCGACAGCCAGGACCGGCTCGCGGTCTTCTCCAGCCGTGGCCCGCGGGCCGAGGACAACGCCCCGAAGCCGGACATCAGCGGGCCGGGCGTGGACATCCTGGCCGCCCGTTCGCAGTACGCCCCGGAGGGCGAGGGCCCGTACCAGACGATGAGCGGCACCTCGATGGCCACGCCGCACGTCGCCGGCGCGGCCGCGCTGCTCGCCGCGGAGCACCCGGACTGGACCGGCGCGCGGCTCAAGGACGCGCTGATGAGCACCTCCCGGGCCACTCCGCGCTCGCCGATCGAGTTCGGCGGGGCCGGCCGCGTTGACACCGTGGCCGCGGTGCACGGCACGCTGTTCGCCACCGGCACGACGTTCGCCGCGCTGACGTACCCGTACTCGCCCGGTCAGCGGGCCGAGCAGACCATCACCTACACGAACCTGGGCGACCGCGCGGTCACGCTCGGCCTCACCTCGTCCAGCACCGCCTTCACCCTGCCGCAGAAGCAGGTCACGGTTCCCGCCCACGGCGCCGCCACGGCCAAGGTGGTCGCGCCGCTGGACGCGATGCCCGACGACACGTACGCCATCGGCTCGGTCACGGCGACCGGCGGCGATCAGACGGTGCGCACGACCGTCGGCGTCAACCGTGAGGGCGAGCGGGCCGACCTGACGGTCAACACCAAGGGCCCCGACGGCAGGCCACTGGCCGGGCTGCTCATCATCAAGGACGTCAAGAACAACACCACACCCCGGGCGTACGAGGTGGAAGCCACCGGCTCGGTGACGATGCGCCTGCCCACCAGCACCTGGTCGTTGTGGTTCTACGCCGACGTGCCGGGCCTCCGCGGGCCCCGCTCGCTGGGCCGCGCCGTGCTGGTCGCCCCCGAGGTGGTGCTGAGCGCCGCCCGCACGCTCACCCTCGACGGCGCCAGGCTCGTGCCGGCCCGGGCCACCACGCCCGAGCGCACCAGCATGGCCCAGCTGCGGGTCGACCTGTTCCGTTCCTACCCGGACCGTTTCCCGTTCGGCGACGACTACACCGTGGGCCCGCAGTACGACAGCATCTGGGCCAATCCGACCGGCAAGAAGGTCACCCAGGGCTCGTTCACCTTCGGCACCCGCTGGAGCGCCGTGCAGCCGCCGCTGTCGGTCAACGTCGGTGGCAAGCAGTTCGACGACCTGCTGATCCAGTCCGGCTCGCCGCAGCTGCCCGAGGGCCTCCGCCGCGGCCGGGTCGTGCTCGTCCGGCCCGGCGAGTCCTTCGCCCGGGCCAAGGGCAAGGTCGCGGTCGTACGCTACGCCGGCGTCGACACCTCCATCGCGCAGGCCGCCGCGGCCGCCGCGGCCGGCGCCACGCTGCTGCTGATCGTCAACACCGGCCGGGGCCGCCTCGACGCGTGGTGGGAGGTGGGCGACCCGGTCACCCCGCTGCCCGTCGCCGGTCTCGCGCCGGACGAGGGGGAGCAGCTCATCGCCCGGATCGGAAAGGGCGACATCACCGTCGAGTCGCACCCCGTCGCCCGCTACCTCTACGACCTCAGCCGCTGGTACGACGGATCCGTGCCGGCCACCCTGAGCTGGCAGCCCCGGCCGCGCGACCTGGCCCGCGTCGAGCAGGACTTCCGAGGTCTGCGGCCCGGCACCGGCCGGATGGCCCGCGGTGACGTGCGACCGGACCGCCCCGGCTCCTACCTGTACGGCCCGTCGCTGGTGATCCCGTTGCAGGGCCACCGGACCGACTGGGTCTCGGCCGGCACCTGGGCCGAGCAGGCCGGCTCGGAGAACCGCACCACCTACTCCGACGCCCGTTCCTACCCGGCCGGCCGCACCACGAAGGTCGCCTGGTTCGCCCCGGTCGGGCGGCCGCGGTTGTTCGCGCAGGGCACGTACATGCCGCCGTCGCGCATCGGCGAGCTGGTCGTCTCGTTCGGCCTGCCCGCCTTCGGCGACGGCGACCCGCACCACCAGGGCGTCCTGTACGCCGGCCTGACCCAGACCACCGCGCTCTACCAGGGCGGCACCGAGCTGGCCCGGGTCGACGGGGACGGACTGGACGCCGTGATCGGCTACGGCGCCGTGCCGCTGCGGCTGGTCACCGAGACGGCCAACGACGGCACCGAGACGCCGTACAGCACGAAGACCAGGACGGAGTGGTCGTTCGTCGCCCCCGCCGTCGACCCGGACCAGGACGTGGAGATCGAGCCGCTCGAGCTCACCCAGCTCGACTACGCCGTGGCGACCGACCTGGCCGGCCGGGCCGCCCGTCAGGCGGCGCTGGCCGTGACCGCGAGCCGTCTCGACGGCACGCCGTTGCGTACGGCGGTGAAGGTCGAGGTCTCCTTTGACGACGGCCGTACGTGGCGCACGTCGCGGGGCAGGCTCGACGCCCCACGATCGGCGAGTTACGTCAGCGTGCGGGCGACCGTCACCGGCCAGGTGACCCAGACGGTGATCCGCGCCTTCGGCCTGCGTTAGGACGCCGGCCCGCTCCCTCCCGGCGACCGTGATGCCGGTCGCCGGGAGGGAGCGGCCCCTAAGATCGTCGGGACACGACGTTTCGCGGAGGGGGTCCGATGCGGCAGGCGCAGCGGCTGAAGAGTGTCCGGTACGACATCCGCGGCCCGGTGCTGCGCCGGGCGCAGGAGCTGGAGGCTGCCGGGCACCGGATCCTCAAGCTGAACATCGGCAATCCGGCGCCGTGGGGGCTGGCCACCCCGGAGCCGATCGTGGCCGACGTCGTGCAGAACATCGTGGCCGCTCAGGGGTACAGCGACGCGCGAGGCGTCTACTCGGCCCGCGTCGCGGTCGCCCAGCACTACCAGAGCCTCGGCGTGACCAGCGTGCAGCCGGACGACGTGCTGCTCGGCAACGGGGTCTCCGAACTGATCATGATGGTGCTCCAGGCGCTGCTGGACACCGGTGACGAGGTGCTCGTGCCGAGCCCGGACTATCCGCTCTGGACCGGCGCGGTGAACCTGTGCAGCGGCCGCGCGATGCACTACCGCTGCGACGAGTCGGCGGGCTGGGCACCCGATCTGGAGCACATGGCGTCGCTGATCACCGAGCGGACCCGGGCCATCGTGGTGATCAACCCGAACAACCCGACCGGGGCGGTCTACTCGGAGCAGACCCTGCTCGGCATCGTCGAGCTGGCCCGGCGGCACGGGCTGCTGATCTTCACCGACGAGATCTACGACAAGATCGTGTACGACGGGGCCCGGCACCACACGCTGGCCGCCCTCGCCCCGGACGTGCCGGTGGTCAGCATGGGCGGGCTCTCCAAGACCCACCGGGCCGCCGGTTTCCGTTCCGGGTGGCTCGCGACCAGCGGTTTCACCGGCGCCGACTCCGATTACCTGGACGGCCTGCAACTGCTGGCCAACATGCGGATCTGCCCCAGCGTGCCGGCCCAGCACGCCATCCAGACCGCGCTCGGCGGCTACCAGAGCATCGAGGAGCTGATCCGCCCCGGTGGGCGCCTGCTGGAGCAGCGCGACCACGCCTGGAAAGAGCTCGTCTCGATCCCCGGCGTGGACTGCGTCAAGCCGGCCGGGGCGCTCTACCTGTTCGCCCGTCTCGACCCCGAGGTTCACAAGATCCACGACGACGAGCGGCTGGTGATCGACCTCCTGGAGCAGCAGCACCTCCTGGTCTCCCACGGCACCGGCTTCAACCTCGGCACACCGGACCACCTGCGCCTGGTCTTCCTGGCCGCCACGGACGTGCTCGACGACGCCGTCGGCCGGCTGCGCACCTTCCTCTCCACCTATGAGCAGTAGCGGTCACCGTCACGTCAGCGCCGCCTTCAGCGCCTTGCGGGCGTAGTGCGTGCGGGACTTGACCGTGCCGATCGGCACGCCGAGCCGGTCGGCGATCCGCTCGATCGGCTCGCCGCGCAGGTAGACGTCCTGCAGCAGGCGCCGGTGGGCCGTGCTGAGCCCGGCGAACGCCGCGTGCAGCAGGGCGGTGTCGCCGGTCTCGTCCGAGCCGGTGGCGGCCCACGTCAGGTCGGCCACGCCGACCTCGACCGGGCGGTGGCGGCGGGCCCGCACCGAGTCGATGACCAGCCGGCGGGCCACCGTGAACAGCCAGCGGCGTTCCTCCTCCACATCGGGCGGCAGCCCGTGCAGGTGACGCCAGGCCCGCACCATCGTCTCCTGCGTGAGGTCCTCGGACGTCTGCCGGGCGCCCCGCGTGAGGTGGAGGATGAAGGAGTACACGTCGCGGGAGTGCTCCGCGTGCAGGGCCGTCATGCGGGCCTCGGCGTCCATGCCGTCACCCGGCCCCGTGAAATCGTCGCAGTGCCGCGAGAACGGCCGCCGGGTTCTCCTCCGGCAGGAAATGCCCGCCGGCCAGGCCCTCACCCACCACGTCGCCGGCCCACCCACGCCAGACGGCGAGGGGGTCGTACCACGTGCCGACCGGCCCGCCGGCGCTCCACAGCACCTGCACCGGGCACGTGATCCGGCGCCCGTTCGCCCGGTCCTCGTCGTCGGCGGCCCGGTCCACGGTGGCCCCCGCCCGGTAGTCCTCGCAGATCGCGCGGACCACGTCCGGGTCGTTGGCGAAACGTGAGTACTCGGCCAGCGTGGCCGGCGGAAGCTTGCGCAGCGCCCCGCCGAACTGGATGTCGAAGAAGAACCAGTCCGGGTCGTGCACGATCAGGATCTCCGGGACCGGGTACGGCTGCGCGAGCAGCGCCCAGTGCCAGTAGACCAGCGCGAACCGGTCGTCCGCGCGGGCCCACACGTCACCCGTCGGCACCACGTCGAGCACGGTCAGACGCCGTACGGCCGACGGGTGGTCCAGCGCCAGCCGGTAGCCGACCCGGCCGCCGCGGTCGTGCCCGGCCACGTCGAACCGGTCGTGGCCGAGCTTGGCCATCAGGCCCAGCACGTCGCCGGCCATCGACCGCTTGCTGTACGCGTGGTGCTCTGCGTCCGGCTCCGGCTTCGAGCTCCCGCCGTAGCCGCGCAGGTCCGGCGCCACCACGGTGAAGTCACGGGCCAGCTCCCCGGCGACGCCGGCCCAGCCGAGATGGGTCTCCGGGTAGCCGTGCAGCAACAGCAGCGGCGGCCCGGAACCACCGCGGCGAACCCGGAGCGCCTGATCGCCGACCGTGATCTGCTCCAGCTCGTACCCCTCGAATCCCGACATGGGGCGCCTCCTCCGGCGGAACCGGGGCGCCCGCCGTCGCCGTTGACGGCGGGCGCCCCAGGGATCAGTTGGCGACGGTGTAGGCGACCGCTTCTTCGATCACGGCGGTCACCTCGCCGGGGCGGGACGTGGCGATGGCGTGCGACGCCCCGGCCACCTCGCGCACGCCACGCGGCGACGACCGCTCGGCCTGCCAGCGGAAGACCGCGGCCGGGATGTTGCGGTCGCCGTCGCCGTAGACCTCCCACGTGGGCAGCGTCTTCCAGGCCGGTTTGTCGGTGACCAGCTCGTCGGTGAGCGCCTTCTGGGTCACCGAGCGCTGGGTGCGGCCGAGCAGGATGGCGTCCTCGAGCTCGAGGTCGGCCCCGAACTGGCTGGGGAACTTGGCCGGATCGATCTTCAGCTCGGTGCCGCCGCCGGACAGCGGGAAGGTCACCAGCGCCTCGCCCAGGGTGCCGCCGGGGAACTTGCCGGACAGCGAGAAGGCGGACTCGCCGTGGTCGGGGACGAACGCGGCCACGTAGACCAGCGCCCGTACCGGGTCGAGGCCGGTGGCCGCCTCGGTGATGACCATGCCGCCGTACGAGTGGCCGACCAGGATCACCGGGGTGCCGAGGCCGTTGACGACGTCGCGCACGTACTGGGCGTCGCCGGCCAGGCTGCGCAGCGGGTTGGCCACGGCGACGGCGTCGATGTAGTGCTTGGCCAGCTCGGAGATGACCGGGTTCCAGGCGGTGGAGTCGGCGAAGGCGCCGTGGACCAGAACGACTGTGGGCTTCTCAGACATGACAGTGGCTCCTTAGGCCAGACCGAATTTGATGGCCGCGATCGCCTGAGCGGTGGCGGCCCGGGAGGCGCGGGTGTCCTTGAGCGGGTTGAGCATCATGAAGTCGTGGATCGTGCCGTCGTAGCGGACGGTCGTGATCGGCACGCCGGCCGCGCGCAGCTTGGCCGCGTACGCCTCGCCCTCGTCACGCAGCACGTCGGCCTCGTCGACGAGCAGGAAGGTCGGCGGCAGGCCCTTCAGGTCCTCGATCGAGGCCTGGTTGGGCGAGGCGGTGATCTCCGAGCGGACCGACTTGTCGGGCGCGTAGTTGTCCCAGAACCAGGCCATCGCGGCCGCGGTCAGGTGCGGGCCGTTCGCGAACTGCTGGTAGCTGCCGGTGTCCATCCGGGCGTCGGTGACCGGGTAGTACATCGACACGTGCCTGAAGGCCACGTCGCCGCGCTGCTTGGCCAGGATGCTGACGGCGGCGGTCATGTTGCCGCCGACCGAGTCGCCGGCCACGGCCAGCCGCGAGGCGTCCAGGCCCTCGGCCGCACCCTCCTTGACGATCCACTGCGCCGTGGCGTACGCCTGCTCGATCGCGACCGGGTAGTGCGCGTCGGGCGACGGCGTGTACTCCACGAAGACGAACGCGAAGCCGGTGCCGACGGCCATCGTGCGGACCAGCCGGTCGTGCGTGCCGGCGTTGCCCAGCACCCAGCCGCCGCCGTGGATGTAGAGCACGGCCGGCAGCGGGCCGGTCGCGCCGACCGGCTTGACGATGCGGACCCGCACGTCACCCACCTCGGCCGGCACGGTGATCCACTTCTCGTCGACCGCGGGGAGATCGGTCAGGCCGGCCTGCACGCCGTCGAGGACCTTGCGCGCTTCGACGGGGGAGAGCTGGTAGAGCAGCGGCGGCTGGGCGGCGGCCTCGCCGAAGGCCTGCGCGGCGGGCTCCAGAACGATGTCGGACACTTCGGTGCTCCTTCTGTGACGGCCTATGCGGCCAGGCTGATGAGCGGCGCCGGGTCGCCCGTACGGGAGACCTCGGCGAACGCGGTGAGCAGGTCGAGCTGGTCCACCGGCGACACCTGGTGGTCGCCGGAGCCGGTGAGCCGGGTCCGGGCCCGGCGGGTGAGCTGGCGCGCGTGCGCCTCGGTGACGCCGAGCAGGCCGGCGATCTGCCGGTAGGGCAGCGCGAAGGCCTCCCGCAGCAGATAGGCGACCCGCTCGCGGGGCCCGAGCCGGGCGAGCAGCAGCGCCATCGCGCCGCGCAGCTCGTCCGCCTCGACCACCCGGGCCGCCGGGTCGTCGCCCGAGTGGCCGCGGTCGCTGGGGCTGAGCCCGGCCGGGCTCTGGTGCCGGGCGTAGGCCGTCCGGGTCCGGGTCAGTGACAGGCGGGTCGTGGTGCGGCTCAGGAAGGCCGGCGCGTCCCGGACGACCGTGCGGTCCGTGCCGTTCCAGCGCAGCCACGCGTCCTGCACGACGTCCTCGGCGTCCGGGCCGGCGATGCCCCGGGCGATGCGGAGCAGCCGATCGCGTACGTCGAGGAAGTCGTGCAGTCCGTCGTCGATCGTCATGGTTCCTCGCATGCCGGGAACGCTAGGGAGGCTCAGTGCGTGTCGAGTGCCGATGGAGTGACGTACGGGAACTCGTCGCTCACCCGGCTCGCCGACAGCCCGGTGCTGACCGCCGAATTGGTGGCCAGCGAGAACATCACCTCGGGGGCGTTGTCACTCAGGTGCCGCCCGTTGAAGTCGGTGAAGCCGAAGATGGCGCTCGTGGCGATCTGGTACGGCAGGCTGTCGGGCAGCAGGCGCAGGGCGACGGCCAGGGCGTACGCCTCGGGCCGGGCCGAGGTGCCCAGCCGCCGGACGGTCGCCGCCACCAGGCCGCGCACCTGCCCGCCGTACCGGGCCCAGTCCTCGCCCGGGTGGGTGCCGTTGGCCGCGCTCGCCTCATCGCCGGCGGCGTCGCGGAAGATCGGCCAGATCATCGGCAGCCCGGCCCGGCCGGTCTGGCGCCAGCCGCCGGCGTCGGTGGCCAGCAGCGAGGCGCTCCACACCCGGATCATGCGGTCGGGGAACAGCTGCGGGTCGCGGTGCGGCACGCGCAGCACGACGCTCCAGACCGTGGACCCCTCGAACGTGTTGGTGGCCTTGCCCGGCAGGTAGCCGGTGATCTCGGCGTCCTCGCCCTCGATGACCAGCCGGTCGACCGCGGCCAGCTGCGAGAGGTCCAGATAGAACGGGTCGTACGCCCGCCCGGCCCAGACCCGCAGGCCCTCGGCGCCGTCGATCGGCGTGCCCAGCGGGCCCGAGGCGATCTCGGCGCCGTCCCGGGTGACGCGTACCGCGCCGTCCGCGAAGGTGAAGCCGAAGACGAGGCTCTCGGCCGGGGAGTCGTCGAGATGGATCCGGAACTCGTAGCGCGCCTCGGGGTGGAAGCCGTCCGGCGTCGCGTCCCCGGCCAGCGAGGTCCGCACGTTCATGATGAAGACGGTGGCGTCCAGGTCGTCGAAGACGTACTGGTCGGTGACGTTCAGGCGCGGATCCTGCCGGGCCTGCGGCGAGTCCAGGTGGTGCGACATGGGGTTTCCCTCCGTTGCTCCTGCGGTGTCGCGGTCACCGTAGGAACCGGGGGTGTACATCGACTGACGATGCAGTGACCGGCGGCTCGGCCGCCGTGGCCAGGGCCGGCACCGGCACGCCGGCCCTCGTCGCGGCACACACGACCTTGCGCCAGGCCGGCTGCCACTCACGCATCCTGAGGGCGAAGTACGGGTCGTCGAGCAGCGGCCCGGCCGGCAGCGCCTCCCGCGCGTACGTCAGCAGCCGGCCCGCCAAGGCCGTGCCGCCGCGCCAGGCCGAGGCCACCGCGGCCAGATCCATCCCCCAGCCGTACGCCGCGCCGGCCACCCGCAACCGCTCGAAGCCGCGCGCGTAGGCCACGACCCGGGCCGCGTTCCAGGCCGCCCGGACCTCGGCCACGGTGACGCTGAGCGGCAGCACCGGAGCCGGCTGGTCCTTGGGCACGGCCGCCTCGGTGATCATCTCGTCGGCCTGCCACGCGGCCAGGATCCTCCGGTCAGCCACCAGGGCGTACGCCTCGGCGGCGAGCTCCGCCTCGGCCCCGGCCAGCTCCTCGTACACCTGGCCGGCGAAGTGCCCGGCGCTGCCCGCGCCCGCGTAGGCCACGCACGGCACGTTCTGGAAACGTGCCGCCGTCGCGGCCAGGATCGGGTGGATCCGGTCGTACGCCGGCCGGTCGCCGCCGACCACATAGGACGGCCCGCGCTCGATCGTGCGCGGGCGTCCGGTGATGGCACAGCCCGCGAACGGCACCCCGGCGCCGCGCATCCACGCGGCCCGCCGTCCCGTGTCCGAGGACCGCGCCGCGCAGCCGTCGGCCACCACGTCTCCCTCGCCGAGCAGCGGCAGCAGCTCGGCCAGTTCGTACTCCTGCAGGAGGAACACGATGCGGGGACCGTTGAGCGCCTTCACCATCTCCGGCGCCCCGTGCTGGTCGGCCACCGCGACGCGGTAGCCGTGCCCGGTCAGATTGCGGGCGAAGGCTGCGCCCCGCTCGCCCTGGGTGACCACACCGATCGTTGCCATGCTCCCGTTCAACGACCGGTGCGGATCACCGTTCACGGCATCGCTGTGTCAGCTGTCACCTAGGCGCTCGCGCAGCTGCCGGGCCACCGGGCCGACCGGCTCCGGCAGCGCCTCCAGCGCCCCGCGCCAGTGTTCCCGGGCCGCCCCGGCGTCGCCCGCGGCCCGGCAGGCGTCGCCCATGGCGAGCTGCACCTCGGCCAGGGCGGCCGGGCTGCCCGCCTTCCGGTAGGCGCCGGCCGCCTCCTCCCAGCGGGCCATCGCCTCCTCGGGCCGGCCCATCTCGCGGTAGAGGGTGGCCAGCAGGTCCCAGCTGTGGCCGGCGCCGAGCGGGTCGCCCAGGTCCCAGGAGATCGACAGCGTCTCGCGCAGCAGCTCCTGGGCGGCCCGGGTGTCCCCGAGGCGGGCCGTGCTGCCGGCCAGCGTGCGCATCGCCCGGGTCTGGTTGCCCCGGTTGCCGGTGGCACGGAACATCTCCAGCGCGCGCTCGCTGTGCCGTACCGCCTCGTGATGCTCGTCCTGCTCCTGACGGATGTAGGCCCAGTTCAGCTCGACCATCGCGACGCCGTTGCGGTCGCCCAGCCGTTCGAAGAGCGCGGCCGCCCGGGTCAGGTGCTCGGGCGCCTCGTCGTCCCGGTCGGCGTTGAACAGCGCGCCGGCCAGGCTGCGGTGCAGATGCGCCTGCCCCGCGAGGTCGCCGTCGGCCTCCGCGGCGGCCAGCCCGCGCCGCATGGTGGCCTCCCAGGCCGGCAACCGGCCGGTGAAGTGCAAGTGGGTCTGCAGGGTCAGGGCCACGTGCCAGGCGACGTCCGGCGGGCCGCTGTCGACGATCGCGTCGAGCACCCGCCGCTCGGCGTCGAACCACGCCATCGCGTCGGCCGGGCCGGTGAACGACGGCACGATCGTGCCCGCCCGGGGCGCGGGTGGGGCCGGCGGCGGCAGGGCCCGGGACAGCAGCTCCTGCGCCTCGTATGCGCCGGCGCGGTAGTGGTCGAGCAGCCGGCCCAGCGCCTCGCGCCGCTCCTCGGGGCTGTCCTGCCGCGCGCTGAGATCCGCCGCGTACGCCCGCAGCAGATCGTGGGTGTGGTGCCGGCCCGCCCGCGACTGGGTGAGCATGTGGGTGGCCAGCTCGCCCAGCAGGATCCGGGCCGCGCGGGGGCCGACCGCGGCCAGCGAGGCGGCCGCGGCCACCGACACGTCCGGCCCTGGATGCAGCGACAGCAGGCGGAACAGGTGCGCCGCGCCGGGGGTGAGCGCCCGGTAGGACCAGGAGAAGATGGCGGCCAGGTCGGTGTCCTCGTCGGCGCCGAAACCGTCCAGCCCGGCCCCGGCCGCGGCCAGCTCGCCGGCGATGTCACTCAGGGGGAGGTCGGGCCGGGCGGCCGCGCGCGCCGCCACGACCGAGGCGGCCAGCGGCAGACGGCCCGTCCGGGCGATGATCTGATCGACCGCTTCAGGCTCGGCCTCGATCCGGCGCGCGCCGAGCCGGTTGGCCAGGCCCTCACGTACCTCGTGGGGCGACGGCAGGTCCAGCGGCACCGGGTGGGCGCCGCCGGTGGTGACCAGGCCGGTGATCCGGACCCGGCTGGTGACCACGGCGAGACTGCCCGGCGCGGCCGGCAGCAGGTGCCGCACCTGCTCGAAATCGCGGGCGTTGTCCAGCACCACCAGCACCCGGCGCCCGGCCAGCAGGCTGCGGTAGAGACCGGCCAGCGCGTGCAGCTCGGCCGGCAGCGTCTCCTGCGGCACCCCGAGCGAGCCCAGGAAGCCGCGCAGCGCCTCGTCCGGCGTCATCGCCGTGCCCTGCGCGGTGAAGCCCCGCAGGTCGGCGAAGAGCTGCCCGTCCGGGTAGGACCCGGCCAGGCGGTGCCCGAGATGCACGGCGAAGGTGGTCTTGCCGATGCCGGGCATGCCGTCCACGGCCAGCGCGACCGCCGCCCGGCCCCGCCGATGACCCTCGGTGACCAGGTCGATCGCCCGGGACAGCACCGATTCGCGTCCGCTGAAGAACGGCTGATCGGGTGGCAGCTGCGCGGGCACAACGGCCTTGGGCGGTTCCTGCGGCGCCGGGCCGCCCTTCTGGTGCAACAACCGGTCGTACGCTTCGGCGAGCTCCGGACCGGGGTCGATACCGAGCTCGTCCGCGAGCCTGCGGCGGACGTCCTGATAGGCCTCGACGGCCTCGGCCTGCCGCCCGTCCGCGGTCAGCGCGGCGATCAGCCTCGCCTGCAGCGGCTCGTCCAGCGGCGACCAGCCGACGGCCTGCCGCAGGGCCGGGAGGATCTCGCGGGCCTGCCCGGTGGCCAGCGCCGTGTCGGCCGCGTCGCGCAGGGCCTGCGACCGCTCGCCGTCGATGGCCACGAACGTCGGGTGGCCCCGCTCCAGGCCGGCCGCGCACGGCCCGTTCCACAGTTTGAGGGCCTCGGTCCACAGCCGTACGGCCCGGCCCGGCTCCGGCTCCTGGCGCGCCCGGGCCGCCAGGCGGCGGAACCGCAGCAGGTCGAGCATGTCCTCGCCGACCTTGAGCTGGTAGCCGGCGGCGTGCCGCACGAGATGGTCGCCGACGGCCCGGACCGGCAGGTCGGGCTCGATGAGCCGGCGCAGCGTGCCGATGTAGCGGTGCACGACGTTGACCGCGCTGGTCGGCGGGTCCTGCTCCCAGATGGCGTCGACCAGCTCACCGAGGCCCACGACCGTGCCCGCCCGGGCCAGCAGCAGGGCCAGGACCAGCCGCTGCTGCCGCCCGCCGAGGTCCAGGTCGGTGCCGCCCCGCCACGCCCGGACGGGACCGAGAACGGTGAATCGCACCGGCGTCGTGCCCATCGATCAACCCTTTCGCCGTATCGGACGTCCTCCACTCTCGTCCGTACAGCCGGGTGAAAACATCAGTCGAGTGACTACGTCACCGGCCCGCGGCCCGCTTGGCCAGCCAGTCGGCGAACCGCGTGGGGGCGGTGCGGAAGCCGGCGTCCGGGGTGAGCGAGTTGTCGTCGAGCACCGCGCCGAAGTAGGCCGTCTTCGGGTCGGCCACGACCGTCCGAGGGTCGCCGTCGACCTTGAGGATCTGCCGGCCCAGCTCGTCCAGCGGGATCGCCTCCGGCCCGGCCACCTCGACCACGCCGTCGGCCGGCTCGGCCAGCGCCACCTCGGCCACCACGGCGGCCACGTCGTCGGCGGCCATCGGGCGCAGCTTGGCCGGGGTGAGCCGGATCGTGTCGCCGTCGGCCCCGGTCTCGGCGATGGCCTTGACGAACTCGAAGAACTGGGTCGCCTTGACGATGGTGTACGGGGTGTGACCGTCCCTGATCAGCTCCTCCTGGGCCACCTTGGCCCGCATGTAGCCGCTGTCGCGCAGCCGCTCGGCGCCGACGATGGAGAGCGCGACGTGGTGGCGTACACCGGCCGCGGCCTCCGCGTCGAGCACGTTGCCGGTCGAGGTCTGGAAGAAGCTCATCACCGCGTCGTCGGCGAAACTCGGTGAGTTGGAGACGTCGACGACCACTTGCGCGCCGTCCAGGGCGGCGGCGAGGCCCTCGCCGGTGAGCGTGTTGACGCCGGTGTTGGGCGCCGCGGCGACGGCCTCGTGCCCCTGGCCGGCCAGCCGCCGGACGACGTTCGAGCCGATCAGGCCGGTGCCTCCGATGACCACGATCTTCATGTCCTGCTCCGTTCCTCGTCTTCGTTGTGTCGGCACTGAAGCTAGGGAGCACGGGTGCGGGTTCGGTGACTAACGAGTGACGGTGAACCGGCGCCGCCCGTCGTCGTTGTGCGCGGGTGGCCGCTCCCCCCACCGGCCGACCGAAGCGAAGGGCAGCAGGACATGAGAACGAAGGAACCCGTGTGCGTCGTGCACCCCGGCTCGGAGCGGTTGAGCCTGGGCGGTGTCGAGCAGCACGTCCGGGTCGTCTACGCCGACCCGGAAGGCCAGCTCCTGAGGTTGGTGACCGGATTCGCCGGCCACCCGGTGATCCTGCTCGGTCACGCGGCCGCCGGCCCGGTCGTCCTGCGGTTCGCGCTCGACCACCCCACGACCGTGGCCGGGCTGGTGCTCTACTCGCCGGCCCCCGACGGCGAGGACCTGACCGCCCTGAGCCTGCCGACGCTGATCGTCACCGGCGCCCACGACGCGGTCTGCAGCCCGTCCCGGGCCGCCCTGCTGCATGGGCGGATCCGCGGGTCGGCCCTGCTCGTGCTCCCCGACAGCGGCAGCCGGTCGCATCTCGACCAGCCGGTCGCCTTCACCGGTGCCGTCTCCGAGTTCATCGACGTGGTAACCGACGCCACATAAAGAGAACTGGTTATCGACAACGCGTTCTCGCTAACGTCGGGGTATGACAAACGAACTGGTCCTGGTGACCGGCGGCTCCGGCTTCGTCGGCTCATACGTCGTGCGGCGCGCGCTCGCCGCCGGTTACCGCGTCCGTACGACCGTGCGAAGTCGCCCGCTAAAGGGCGTCGAGTCGGTCCGGGCCGACCTGCTCTCCGACGACGGCTGGGACTCCGCGGTCGCCGGCGCCTCGTACGTCCTGCATGTCGCCTCGCCCTTCCCGGCCGCCCAGCCCGAGGACGAGAACGACCTGATCGTCCCGGCCCGGGAGGGCACGCTGCGGGTGCTGCGGGCCGCGCGCGCCGCGGGCGTACGCCGGGTGGTGCTCACCTCGTCGTTCGCGGCGGTCGGTTACGGCCACGGCGACACCGGCCGGGTCTTCACCGAGCGCGACTGGACCGACGTGGCCGGGCCGGGTGTCTCGCCGTACGTCAAGTCGAAGACCCTGGCCGAGCGGGCCGCCTGGGATTTCGCCGCCCGCGGCGGCCCCGAGCTGACGGTCCTCAACCCGACCGGCATCTTCGGGCCGGTGCTGGGCCCGGCCTGGTCGAGCTCGGTCGACCTGGTCGCCGGCATCCTCACCGGCGCGATGACCAGCGTCCCCGACATCACGATCACCCCGGTGGACGTCCGCGACCTGGCCGACCTGCACCTGCTCGCGATGACCCGTCCGGACGCGGCGGGGGAGCGCTACATCGCCTGCGGCCCGGACGAGGTGACGCTGTCATCGGTCGCCGCCCTGCTGGGCCGGGGTGACCTGCCCGTCGGCCCGGGCGACCGCCCCCGCCACACCACGAACGCGAAGGCCGTCACGACCTTCGACTGGCACCCCCGCCCGGCCGCGGAGATGTTCCTCGACACCGCCCGGAGCCTCGCCGGCTTCTCAGCTCCCGCCGGGAGCCTCGGCGGCTTCTCAGCTCCCGCCGGGAGCCTCGGCGGCTTCTCAGCTCCCGCCCGGGATGAGTAGAGGGAGCAGCACATCGTCGACGATGTGCTCGGGCAGGCCGGGGGCGTCGCCGGCGAAGAGCTGCTCGAACAGGAGAGGGCCGAAGATCAGCCGGTCCACGATGTCTAGAACCGGGCTGTCCGCGGCGATCCGGCCCGCCTCGGCGTGCCGGCGCAGCACGGCGCGCAGCACCTCGACCTCCGGCTCGACCAGGATGTCGCGCATGGCCCGCATCAGCTCGGGGTCGAGCAGCGCGTCCCGGGCCAGCCCGGTCATGGTCGCCGTGCCGGGATCGCGCAGCCGGATCGGGCCGGCGGCGCGCTCGGCCACCGCGAGCAGGTCACCCCGCAGGCTGCCGGTGTCGATGCCGGCCGCCGACTCCGGCTTGGTCACCTGGATGGCCGTGATGATCAGCTTGGCCTTGGAGTCCCACCGCCGGTAGAGCGTGGCCACGCTGGCCCGCGCCGCCTCGGCGATGTCATCGATGGTGACCTTGTCGTAGCCGCGCTCCCGCACCAGCCGCAGGGCCGTGTCGAGCAGCTCGCGCTCCCGCTCGGGCGACAGCCGGCTGCGTCGCACTTTCGGCTGCTCCGCGGGCATCGGGTCAGCATACGGCCCAGCCGAACGGGCTCCGGCCCCGGCGGCGCGGGTTGGCGGGCCATGCGCAAGTGCGGTCCGGGCGGCGCGGGTTGGCGGGCCATGCGGGAGTGCAGTCCCGGCGGCGCGGAGTGGCCGGTCGCGCGGCTCCGGATTTCGGCGGCGCGGGGTGGCCGGTCGCGCGGCTCCGGATTTCGGCGGCGCGGGGTGGCCGGTCACGGTCGGGTCGGTCAGGCGACGTGGCGGGCCGGGCGCAGAAGGGTGAGGGCGCGCAGGGCCTCGGAGCGGGAGATCGGCTGGTCGTCCTCGGCCTGCACGGCCAGGGCCATTTCGATCGCCTGGCGGATCCAGGTCGTCTTGGGGACCTCGGCCGCCTTGGCCGCGGCCGCGACGGCCTGATCGAGCTCGGTCGGCAGGCGCAGCGAGCGCACCACCATGACCGGGGATCCGGCCGGTGGCAAGGAGTCGAGCAGGGCCTGCTCCTCCTGCGGGGCCGGGGGCGGCTCGAAGGACAGCCCGGCCATGAACGCGGCGACCTGCTCGGGCGTCTGCGGTACGTCGTTGTCGTGACTCATCGCGCCTTCTCCCACCCGCTGAACTCGGTCAGCTCCTCGTCCGTCATGCCCCGGGCCCCGATGATCTTCCAGGTGAACCCGGTGGTCTGGTAGACCGCGACGATCAGCGGCCGCCCCGACGCCGTCCGGCTCCACACGGTGAGGACCGGGACGCCGGTGGCGCTGACCGCCCGCCGCGGCCACCGCCCGCGGGCATCCAGCGCCTGCCGCACCTCGTACGCCTCGATGCCGAGCAGGGCGGCCAGTGCCCAGTCTTCCCATTCGTACGGCACCCCGCCAGCGTACTACGCGCGTAATACGTCATCCCAGTCCGCGATTATCGGCGTGAGAACCGGTTCGGGCCGCGACCGGTCGAACGCCGCGCACAAAGCCTCGACCCGCCGGAACGTCGCGCGAACGGCCGCGGCGTCTCCCTCCAGCGTGGCGGTCAACAGGAGCAGCAACTCCTCAGCGGGCCAGTGCTCCAGCGGATGCCGGCGAAGCTCCCACGGCAGGTACTTGTTGTAGGGCCGGACCCGTCCCTCCAGCGTGAAGATGACGTCCAGCAGCCACGGCACCGACTCGGCGGCGTCCAGGCGACACTCCAGCTCGCGGCCGTCGCGGTGGTTCTTCAGGGCGCGGTACGCGAAGTTGAGCCACCCGTCGAGCCGGTCGGGCTCGACGAGGATCGCCGCCGCCTCGCCGGCCGTGACCGTGGCCTGCCGCCGGATCGCGGCGGCCAGCCGCCCGCCCGACCGGTCGAACAGCACCGGCGCCCACGCGAACGACCAGCGGAACCACCACCCGCCGGAGCCGAACGGCGGCACCCGCTCCAGGTCGGCGAGCGCCACCTGAGTCTCGTCGAGCGCGGCCGAGCGGCTCGTCTGCGGGCCCTGGCCGCCGGTATCGCCCAGGACGACGAACACGTCGAGGTCGGATCGTTCGGTCGCCAGGTCCCGGCCCGCCGACCCGGAGAGAACCAGCCCCAGGAAATTGTCGCCGTGGGAGGCCTCGTGGCGGTCGGCCAGGTCGGTGAGCAACTCACGTCGCTCCGGCGTGAGGCTGGGCGGGAAGCGCAGAACGATGCCGGTCATGGCCGCGATCCTCGCCGCCGGCGAAGGGCGGCGGCAACCGAGTTGCGGGCGGCCGGATCAGCCGGCGAGGCCGGCGAGACGCCCGGCGGCGAAGTGTGCGGGAGGCTGCGTGCCGAGGTGTGCGGGAGACTCGGGCGCGAGGTCGGCGGCGATATGAGCCAAGGGGAGATCGGGCTCGACCGCAGCCAAGACGGCGGCCTCGGCCAAGGCGCGGGGCAGCCGGCCGCAGTAGTCGACTATCTCGGCCACCGCCGCCGGTTCGGCGGTGGCGCGGTCCGCGCCGAGCCGCAGGCGCAGCATGGCGGTGGCCTCCGCGAAGCTGGGCAGGGTCAGGTGGAAGTCGCCGCCGGTGCGGCTGGTCGTGATGACGACGCTGCCCGGGGTGTACGGGAGCAGACGCGCGTCGAGCGACTCGCAGTTGTCCAGGACCAGCAGGATGCGGCGGCCGGCGAGCACGGAACGCCAGCGGCCGGTCAGCGCGTCGAGATCGTCCGGCAGGTCGCGGGGGCGCTCGCCCAGGGAAGTGAGGAAACCGCGCAGGACGGTGGCCGGGGCGATGGGGGTGCGCAGGTCGGCGTACAGCTGGCCGTCGGGGCAGGTGACGGCCAGGCGGTGAGCCAGATGGAGGGCGAGGGTGGACTTGCCGACGCCGGGGCGTCCGTCGATCGAGAGGACGGCGGGACCGGTGGCCCGCCGGCGTTCGATCTCTGCGTGGGCCTCGTCGGCCCGGCGGGGCAGCAGGAACGGGTGGTCGGACGGCAGCTGGGCCGGCTTGGCCGGTGGTCGCCGGCGCAAGCTGTCGCGGGCGGCGCGCAGCTCGGCGCCGGGGTCGATGCCGAGCTCGTCCCCGAGGCGTTCGCTGACCGCGTGGAAGATGGCCAGGGCGCGGTCGCGCTGCCCGTCGGCGGCCAGGGCGAGCATGAGGCGGCTCTGCAACGGCTCGTCCAGCGGCTGGTCGCGGGCGACCTCGCGCAGCGCCGGCAGCACCCGGGCCGCCTGGCCGGCCCGCAGGGCGGCGTCGGCCGCGTCCCGGGCCGCCCGTGACCGTTCGCCGTCGATGCTCTCGAAGACCGGGCTCGGGTCGAGGCCCTCGGCGCACGGCCCGCGCCACAGGGCGAGGGCTTGCAGATAACGCTCGACCGGATCCGGGCCGGTCGGCGCCGCCGCGACCAGATCGCGGAAGGCCAGCAGGTCGAGAGTGGACCGGTCGGCCCGCAGCAGGTAACCGTCGCCGACCCGGGACAGCAGCGAGCCGGCCGAGCGGATCGGCAGGTGCGGCTCCATCAGGCGGCGGAGCCGGCCGATCGAGCGGTGCAGCACATTGGCCGCGCTGGCCGGCGGCTCGTCCCCCCAGACGAGCTCGACCAGCTCGGACTGGCCGACCACCGAGCCGGCCCGGCCCAGCAGCAGGGCCAGCACCGTGCCCTGGCGGCCGGCGCCCGCGGGCAGTTCCCGGTCGCCGTCGCGGACGACGACCGGGCCGAGGATCGTAAAGCGGATCACCTCCTCAGCCTGTCGGCCGGGGGTGCGGAAAACATCAGTACGATGACTGCGCCGCGCCGCCCAGGGCCGCCGCCAGGTGACGGCGGCCACTGACCCCCAGACGGGGATAGATGCGGTAGAGGTGCGCCCCGACCGTGCGGTGTGAGATGAACAGCCGCTGGCCGATCTCGCGGTTGGTCAGGCCCTCGGCGGCCAGCGTGGCGATCTGCATCTCCTGGGCCGAGAGCTGGTCGCTCAGGTTCTCGTGGCGTCGCCCGCTCGACTCACCGGTCGCTCGCAGCTGGTCACGGGCCAGCTCGGCCCAGGGCCGGGCGCCGAGCCGGTCGAACTCGTCGCGGGCGGTGCGCAGCGGCACCCGGGCGTCGACCTGCCGCCGTTGCCGGCGCAGCCAACGGCCGTGGTTGAGGTGCAGCCGGGCCCGGACGAGCTGCACCCCGGCCGGCAGCGTGGCGAACGCGTCGGCGTACCGCTGCTCCGCCTCGTCGTCCGGCGCCAGGACGGCGCTCGTGTAGGCGTACGCCATGGTCATCATCTCGGTGGGCAGGCTGCGGGCCAGCGCCGGCAGCTCCGCGACCAGCGCCCGGGCCTGCTCGACCGTGCCCGCGGCGAGCGCGGCGTCGGCCAGATCGGGGGCGACGAGCCAGCGGCCCACCGAGTGGAAGTGCGGATCGCCCGGATCGAAGACCCGGGCCAGGAGGTCGTACGCCTCCTCGACCCGCCCGCCGAGCAGGGCGAGCAGCCCCTCCACCTGCCGGGTGATGGAGGAGGCGAACGGCATGCCCGGCAGCAGCGGGTCCGCGCGCAGCTCCCGCACCATCTCCTCGGCCTGGGCGTGCTCGCCGCGGGTCACCGCCACCAGACCGGCGACGGACCGCACACCCAGCAGCACGATCGCCTCGCCGGTCTCCTTGGCCAGCGCGACGCCCTCCGCGGCGTCGGCCCGCGCCCGGTCGAGCTGACCGAGGTAGAAGCGGGGCCAG
This sequence comes from Actinoplanes sp. NPDC049598, assembly GCF_040675435.1. Taxonomy (NCBI): domain Bacteria; kingdom Bacillati; phylum Actinomycetota; class Actinomycetes; order Micromonosporales; family Micromonosporaceae; genus Actinoplanes; species Actinoplanes sp. NPDC049598. The sequence continues at coordinate 347,984 of NZ_JBFAOX010000002.1, read as the reverse complement.
GAGCCGGCGAGCGAGCGGGCCAGCAGCCCGAGCCGGCCCTGGGCCCGCCAGACGGCGCCCGCCTGAGCCAGGAACCGGGTGCTGTGGGTGAAGTCGCCGAAGCCCATGGCGCCACTGCCGAGGTAGTGCAGGATCCGCCCGTCGTGCCGGTCCGGGTCGAGGTGGCTGATCCGGTCGAGCACCTCCGCGCCGAAGCGGTACGGCTCCGCGTAGGCCCGCACGGCCAGCAGGAGCGGATCGTCCGGTCCCACGTCCCTGCGGTCCGCCGCGGCGGCGAGCTCCGCCCTCGTGCCGGCGTCACCGTCCTGGAAGTAGCAGCGGGAAGCGGCTCGCCAGAGGAGGTTGTCGGCCACGTCGTGGGCACCGGCGCGGTCTGCGGCGGCGGCCGCGGTGACCATGTCGTGGATGCGCCGCTGCGGCTCGTCGGGCTCGAACGCCGCGTTGTCCGAGACGAGAAGCAGGCGGGCCCGCTCGACCGGGCCCATCACGGCCGGGTCGGCCCCGGCCAGCAGCGCCCGGGTCCGGCGGCGATCGCTGAGCTGGCCCGACAGCTCGGCCGCCCGCACCAGCAGGCCCGTCCGGCGGCGCGGATCCCGTACCAGCGAAGCCGCTTGCTGCAGGGCCGGAACGGCCGCAGCGACCTTGCCCCGGGCCTGGGCCGCCTCCGCGGACCGTTCGAGCCGGTCGGCGAGATCGTCGTCCGGGCCGATGGCGGCTGCCGCCTCGTGGAAGAGCCGGCGGTCCGGTTGATCGGCCAGCACGGCGGCGAGCGCGCGGTGGGCGGCGAGCCGATGCGTCACGCGGGCCCGGTTGTAGATCGCCGAACGCATCAGCGGGTGGCGGAACGCGGGACCGTCCGCGGTCATCGCGATCAGATCCGCGTCCACCGCTTCCTGCAGCGCGTCGATGGTCACGATCGAGCCGGTGACCTGCCGGGCCGCCTCCAGCAGGCGATCGAGCGACGCGGTCGGCTCGGCCGCGAGCACGAGCAGCAGCGCCCGGCTGGACGGGCTCGTCGAGTCGGTGCGCGCGGCGAACGCGCTCTCCAGCCGCTGGGTCAACGGCAGGTCACCGGCGTTGGCCGGGGTGTCCGGCACGGCCTTGGGCAGCTCGATCAGGGCCAGCGGATTGCCGGCGGCCCGGTCCAGGATCAGCGCCCGCAGGTGCGGGGGAAGGGCGGGCGCGCCGGCGTCGAGCAGCTCGGCCGCGGCGGGGCCGTCGAGCGGGGCCAGGGCCAGCTCCGGGGTGTAGCCGGAGCCGACCCGCCCGGTGCCGTCCGGCCGGGTCGCGCCGAGGACGAGAAGGGCATGACCGTGCGCCCGCCGGGCCACGAACAGCATGGCGTCCCGGGTGGACGGATCGATCCACTGGAGGTCGTCGGCGGCCACCAGCACCGGGCTCCGGGTGGCGACGTCGGCGAGCAGCTCGAGCACGGCCAGGCCGACCCGGTAGACGTCGGGCTCGACGTCGTCGGCGCCGAAGGCGGCCCGCAGCACCGCCCGGTGCCCGGCCGGAAGCCGCTCGATCTCGCCGAGCAGGGGCTGCAGCAGCAGGTTGAGCGCGGCGAACGGGAACCAGCGCTCGGTCTCGACGCCGGCTGTCGACAGCACGGTGAAGCCGCGCTCGAGCGCGTCGGCCCGCGCGGCTCGCAGCAGGGCCGTCTTGCCGACCCCGGCCGGTCCGTGGATCAGCAGCGCGGTGCCGTTGCCGGCGGCCGCCTCGGCCAGCAGACCCCGGGTCAGGCGGAGTTCGGTCTCTCGGCCGATCATGCTCCGCTCCCCAGTCACCCAGGTATTTTAAGCCCGTCCGTAGACCAGACGATCAATCGCCTCGGCGAGATCGCCGACCGCCTCGCGCAGCTCGGCGTCGGAGGCGCCGGCCAGTTGCCCGTATCGGGCGTCGCGAATAGCCGAGATCATCTCGGCCAGCCGGTGGGCCGGGATGGCCGTGGTGGCCGTGCCGTTGTCCTGGTCACGGCGGATCTTCTCGGCCGCCCGCTCGTCGTACCGCGCCTTGATCCGGCCGATGAAGGAGCGCAGCTCCCCGGAGGTGGCGACGGCAGTGGCGGCGCAGGAGAGGATGCCGGCGTTGGCCCGCCAGAGTGTGGCGGACGTCTCCAGCTGAACGCGCAGCAGCTCGGGGGCGGGGCCGTCGGCGTCGAACCAGACGTGCGAGGCGGCGAGCTCGTCCCACACGTGCGACATCAGCGCGGTCAGCACCGCGGTCTTCGTCGGGAAGTAGAAGTAGAAGCTCGTCCGCGAGATACCGGCGCCGCCCGCGAGGTCGTCGATGGTGACCGACTCGTACGGCCGCTCGGAGAACAGCGCCCGGGCGGCGTCGAGGATCGCGGCTTCGCGCCGATCGCCCTTGGACGGGCCGGTCCGGCGCCGCGTCACCTGGCTCATCAGGGCCCTCCTCCTGTGATCATCGACGCTGTGTCGAGTTTTGTGGTCACTGCGTTGATAGCGTAGCCGGACGTGACCTCACATGTACGCGTACGGCCTGGCCTGCTGCTTCTGGCGGCTGCGGCCGCCAGCTTCCTGCTGGCCCTGATCCAGTCCATCCCGGTGCCGGTGCTGCCGCAGATCGCCGCTCAGCTCGGTGCGGACGCCACCACCGTCGGCTGGGTGTCCACGGCGACGCTGCTCGCCGCCTCGGCCTGTACGCCGCTGCTGGGGCGGCTCGGCCACGTGCTCGGCATCAAGCCGGTCTTCATCGCCACGCTGGCCGTCACCCTGGCCGGCAGCGTGCTCGCGGCCACGGTCCACGACATCGGCGGGCTGATCGTCGCCCGCGTCCTGCAGGGCACCAGCTTCGCCCTGTTCCCGCTCGGCATCAGCCTGCTGCGCCACGAGCTGCCGCCGGCCAAGCTCACCCACAGCATGGCCGTCGTCGCCTCCACCCTCGGCGTCGGCGGCGGGGTCGCGCTGGTCGCGGCCGGGCTGCTCACCCAGGGCGACGCCGACTACCGGCGGATCTTCTGGCTCACCGCCGCCATCAGCGCGATCGCCCTGGCGCTGGCGGTCACCCTGCCCCGGCGCTCGGGCGCGGGCGGCCGGGTCGACTACCTCGGCGCCGTGGTCCTGGCGGCCGGGCTGGTCAGCCTGCTGCTGCCGATCTCGCAGGGGCACACCTGGGGCTGGGGTTCGGCCCGCGTGCTCGTCCTCTTCGCGGCGGCCGTGATCATCCTCGTCGGCTTCTACTTCCTCCAGAGGCGTACGGCCGCGCCGCTCGTCTCGGTCGAGATGCTGCGCCACCGCCCGATCCTGGTCACCAACCTGGCCGCGATGGCGGTCGGTTTCGCGATGTTCGCGCTGCAGCTGGCCACCAGCTATTTCGTGCAGAGCCCGAGCGCGTACACGGGCTTCGGGTTCAGCGCCACCGTCCTGGAGACCAGCGTCATCTACCTGCTGCCGGGCGCGGCGGCCAGCGTCGTGGTCGGGCCGCTCGCCGGCGTGCTCGTGGGCAAGCTCGGGCCGCGCATCGTGCTGGCCGCCGCCTGCGGCATCGGCGCGGCCGGTCTGGCCTCGCTGACCTTCCTGCACGACAACAAGGTCGAGACCATCGCCGCCTTCGTGGTGGCGAGCTGCGCGATCGCCATGGCCTACGCGTCCATGCCGGCGCTGCTGGTCAGCCACGTGCAGCCGGCCGAGACGGGCATCGCCAACTCGGTCAACTCCATCATGCGCACGGTCGGCGGCACCATCGGCAGCGCCCTGGTGATCACGATCCTGGCCGGGCAGACCCGCCTCGTCGGCGCCGCCGCCCTGCCGACCGAGAACGCGTTCCGGATCAGCTATGTGCTGGGCGCCATCGTCTTCGCCATCGGCGGCGCGCTGGTCCTGCTGTTCATCAAGCGCGACCAGCCCGCTCCCGTACCGGTCGCGCCGACGACCGCCGACCTGGAGCCCGCCCGGTCCTAGCTCTGATGTCGGACACCCGCTTGTCGGCCGGCCCGGGGCCATCGCGGTCCTAGCCTTGGCGTCATGGAGCGTCCGGACTGGCAGGGGCCGCTCGGAGTGGCCTTCGATCACGCGACCGCGTACCTGGGTGGACTACCGGAGCGGCCGGTGCGGCCCTCGGCGTCGCTCGAGTCGCTGCGAGCGGCGCTGGGCGGGAAGCTGCAGACCGGGTCGCTGCGGCCGGAGAAGGTGGTGGCCGACCTCGTCGCCGCGGCTTCGCCGGGGGTGATGGCCTCGTCGAGCGGCCGGTTCTTCGGCTTCGTGATCGGCGGGGCGACGCCGGCCGCGCTGGCCGCCGACTGGCTGACCTCGACCTGGGATCAGAACGCCGGGTTGTACGTGCTCGGGCCGGCCGCCGGCGTCGTCGAGGAGACGGCGGCGGGATGGCTGGTGGACGTTGTACGACTCCGGGCTGGTCATCTGTGTGCACCCGGACGAGCACCGGGCGGCCATGGGGGTCCGGGCGAGCTATCTGCAGCACGCCGCGTCGGGGGAGCGGGACGCGCTCGCTGCGCCGTATTCAGGCGGAGGGCACGTCCTGGATGAGCGGCACCACCTGGAACGGGGCCGCGGCCATCCGCATCTCGGTCTCGAACTGGTCCACCGACGAGGACGACGTCGACCGCACGGTCGACGCTCTAGTGAAGAGCGGCGTCGTCTAGCGCCTTGGTGGCCAGCCGGCGGCCGAGGGCGACCATCTCGCCGGCCCGGTGGAAGTCCATGACGCGGCTGGCGCTGACCGGGACGGCGATGTGGACGTCGGGCGGCAGGCCGGCCATCCGATAACGGGCGATCATGTCCTGCATGGCGTCCAGCGAGGACGACAGCACATCCGCGATGCGCAGCCCGCCGGGCAGCGGATCCTCCGTCTTCTCGGTCAGCGTCATCGCTTCCGGCAGGACCGGCATGGCGGCGGCCTCGGCGGTGCCGTTCCGCGTGTGGAAGACCTGACGGAGACGGTCGCGCCAGTCCTCGTACCAGTGCGGCGCGGCGGCGGCCCGGATCGGTGACGCCGGTTCGCCCTGCGGGCGAGGGGCCTGCAGGGAGACGGCCACGGTCAGATCGGCCCCGGAGGCCGCGGTCGGCTCGATCGGTACGGGGTTGAGCAGCCCACCGTCCGCCAGCAGCCGCCCGTTGATGACCACCGGCGTGATCAGCCCCGGAATGGCGATCGAAGCCCGGATGGCCGACCGCAGCAGCCCCTTCTGGAACCACACCTCACGCCGCGCGTTGATGTCGGTCGCCACCGCCGTGTACGGAATCGGCAGATGCTCGATCTCCGCGTCACCCAGGAAGTCGTTCAGATGATTGATCAGCCGGTCGGCCGCCATCGCCCCCGGCAGCGCCCACTTCGGGTCGATCAGGCGGAGGATGTCCCGCTGCTTGAGCTTGACCGCCCAGTCCGTGAACTCCTCGAGCCGGCCCGCCGCCATCACGCCCCCGACCAGGGCGCCCATCGACGACCCGGCCACCGAGCACACCTCGAAGCCGCGCTCCTCGAGCACCTGCACGACCCCGATGTGCGCGAACCCCCGCGCCCCACCGGACCCGAGCGCCAGTGCCACCCGCCGTCCCCCGGACATGCCCCGATGCTAGCGAAGCATTTTTCTCAAGAACCGACTCCGGAGGTAAGCACATCGCCCTCGTCGAGGCGTCTTTCCACGTGAGAGACCAAAGAAGGGTGGCCGATCATGAGACTCCAGGTAATCACTATCACGTGCGCCAACTGGCTGAAGCAGGCCTGGCGGCGGGACGGCGCGGCCCGGCGCGGGGGGCTTTCATTCGGGCGCTGCTCGGGGCGCCTCCTGCGAGTGGATTCGCGAGGCGAGCCGAACGGTGGGCCGCCCGGCGCGGGGCGGCCGGTAACTTGTCCCTGAACAGGTCAACCGCGGAAAGGGCAACGTGGCACAGTTCGCACCGGCCGTCCGGCTCTTCGTGCTCGGGCCTGTGCGGGCCGACGTCGGCGGCGTGGTGGCCGATCTCGGTGGGCCACGGCAGCGGGCGGTGCTCGCGCGGCTGGCCGTCGCCGGTGGTGAGGTCGTCTCGGCCGACCGGCTCGTGGACGATCTATGGGGCGGCGCCGACGTCCCGGCCCGCGGCCTGGCCTCACTCCAAGTACACATCTCCCATCTTCGCCGTGCGCTAGAACCGGCGCGGGCCCGGCGCACACCGGCGTCGGTCCTGGTCAGTGCGCCGCCGGGCTATGCGCTGCGGCTGCCGGCCGAGGCGGTGGACGCGTGGCACTTCGGTGACCTGGTCCGGCGGGCATCCACGGCCGGTCCAGCCGACCGGCATGCCCTGCTGAGCGAGGCGCTGGCCCGCTGGCAGGGCGACGCGTACGCCGAGGTCGCCGACGAACCGTGGGCGGCGCCCGAGGCGGCCCGCCTGGCCGAGCTGCGCCTGCTGGCTGTCGAGTCGCGGGCCGAGGCCGACCTCGAGCTGGGCCGTCCGGCCCTGGTCATCGCCGAGCTGGAGCGGCACCTGCGCGACCATCCCGCCCGCGAGGGCGCGGTCCGGCTGCTGGCGCTCGCCCTCTACCGGACCGGCCGTCAGGGCGACGCCCTGGCCACCCTGCGCCGCACCCGCGACCACCTGGCCGAGGAGCTCGGCGTCGACCCGAGCCGGGAGCTGCGCACTCTCGAGGCCGACATCCTGACCCACGCCGCAACCCTGGCCGGACCGAGTCCGCAACCCCGGCCCGCGGCGCCGCCCACACATCCCACATCCGCCGGCAGCGCGGCGGCTTCGGCGGAGCCTGATGCAGCCGAACACACCCCGGCGGGGGATGCCAACCCGTCGCACCCTTCCACCCGTCCGACCGAAGACTCCGCCACTCCAGCCGCGCTCGGCCTCGGTACTCACGCTTCGGCGTCGAGCTCCGGCACTTCTCCATCGAGTGCGCCGAGCCACGGCACTTCTCCATCGAGTGCGCCGAGCCACGGCACTTCCGTCCCGGCCGCGCGGAACTCGGTCGCTCCCGTCGCGGCTGCGCCGGTCTCGGGCGATCCGGCTTCGGCCGCGCCAGGCCAGGCCCCTCTCGTGCCGGCCGGGCCGAGCCCGGTCGCTCCCGTCGCGGCCGCGCCGGATTCGGGCGGGCCTGCTTCGGTTGCGCTAGGCCCGGCCCCCTCCGACGCGTCCGGGCCGAATCTGGTCGCTCCCGTCGCGGCTGTGCTGGATTCGGCCGCTGTTCGGTGGGGTTCTGCTGGTGGGTCCGGGGGCGCGGGGGTCCGTACAGCAGCTTGGGGAAGAAAAGCGGAACTCGCGGCAATTGCCGGCGCGGCCGGAGAGGTCGCGTCCGGGGTGGCGCGGGTGGTGCTGGTCGGCGGGGACGCGGGGGCGGGGAAGACGACGTTGGCCGAGGTGGCGGTGGCGGGGCTGGTCGAGGCCGGGTGGCGGGCCCGGACGGGACGCTGCCCGGAAGTGGACGGGGCGCCGCCGGGGTGGGCGTGGTCGGAGGCGCTCGGGGTCGATCTGCTGCAGGGGGACGAGCCGAACGCGTTCCGGCTCGGGCGGCGGATCGCGGCGGATCTGGCCGGGGCGCGGACCGTGGTGCTGCTGGAGGACGTCCATCGGGCGGACGATCTGACCCTGCAGCTGGTACGGCAGGTGGTGGCGCAGGGCACGCCGCTGCTGGTGCTGCTCACTTATCGCAGCAGCGACCTCGGTGACGAGTTGGAGGCGACGATCGGGGCCTTGCTGTCGGTGACGTCGGCTCATCTCACGCTGAGTGGGCTGGAGCCGGCGGCGGTGGCCGAGCTGGCGCGGCGGTACGGGCTCGAGGAGGCGGGGCCGGAGCTGCTGGCGCTGGTGGCGGAGCGTACGGAGGGGAATCCGCTCTTCGTTCGTGAGCTGGCGCGGCTGATCGCGGCCGAGGGAGCCACGGCGGCGGAGACCGCGGTGCCGAAGGGTGTGCGGGAGGTGCTGCGCCGGCGGGTGGCGCGGCTGCCGGACGCGGTGACGAGCGCGTTGCGGCAGGCGGCGGTGCTGGGCCGGGAGGCCGACCTCGATGTGCTGGCCGACGTGGCGGGGCGGGACCCGGACGAGTTGCTCGACGCGCTCGAGGTGGCCGTCCTGGCCGGGCTGCTCGAGGAGCCGGTGCCGGGGCGGGTGCGGTTCACCCACGCTCTGGTTCGGGACACGCTGTACGAGGACACGCCGTTGCTGAGGCGGGCACGGCTGCACGAGCGGGCGCTGCGGGTGCTCGATGGCACGGTCGAGGCGGCGACGCTGTCACGCCATGCCGCGGCGGCCGCGAACCCGGCTACGGCGAGTGACGCGGTGCGATATGCGATCGACGCCGCCCGGCATGCCGAGCGGGCCGGGTCCTGGCGGGAGGCGGCCGCCCAGTGGCGCGAGGCGTTGCGGCTGCACGAGCTGGCCGGCAGCCGCGCCACCGGTGAGAAGTCCGCCCTTCTGGCCGCGGCGGTGACCGCGCACGCTCGTGCTGGTGACATCATTCGGGCCCGCACCATCTATCTGCGGAGTGACAACCTCGACGTGCTCACGGCGTGGGACGCCCCGCTGATCTGGACCACCCGCGACGGCCGCGAGCCGTCCGCCGCCACGATCGCCGCGATCCGGCGCGAGTTGGCGAGGCCGCATCCGAGCGAGATTCGGGTGCGGCTGTTGCTCGCGCTCTTCCGCGAGCTGGAGGGTTACGACGACGCGGCCGCGGCCGAGGTCAGCGCGGAGGCTCTCACCTTGGCCCGCGAAACGGCCCGGCCCGCTCGGTTGCTCTGTGCGGCGTTGAACGCGCGGGCCTACGCGGCGCTCGGGCCGGACCTGCGGGAGGAGCGGCGGGCGGTTGCCGAGGAGTATTTGGCGACCGCGGTGGCGGCCGGGGAGATCGATCACGAGGCGGTGGCGCACTGGCTGCTCTTCCTCGACTCGGCGGCGCACACCGAGCTGGACCGGGCGCGGGCCGAGATGCGGCGGGCCGTCGCCCGGTCCACGACCGGGCAGCTCAGCGGGCTGCTCGCGGTCGTCGGGATCTTCGAGGCGCTGCTGGAGCTGTTGGCCGGGCGGATCGACCAGGCGCTGGAGCGGTACGCCGAGGTCAGCCGGCGCCTAGCCGAGCACGGGGCGCTCAACGGGGCGGCGATGGCCACCGTCGGGCGGATCGGCGCCGGGGTGGCCCGCGGCGATCTCGCCCCGCTGCGCGACGAGCTAACCGCGATCGAGGCCGTCTATCCGGGCCGGGTGACCGACGCCCTCGTACTGGCCCTGGTCGATGCCGGTGACCTGGCCGCCGCCCGGGAGGTCTGGCAGCGCCGCGGGGAGATCGACCGGAACTACTACTGGCTCGGCTTCACCACCTTGCGTGGGCTGGCCGCGGCCCGGCTCGGCGACGAGGAGACCGGCCGGCGGATCGCGGCCGAGCTGCTGCCGTTCGCCGGGCGGGTGGCCGGGCTCGACTCCGGGACCTTGTACGCCGGGCCGGTCGACGCCGCCCTGTATGCGCTGACCGGCGACCCGGCGTACCGCCGAAGTGCCCTTGAACTGACGGAGCGGCTCAGGAGCTGAAGACGAGGCGCTCCCGCTTGCGGAACGACAGCGGGAACAGCTTGATCATGAGGGCGACGGGGAGGCCGCCCTCCTTGCGGGCCTCGGCCAGCTCGGCCGGGGTGCTGACGGCGAGGATCCGCGGCACCTCGAAGGTCATCTTGGCGCCGCGCTTGCGGATGGACGCCTCGACGCGGTTCCACTCGCCGTCCGAGACGTACGTCTTGATCAGCGGGACGATCGTGCGTTCCTCGTCGGCGATGTGCTCGTGCAGCGTGTCGCGCAGATCCTTCATGTCGGCCGCCAGCTCGGCCGGAACGACCTGAGTGTCGCGGAGCTGGGCCGCGCCGGTGCGGACCCGGGTCAGCTTCGGGTCGAGCACGGCGTGGTCGTCGGTGAGCTCGGTCAGGTCGACGTGCGCGCCGGCCGACCGCTCCAGCACCGGCCACAGCACGTCGTCCTCGGCGCTGTGGTGGTGGTGGATGCTGTCGCAGAAGTCGCTCAGGTAGTCGGCGATCGCGGTGGCCCGTTTGCGGTCGAGCCGGGAACCGGAAGCGGCGAGAGCGGCGGTCAGGTCGGCCAGGCGGTCGAGGTCCTTGAGCATGGCGCGGTGGGCGAGCAGGAGCCCGGTCGGTTCGTTGTTCATGCCGATACCGTCTCCGGTGCCGCCTGCTGCCCACCTAACAGTCACTTAAAGCGCCGGTCAGTCGTCCGAGTCGCCGTCTTTCTTGTCCTTGTCCCGCTCCAGCGCCAGGTCCAGGGCGAGCACGCTACCGATGATCAACAGCGGGTCGACGCCCGCCGAGACCTGCACGGCGTACGTGTCGCGGATGGTCAGCCAGCGCTTGGAGACGGCGGCCACCTCGCGGCCGTCCTGCTCGATGACGTACTCGTGGTCGAGCAGGTTGCCCTTCATCTCCAGGTCGTCGGGGCCCGGCACGTCGATGGTGAACTTGTCCCGGAACGGGGTGAACAGCTTCTTGCGTACCTCCGCCGCCTTCTCGCCGCCGATCCGGATCTCGTACGTCGGGCGCAGCGCGACGAGGTGGCGGTGGACCGAGGCCACCTCGTCGCCGTTCGTGTCCTCGATGACGACCCGGTTGCGGACGCTGAAGACCTTGCCGTCGACGTGGTAGACCCGGTTGCCGTTCTCGTCCTCCACGTCGAAGTCGTCGCCGATGGAGAAGAAACGTTCCTTGATCACATACATGGCTCAAGTGTGCGGCGCGGCCCGCCACGGCGAAAGCGGGCCGCGCTGCGTCTCTACTGTCAGGGAAGGACCCAGCGCTGGTTCGCGCCGGCGAAGCAGTCCCAGATCTGCAGGCGGGTGCCGTTGGCCGAGCTGTTGTTCGACGCGTCCAGGCACTTGTTGCTGCCGGTGTTGAGCAGCGTCCCGTTCGACTGGGCGGTCCACTTCTGCGCGTTGGTGCCGTTGCAGTCGTAGATCTGCACCAGCGAGCCGTTGGCCGTGCCGGCCGAGGCCACGTCGAGGCACTTGCCCAGCCCGCGGATCGTGCTGTCGGCGCCGATCGTCCAGTTCTGCGCCGTGGTGCCGTTGCAGTCGTACAGCTGGACGGCCGTGCCGTTGGCGTTGCTGGCGGCGGCGATGTCGACGCACTTGCCGGCGACGCCGGTGATCCGCCCGGTGCGGCCCGACGGCGGAGGGGTGGTGGGGGTGCCGCCGCCACCCACGACGGTCTCGTAGATCGCGCTGACCAGTGAGTTCGCGCCGGTGACGTCCTGCGACAGCTCCCAGTTCATGATGCCGCCGGCGTTGGCCAGGGCCCACTGGGTCTTGCGGCGGATCGTGGGAAGGCCGTTGTAGCACTCGCCGGACGGGGTGCAGTCCCGGTTCGCGTTGGCCGGGTCCTGGGCGACCAGCTGGGCGTACGTCAGGTAGCCGGGACGGCTGTAGAACGGCACCCCGAGCACCGTCTTGGCCTTGGGCAGGCCCCGGTTCTTCCAGAAGTTGGCCGACGCGATGGACCAGTCGTAGTTGGCGTGCGGGCTGCCGCCGTCGTACGCCATGATGTTGAGCCAGTCGACGTAGCCGAAGACCGCGGGCTGGACACCGTTGGCGGTGTTGCCCTCGCTGACGACCGCGGCCGTGAGCAGCTTGCCCTCGTTGTGCAGGGCCGTGCTGAGCTGCTGCATCAGCGCCGTGTAGTTGTTGCCGGAGGTGCCGGGGTCCGGGTACTCCCAGTCGATGTCGATGCCGTCCAGGTTGTACTGCCGGACGGTGTTCATGACGTTGTTGACGAACGTCGTGCGCGTGCCGGAGTTCGCGGCGAGCGACTCGAAGGCGGAGTCGTTGCCGTCGTTCCAGCCGCCGATGGCCAGCGAGATCTTGGTGTTGTTCTGGTGGCCGAGGGTGACCAGCTGCTGGAGCTTGGCGGTGTTGTCGATCGCCTGCAGGGTGCCGTTCGCGTTCGGCAGGGCGAACGAGTAGTTGATGTGGGTCAGCTTGGAGTACTGGATGCTCGTGACGCTGCCGGCCCAGGACGGCATGTAGCCGACGCTCTTGAAACCGTTCGGCAGGACGGCGGCCTCCGAGGGGCCTTGGACGGCGAGCGCGGTGATCGTGCCGACCGCGGCGACGGTGAGTGCGGCGGCCGAGGCCGCCCACCTGCTTCTCTTCTTGATGGCCATGGGGATGGCGACCCTTCGTGTCCGGCGCGGGGGAGCGCCGTGGGGATGACTACGGGCGGCCAAATCTTAGGAAGGTTAACTAATATTCGTCAATATAGGACTTCGTCAAAGGTTTGGTGATGATCTACTGGGAGCGTGACCGATCTTCGCGAGCTCGTCGTCCGGTGGCAGCGCGGCTGGGGCATCGCCCGGGAGCTGCCGGCGGCCCGCGACCTCGGCTCGGGGCTGCGCGTGCGGTGCCGGCAGACGGGACGCGACGTCGAGTACTTCGCGCTCGACGGCGCCGCGTCGGTCGCCGGGCTGGCCGAGCTCGTCCGGCGGGAGGACAAGGTCACCTGGCTGACCGTGCCGACCGTGGACCCGGAGCGGGCGGCCGCGGCGATCGAGGCGGCCGGCCTGGTGGTCCTCAAGCGATCCGAGAAGCTGATGGTGACCGAGCTGCGGTTGCAGCAGTTCCACCCGGCCCCACCGGGCTACGCCCTCGAGACGACAGTCGACGGCGCGGTGGTCCGCGTGGTGGTCCGGGATCGTGGAGGCGAGGAGGGCGCCCACGGGACGATGGGGGTCGCCGGCGCCGACGGTATCGCCGACAAGATCCTGACTTCGCCCGGGCACCGGCGGCGCGGGCTGGCCAGCACGGTCATGAGCGCCCTGGCCGAGGCGGCCGGCGCCGAGCACGGGCTGCTGATCGCCAGCGAGGAGGGGCAGCCGCTCTACGCCCGGCTCGGCTGGCACGCGGTGGCCGACGTCCTGATCGCGTCGACGCCGGGGGTCACCTACCCGAGCTGACCCGCGCGCCCGCTTCACGAATCCTCCAGGTCAGACCTGAGCTGCCGCGCCGAGAATCGTATCGGCCACCTCGGCCGGGCGGGAGACGGTGATGGCGTGCGAGGCCCCATCGACCTCGCGGACGCCCTTGGCGCCGGCGCGGTCGGCCATGAAGCGGTGCAGCGCCGGCGGCACAGTGCGGTCGGCGTCGCCGAAGACGAACCAGGACGGCGTGGACCGCCACGCGGGTACGGCCGCCGGCAAGCCGGTGGTCAGGGCGGCCCGGGTGACCGGGCGCTGGGTCGCCGCCATGACCGCCGCCCGGGTGGCGGGAAGGTCGTGGGCGAACCGCTCGTGGAAGTCATCGGACCGGACGAGGTGCTCGGTGCCGCCCGCGGTCAGGCGGTGCGAGGTGAGAACGGCGCCCAACGTGCCGCCCGGGAACTTCGCGGACAGCTCCAGCGCCGACTCGCTCTGGTCGGGGGCGAAGGCGCTGACGTAGACGAGGGCCGCGACCACGGGGAGCCGGGCCGCCGCCTCGGTGATGACCATGCCGCCGTACGAGTGGCCGGCCAGCACCACCGGGGTGCCGAGGCCGGTGACGACGTCCCGGACGTACGCGGCGTCGCCGGGCAGGCCGCGCAGCGGATTGGCGGCGGCGACCACCGGCACATCCCGCGCCCGGAGCCGTTCGACCACCCCGTTCCAGCTCGCCGACTCGGCGAAGGCCCCGTGCACGAGAACGACGGTCAGGGTCATGGTGCGGTCCTTTCCGGATGGCAGGCCCGGCGCAGGGCGCGGATCGCCTGGTCCACGGCGGCGGTCGCAGCCGCGGTCGGGCGCAGGGAGTTGAGCATCATGAAGTGGGGCGGCGCGCCGTCGAAGGTCACGGTCGACGTCCGTACGCCCGCGGTCCGCAGTCGGCGGCCGTAAGCGAGGCCCTCGTCGCCGTGCCCGCGCGCGACGATGAAGGTCTCCGGGGACTTTCCCAGCTCGGGCTGGGCCGGGATGCCGCGTGGGTAGTACAGCGATTGGTGGGTGAAGCCGACGCGGCCGGCGGCCAGCGAGGCGGCCAGCGCGCCGCCCGTCTCGTCCCCGGCGACGGCGAGCCGACGGCCGTCCAGCCCGGCCGAGCGGCCCCGGCGCCGGATCCACTGCGCCACGCCGTACGCCTGCTCCAGCGCCACCGGGAACGGCCCGTCGTGCTCCACGAACGCCACCGCGACGCCGGCGCCGACCGCGAGCTCGCGTACCAGCCGGTCGTGGGTGCCCGAATTTCCCATGACGAAGGCGCCGCCGTGCAGATACAGCAGCGCCGGCAGCACCCGGGCGGAGCCGGGCGGCCGCACGAGGCGCACGGGCACGCCGCCCACGGTCAGCCAGGCCTCGTCGACGTCGGGCTTCGGCACCGGGGCGGCTTGTCTCTCCTCCAGCTCTCTCCTGGCCGGGTCCTGGGGCAGCAGCATCATGCCAGCCCAGACAGGGCAGTCGTGGTTTCTGTGACAGAAGCTTGGTGATTGCCCCCGCACCGACCACGATGAGCAGGTGACAACGGATCTCGACGATGCCACGGCGGTCTTCCTCGGTGTGCGCCCGCGCCTGTTCGGCATCGCCTACCGGATGCTCGGCAGCGCCACCGAGGCCGAGGATCTGCTCCAGGAAGTCTGGTTGCGCTGGCAGGCGTACGACCGCAGTCAGGTGGTCAACCCGGCCGCGTTCCTGGCGACCACCACCACGCGCCTGGCCATCAACGAGCTGCAGTCGGCCCGGGCCCGGCGCGAGACGTACGTGGGGCCGTGGCTGCCCGAGCCCGTCGACACGAGCGCCGATCCCTACCTGGGCGCCGAACGCGGCGAGGCGCTGGAGTACGCGACGCTGCTGCTGATGGAGAAACTCAAGCCCAGCGAGCGCGCCGCGTACGTGCTGCGGGAGGCGTTCGACTATCCGTACGCCCAGATCGCCGACATCCTCGACACCACCGAGCCCGCCGTACGCCAGCTGGTCAGCCGCGCCCGCAAGCATCTCGCCGACGAGCGCCGTACGCCCGTGCCGGCGGCCGAGCAGAAGAAGCTGCTCACTACTTTCATCGCGGCATCGCGCAGCGGCGACATGAGCGCGCTGGAGAAGCTGCTGGCGCCGGGCGTGCTCAGCATCTCCGACGGCAACGGGGCGCCGGGCATCGCCCGCCGCATCGTCGAGGGGCCGCTGCCGGTGGCCAAGTTCTTCATGGCGCTCTCGGCCTGGATGTGGGAGGGCGCCGGCGTGCGCTGGCTGGAGACCAACGGTCAGACCGCCCTCCTGCTGTCGCTGGCCAACGGCAACGAGGCGTACCTCACGGTCGGGGTCACCGCCGACGGCATCGACCGGGTGATGTGGCAGATGGTTCCGGAGAAGTTGTCACAAATCCTGGAGCCGCCCGGTCATCAGGGGTGACTGCTAGAGAAACAGAGGACCCCATGCGGACGATCCTGGTGGTGGGCGGCGGGTATGCCGGCTTCTACACGGCCTGGAAGCTGGAGAAGAAGCTCCGGCGCGACGAGGCGCGGGTCGTCGTGGTCGACCCGCGGCCGTACATGACCTACCAGCCGTTCCTGCCCGAGGTGGTGGCCGGTTCGGTCGAGGCCCGCCACGCCGCGGTCTCGATGCGGCGGCACCTGAAGCACACCAAGATCATTTCTGGCACGGTGGTGAAGGTCGACCACGCGCACAAGACGGTCACCATCCGCCCCTCCGAGGGCGCGGAGTTCGCGTTCCCGTACGACATCATCGCGGTCACCGCCGGGGCCGTGACCCGCAAGCTCGACATCACCGGCATCAGCGAGCACGCCATCGGCATGAAGCACGTCGAGGAAGCGGTCGCGATCCGGGACCGGATGCTCACCAACTTCGACCGGGCCTCGACGCTGGAACCCGGGCCGCAGCGCCGCCGGCTGCTGACCGTCACCTTCGTGGGCGGCGGCTTCTCCGGCGTCGAGGGCTTCGGGGAGCTGCTGTCGCTGGCCACCGCGCTCGCCCGCAAGTACCCCGAGCTCGACCCGGCCGAGCTGTCGTTCCACCTCGTCGAGGCCCGCGACCGGATCCTGCCCGAGGTGACCGACAAGCCCGGCGAGTGGGTGGTGCGCTCGCTGGAGAAGCGGGGCGCGCACGTCCACCTCAACTCGGTGCTGAAATCGGCCGACGGCGGCCATGTGGTCCTGTCGACGGGGGAGGAGTTCGACTCCGACCTGATCGTCTGGACGGTCGGCAACGCGGTCGCCCCGCTGGTGCGCAACCACACCGACCTGCCGGTCGACCGCCGCGGCATGCTGATGGTCCGCCCCGACCTGCGGGTGGGCGACGACTCGTCCTTCGTGCCGGACGCGTGGGGCGCCGGCGACGACGCGGCGATCCCCGACCTGGCGGTGCCGGGCTCGGCGACGGTGCCGAACGCGCAGCACGCCGTGCGCCAGGGCAAGCTGCTCGCCCGGAACATCGTCGCCACCCTGCGCGGGCACGAGCCGAAGCAGTACAAGCACAGCAGCCTCGGCGTCGTGGCCACGCTGGGTCTGGGCCGTGGCATCTTCCAGTGGAAGGGCATCGTCATCAAGGGCTTCCCGGCCTGGGTGATGCACCGCGGCTACCACGTGCTGGCCGTGCCCAGCTGGGAGCGCAAGGTCCGGGTCCTGTTCGTCTGGCTCACCGCCGCCCTGTTCGGCCGCGACATCGTCTCGCTCGCCTC
This sequence comes from Actinoplanes sp. NPDC049598, assembly GCF_040675435.1. Taxonomy (NCBI): domain Bacteria; kingdom Bacillati; phylum Actinomycetota; class Actinomycetes; order Micromonosporales; family Micromonosporaceae; genus Actinoplanes; species Actinoplanes sp. NPDC049598. The sequence continues at coordinate 331,385 of NZ_JBFAOX010000002.1, read as the reverse complement.
GGTCCAGCATCCTCGCCGGGCCTTCGTCACCGGTGGCGAGACCCCGGTCCCGCTCGAGCATGCCCCGTCCGCATGACGACGTGGTGCGCGGCTTCCTAGCCGCCTGCCGGACGGGTGAGATCGCCGCGCTGCGGGCCGCCCTGCACGACGACGCCGTCGCGATGTGCGACGGCGGCGGGGCCGTGCTCGCGGCGCTCAACCCTGTCCTGGGTGCGGACGACGTGGCGGGCCTCGTGCTCGTCCTGCTGTGCGGGCCGGGCACCGAGCTCACCGTCGAAGCGGTCAACGGCCGGGCCGGCCTGGCGCTGCGCCGGGCCGGCCGGGCCGAGGCCGTGGTCGCCGCCGAATCGGCCGGCGACCTCGTGTCGGCCCTGTGGATCGTGCTCAACCCGGCCAAGCTCGCCCGCTGGCATGTATCGACAGAACATGGTTAACGGCTCCCCGCCGCGCGAGCGTTGAGGAAACACGTTTCCACCAGGGAGTTCCCGTGCAGAAAGTCAGCGTTCAGTCGTACGACCTCAGTGGCCGGCTGGCCGTGGTCACCGGCGCCAACAGCGGAGTGGGCCGGGAGCTGGCCACCCGCCTGGCCGCCGACGGCGCCGAGGTCCTTCTCGCCGTCCGCGACACCACCAAGGGCGCGGCCGCCCTGAGCCGGATCCGCGACGAGGCGCCGGGGGCCGAGGTCTCGCTCCGCGCACTCGACCTGGCCTCGCTCGAGTCGGTCCGCGCCTTCACCGACGGCCTCCTCGCGGAGGGGAGGCCCGTCGACATCCTGGCCAACAACGCCGGGGTGATGGCGCCCGCCACCCGGCACACCACCGCCGACGGGCTGGAACTGCAGTTCGGGACGAACTTCGTCGGCCACGCCGTCCTCACCCACCGCCTGCTGCCGTTGCTCCAAGCCGGCTCGGCCCGGGTGACCACGGTGACCAGCAGCGCCGCCCGGCAGGGCCGGCTCGACTTCGGCGACCTGCAGGCCGAACGGTCGTACTCCGCCGTCAAGGCGTACAACAACTCCAAGCTGGCCGACCTGATGTTCGCGCTCGAGCTCGACCGCCGCAGCCGGGCCGAGGGGTGGGGCATCGTCAGCAACGCCGCGCACCCGGGGACGACACTGACCGGGCTCTACGCCGCCGGGCCCAACCTGGGGCGCAGCAAGCCGGCGCCGCACGAGGCCATCATGAGCCGCCTGGCCCGCTGGGGAGTCCTGGTCCAGGGCGTCTCGCAGGGTGTCCTGCCGATCCTCTACGCGGCGGCGAGCCCGCAGGCGAAGGGCGGGCGGCTGTACGGGCCGGACGGCTTCGGGCAGTTCAAGGGCGGGCCGGCCGAGCTCGACATCTACAAGCCGGCGCGCGACGAGGCAGCCGCGGCCCGTCTGTGGGACTACGCCCTCGGCGTGACAGCCGCGGGAAGGAACTGACATGGATCGCGCACGGCTGGCCGAATATCTGCGCACCCGCCGCGAGGCCCTGCAGCCCGAGGATGTCGGGTTGCCCCGGGGGCAGCGGCGCCGCACCCGCGGCCTGCGCCGCGAGGAGGTCGCGGTGCTCAGCGACATGTCGATCGATTACTACAGCCGGCTCGAGCAGCCCCGCGGCCCGCACCCGTCCGAGCAGATGCTCGGGGCGATCGCCCGCGGCCTGCGCCTGTCGCTGGAGGAACGCGACCACCTCTTCGAGCTGGCCGGCTATGCGACGCCGCGCCGTTCGGCGGACAGCGAGCACGTCAACCCGGGCATGATGCGCATCTTCGACGGCCTCGAGGACACGGCCGCGATGGTCGTCTCCCACCTGGGCGAGACGCTGCTGCAGACCCGGCTCGCGGTGGCTCTCGTGGGGGACGAACGCATCTACACGGGGCTGGACCGCAGCAAGCACTACCGCTGGTTCACCGACCCGGCGACCCGCTCGCTGTACCCCCGCGAGGAGTGGGACGAGCAGAGCCGGCTCATCGTGGCCGACCTGCACGCGTCGTACACGCGCGACGGCCGGGACTCGCGGGCCGGCGCCATCGTCGACGCTCTGCTGGCGTCCGGCCCGGCGTTCACGGAGCTGTGGAAACAGCATCCGGTCGCCGGCCCGTACTGCGGGCCGGTGCGGCTGCTGCACCCGGAGGTCGGGCCGCTGGAGCTGGACTGCCAGCGGCTGGTCGACCCGGACCGGTCACAGCAGCTCGTCGTCTACACCGCGCAGCCCGGCTCGCTGTCGCAGGAGAGGCTGCGCCTGCTGTCGGTCATCGGGACAGCAGCCAGTCCTGGTACCGCGTTTTCGTGATGACGGCGTCATCTCGCGCGATGATGGCGTCGCCGGTCACGGCGGCGAACAGGCCGGCGCTCTCGTCGACGACGACGGGGCGCCGGTCGCCCTGGAACGCCAGCGTGATGCGGCCCAGCTCGTCGAGCGAGAAGACCTCGGGCCCGGCGTAGTTCCGTACACCCATCAGCGGCTCACCCAGCGCGACGTCGGCCACGGCCTGGGCCACCTCGGCCGAGGCCATCGGCTGCACGAGCGTCGTGGGCAGGCGCACCGCGGTCTCGTCGGAGGTCCAGGACATCGCCGCGTTGACGAACTCGAAGAACTGGGTGGCCCGCACGATCGAGTACGGGATCTTCTCCTCCTGCGCGAGCAGCGTCTCCTGCAAGACCTTGGCCTGGTAGTAGGCGAGGTCGGGGACCCGGTCGACGCCGACGATGGACAGGATGACGATGTGCTGGGTGCCGGCGTCCTCGGCCTCGTCGAGCAGGTTCTCCATGGTCTCGCGGAAGAAGACCGCGGAGGCCTCGTCGAAGGTCGGCGAGTTGGTCAGGTTGACGACGACCTCGGCGCCCTTGATGGCCTCGGCCACCCCCGTGCCGGCGACCAGGTCGACCCCGTTCGACAGCGAGTAGGGCGCCGCCTCGTGGCCGGCGGCGGTGAGCAACTTGACGACCTGCGAGCCGATGAGCCCGGTGCCGCCGATGACTGCGATTCTCATGGTCCTGCGCCCTCCGTGGTCCTGTTTTCCTCTAGGACCACGGAGGACGGCCCTACGTGACAGCGCCACCCGGATCGTTTCGGAGGTACCACCTCAGGGAGACCGGGCCGAGCAGGCCGTAGGCCTGACGGGTGGCGATGCCGAACACCGCCGGGCTGGTCGTGCGCAGTCGATTGAGCAGCGTCGTCGCCACCTCGACCTCGATGGTGTTGCGGCCCTTGACGAGCGACAGGTCGGCCACCGGCTCCAGCACGTCGATCGGCGGCAGCAGCCGGCCGTTGACGCGCACCCGGCAGGTGTCGACCACCTTGCCGAGCGACAGCAGGGCCCGGCCCGCCCGATCGGCGGTGACCGTGGTGCGGTAGGTCCCGATGCCGGAGACGTCGGCCAGCTCCGGGATCGACGACCACGGCAGCAGCTCGGTGAGCGTCAGCCGATGCTTGGTGACGCCGGTGGGCTGCCAGTCCTCGACCGACAGCTCCCAGCCGGTCAGCGCGACGGCCGGCTCGACGAAGGTGCGCGTCGGGATGGGGACGCGGCCTCGCTCGAAGACGAGCAGCATCGACTGGCCCGGCTGCAGGGTCGCCCGCACCCGGACGCGGTTGCCCTCCCGGGTGCAGGGCACGCCATGCTTCTCGCCGGTCCACGCGTCGATCCGTACCGGCACGGTCGAGCGCGACGTGGTGGTGAACCACACGTCCTGGTCGATCGCCGTGATGGTCCGGTTCTCGGCGTGCCGGGCGTTGGCCAGGTAGTAGTAGTCCGTGTCGTCGTCGACCCGGTGCACGGTCATCAGCGACGACCGGTCGTACGTCACGTCGCGCGTCACGCCGGCAGCCTCCAGCGCCGCCGGGATGCCGGTCTGGTCGGCGACCACGGTGGTTCGCGGCGAGGCCAGCAACTCGGCGAAAATCGGCTGCAGCGCGGCCGGATGCACGTCGGCCCAGTTGCCGATGACGATGACCGGCAGGCCGGCCCTCGCGAGGGCCAGGAGCTGACGCGCCGCCCGTACCGAGAGGGTGTGGTCCTTGCCCCGGAACGCGTCGCCGTCGAGGATCAGCGCCTTGTAGCGGGGCGGGCCGAGCCGCCCGTCGCGGACCTTGGCCGCGGGCAGCGCGAGCGACGCCTCGTCGGCGAAGCCGTGCGTCCAGCCGATCGGGATGCCGTCGTTGGTGGCCCAGGGCGCGCCGATCCCGGTCGCGGTCCAGCCCTTCTGCCGGAAGAAGACCAGATCGGCCCGGGCCGTACCGGTCTGCAGGTGCTTCTGGGTCCGGGCGAACCAGCCGGCGACATCGCGCGCGTGCCGCCACGTCGGCTGCCGCGGGCCCCACGCCTCGGCGTAGCCGATCCCGTTGCCGTTGTAGGGCGAGAACGCCGCGAAACCGGGCCAGGCCGCGCCCGGCGCGTCCTTGTAGGCGAAGCCGTGCAGCACCGCCTGGTTCACGCCGCCGGCGAAGACGCTGCCCATCGTCTGCAGCACCTTGTTCCACGTCGTGCTGTAGGCGCCGTTGGCGTACGCCGCCGACTCGCACGAAAGGATCCGTTGGCCGGCCATGTCCCGGGCCGAGGCGAGCACCCGGTAGTCGTCCAGGTTCTTGAAGCCGAGCGACTCGCTCTCGGCCACGTCGAGCAGGGTGGCGCTGCGGAGGGAGTCGGTCGAGAGCCCGTACGGCTGGGCCCGCAGCCGCAACCCGATCCGGTGCGCGAACTCCCGTAGCGGGATGAGGTGATGCTCGTGGTAGAGGTCGGACAGCACCTGGTTGAAGGCGTCCCGCACGTGGTTGGACGTGTCGGGGTCGAAGGCGTAGAGGTATTTGCCCTTGGGGTTCAGCAGGATCGGCAGGTACGGCAGCAGGTCCGTGCCGGTGCGCCGGGCGAACTCGGCCGGCATGGCGGGGGTCCACAGCGTCCAGTCGGTCTCCAGCTCCAGGGAGTCCTCGAAGAGGTCGCCGCCGGCCTCGCGCAGCAGCTGCCGGATCGGCCGGCTCAACACGAGCCGGTTCCACGTGCCGACGATCGCCTCGGTGCCGGCCGGGCTGAAATGGTCGACCACGCAGGACGCGGGATCCGTGTGCGGGCCGCCCTCGGGCTCCTGTCCCGATCCGCGCACCCGGTAGGTGAACAGCAGCCACGAACCGTCCGGCACCGTCGCCGTCACCTGCCCGCCGGATGGCGTCAAAGTCTGGACCGAAGCCGGGTCGAGGACACCGGCCGACACCAGCCGGGCGATCTGCACGGCGAAGACGCCCGGCTCGACCGGCGCGGTGATGCTCCCGGTGAACGGGGTGACGGTGTGCACGAGCTCCTTGGCCGCGGCCGGGTCGTCGGGCGTGATGCCGGGCACCGCGGCCGGCCAGCTCGGGCCGACGGCCAGGTCGATCGTCACACCGCGGCGTTTCGCCTGCCGCAGCGCGGTCTCCACCGCCCTGCGCCACGGCTCGGTGCCCCAGCCGTGCCCGGCGGCGTCGAGGTCCGCCCGTACGCTGTGGTGCACGTCCTGAATCTCCATGCCCGCGAAGCCGGCGTCGGCGATCTGGTCGATCTCGCGGGCGATCTCGGCCGGGTCGACCAGGCCGTGCGGCCACCACCAACGGAACTTGGCGCCAGTGCTGGCGACCTTGGCCGGGGCGGCCTGGGCGGCGGCCGAGGGCCAGGGCAGCGCGGCCGCGGCGCCCAGGGCGATAACGGTACGGCGTTTCATCGGATCGACTCCAGCTTCGCGGTGAGGACGGCGCTCGGCCGCAGGACGGCAGGATCTTGTTGCGGGAGTTGGTGACGGTGGCCGCGGCGAGGGTGCGTCGTAAAGCGGCTCTCGCTGCGAATCGTTTCAACTCACAGCAAATGCTAAACATCTGGTGTGGGCGGCGGTGATTGACAATCGTGTGAGAGCGCGGCTGTGAAACGTTTTAACGTAGTGGTAATGATCACGCTAATATGCGGTCATCAATCGCGTCAATAGCTGTGGAGGGATGCGGATGCCCCGCCGCGGGTCTACCGGGCGCGTCGTGCGGCGGCCGGGCGTCGGCGGCCGCCGTAGAGGTGAACGCGGTCATCCACGTCGCGGAGGGGCTCGCCCTGGAGGAACGCGCCGGGATCCGGGTAGCCGTTGCTCACGTGCAGGACATGGTTCTCGTAGTACCAGGACGGGTTGCACGGGCAGGTGGTGACCCGGAAGCGGAAGTTCGCCCGGTACCGGCCGAACTGCCCTGGAAGGACCGTGAACAGCCGGGCCGCCCCGAGACTCGGGAAAGCGGCCCACTTCTGCCCTCGGCCGACGATGACTGCGGGGCCGTCGGCTGTGAACCACAAGCCGGCCTCGCCGGCAAGCTCGGCGCCGCCGCTCACGAGCCGGTGGCGAAATTCGTATCCGTCCGCCTCGTCGGCCAGCACGTCGTGGAGCACCACTCCGTCGTGGTCGACCGCGTGCTTCCCCGCGGCCGCATGCCCGGCGACCGGATGTCGCCTAGCGACCGTATGTTGTCTCCCGGCCGCGTGCTTCCCCGCGGCCGCGTGCTCGCCGGCGGCCACATCGGAGCTCGGCGGCGACGAGGGCAGTGGCAGCGCCCGGTCGAGCCCGCGGCGCAGGTTCGCCTGCGGGGCTCCCCGCGACCCGGCGCCCCACCGGACCCGAACCCGCTGAATGACGATCACCGCCGCATCATGGCCGTGCGAAGGAACCGCACGCCAGTCAATTACATGGCGATGGAAACCGACGCTGCCGGCCCCCGTCCGCCACCTTTTCGGAGCCCGCGCGATCGCTTCCCCGGCGCACCACCTTGGCGGCGCGTGCTTCCCGCGTCACCCGCCCACTGGACACGGCTCAACGCATCCTCCGGCGGCCTCCAACCGCTCTCGCCTCGAGCCCGGGCGATGCGCCGGTGCCCCGTGCCGACTCCAGTTCCACGCCGATCATGCTGCGCCACCTTCGTTCGCCGAGGTGGGCTGTGGTCACCGAGGTCAGGGCGAGGCGGCCGAGATAGGGCGAGGTGGACCGAGGGCCGAGGCGGCCGGGGTGGGGCGAGGTGAGACGAGATTGGGCCGAGGTTAGGGCGAGGTGGCCCGAGGAGCCGAGGTGGCCCGAGGAGCCGAGGTAGGTCGAGATTCGGACGAGGTGGGCAGAGGAGGCCCAGGTGGGTCGAGGTTGGGCGAGTTGGGTCGAGGTTGCGGCGAGGTGGGCAGAGGCAGGGGCGAGGCGGGCCGAAGTGAGGATGCCGCCGTGGGCGCCTCGATCGTGCTCGAGTCGGCGCCTCGCTTCGCGCTGATCGTGGCTCGCCCGGGGCTGGGCACCTGAGTGAGCTGATCGTGGCTCGGCCGGAGTCGGCACTTGAGTGAGCGGGGCGCGGCCCTCGGGTTGGGGGGTTGAGTGAGCCGGCCGCGCACCTCGCGCACGGCCGGCTTTCGGTGTCCTCGGAGGAAGTAGCTCCCGAGGGGCAAAGCTCAGGGGCGGTTGGCGGGCCGTGTGCGGCGGGCCCGTGGGGGCAGCTGGATGCCGCCGAGGGTGTGCAGGGCGGCCTGGCCGCGGGGGCGGCGGCGGGTCGTTCCCGGGCGGGGGTGGAGCTGCAGGTCGATGGTCGGTTTGGCGCCGGCCTGAGTGGTGGGTTCGGGGCGCTGGTAGAGCTCGTGGGCTTCGTCCGGCGTCACGGGGTCGTCCCCGTCGGCCAGGTCCGGCGCGTCGGCTGGTGGCGAGGGCTCGAGCGGCCGGGGCGCGGGCTCGAAGCCGGCGAACGAAGGCTCCTGGATGTTGTAGAGGACGAACGCCGCGATCAGGTTGGCGACGGCGAAGGCCGCGCTCACCCAGACGATGACCAGGTTGCTGCCCAGCAGCAACGAGACCGCCGGGGCCATGACGGCGGCGCCCAGGGCGGCCGCGGCGCCGCCGTGGCGGGCGAGACGGGTGCCGCTGCGGGCCAGACCGTAGGCGGCGGCCGCGCACGCCGCGCCGCTGACGGCGGCCACGACCCAGACGCCGACGTACGGCCAGAGGCGGTCCCACGTTCCGGTCTCGTCCGCGAAGACGAACATCAGGAACGGCACGCCGACGACTGCGATCGTCAGGAAGAGGACGGCGTCGGTCGTGACCACGATCGCGGCGTTGGTGACCCTGTCCATCCGCCGGCGCGTGCCGGTCACTTCCGTCGCTTCCATGACGTCGACCATCGTCCATGCCCCCTAGTGCCTTTTGATCAGGCACCGTAACGCATCGGCCCGGGCTGTGGGCCCGCGCCGGGCGGGCTGGATTCACGCGGCGGCCGGCCCGGGAGCCCGGCGGCCACGCCGCGTTGTGGCGGCATCGCCGTTCCGTTAGCGGTCTTGCTGCGATGAGCGCTCCGCGGTGGTCGGGCCGTGTTCGACGAGTTCCGGCGGCGGGCCGGCATCGCGCGGATCCAGTTCGGTTTCCCGGGCGGAGTGTCCAGCCGGGCCGGTCGGGGAGGGAACGAGCTTCCAGGCGAGGACGCCCGCGACCACCAGCAGCGCCGCGGCGACGACGGAGGTCACCTGCATCGCGTGCGAGAAGGCGTCGCGGGCGGCGTCCAGCAGGGCATCACCGTTCAGAGCCTGGGCAGCGGACGCGAGCGACTCGTCGACGGCTGCCCGGACCGGGCCGGGCCGGGTGGACAGGTCGGGCAGGGCGGCACGGTAGAGCGCCGTGTGCAGCGTGCCGAGCAGCGCGATTCCGGTGGCCACGCCCAACTCGTACGCCATCTCGGAAACCGCCGAGGCGGAACCCGCGCGCCGGGGCGGGACCGACGCCAGGACCGCGTCGGTCGAAGCGGTGAAGGCGATGCCGACGCCGAGCCCGATGACGACCAGGCCCACGGCGAGCACCCCGTAGCCGGCGGCGCCCTCGCCGGCCGTCAGCACGGCGAAACCGGCCGCCGTGACCAGCAGTGACAGGCCGAGGGAGCGGCCGACGCCGAGCCGGTTCATGACGCGGACGGCGATGACGACCACGGCGATCGAGGCCAAAGTCAGCGGGAGCTCGCGCAGGCCCGCTTGCAGCGGCGAGTATCCGCGGACCAGCTGCAGGTATTGCGAGAAGAAGAACAGTAGGCCGCTGAAGGCGAAGATGGCGATGACGCTGGCCGCCACGGTGCCGCTGAAGGCGGGCCGGGTGAAGAGCCGGACGTCGATCAGCGGCGCGGCGAGCCGGCGCTGGCGGCGCACGAACCACGTGCCGGCGGCCAGGCCGAGCAGGGCCGCCGCCAGGGAGGAGACGTGCACCCCGGAGTGGGCGGCGTCCTTGATCGCCCAGACCAGCGGGACGATCGCGGCCACCGACAGCAGCGCGCTCAGCGGGTCGAAGCGGCCCGGCGCCGGATCGCGGGACTCCGGCACGAGCACGGCCACGGCGAGCAGCACCAGCAGCATGACCGGCACGTTGATGACGAAGACCGAGCCCCACCAGAAGTGCTCCAGCAGGGCGCCGCCGACCAGTGGGCCGAGCGCCGCGCCGCCGGACGCGCCGGCCGACCAGACGGCGATGGCCCGGGTGCGCAGGCGTGGCTCGGGGAAGATGTTGCGCACCAGCGACAGCGTGGACGGCATGAGCGTCGCCCCGGCCACGCCGAGCAGCGCCCGCGCGGCGATGAGCCACCCGGGCGTGGGCGCGAAGGCGGCCAGCAGCGAGGCCGCGCCGACGCCGGTCACGCCGAGCAGGAGCAGGCGTTTGCGCCCGATCCGGTCGGCCAGCGTGCCCATGCTGATCAGCAGCCCGGCCAGCGCGAACGAGTAGACGTCGCCGATCCAGAGCAGCTGGTTGCCGGTCGGCGCCAGGTCGGCCGTGAGCGCGGGCACCGCCAGCGCGAGCACCGTGCCGTCCACCGCCAGCAGCGTCACCGCCAGGGTCAGCGCGGCGAGCGCGCCCCATCGGCGTCCGTTCGAGGTCATGGCTTCGACGGTAGCCGACCATCTGGTCGGTAGTACAGACCAAATGGTCGGCTACTACTGTGATCTGCATGCCTCCTCGTGAACGGGACACCGCCCGCACCCGGCGCACGGTGCTCGACGCCGCCGCCCGCACCGTGGGCAAGCAGGGCGCCGGCGTGAGCCTGGACGTCATCGCCCGCGAGGCGGGGATCTCCAAGAGCGGGTTGCTGCACCACTTCCGCAGCCGCGATCAGTTGTTGCTCGCGGTCGCGCAGGATCAGGTCGACCGGTTCGCGGCCGAGGTCCGGGCGGGGGTCGACCCGGCCGATCACGCGGTCGGGCGGCTCGTCCGGGCGTACGTCCGGGTGATCTTCGACAGCCTGGGCGACGAGACCGCCGTCTCGGAGCATCTGCTGCTCTCGGCCGCGCTGTCGACGGTGCCGGGGGTGGCCGGGATTCTGCAGGCGGACGCGCGGGAGTGGGAGTCGGCGTTCGCCTCCGACGGCCTGCACCCCGATCGGGTCCTGCTCATCACGAAGGCGGCCGACGGCGCCTCGCTGGCCACGGTGTACGAGGGTGGCAGCAACCCCGCCGCCCTGGAGCGGACGCGGGAGTTGCTGCTCTCGCTGAGCCGGGGCGACGGGGCGCCTACCTGATGAGCAGGTCGGCCAGGGTGAAGCTCTCGCCGCGGGCCGGCAGCAGCGGCGTCCAGTCCGGCTCCAGGCTCAGGTAACTCGCCGGGTCGGCCCGCAGCAGGCCGATCAGCACCTCGGCGACGATGCGGCCGCCGACCGGCCCGAGACGGTCGCCGTCGCCGAGCAGCTCGGACTCCTTGAGGATGTAGAACCAGAGCGGGACGCCGTGCGGCCAGTCGGGCAGGGTCAGCGGCTCGGCGCCGATCGCCCGCGCCACCGCCTCGCCGCTGGGCAGGCCGGTCGTCTCGCCGCGCAGCAGATCGCGTACGGCCAGGGAGTGGTAGGCCTCGGTGTCGACGGCCCCCGTGACCTGCGCGGGCAGGCCGATCAGGCTGGCCGCGAGGCGGCCGTCGAGGCGCTTGGCGCGCTGCGCGGGCGGGCGGCCGGGCACGTCGAAGATCTGCGCGAGGTCGATGTGACGGTCCGCCTCGAGCGGGCCGAAGCCGACCAGATCAGGGAAGAGCGGCACCTCCGGGCCACCCTCGACCAGGCGGTACGTGTGCCGGATCTGCCCGTGCCCGTACCGGAAGGCCGCGTCGGCGAACTCCAGCGGGATGTACGCCCGCATCGGCTCCGGGGCGAACCATCGGCCGCCGTGCGCCAGGACGTCGTCGACGAGCGGAGCGCCGACGAGGCGGGGCAGGAAGTCGTGCACGACGATCCACTGGTAGTGCCACGTGAGCGTGATGCGCGAACGGTCGTAGACATCCGCCTCCGGGGCGCCGCCGTCGCGCAGCCAGTCGACGATGCGGTTGTGCGCCCGCAGCAGCGCCACGTGCAGAGTCAGCGCGAACCGGTGGACGTCGTTGCGCGGATCGCCGATCAGCGCCACCCCCTGCGGATTGCGGGGCACGTCGCCGTCGACGACCAGGAACTTCGCCGGGTCGTTGAGGTCGAACAGGAACGGCGAGCCGATCGGGCCGTCGGAGTAGAGCATCTCCAGGTTGAGCTTCGGCGCGCGGGCGTTCTTGAGGGCCTCGGGGTCGATGCCGCCGGCCAGGGGAGAGCGGTCGGCGGTGATGTCGTGCGCGATCAGCTGGCCGAAGAACGGCCAGCCGGCGGCCTCGGTCGCGTCGTCGCCGCCCGGGTTCAGCCGGTCCAGCAGCGGCGCCGCGTCGCAGATGCCGCCGGTGTCACCGGCCCGCATCAACAGCTTCGGGTCGGCGCCCAGCGGCTCCAGGCCGGGGAACATGCGGCCGTAGCGGGCGGCGCCGGTCGGTCGGTCCACGGCGCGGACGAGGCTGAGGCAGTGGTCGCGGGTGGGAAGGGTCATGCCGCTATGACCGGGCGGGGGCCGGTTTCGTGACCGGTGTGACGAGGGCGATCAGGGCCTCGACGTCGTCGTCGGCCATCGGCTCGCCGGTCATTCCCATGCGGTGCAACAAGGTGCCGACGACGACATCGATGATGAAGAGAACTTTCGGCTCGGCCAGGCCGAGCGTCTCCTGCATGACGACCCGGTACGGGTCCTGGAGCCGGGTCGACAGGATCACGCACAACTCGGGGTCGTTGACCGCGTCGGTGAAGACCCCGGCGAACGCGGCCCCGATGCCCGGCTCGCCGATCTTGGCAGCGATCCAGCGTACGGCCCCGGCCAGGATCTCCTCGGTGCTCGCGCCGGTCAGCGGGGCCGGGCCGAACGCGTCGACCAGGCATGCCGTCACCAAGGCGCCCTTGGAGGGCCAGCGGCGATAGATCGTGGTCTTCGCGATGCCCGCCTCGGCGGCGATGCGGTCGACCGTGGCCCGGGCGTACCCGAGCTCGTGGACCGTCTTGCGGGTCGCCGCGAAAACCTCAGGGTCGATGCCGGTACGGGGTCTGGCCATGCCGCCACCGTAGCAGTTACGCTACCTCTAGTTTCGATACTGCTGGTAGCGTTATTGAGGGGGAGCCGTGCTCGGAAATCGCATCCTGTCGGCGCTGCGCAAGGAACCGGATTGGTCCGAGGTGACGCCCACGACGCTCGCCTCCCTCGCCGCCGCCGAGAACCGTCGCCGGTCGTCGCGGCTGACGCGGGTGGTGACCGGGTTCCCGGCCCGCGGCGTCGCCATCGGCTGGCAGGAGGTGACGCTGCCCGGCCGCGTGGTGCGTGTCCGCGTACACCGGCCGTCGCCGGCGCCCGGGCTGCCGCTGGTCCTCCACGTGCACGGCGGCGGGTTCGTCGGGACAGCGGTGCAGAGCGACTGGATCAACAGTCACCTCGCCGCCCGCCTGCCCGCCGTGGTCGTCTCGGTCGAGCACCGGCTCCTGTCCTTCGACACCCCGATGGCGGCGGCGGTCGAGGACGGGTGGGACGTGCTGCGCCAGGTCCTCTCCTGGGACGTCGACCCCAACCGGGTTGCCCTCTTCGGCGAGAGCGCGGGCGCCACGATCGCCGCCACGGTGGCCCGCCGCGCCGGCTCCACGATCCGGGCTCAAGTGCTGGTCAACCCGTGTGTCGACCTGACCGCGACAGCGCTCGAACACCCCTCGGTCCGGGAGCACGCCGACAGTCCGGCCCTGACCCGCCCCCAGCTCGAGTTCTTCCTGCGGCTGGCGGTGCCGGCGGGCGCCGACCCGCTCGCCGTGTCGCCGTTGTACGCCGCCGGCCACAGCGGGCTGGCCCCCGCCCTCATCGTCGTGCCCACGCTCGACCCGGTGGCCGACCAGGGCCGGGCCTACGCCCGGCGGCTGCGCGAGGCGGGCGTCCCCGCCGACGTCGCCGAACATCCGGGCGCGCCGCACGCGTTCGTCAGCACCCCCGGCCTCGTACCGCAGGCCAGGACCGCCCGCACCCAGATCATCGACTTCCTCCGGGGTCGGCTGACGGCCCGCCCGCCGGAGGTACGAAGATCAGATGCATGACCGAGCTGTCCGACCTCCACCAGAACCTCGTCGACACCGTGCCGGCCGGCGCGGGCGCCCGCATCGAGGACGAGACCGTCGCCTACGAACACAACGGTCAACCCCTCGAGGGGTACGCCGTACACGACACCGCCGTCACGGACCGCAAGCCCGCCGTGATCGTCATCCACGACTGGACGGGCCTGCGCGAGTACCCGAAGGCCCGCGCTCAGATGCTCGCCCGCCTCGGCTACTTCGCGTTCGCGGCGGACGTCTATGGCGCCGGCGTCACGTTCGACAACAACGAAGACTCGGCCGCCGAGGCCAACAAGTACTACGGCGACCTGCAACTACTCCGCGCCCGCGTCCAGGCCGCGTACGACGTCGTCGCCGCCGACCCGCGCGTGGACCCGGACCGCATCGTGGTGATCGGCTACTGCTTCGGCGGCAGCGCCGCCCTCGAGTTCGCCCGCACCGGCGCCCAGCTGGCCGGCGCCGTGTCCTTCCACGGCGGCCTGGTCACCCACGACCCGGCCGACGTCGACGCCATCACCGGCCCCCTGCTCATCCTGAGCGGCGCCGCCGACCCCGTCGTCCCCGACGAGGCCGTACAGAAGTTCGCCGACGAGCTGCGCACCCGCGAGGACCTCGACTGGCAGATCACCCTCTACTCGGGCGCCCCGCACGCCTTCACGCTGCCCGGCATCCCGCCCTACCGCGAGAAGGCCGACAAGCGCAGCTGGCGCGAGCTGGTCAACTTCCTGGAGGAAGTCTTCTGACCGCTGCGCGGGGCCGCGCCGCCGCGTCGTCAGCGGCCGCGGCCCCGCAACAGCACATCGGCGATCAGGGCGAGCACGCCCAGGGCCATGAGGATCGTCAGCCACCCGGCGATCTCGACCAGGACCACGCCGGCGGCCGCGGTGACCACGGCCGCCCGCGCGGCGACGGCCACGGTCCCGCGCCGCCGTGGCCGGGGCGCGGGCCGGAGGGCCAGCCGGGCGGCCAGCGTGCCGAAAAGCTCGGCGTCCCGGCCGGGGCCGATCCGACCGTCGCTCACTTCGAGGCCGTCGCAGAGGTCCCGCACCCCGGGCATGGCTTTGACCCGCCGGAGCACAGCATCGTGGCTCGACCCGTCCCGGACGACCCCGGTGAGCATGACGACGCCGTTCTGTACGTGGACGTCGACGCTTCCGTGCTCCGAGACCGCGCCGGCAACGCGCCGGGCCAGGCGGACGTCAGCCGGCGCCGGCTCGTCGGGCCGCGGCGGCTCGGGGAAGAAGTGCACCACGACCGTTCACCCCCGCCGGCCCGCGGTGCCGACCCCGTCGCCAGGGACCGGCTCGCCGGCGGATGGCCGCCTGCCCACCTCAGACGGTGCGTCGCCGTAAGCCACCCCCGGATCACCGTCGGCCAACCTCGGCTCGCCTTCGGCCAGCCCGGGCTCGCCGTCGACCAGGCCCGGCTCGCCGTCGGCCGAGGCGAGCTCGTCGGTGACCAGCAGGTCGGTGCGGGCCAGGCCGGCGCGGTAACCGGCCCGGCCGACCATGTGGGCCGCCACGGGAGCGGTCGCCATCTGGAAGACGGCGACCAGGATCAGCGTGGTGACGTCGACGACGTCGCGCAGGCGCAGGCCGCAGCCGAGCAGCACGAGCAGCAGCCCGAGCACCTGCGGCTTGGTGCCGGCGTGCATCCGCGACAGCAGATCCGGGAAGCGCAGCAGCGCCACTCCCGCGGAGAGGCTGAGCAGCGCCCCCGCCACGAGGCAGACGGCCGCCACCACATCGAGAATTCCACTCACCGCGGCCCCCTCGTCGCAGCCTCGTCGGCGCCGCGGGCGGCCGCCTCACCGAGGAGTCGGCGTCGGTGGGGTTGCGTGCCGCCTGGAGAGGCTTGGGCCGCGTCGCCCGGGGACGACGCGCCGGCCGAGGTGAAGCGGGCGACGCTGACGGCGCCGGTGAAGCCGAGGATGGAGAGGACCACCAGGATGGGGAGGCCGGTGGCGTCGCGGGAGAAGGCGGCCTCGGCGGCGATGGCCATGACGATGACGGCCAGCAGGACGTCGGTGGCGACTATGCGGTCGAGCACGGACGGGCCGCGCACCACCCGGATCAGGGCGAGCCCGGCGCCGAGCGCCAGCAGGGAAGTGACCAGCACGGCGACTACTGTCATGTCGGCGTCTCCTCGATGACGCGGCGCTCGGCCGGTGAGCCGAACGCCTGGACGATCCGGCGTTCCAGGTCGAGCACGCCGCGGCGGAAACGGTCGGCGTCGGCCGCGTCCCGGACGCCGAGCACGTGGACGTAGAGCACGCCGCGGTCCCGGTCGGCCTCGACGATCAGGCTTCCGGGGACCAGCGAGAGCGCCAGCGCGGTCAGCGTCAGGCCGAGGTCCGACGGGACCTTCAGCGGTACGGCGATGACGGCGCTCCGCGGCACGTGGCCGAACCGGAAAGCGAGCGCGGACACCTGCACACTGGCCACGACGAGGTCGAGAACGAACCGCCCGGCGAAGCGCAGCACCTCGAGCGGGTGGATCCGCCCGGCGTAGGTCACGGACGGGAGCGGGAAGACGGTCAGGACCACCACGGCCACGATCGCCCCACCGGCCACCGTCAGCGGGGTGAACGAGCCCCACAGCAGCACCCAGATCAGGGTCAGCCCGAGCGCGGCAACGCCTCGATCCCGCCACCGGCCGCGCAGCGCCGGTTCCCGGGCCACGGACCCTTGGGGCCCGGACGAGCCGGGCGGACTGGTTCCGGACACCTCGTCGGTGAGCGGCATGACGGTCGGTGGGGCGGTCGCGGGCGGACGCGGGCCCGGGGCGCATGTTTCAGGTGGATGGTTCATCGGGGGCCTCCGAAGACCGCTTCGACGTAGCCTGAGCGTTCGAGCAGACCGCCCGCGGCCTGGTCGCCGATGTCGAACAGGGGACCGGCGACGACCGTGAGGCCGGCGCCGAGGGCGACCAAAGCCAGCGTCGGGCCGACCATCAACCGCGGCAGCGGGCCGCGGCGGGGCATCTCGGGGTGGGGGACGCGCCAGAAGGCCAGATTCCAGACGCGGGCCACCGCGTACAGGGTGAGCAGACTGGTGGCCAGGCCGCCGGCGATGAGCAGCCAGGCCAGCACGCCGCCGTCAGCGGCGCCGGCCTGGACGAGGCCGAGCTTGCCGATGAAGCCGGAGAACGGGGGTATGCCGGCCAGGTTGAGGGCCGGTACCAGGAACAGGATGGCCAGCACGGGGGAGAGCCGGGCCAGGCCGCCCAGCCGGTCCAGGGCGGTGCTGCCGCCGCGTCTCTCGATGAGGCCGGTGGCCAGGAACAGCGTGGTCTGGATGGTGATGTGGTGGACCACGTAGAAGATGGCGCTGGCGAGGCCCAGTTGCGTGGTGAGCCCGACGCCGAAGAGCAGGTAGCCGATGTGGCTGACCAGGGTGAACGACAGCAGGCGTTTGATGTCGGATTGCGCGACCGCGCCGAGGATGCCGACCACCATCGTCAGCAGGGCCAGGATGAGCAGCACCACGGCCGCGCGGCCGCCGGGGAACAACAGCGTCTCGGTGCGAATGATGGCGTACACCCCGACCTTGGTCAGCAGGCCGGCGAAGACGGCCGTCACCGGGGCGGGCGCGGTGGGGTAGCTGTCGGGCAGCCACGACGACAGCGGGAAGACCGCGGCCTTGATACCGAAGGCCAGCAGCAGCATGCCCTGCAGCATCAGGCGCAGGCCGTCGGGCAGCTCGTCCAGTCGTTCGACGAGGTGGGCCATCGTCAGCGTGCCGGTGGCGGCGTAGATGAGGCCGATCGCGGTCAGGAAGATGACCGACGACAACAGGCTGACCACGACGTACGTGATGCCGGCGCGGATCCGGTTCTCGGTGCCGCCGAGCGTCAGCAGGACATAGCTGGCCACGAGCAGGATCTCGAACCCGACGTACAGGTTGAAGAGGTCGCCGGCCAGGAAGGCGTTGGTGACGCCGGCCGTGAGCACCAGATAGGTGGGGTGATAGACGGAGAGCGGCGTCTCCTCGTGGCCGTCGGCCATGCCCTGGCCGATGGAGTAGACGAGCACGCACACCGTCATGGTGGACGAGACCACCAGCATGAGCGCCGCGAGCTGGTCGGCGACCAGGACGATGCCGAGTGGGGCGGCCCAGCCGCCGACCGTCACGACCATCGAGCCCTCGGTCGTGGTGAACCAGAGCAGGGCAGCCGAGACGATGACGGTGGCGGTGAGGACGGTCAGGCTGACGGTCCGCTGGGCGCGTGGCCGGCGGGCCATCATCAGGGTCAGCGCCGTGCCGATCAGCGGCATGACGACGGGCAGGGGAACGAGCCAGTTCATCGATCGTCCTCGGTTCCGGAGCCCTGGTCGGTCTCGGCCAGGCGCATGATGCGGCGGTCCTCCACGTCGTCCTGCACCTCGTCGTGCCCGGCCATGGCCGAGCTCCGGTAGGCCAGGGCCAGCAGGAACGCGGTCATGCCGAGGGTGATCACGATCGCGGTGAGGATCATGATCTGGGGCAGCGGGTCGGCCATCTCCTCGCCGGGGGCGGCGCCGACGATCGGCGGCGCCCCGGCGTGGCCGCCGAGCAGGATGAGCAGGTTGACTCCGTTGCCGAGCAGGATCATCCCCATCAGGACGCGGGTGAGGCTGCGCTCCAGGAGCATGGCGATGCCGGCCGTGAAGAGCACGCCGACGATGACGACGTAGACCAGGTTGGGAGTCATACGGGCTCCTTCTCGCGCTGCGTCTCAGGCATCTCAGGCGTCTCAGGCGCCTCAGGCGCCGATTCGGCCCCCGAGTGCTGGCGGTCGAGCTCGCCGCCGAGGCTGCGCAGGATCTCCAGCACGAGGCCGACGACGATCAGGTAGACGCCGACGTCGAAGCAGGCCGACGTGGCGAAGTGGACGTGCCCGATCAGCGGCAGCGTCACGTCGACCAGCGCGCTCTGCAGCACCTGTCCGCCCGCGATCAGGGCCGCCGCCCCGGTGCCGACCGCGATCAGCAGGCCGGTGCCGAGCACCAGCCCGGCGTCGACCGGGGCCGCGGCGTTCAGCTCGCGCCGGCCGCCGGCCAGGTAGCGGATGGTCAGCGCCAGCCCGGCGACCAGTCCGCCGGCGAAGCCGCCGCCGGGTGCGTTGTGGCCGGAGAAGAGCAGGTAGACCGAGAACAGCACGATCGTGTGGAACAGCAGCCGCGCCACGACCTGCAGGATGATTGATTCGCGGCTCTCACCGGCGAGCAGCCAGCCGGCTTTCCGCGCCGGCACGGTCTGCTCCGCCCGCCGCCGCTGCAGGGCCGCGCTGCGCTGGTAGATGAGGCTGGCCACGCCGGTGGCGGCCACCACGAGCACCGAGATCTCGCCCATCGTGTCCCAGGCCCGGATGTCGACCAGCGCCACGTTGACGACGTTGTGGCCGCCGCCGAAGGAGACCGCGGGCTCGGGGAAGCCCACGGAGACCGGCTCGGCGAGGCGGCCGCTGACCGCCACGTAGGCCATGGCCGAGGTGACCACGCCGGCCGCCCCGGCGACAGCCATGCGCAGCCATCGGCTGGCCCGCAGCGGCCGCGGCCGCTCCGAGAACCGTGGCGGGAGCCGCCGCAGCACCAGCACGAACATGACGATCGTGACCGTCTCGACCAGGAACTGGGTCAGCGCCAGGTCGGGTGCGCCGTGCAGCACGAACAGCACGGCCACCCCGTAGCCGCAGACGCCGACCAGGATCATCGCGGTGAGCCGGCGCTGGGCCCGGGCCGCGATCACCGCCGCGGCCACCACGACCGCGCCGACCACCAGCTGCAGCGGCGTGTCCCAAAGGCGTACACCGTCGGGCCGGAAGCCGGACAGCAGCAGCGTCGTCGCCCCCATCACGACCAGGACGGCCAGGATGATGCCGAGCGAGAAGGGCAGCGAGCCGCGCTGGGTGGCCCCGGTGACCTCGACCGCGGCCCGGTCGATGGCCGCCATGAGCCACCGGTAGACCCCGTCCGCCGCGGGCAGGCGCTGCTCCGGCCACCGCACCCCGCGCCGCTGGCCGACGAAGATCGCCGCGCCGCCCGTCAGCACGACCACCGACAGCAGGACCGGCAGACCCGGCCCGTGCCACAGCGCGAGGTGGTCGGTGGTTCCGGTCCAGAGCTGGAGGTACGGAGTGAGCGCCCGATCCAGTGTGGGCGCACCAACCCCCACCGCGACGCCGGCCAGGGCCAGCAAGGCGGCCGGAGCCACAAGAACGGGGGAGAGCCGCGCGGGGCCGGCGATGGAAGCGGACGGTTTGACCGCGAAAGCGCCCCACAGGAATCGCAGTCCATACGCGACAGTCAGGATCGAACCGGCGACCAGCGCAGCGAGGACGAGCGGGTCGTGTTCGAAGGCGGCGAACAACGCTTCCTTGCCCACGAAGCCCACCAGCGGTGGCAGACCGGCCATCGACGCCACGGCGAGAGCGGCGACCGCGGCCAACGCCGGCATCCGGCGGCCCAGACCACTGAGCGACCGCAGGTCGCGTGTGCCCGTCACCTTGTCGATGATCCCGACGACCATGAACAGGGTGGCCTTGAAGAGGGCGTGCGCGAGCAGCAGCGCGACCCCGGCGAGGACGGCCGCTTTCGTGGCGGCGCCGAAGGCCACCGTCAGCAGACCGAGCTGGCTCACCGTCCCGTAGGCCAGGAGCAGTTTGAGGTCGTGCTGGCGCAGCGCCGCCCAGCCGCCGAGCAGCAGCGTGACCGAGCCGGCGGCCACCGTGATGGGCTGCCAGGCCGGGGTGACGGCCAGGACCGGGCCGAGCAGGCCGACCAGGAAGACGCCGGCCTTCACCATCGACGCGGCGTGCAGATAGGCCGAGGCGGGCGTGGGCGCGGCCATCGCCGCCGGCAGCCAGAAGCTGAACGGGAAGATGGCCGACTTGGACAGCGCGCCGGCCAGGATCAGCACGGCCGCCGTGGCGCTACCGGCCGGCAGCGGGCCGGCCGCGATCTCGGACCAGCGGTACGTGCCCGCGCCGTGCCCGAGGATCACGAAGCCGGCGAGCATGGCCAGGCCGCCGGCGGTGGTGACGACCAGCGCCTGCATCGCGGCCCGGCGCCCGGCCGCCTGCTCCGGCTTGTGGCCGATCAGCAGGTACGAGAAGACCGTGGTCAGCTCCCAGAACACGTACAGCAGCAGGAGGTCGTCGGAGAGCACGAGCCCGGTCATGGCCCCGGCGAAGCCGAGGAAGACGGCGGCGAACCGCCCCAGGCCGGGGTCCCCGGGCGCGAAGTACGAGGCGCAGTACACGAGGACGACCGCGCCGATGCCGCCGACGACCAGGAGCATCAGCGACTGCAGCGGCCCGGACCGCAGGGCGATGTCCATCCCGAGATGCGGCACCCAGTCGTACGTCTCGGCGCGCGAATCATCGATGACCAGGGCGGTCGAGGCGGGAACCAGAGCGAGGACGTAGAGCGCTTTGTTTCCGACAAGACGGATTAAAACGGGCGCGATCAGGGCGGCGAAGGCGTGCAGAACGAGGATCGCGAGCATGTCAGGGCTCGATCAGACCGGCGCGGATCGCGTACCGGGTCAGTTCCTGCCGGTCCCTGAGGCCCAGCTTGGCCAGGATGTTGGACCGGTGGCGCTCCACCGTCTTGACGCTGATGTAGAGCAGCTCGGCGATCTCGCGCGTCGAGTGCCCCTCGGCGACGAGCTTGAGGACCTCCTCCTCGCGCTCGGTCACCGCCCGGGCGGGGATCTCGGCCCCGGTGCGGGCGCGTTCCAGATATTCGCGGACGAGCGCGGTCTCCGCGCCCGGGTAGAGGAACGACTCGTCCCGCATGGCCGCGTGACAGGCCTCGACCAGATCCCGGTCGGCCACCGACTTCAGGACGTAGCCGGCCGCGCCGACCCGCAGCGCCTCGAAGAAGTACTGCTCGTTGTCGTACATGGTCAGGATGAGAATGCGCAGGCCGGGCTGGCGGCGGTTCAGCTCGCGGGCGGCCTGCAGGCCGGTCATCCGCGGCATCGCGATGTCCAGCACGGCCAGGTCCGGCGGGTCGGCCGCGGCCAGGGCCACGGCCTCCGCGCCGTCGGCGGCCTCGGCGATCACCTTCAGGTCGGGCTCGTTGTCCAGGATCAGCCGTACGCCGCGGCGGACGAGCGCATGGTCGTCGGCCAGCAGGATGCGGGTGGGCGTGGTCATGCGGCACCTCCTACGGGCGCGGGGACGAGCAGGGACACCGAGGTCCCGCCCGGCGGGTCGGACTCGACGGTGAGGGTGGCCCCGATGAGCAGGGCTCGTTCCCGCATGCCGCGGATGCCCGCCCCCTCGGTCGCCGCGCCCAGCCCGCGGCCGTCGTCGCGCACGCACAGGCGTACGGCCCCGGCCTGGTTCTGCAGTGAAAGCTCGACGTGGTGGGCCGAGGCGTGGCGGGCGGCGTTGGTCAGGCCCTCCTGGGCCACCCGGTAGACGACCAGCTCGGCGTCCTTGCCGAGCGCGGGCAGATCCGAGGCGACCTGGCGGCGGACCGTCAGGCCGGCCGTGGTGAACTCGTTGGCCAGCGCGCGCAGGGCGCTGGCCAGGCCGAGCTCCTCCAGGACGCCGGGGCGCAGCCGGCGGGCGATGCGGCGCAGCTCGTCGAGACTGTTGCGGGTGCTCTCCTGGGCCTGCCGCAGCTGATCCCGCACCGGGCCGGGGGAGGAGTCGGCGACCCGCTTGAGGTCGAGCAGCACCGCGGTCAGGGTCTGCCCGATCTCGTCGTGCAACTCCTGCGCGATGCGGTGCCGCTCCTCCTCCTGGGCGGCCAGGGCCCGGCCGGCGCTCGCCGCCCGCTCGTGCTCGAGCCGCTCCAGCATCGTGTTGAAGGCGGTGATGAGCGCGCTGACCTCGCCCTCGCCCTTCGTGGCGATGCGCGTGCCCGGCTTGAGCAGGTCGATCGTCGTCATGACGCGGGTCACCCGGGCCAGCGGCTGCAGCCCGACCCGCAGGAGCACGGCGTTGGCGATGAGTGTCGCGATCGTGCCGGCGAAGATGATCAGCGCCTCGGTCAGCCGGGCCGTGGCCGACACCGTCACGGGCGCGAAGAGCAGCAGCAGAGCCGCCACGGTGAGCACGGCCGCGTTCAACGAGAAGATCCGCCAGAACAACGACACAACGCCACCCATCTTCCTCGTCTCCGCCTGCTCATCCAGCCTGACGGGTCGATGAGCTGCGCGCATCCGTGCCGGCCCCCATTCGCGGGCGTTACGGGCGTCACTGTTCAAGTGTGAAGTCTGGGTTTATGGTGCAGGCAAGATCCATGAACTCGGAGGCGACCGATGGCCGCAGACGTCGTCATCACCGGCATCGGAGCCGTCACCCCGGTCGGGAACGACCGGGAGAGCACGTGGTCGGCGCTGCTGGCCGGCACGTCCGGGGTCGCGCCGATCACCTCGTTCGACGCGAGCCCGCTGCCGACCCGGATCGCGGCCGAGGTCAAGGGGTTCGACCCGGGCGCGTACCTCGAGGGCAAACGGCTGCGGCGGTCGGCCCGCTTCACCCAGCTCGCCGTCGCGGCGGCCCGGGAGGCGGTGGCCGACGCCGAGCTGACTCTCGACCCCGACCGCACGGGAGTCGTCATCAACGCGGCGGTGGCCGGCTTCGACACGATCGAACGGGCCACCCGGACGATGGACGACGACCGGCGGCTCGGGCCGTACTTCGTGGCCTCGTCGCTGACCAACATGCCGGCCTGCGAGGTCGCCATCGATCTCGGCGTGCACGGGCCGGTCACGGCGAGCGCGCTGGCCTGCGCGAGCGGGAACTACGCGCTGCTCGAGGCGCGGCGGCTGATCCTCTCGGGTGAGGCCGACGTCGTCGTCTGCGGCGGCACCGACGCCGCCATCACGCCGGTGATGTTCGCGGGGCTGTCGTCGATGGGCGCGCTGTCCCAGCGGAACGACGACCCGGCGGCGGCGAGCCGGCCCTTCGACGCCGGCCGGGACGGGTTCGTCTTCGGCGAGGGCTCGGTCGTCATGGTCCTCGAGTCGCGCGAGCACGCCGAGCGGCGCGGGGCCCAGACGTACGCGGCCCTGGCGGGCGGTGCGCTGACGGCCGACGCCTTTCATGTGAGCGCGCCTTCACCCCAGGGCGAGTACGCGGCCGCGGCCATCACCAAGGCGCTCCGCAACGCCGGAATCGCCCCCGAGCAGGTCGACTACGTGAGCGCCCACGGCACCAGCACCAAGGCCAACGACCGCACCGAGACGATGGCGATCCGCCAGGCGTACGGAAAAGCAGCGGACCGGCTGGCCGTCAGCAGCCCCAAATCGATGGTGGGGCACCTGATCGGAGCGGCCGGGGCGCTCGGCGCGATGACCGCGGTGCTCGCCATCCGCGACGGCGTCGTGCCGCCGACCATCAACCTGACGACCCCCGACCCCGAATGCGACCTGGACTACGTGCCGAACGTGGCCCGGCCGCTCGAGGTGCGGACGGCGACCGCCAACGCCTTCGGCTTCGGCGGGCAGAACTGCGTGGCGGTGTTCACCACCGCCTGACCTGGAGCACCGATGACCTACAAGTACGACTCCGCCGCGTTCCGCGACGTCTTCGAATCCCGGTTCACCTTCATCGCCGGCTTCTGGCGCAACACCCACCGGTACGCCGAGCGGCTCGCCCTGCGCGACACCGACCAGGGCCGGGACTGGACGTACGCCGAGCTCGGGGCCGACGTCCGCCGGGTGGCCGCCGGCCTGGCCGCGCACGGCGTCCGCTCGGGTGACGTTGTCACCTTCCAGCTCTACAACAGTGCCGAATTCGCCCTGCTCTATCTGGCCAGCCAGCACCTGGGCGCGATCGCGTCGCCGATCAACTTCCGGTTCTCCTCGGGGGAGACCGCCCACGTGCTCGACGACAGCTCGCCGCGGGTCTATGTGTACGACGCCTCGCTGGCCGCGGTGGCCGACGAGGCGTTGCGCATGTCCACTCACGTGCCGGCTCTCACGCTGAGCTCGGACGACTTCGGGATCCTGCTGCGGCACGGCTCGCTCGACGGGGAGGGGCATCCGGGCACGGCGTGGGACGAGACGATCCGGCTCTACACCTCCGGCACGACCGGCATGCCGAAGGGCGTCTCGCTGCCGGCCGCGGCCGAGGTGCTCACCGCCCACGACGTGATCATGCATTTCCCGCTGGAGCCGCAGGACCGCACGCTCAACATGACGCCCTGGTTCCACCGGGGCGGCATCTCGCCCGGCGGCCCGAACGCGGTCTTCTACGCCGGAGCGGCCGCCGTCACGGCCCGCTCGTTCGACCCGTCGGCGGTGCTCGACATGGTCTCCGAGCATCGGCTCACCTTCCTGATCGGCGCCCCGACCAACCTGGCCATGCTCACCGCGCACCAAGAAGAACGGCCGCGCGACCTGTCGTCGCTGCGGGGCCTCGTCACGATGGGGGCGCCGCTCGAGCGGGAGGCCTGCCTGCGTTACCAGCAGGTGCTCACGCCGCGCATCTTCAACGGCTACGGCACCACGGAGATGTTCTGGAACACCTTCCTGCGCCCGTCCGACCTGCCCGAGCACGCCGGCAGCGCCGGCCGCGCCTGCACCGACGACGACGTGCGGGTCGTGCGGGTGACCGAGGACGGGCCCGGCGACCCGGACGACCTGGTCGCGAAGGACGGCTCGGCGACCGGCGAGGTCATCATGCGCTCGCTCAAGAGCGGCTACGCCTACGTCAACAACGAGCGTGAGCAGGCCCTGAAGTTCCGCGACGGGTGGCTCTACAGCGGCGACCTCGGCACGTGGGACGCCCAGGAGTACGTGACGATCGTGGGCCGCAAGGACGACATGATCATTTCCGGGGGCGAGAACGTCCACCCCGTACAGGTCGAAGAGGTCCTGAACGAGCATCCGCAGGTCACCGACTCGATCGTGGTCGGGCTGCCGGACGAGCGCTGGGGTCAGATCGTGGTCGCGTACATCCAGACCGCGACCCGGGACCTGACCCCGCAGGAGCTGGACAAGCACGCCAAGGCCCATCCGATGCTCGCCGACTACAAGCGCCCCCGCCGGTACCGGTTCGTCGACACCCTGCCGCGCACCGCCACCGGCAAGAAGATGCACTACGTGATCAGGGCCGGCCTGACCGACCCGGCCGAGGTGGCGGCGCTGCGTACACCGTGAACGGCCAGCAGTCCCGTCGCCACGGCCAGACCGAAGCCGGCGAACGGCTGAACCACCGGCACGGCGATCCCGGCGACGAACAGCGTGATCAGGGCGGCGTAGGCGATGCCGTACGGGCGGAGGCGGCGATCGGCGCGGAACAGCGCGACCCCCGTCACCACCGCCGCGACCACGAGCAGGAACGAGGCGGACAGCGCCGTGACGAACAACGCCGGGCCGTACGCGGTGTCGTCGTTGATCACCGCCATGCCCGGCACGCCGGCGAGATGCGCGCGGCCGAGGCCCGGCTGCACGAAGGCCGCGCTGCCGAACGAGGCGGCCAGGAAGACGTTGGCCACCGTGGTCAGCGCGAGCCCCGCGACGGCTGACCTGCTGCGGCCGAGAGAGGAGGCCAGGCCGAACACGCCGAGGATGGCCAGCGCGGCCCCGAAGATGCTGGCGCCCAGATGGCTGACGAGGAAGACGCCGGTGGTGACGTACTCGGCGTACGCGTCGAAGTCGGAGGTGGGTGGCTGGTGGGTGAGGGTGCTCAGGCCGAGCAGGGTGCCGTAGGCCGGGAGCGCCCAGAGGAAGGCCCTCATTCCAGGAATCCTTTCGCTACGTTGCGCGCCTGCTCGTGGGCGAGGCGGCGGGCGGTGGAGACGTCGGCGGTGGCCAGGTTCGGCCGGAAGTGGACCGTGCGGATGTCGTCCACACCGGCCCAGCGCAGCCAGTCCTCCAGATAGGGCGCCTGGAAGTCGGCGCCGAAGGCCGGGCCGCGGTCCGGCCCGTACACCGCGCTGGTGTAGACGACGGCGGCCCGCTTGCCGCGCAGCAGCCCGCGGTACCCCGTGGCCGGGTCGAAGCCGAAGACCAGGCCGGGCTGGCTGATCACGTCGATGAACTGCTTGAGGATGTACGGGATGCCGGCGTTCCACATCGGCACACTGAACAGATAGCGGTCGGCCGCGTCGAACCGCCGGAACGTGGCGATCGCCGCCCGCCAGGCGTCCGCGGCCGCACCTTGCGGCTCTTCCCCGGCGAATACGGCCATCTTGGCCGCCGCCGCGTCCGGCCCGAACGCCGGCAACGTCCCGTCCCAGAGATCGAAGTGGTCGACATCGAGCCCGCCGCTGGGTAGCGAATCCCGGATGACTTGCAGGAACGTGCCGGCGAGGGCAAGGGACTCGGAGCGCGGGCCGCGCGGCGAGGCGGAGATGTGCAGCAACTTCATGGCGACTCCTGGTGCTTTGTGTGCGTGCGCACGCACATAAAAAGCGAGTGCGTGGGCACGCCCGAATTTATGTGCGTGCGCACGCACATTCTTAGATGTGTGCGTGCGCACGCACAAGAGTTGAGTAGCCTGTGGTGATGAGCGACACCGATGACGTGGCGGCGTGGGCGGCCCTGCTGCGGGTTCACGCGGCGCTGGTCCCGCGTCTCGATCAGGATCTTCAGACGGTTTGTGGGTTGCCCCTGACCTGGTACGACGTGCTGCTGGAGCTGAACTCGGCGCCGGGGCGGAGGCTGAGCATGGGTGAGCTCGGCCGGCTCGCGGTGATCAGCCGCAGCCGGGTCAGCCGGGTGGTGGACGCGCTCATGGACGCGGGCCTGGTGACCCGGGAGAGCAATCCGGACGACAAGCGCTCGGCGTATGCCACGATCACCGAGGCCGGGCGGGTGCGCCTGCGGGAGTCGGCTCCGGCTTATCTGGCCGGCATCCGGCGATACTTCACGTCCCGCATGACCGCGGCCGAGGCCCGCACCGTCGCGAGGGCGCTGGAGAAGGTGCTGGCCCAGGAGTGACGAAGGCCCGGCGCGACAGTTCCGCGGCGTGACAGTTCGGCCGGCGCGGCAGTTCGGCCGGTGCGGCGCTCCTGTGGTGGTGGCGCTCCTGTGGCGGCGCCCCTCCGGTGGAGGTGACGGTGCGCCGGTCGGCGGGCCGCGCACGGCTAACGTATAACTTCTGGACACCTGGTGTTCACCTTGGCGGCGCTAACGTAGCGTCATGATCCGCCCGCTCGTCGACGACGCACGTGAGCTTGCTGAACGCCTTCTGGCCGATCTGCCGGAGCGATGGCAGCACTCGGTGGGGGTGGCCGAGCGGGCCGCCCAGATCAGCGCCACGGTGCCCGCCGAGGAGGCGGACGTGCTGGTGGCGGCGGCGTGGCTGCATGACATCGGCTACGCCGCGGCGCTTGTCGACACCGGGTTTCATCCGCTCGACGGGGCGCGGCACCTGAGGCGGCTCGAGTGGCCGTTGCGCATCTCCGGCCTGGTCGCCCATCACTCTGGGGCGATCTGCGTCGCCTACGCCAAGGGTCTGGACGACGCGCTGGCCGAGTTCCCGCAGGAGAGCACCCCGGTCAGTGACGGGCTGACGTACGCCGATCAGACCGTGGGCCCGTACGGGCGCATCATGGACTTCGAGGACCGGATGGCCGACATGCTCCGCCGCCACGGGCCCGGATCGCCCAACGCCGCCGTGCACTCCCGCCGCGCTCCGCTGCTGCGCGCCGCCGTTCAGCGGGTGATGTCGCGGCTGTCCCTGCCGTCGGTGTCGGTCGCCTGAGAAGGGTTCAGAGGGCGCCGAGGGCCAGCTCGGTCTTGGTGTGCTGCACCTTGGCGGGGGCGATGCCGTCCTTGCGTAGGGCGCGGGACACCCGCTGGGAGACCGCCGCCGCCTCGTCGACGGGGCACTTCGTGGAGAGCTCGAGCAGGGCCGACCCGTCCGGGTAGACCCAGCGCTCGGCGGTCAGCGCCAGGCCGCGTACCTTCACCTGGCGCTTGCGGGCCTTCACCGGGCCGAAGGTTGTCAGCTCGGCCGGCGGGCACGGGGCGTACGCCGCCAGCAGCCGCCGCTGAGCCGCCGAGAGCAAGCACGTCAGGGGTTTGCCGTCCTTACGGGCCCGGGCCACCGCGCCCTTGCCGAGCTGGCGCTTGAGCGCGCCCGAGCAGACGTAGCGGCCGGGCATGGCGTCGACCTCGACGTGGAAGCCGGGGGAGCGGCGCAGCCAGCCGGGGACGGCGCGGGTGTGCATCGGGCGCAGCTTGACCACGATGTCGTCGGGGCGGCCGGCCCGCTCACGGACGCGCACCACGATGCCGGCCCGCTTGAGCGCCAGCTCGGGGGTGTCGAGGAAATAGACCTTCCGGGCCCGGCCGCCGAACCGGCCGTCGTCGGGAACGAGGAGCTTGAGCTCCACCAGGTCGGCCTGACGGGTAAGAACCCGCAGGTCATCGGCCTGATCGGACGACGGTTGCCAGAATCCCCACATAGAAGGTCGCGATGTCACTCGAACAACCGTACCGGACGTCCCGTTAAAGGATCATCAACAGGGGGTCACTTCCGGTTAATCGTCCGTTAACCCGTACGGCGCGGCTTGCTCGACGAAGTCGCGGAAGCGCTCCGCCGCCGGGCCGAGCCGCCGGTCCGTGCGCCAGGTGAGGCCGACCACCCGCTCCACGCTGGGGGCGGCCAGCGCCAGCCCGATCGTGCCGGAGACCCCGACGAACTGCTCCGGCACCAGCGCCACGCCCAGGCCGGCCCCGACCAGGCCTTCGATCGTGGCCAGGTCGCTGATCTCGAACGCCACCCGCGGCGTCACCCCGGCCGTGGCGAACAGGTCGTCGACCAGCGCCCGGAAGCCGAAGCCGGGCGGGATCGTCACGAAGTCCTGCTTCGCCACCTCGGCCAGCGAGACGGTCCGCGACCTCGAGGACCAGCGGTGGCCGGGCGGGACGATCAGGGCCAGGCTCTGCGCCTGCACGGCGATCCAGCCGTACGGACCGGTGGGGCGGGGCGAGGTCAGGGCCAGCTCCGAGGTTCCCGAGTCCAGGTCGCGCAGCATCTCGTGGGCCGGCTCCTGGCGCAGTTCGACGCGCATGTGCGGGGCCTGCCGGCGTACGTCGCGCAGGATCCGTGGCACGAGCGAGGTGGCCATCGAGTCGAGGAAGGCGAGCCGGACCGTGCCCGACGCCGGGTCGAGCAGGCCGGTCAGGTCCCGCCGGAGCCGGTCGTGGCGGTCGACGATGTCCCGGGCCGCGGCCAGGGTCACCTCGCCGAGCGGGTTCGGGTGCACGCCGCGGGCGTCGCGTTCGAACAGCCGCGCGCCGAGCTCCGTCTCGACGCGGGACAGCAGCCGGGACAGGGTCGGCTGGCTGGTACCGAGCGCGGCGGCCGCCTCGGTGACGTGGCGGTGCTCACCCAGCGCGATCAGCGCCCGGAGATCCTCGATCAGCACTCCTCGGATCATACGGTAGGCGCATGGGAGCAATGGATTTCATGCATTGGACGCATGGAAAGCGGCGCGGCACCGTGACGTAATGCCTTACCGCGCCGGGACACCCGGCTACCGCCGGATCGTCCTGGCCCTGTTCGCGGCCGGGGTCGCCACCTTCGCTCTGCTCTACAGCACGCAGGCGCTGCTGCCGGACCTCTCGGCCGCCTTCGGGGTGACGCCGGCCCAGAGCGCGTGGTCGCTGTCGCTGGCCACGGTCGGCCTCGGGATGGCGTTGCTGATCACCGGGCCGCTGTCGGAGAAGGTCGGCCGGACCCGGCTCATCCACCTGTCGCTGACGCTGTCGGCGCTGGTCGGGCTGGCCTGCGCGGTGGCGCCGAGCTGGCCCGTGCTGCTCGGGCTGCGGGGGCTGCAGGGCGTGACGCTGGCCGGGCTGCCGGCGGTGGCCACGGCCTACCTGCGCGAGGAGCTGCACCCGGACACGCACGCGCGGGCGGCCGGGCTGTACATCGGCGGCACGGCGCTCGGGGGCATGGCCGGCCGTCTGGTCACCGGGTGGGCCGGCGAGGCGTACGGCTGGCAGTGGGCCCTGGCCGCCGTTGCCTTCGTGGGCCTGATCTGTGCGGTGGTGGTGGCCGTGCTGCTGCCGGCCTCGCGGCACTTCGTGCGGCGGCCGGCCTCGGCGATGTCGCGCCGGGCGCTCACCGACCCGGCCCTGCTCAGCCTGTACGCGATCGGGGCGTGCGCGATGGGCGCGTTCGTGTCGGTCTACAACGCGATGGGCTTCCGGCTCACCAGCGCGCCGTTCCTGCTGGGCGCGGGCGCGGCCGGGGCGGTCTTCCTGGTCTATCCGGTGGGCACGCTCAGTTCGGCCGTCTCGGGGCGGCTGGCCGACCGGTACGGACGGCGCGCGGTGATGCCGTTCGGGTGTGTCCTGACCGCGGCCGGGCTGCTGCTCACCCTGCCCGACCGGCTCCCGATCATGATCGTCGGGCTGGCCGTGATGACCGCCGGGTTCTTCTGCGTGCACGGCGTGGCCAGCGGCTGGGTGCCGGTGCGGGCGCACGCCGGGGGAGTGCCGGCCGGGCAGGCGGCGTCGTACTACCTGTTCGCCTACTACGCGGGCTCGTCGGTCTTCGGCAGCCTGGCCGGCACGGCCTGGTCGCTCGGCTCGTGGCCGGCGGTGGTGGCGCTCGCGTCGGTCTTCGTGGGTATCAGCGGGGTGCTCGCCCTGAACCTGCGGCGCGTACCCGTTCTGACGTCCGTGGTCAGGTGAACGCCGGAACTTCATCCTGAGATGCGGCTATTACGCCTCTTGGGCGAACTCGTCGGAGTGTTTTACGACTTTGCCGGTCGACTTTGATCAGATGGGTTTGACCAGGCGCGCGAGAAGACCCGGGGAGGCGACAGTGGCCCGGCGAGTGTTTCTGCACATCGGTGCGCCCAAGACCGGCAGCACCTACATCCAGAACGTCCTCTGGGGCAACGCCGCCGAGCTCCGCGACCGGGCCGGCGTGCTGGTGCCGCACACCCTCTACGCGCACGACCAGGGTATGGCCGATCTGCGCGGCGTGCCCTGGTACGACCCGAGTTCGGGCTGGACCTGGGACCGGCTCACCGGCCTGGCCAACGCCTGGCCGGATGACGTCGTCATCAGCAGTGAAGGGCTCGGCGCGGCCACGCGGGAACAGGCCGAGCGCGCGGTGCACAGCTTCGGGCCGGCCGAGGTGCACGTCGTCGTGGCCGGCCGCGACCTCTGGCGCACCCTGCCGTCGATGTGGCAGCAGAGCATCCGCGGGCGCAGCACCTGGCGCTTCGAGGACTTCCTGTCGGCCGTCGAGAAGGGCCGCTACCAGGCGTTCTGGGACGAGCACACGGCCGAGCGGATGCTGCGCCGCTGGGGCGACCTGCTCCCGCCCGAGCGGCGGCATCTGATCACGGTGCCGCCCGCCGGGGCCCCGTACGACCTGCTCTGGCAACGCTTCGCCGGCGTCATCGGGGTGCCCGACGGGCTGTGCGAGCTCGAGGAGCCGACCGCCAACGTCTCGCTCGGCGCGGCCGAGATCGAACTGCTGCGCCGGGTCAACCAGGCGCTGGGCGACCTGTACCCGCACCGGGTGCCCTATCAGCGGGTCGTCCAGCGGCACCTGGTCGACGCGGTGCTCAAGCAGCGGGCCAACGCGCTGCGCTTCGGCATCGGCCCCGACCGCGCGGCCTGGGTCATGGCGGTCGCCGAACAGCAGATCGCCACCCTGCGCGACTACCCGTGCGAGATCGTGGGCGACCTGGACGAGCTGCGGCCGGTGGCGGTGCCGGTGACCGGGCCGACCCCCGACCAGCTGCCGGACACGCAGGTGCTGGAGGCGGCGATCGACACGATCGTCGGCATGCTCGGCCACGCCGCGTCGCTGGACCAGCCGCTGGAGAAACGGCCGCAGAACGCGCTGGCCCGGCTGCGCAACCGGGCCGCCGGCGGGATGAAGCGGCGGCTGCGCAACACGGTCACTTTCGGCACCCGGGTAACCGATCCGGCCGACCGGGTACCCGGCGCGCGCCGCCGGGCTTAGCCTGGGCCCATGCCGTACGTCGCCGCCCGCGACGGCCGCCGGCAGCGCGGCCCTCAGGATCGGGCACCCTCCGTCCCGGAACGACTCGACGATCTGCGCGGTCACAGCGTGGGAGTGATGGAGCTCCCGCACCATATGGCCGCCGGCCACAAATCCCGCCGCCGGTACGACCTGGAGGACCCGGCCCAGCAGCGGCTGGCCTACCAGACGGTGCTGTGCCAGGCCGCCGACTGCTGCGAGATCAACGATCTCCTGCACCCCGGCATGCTCCGCCGTCTCTGGCGTCACCTGCACCTTCCCGACCGGGTGCGGCAGGCCTGGGAGGCGCGGTACCC
Organism: Actinoplanes sp. NPDC049598; assembly: GCF_040675435.1. NCBI lineage: Bacteria > Bacillati > Actinomycetota > Actinomycetes > Micromonosporales > Micromonosporaceae > Actinoplanes > Actinoplanes sp. NPDC049598. The sequence goes on along the minus strand of NZ_JBFAOX010000002.1, from coordinate 298,765 downwards.
GGACCTTTCGGCGCCGTCGCCGCTCGCCGCCACGAAGATCCCGGCGGCCGACATCATCGCGCCGCGCACCGACGACGGCTTCTGCCGGGCCGGGCGCCGGCCCACCGCCTCTATTCCGGCCGACCGGATGACGGGCTCGCAGATGATCGCCGCACGGACGGCCTCCAGCCGTTGATCTCGGTTCGGGGCGTCGGCCTGGGGCTGGCCGCCGTCGCCCGCCCCGGGTACATCAATCTCGGCCGGGACAAGGATCTACCGGCCGAGCGCACTGTGGACACCCTGCGCTCGCTGGTCTTCGCGCTGCTCGACGACGCGTACCGCCAAGGGGTGAGGTATTTCGATGTCGCCCGTTCCTACGGCCGGGCCGAGGAGTTCCTGGCCGCGTGGCTGCGCCATTCTTCCTACAAGGACGTCGTCGTGGGTAGCAAATGGGGCTACACCTACACCGCCGACTGGCAGGTCGAGGCCGCGGTCCACGAGGTCAAGGACCACAGCGTGGCCACCTTCGACCGGCAGATCGGCGAGACGCAGGACCTGCTCGGCGATCGGCTCGACATCTACCACATCCACTCGGTCACGCCGGAGAGCCCGGCCCTGACCGACAAGGTCCTGCACCGCCATCTGGCCGGGCTCGCCGCCCAGGGCATCGTCGTCGGCATCTCGACCAGCGGTCCGGCCCAGGCGACGGCAATTCGAGAGGCCTTGGCCGTACGCGTCGACGGCGCCCCCTTGTTCCGCAGCATCCAGGCCACGTGGAACCTGCTCGAGCCCTCGGCCGGCCCCGCGCTGGCCGAGGCGCACGAGGCCGGGTGCCTGGTCATCGTCAAGGAGGCGATGGCCAACGGGCGCCTCGCCACCCTCCCCGAGCTGGGGGAGGCGCCCGACGCGGTGGCCCTGGCCGCCGCCCTGCAGCAGCCGTGGGCCAACGTCGTCCTCTCCGGCGCCGCCACCGTCGGCCAGCTCGACTCCAACCTGCGCGCCCCGACCACGACGGTCGACCTGTCGTCGCTGGCTCACCTGGCCGAGACACCCGAGAAGTACTGGTCGTACCGCTCCTCACTGGCCTGGACCTAGCCCCTTCGCAGCATCGTCAGGGTGACCGGGCCGACGGTTTCGACCGCGGTGAACCGGAACTCGGCCGGCGCGGTGAACAAGCGGTCGCCCGCGCCCGCGACCAGCGGGAACGTGATCAGGCGGTACTCGTCGACCAGATCGGCCGCGGCCAGCTGGCGCACCAGGCTCAGGCTGCCGATCACGACGACGTCCCGTTCCGCGCGCTGGGCCCACTCCACCGGGTCGCCGTCGATCGCGGCCGAATTCGGCCATTTACTCACGTCAATGCCGGTGCGGGTGGCGACCCGTTTCGGCGTCTCATTCATAACCTTGGCGTACGCTCCGTCGCGCGCCGGCCAGAGACGCGCGAAATGCTCCCAGGTCCGCCGCCCGTACAGCTGGACGCCGTTGGTCATCCGCTCGCCGAGCCGGAACTTGTCGTCGCTGACCGGCCCCGCGCCGTGCCGGAAGGCCCAGCCGCCGTACGGCGTGCCGCCGCGCCCGTCCGGGTCGGAGACCACGCCGTCGAGGGTGATGAACTGGATGACGATGACTTCACTCATGCCTTTACATACCGGCCGCGGCTGGCAGACTCATCGCGGTGTCCGACGAGGATTTCCGGGGCGAGCTGCTCGCGCACTGCTACCGCATGACCGGCTCGGCCGACGAGGCCGAGGACCTCGTGCAGGAGACCCTGCTGCGGGCGTGGCGGGCCGACGGGACGTACGACCCGGCGAAGGCATCCCGGCGCACGTGGCTGCACCGGATCGCCACCAACGTCTGCCTCACCGCCCTCCAGGGGCGGGCGCGGCGTCCGCTGCCGAGCGGGCTCGGGCCGAACGGCGATCCGCAAGCGCCGCTGACCCCCAGCCTGGACGTGCCGTGGCTGCAGCCGTTCCCCAGCGATCCGGCGCAGGCGGCCCAGGAACGGGCCGGGCTTCGGCTGGCCTTCGTGGCCGCGTTGCAGCTGTTGCCCGCGCGGCAGCGGGCGGCTCTGGTGCTGCGGGAGGTGCTGCAGTTCTCGGCCGCTGAGGTGGCGTCGGCGCTGGACAGCAGCGTCGCGTCGGTGAACAGCAGCCTGCAGCGGGCCCGGGCCGCGCTGGCCGCCGCCGGGCCGGTGCTGGAGGAGCTGCGTGAGCCGGCCGATCCGCGGGCGCGGGAGGTCGTCGAGCGGTATCTGGCCGCGTTCGAGGCGGCGGACGTTCCCGGGCTGACCCGGTTGCTGGCCGAGGACGTGGCGCTGGAGATGCCGCCGGTGGCGCTCTGGCTGGCCGGGCGGGCCGACTACGGCGCGTTCCTGAAGCGGGTCTTCGCCCTGCGGGGGCCGGGCTGGCGGATGGTGCCGGTGGAAGCGAACGGGGGTGCGGGCCTGGCCGCGTACGCGCCGGGCGGAAGTGCCCATTCGCTGCAGGTCTTCGACGTTCGGGGCGGGCTCATCCGGCGGGCGGTGACGTTCGTCGACCCAGCCGTCTTCACGTTGTTCGGGCTCCCAGGACGGCGGTGACGCGTTCTTCGGTGCGGCGGCTGTCGGCCTTGGCCTCGTACATGGCGCCGTCGGCCCGGCGCAGGACGCTGACCGCGTCGTCGCCCGGGCCGGCGTGGACCGCGCCGATGCTGACGCCGACGTCGCTCTTCTCGCCGGCGACCACGAACGGCGCCTCGAAGGCGGCCTCCAATCGTTGCAGGACCTCCTTCTCCGCGCCGCGGCACAGCACGACGAACTCGTCGCCGCCGTAGCGGGCCAGCAGATCGGTCTCCCGGACCGAGGCGGCCAGACGCTCCGCGACCTGCTGGAGCAGCTGATCCCCGGCCACGTGGCCGAGCCCGTCGTTGACCGCCTTGAACCCGTTCAGGTCGCAGAACAGCACCAGCGGAGCCGCCCCCGCCGCCAGGTCGGCGTCCAGCTCGGCCAGGAACTTCTTTCGGTTGGCGAGGCCGGTCAGCGCGTCGTGGGTCGCCTCGTGGGCCAGCGCCCGCTCGGCCCGCGACCGCTGCGCCGACAGCATCCCGATCCGCACCATCACCAGCGGCACGACCACAGCCGTGCCCACCGCGAGCAGGACGGCGTCGATCGGCCGCCCGGCCAGTTGCTGCACCGCGGCCACCACCGGGTTGAGCGCCAGCGCGGCCCCCAGGAACGCCAGGCGGCCCGGGCCCAGCCGGTCGGCCGACACCGGGCCCGGGCGCTGCAGCTGATCCATCGACCGGTCGGCCACGCCCGTACCGGCCACGATGTAACCCGCCAGGAAGAGCGTGTCGGCCCAGCCGGGCCGCAGCAGCGGGCTGTCGGCGGCCGACCACATCACGCCCATGTTGCCGATCAGGGCCAGTGGCAGGACCACGATGAACGCCCGCAGCGCCAGCAGCGACTCGCGGCCCGCGCTCTCCACCCGGAGCAGGGCGCCGAGCATCCCGGCCAGGCACAGCGCCATCACCAGCAGCCCGGCCCGGGAGCCGGGCGACATCGCGATCGCGTCCAGCCGCGGCTGGACCAGGACGGTCCAGAGCAGCCCGACCAGGCCCACGGCCATCACCGCGGCGTCGAGGATGCCGCCGATGTCGCCCCGGCCGTGCCGGAAGACGATCCAGACGGCCGCCGAGAGCAGCAGCAGATGGCCACCGACGATGAACACCAGCGACGCCAGATTGCGGTTGTCGGTCAGGCCGAGCTGGATCGCCGCCCACAGCCCGCCGGCGTTGATGACCACCAGTCCGGCCACGATGAGCACGGTCGGGCCCTTGCGCCGGCGCAGGGCGTAGAACGCCGGGATCAGCGACGAGGAGCCGATCAGGAAGTACAGCAGGGGCCGGGCGCCGTCCGGGGCCAGCGGATAGGCCAGCGCCGCGAGCAGGGCCACTACGGCGTACGCGAGCAGGGGTCTCCTGCCTCGCAGGGCGGCTGGCATGCCGCGCCCATCGCCCGCCCGGGGGCGAACCTGAGGTTTTCGCGCGGTCGGGCCGAACGGGACGCGCCTGGCCATCATTGATGATGCTGGATGCAGACGATATATTGCCGTACTGTCGAAGAAGTTCAGGCAAGGCTGGAAGTTGGCGGTGAGTCGAGTTTACGGCGAGGAAACCTCCGATACTTCTGACGGAAGCACGCCGTCTTTAACTTCTTCTCAGCTTGAGTTCTCGCGAGTCATATCCTCGTATTCGCCTCGCACGCTTCTCCGGCTCCATTGACGATTTCTATCTGTCTGGAGACCGCTATGTTGGGAAATTCCGCATGAGCGGAGAGATCCGCGTCAACGGGGTGCGCCGGGTCTACGACATCGGCGCCGGTGGCTCCCTCACCGCACTCGACGACGTCGACCTCACCGTGGAGACCGGCACCTTCGTCAGCGTCATCGGGCCCAGCGGCTGCGGCAAGTCGACGCTGCTGCGGGCCGTGGCCGGGCTGGAGACGCCGGACGCCGGCCGGATCACGGTCGGCGGCCTCACACCGGAGCGGGCCGCGGCCGACAAGATGCTCGGCCTGGTGCCGCAGACGCCGGCGCTGCTGCCCTGGCTGTCGGTGCTGAAGAACGTGTCGCTGCCCAAGAAGGTCAACCGCCGCAAGGGCCGCAAGACGGCCGACATGGTGGAGCTGCTGAGCAAGGCCGGGCTGGGCGACGTCATGCACAAGCTGCCGGCGCAGATCTCCGGCGGCATGCAGCAGCGCGCGGCCATCGTCCGCGCCTTCGGCCTGCATCCCGACGTGCTGCTGATGGACGAGCCGTTCTCGGCGCTGGACGAGTTCACCCGGGAGGCGCTGCAGGAGCAGCTGCTCGACCTGTGGGACGAGCTCAAGGCCACGGTCCTGTTCATCACGCACTCGGTCAGCGAGGCCGTGCGGCTCTCCGACCGGATCGTCGTGATGGCACCCCGGCCGGGCCGGATCACCGACGTCATCGACATCGACCTGCGCCGGCCGCGGGGACAGGCCCTGCTCAAGACACCCGAGTTCCACGCGTACGAGGATCTGGTGCGCGACCGGCTCCGGGGCGCTTTCCATTACGCGAACGCGATCGCGTCATGACCCTGGCCGAACCGGAAGTGATCGCCGAGTTGGCCTCTCCGCCGCGCGTGCGAGGTAAGCGCACCTTCGCCTTCCTGCACCCGGCCAAGTGGATGCCGCTGGTGCTGATGCTGGCTGTGCTCGGCGCGCTGTGGCAGTGGGGCGCCGACCGCATGCCGTACCTGCTGCCCCCGCTCGGCGACATCGGGCAGACCCTGACCGAAGATGCCGGCTACTACCTCGAGAACGCGCTCGTGACCCTGCGCGAGGCGGTCGGCGGCCTGGCCATCGGCACCGCCGTGGCGTTCGTGCTGGCCGTCGTCGTCAGCGAGTTCACGCTGGCCCGCCGGGCCATCATGCCGGTGGCCGTGATCCTCAACGTGACGCCGCTGGTGGCGATCGCGCCGGCCCTGGTCGTGGCCTTCGGGTTCGGCGCCGCCCCGAAACTGATCGTGACCGGCCTGATCTGCTTCTTCCCGGTCCTGATCAACATGTCGACGGGCCTGCGGGCGGTCCCCGTGCCGGTGTTGCAGGTCTACCAGACCATGCACGCGTCCCGGCTCGAGACCCTCTGGTACATCCGGGTCCCCAGCTCGCTGCCGTACCTGTTCGCCGCGCTGCGCATCGTCTTCCCGCTCTCGGTGGTGGGCGCGGTCGTGGCCGAGCTCTCGGCTGCCGGCTCCGCCAAGGGCCTGGGCACCGCGATCAGCCTGGCGTCGTCGATGAACCGCCTGGCCGCCGTCTACGCCTCGATCGCCATCCTGGCCGTCCTGGGCTCCCTGCTCCTGCTGATCGTGACCCTGCTGGAGCGCCGCCTTCTCCACTGGCACGAAACCCGCCAGGGCATCAAGTAAGGCCTCCTTCATTACAACCTCGGTGAGGATCCCATGAGACTTCGCGCCCTTTTTTCGGTCATCGCGACGACCGCCCTGCTGACGACCACCGCCGCCTGCGGGTCGTCCGATGATGAGGCGGCCCCCGCCGCCGCGGCCGGCACGGCCATCTCGGCCGATCGCTGCGCCAAGAACAAGGCGGCCGGCAAGGTAACGTATCTGTCCGGTTATCAGTGGCAGGCGTCCGCCTCGATCCTGGAGTACGCCGCGGCCAAGAAGCTCGGCTACTTCGACGCGGTCTGCCTCGACGTCGCCATGCAGCCCGGCACCGGTGACACCAGCCAGAACACCAAGCTGCTGGCCAGCGGCAAGGTCACCTTCAGCCCGGTGAGCCAGCAGGACGTGCTCTCGGCCAACGCCAACGGCATCAAGGTCACCGGCGTCTCGTCGTACTCCACCGTCGGCCTCGAGATCCTGATGACCAAGCCCGACGTCACCGACCTCAAGCAGCTCAACGGGACCACGCTCGGCCAGAAGGGCGCCATGCCGGTCGGCGTCCAGGCGATGCTGGTGCAGGCGGGCGCCGACTTCGGCTCGATCAAGCAGGTGACCGTCGGCTACGACCCGTCGGTGCTGACCCGGGGACAGGTCAAGTCGCTCACCGGCTTCATCTCCAACGAGCCCAACCAGCTCAAGGCGTCCGGGCAGGACGTGACGGTCTGGCGGCCGTACGACTACAAGGTGCCCGGCTCGCTCGGCGCGATGGCGGTGAACCCGGACTTCGCCGCGAAGAACCCGACGGCCGTGCAGGACTTCCTCCGGGCCGGTCTGCACGCCTTCGAGTACTGCGAGGACAAAGCCGAAGAGTGCGTCAAGGCGGCGGCCGACTTGACCGGCGCCGGCTACGACGAGAAGCAGAACCTGGCCGTCTGGCAGACCGAGGACAAGGTCGTGCGGGACAGCCTCAAGTCCGGGGCCGCGCTCGGCGCGATCGACCCGGCGAACGTCTCCGCCCTGGCCGAGATGCTCAACAAGTACACGAAGACCTCGATCTCGGCCGACCAGGCGAAGAGCGAGTTCGACGCGTCCTACATCGCCGCGATCTACTCCGGTGACAAGCTCATCTGGCCCGCGCCGTAACTCGTCCCGGAAAGAGGAACGTTATGTCTAGCAAGGAATATGGCGTGTTCCTGCCGATCGGCAACGGCGGCTGGATGATCTCGGAAACGGCGCCGCACCCCGAGGCGACCTACGCCTACAACCGCCGTGTCGCGGTGGAAGCCGAGCAGATCGGCCTCGACTTCATCATGTCGATGGCCAAGTGGAAGGGCTTCGGCGGCACCACGGACCACTGGGGTCAGACGCTCGAGTCCATGACGATGATGTCGGCCCTGGCCGAGGCCACCTCCACGGTGAAGATCTGGGCCACCATGCACGCGAACATTCACCACCCGGCGGTGGCGGCCAAGATGTTCACCACCCTGCAGGACGTCTCCGGCGGCCGGGCCGGCATGAACATCGTCAACGGCTCCTACGCCGACGAGTTCGTGCAGATGGGTCTCTGGGACGCCGAGCTGTCGCACGCCGACCGCTACCGGATGACCGAGGAGTGGACGCAGGCCGTCAGCCGGCTCTGGACCGAGGACGTCGTCACGATGAAGAGCGACTTCTTCACCCTGGACGCGTGTGAGTCGCGCCCGCACCCGGCGGTGCGCCCGACCATCATCAGCGCCGGCCGCTCGGCCGCGGGCCGCGACTTCCAGGCCCGGTACGCGGACGGGGCGTTCCTGAGCGCGGACAACCTCGACCAGATGCGTGAGTTCTCGCGCTACGTCCACGACAAGGGCGCCTCGTACGGCCGTACCGTCAAGACGTACTCCATGTTGACGGTCGTCCTCGACGAGACCGACGCCAAGGCCGAGGCGAAGGCCGCCCGTTACGGCGAGGGACTCGACAAGGAGGCGCTGATCGGCATGCGCACCTCGTGGGGCATCCCGGCCGACACCGCGCGGGCGTGGGCCGACGGCGCCACCGGCTCGGAGGCGTTCCAGACCCCGTACGTCACCGGTGGCCCCCAGAAGGTCATCGAGCACATCGAGCAGATCACCAGCGAGGCCGAGCTGGACGGGCTGATGCTCATCTTCCCCGACTACCACGCCGACATGCTGCCGTTCGGCGAGGCCGTGCTGCCCACCCTGCGAGGCGAGTCATGAGCGACCTGCGCGCGTCCCAGCTGGCGGCGCTCAAGGACCGCAAGCCGGCTCTGATCGTCGTCGACGTCCAGCGGTCGTTCGCCGACCCGGCGATGATCGCCGGCTACTCGCCGGACCTGTCCGTCATCGCCGGCGCCCTCACCGCCACGGGCAAGCTCGTGGAGGCGGCCCGGGCCGCCGGTGTCACCGTGGCCTGGGTCGAGCTCGGGAGCGACCCGCGCAACCCGTGGCAGGCGAGCCAGTGGCTGCGCGCCGGGGACCCCGAGGCCGCGTACGGCCCGGAAGAGCCTTGTGTCCTCGGCACTCCCGGCGCCGAGTGGTACGGCACCGGGCCGGCCGGCGGCGAGATCCGCGTCGTGAAGCGCGGTTACAGCGGTTTCCTCGGCACGAGCCTCGAGACTCAGCTGCGGGCGGCCGGCGTCGGCTGGGTCGCGGTCTGTGGCCTCACCACCGAGTGCTGCGTCGCCGCGACCGCCACCGACGCCTTTCAGCTCGATTGGCCGGTCCTGCTGCCGGTGGACGCCGTGGCCGCGTACGACCAGGAAGTCCACGAGGCCTCGCTGGCCGAGCTGGCCATGAACGCGGCCGTCCTGAGCGACACCGACGAGCTGGCGAAACTGTGGGTGGCGGCATGAGCGGCATGCACCTCGCCTTCGACCTGTCGTTCACGCACACCGAGGGCCGCTGGGCCCGGCGCGGCTCCTGGGTCGGCCTCGACTTCCCGGACCCGCGGATGTACATGGAGCTGGCCCAGATCGCCGAACGGGCCGGGATCGGCATGCTGTTCTTCGGCGACGGCACCGGTATCCCCGACACGTGGCGCGGCTCGATCGACGCGGCGGTCGAGTGGGGCGTGCAGTGGCCGCGGCACGACATGAGCCCGATCATCGCCGCGATGTCCACCGTCACCTCGCACATCGGCTTCGGCCTGACCTACTCGTCGACCTTCATGCACCCGTTCTACGTGGCCCGGCTGCTCAACTCGCTCGACCACGTCACCGGCGGGCGGATCGCCTTCAACGTGGTCGCCTCGACGCGCCGCGCGGACGCCGCCAACTACGGCTTCGACCAGCTCATGGCGCACGACCTGCGCTACGAGCGGATGGAGGAGTTCATCGACGTCTGCCAGGCGCTCTGGCACTCGGTCGACCCGGACGCCATCGTCCGCGACCGGGAGACGGGCCGCTTCGCCGACCCGGCCAAGGTGCGGGCCATCCACCACCACGGCAAGTTCTTCGACGTCCAGGGCCCGCTGCCGAGCGTGCCGAGCCCGCAGGTGGCGCCGATGCTGGTGCAGGCCGGCAACTCGCCCCGGGGCATCGCCGCCTCGGCCCGCTTCGCCGACCTGGTCTTCGGTTTCGGCGGCAGCCTGGCGTCGCAGCAGCGGCACCGCACGATGCTCGACGAGGCCCTTTCGGAGCAAGGGCGTGACCCGTCGTCGGTCGGCATCCTGTGGGCGACCCAGGTGATCGTCGGCCGCACCATGGACGAGGCCCGCGCCCGCCGCGACGAAGTGTTGACGTTCTGGAGCGAGGACGCGGTCGGCGCCTTCCTGTCGCACAACGCCGGCATCGACTTCTCCCAGCTGCCGTCGTCGTTCCCGCTGGGCGAGCTGCGCCGGCAGGCCGAGGCGGCCCAGGCCACCCCCGGCGGCCTGATCGGCACGCTGCTGTCCACGTACGGCGAGGACTACCAGATGAGCCGTACGGAGTTCTTCGAACACGGCTGGCGCAGCGCCACCGGTATGGACCACACCATCCTGGGCGACCCCGGCACCGTCGCCGACGCCCTGGAGGAGAACTTCGCCGCCACCGGCGCCCGCGGCGGCTACATGCTCTCCAGCCCCCTGGCCACCCCGTCCGGCCTGGCCGACATCGCGGAGCTCCTGACCCCCGAGCTCCGCCGCCGCGGGGCCCTGGCCCCTCGCTATCCCGGCCGGACCCTCCGCGAGAACCTCGCCATCTGATGAGCCCAGTCGAGACGCGCTCGCCGACCGCCGAGCAGACGGTGCTGGTGTGTGCGCTGATCGGGACAGCCCAGATGACGTGGGGCGTCACGGTCCCGGTGCTGCCCGTTTATCTCGACCGCTACGGCCTGGCGGTCGGCCTGCTCGGACCTCTCGTGGCGGCCTTCGCCGTGGGGCGGATCATCGCCAACATCCCGGCCGGGCTGGCGCTGCGGCGCTTCCCCGCCCGGGCCTACCTGCGGGCGGTGCTCCTGGCGCTCGCCGGAGTCACGGCGCTGACCGGGCTGGCCGGCTCGGCGGGTCCGCTGATCGGTTTCCGGCTGGTGGCCGGTGTGCTCGGCGGCGCGGCCGTCACGGTGGGCTTCGCCCTGCTCGTGGCGGGGGCACCGGCCGAGCGCCGGGGCGCGGTGATGGCCACGGCCACGGTGGTGCAGATGAGCACCGCGGGGGCCGGGGCTCTGCTCGGGGGCGCGGTGGTGGGCCTTGTCGGGCCGGCCTGGACGTTCGCCGTGGCCGGGGTGCCGGTATTGGCGTGCCTGGTCTGGGACGCCGCCCGGCCGGCATCGCATTACTGGTCGTCCACGCCGCGAGCCCAAACGCCCCCACCCGCGGAGCCCGCCCTCCCAGGGGGAGCCCCCGCAGGTCAGTATTCCGGACGTTCGCATGATCAGGTCGGGCGCCTGTGGACAGCGCGCTTGTGGGGAAAACTCCGGCCCCGTCCCGAAACTGTGCTAAGGCCGAGCTGGCTCCTGCTGGCTCTCTGCGCCGAGGCGTTCGCGACGTTCTTCGTGCGGTTCGCGGGGGAGCAGGGCCTGGTGCCGGTCCTCGCCTACGACAGTGGCGGCCTCGAGCCGTTCACCCTCGGCCTGGCCACCGCGGCCGGCACGGTGGCCAGCCTGGCCGCGATGCCGCTGATCGCCCGCTGGGTGGACCGGGGCGCCCGGATCGCGCTGCTGGTGCCCGCGGGCATGGTCGGCGCGGTGGCGATGCTGTGCCTGCCGTTGCTGCACGTGCCGGTGGGGTTCGCCGTCGCGATCGTGGCGTACTCCCTGGCCACGAGCGTCATCGGCGTCCTCCCCGGTGTGATCACCGGCGATGCCTACCCGGCGTCGGCGGCCGGGGGAGTCATCGGCTTCACCCGCACCGCCGGTGACCTCGGCGCCGCGATCGGCCCGCTCGCGGTCTTCGGGGTCGTTGGTTTCGCCGGCTACGAGGCGGCGTGTGCCCTGCTGGCGGTCTTGCTGCTGGTCGCGGCGGCCGGCTTGGTGGCGGCCCTGCTGCGCCACCGCGCGCACTCCGCCGTTACCCCGCCGGCCCTGGTCGGCGCGCCGTGAGGAGAGGGGAGGCGCGCCGTGAGGAGAGGGGAGGCGCGCCGTGAGGAGAGGGGAGGCGCGCCGTGAGGAGAGGGGAGGCGCGCCGTGAGGAGAGAGGAGGCGCGCCGTGGGGAGAGAGGCACGCCGTGAGGAGAGAGGCACGCCGTGGGGAGGGAGGGCGTGCTGTGGGAGGGAGGGGCGCCGTGAGGAGAGGGGCGCTATGAGGCAAGAGAGACGCCGCGCCAACAAACCTGAGAGACGGGAGGTGGGAAGTGATTAGCGGTGAGGTTGTGCATGGGGCCGGGCGCGGGCGTCCGCTGGGCTTCCCGACAGCGAATCTGGCCGTCGACGGGGACGCCGTGTTGCCCCGGGACGGCGTCTACTTCGGGATGTTCGCGCTCGACGGCGGCCCGCCGGCCCCGGCGCTCGTCTCGATCGGGGCCAACCCCACGTTCGGCGGCGAGGTCCGCACCGTCGAGGCGTACGTCCTGGACCGGGACGAGGACATGTACGGAAGGAGGGCGGAGTTGCGGATCGTCACCCTGATCCGGGAGCAGGAGCGCTTCGATTCGGCCGAGGCGCTTGTCGACGCCATGGCCGCGGACGAACGCGCCGCCCGTAGGCTGGTGACCATGGGTGAGGACGCCGAGGAGCGCGGCTGGCGGCGGTTCGGGCCGGAGAGCATCGAGCGGGCCATGCTGCTCGCGCTCAGCGACGAGCTCGGCGTCGACCTGCGGCCCCGCTCGATCGACCTCGGCGACGGCACCCGGCTCGAGATCGAGGGCGCCGACGAGGCGTACGGCCTGCTCGTCCAGATGGTCGGCAACCAGGGGACGTTCCGTTCGCTGCACCGCAACAAGGTGATGGCCGACATGTTCAAGCTGACCTGGCTGCGCTCGTCGATGTTTCCCGACGGCCGCATCGTGCTCTGCGTCAGCGAGACGGTGGCCCAGGTCTTCAGCCCGGCCGGCTGGACCACCCGCGCCGCCCGTGACCTGGGCATCGAGGTCCTGCTGTACAGGGCCGACGGCAAGCTGGAAACCCTGATCAAGCCCTGACCACGTAGGTACTTACTCCGCAGACGGCCGGTCTCATCCCTCTGTGCCTGGCGACCATTCCGACTGCTCCGCGGTGGCTGATGTCCTCTGCTAGTAAGGAGCACGCGTCCACCATGAAAATCACTGTTCTCGTGGGCAACCCCAAGCCCCTGTCCCGTACGAGGCTGACGGCTGAAGCGGTCGCCGACCTGTTCCCGGGCGCCGGCCGCCTGGTGGTCGACCTCGCCGACTACGCCGGCCGCCTGTTCACCTGGCCCGAGCCGGAGATCGACGAGCTCACCGCCCGCGTCGCCGCCTCCGACCTGCTGATCGTCGCCTCGCCCACCTACAAGGCCACCTACACCGGCCTGCTCAAGGCCTTCCTCGACCGGTACGGATCGAACGGCCTGGCCGGCGTCGTCGCCATCCCGGTGATGACCGGCGCCGCACCGGATCACGCCCTGGCCGTGGAGGCGTACCTGCGTCCCTTGCTCGTGGAGCTCGGCGCCTCCGTACCGGCCCGCGGTCTTTATCTGGTGATGTCGCGGATGGAAGCGCTGACCGAGATCACCGAGGAGTGGGCCAGGGCCAACGCCGGCCTCTTCGACATCCTGGAGGCCCGCCGTGCCTGACACCGCCATCGCGAGCCGCGAGTTCCGCCGGGTCCTGGGCGGCTTCGCCTCCGGCGTCACGGTCGTCACCGCCGTCGTCGACGGCGTACCGGTCGGCCTGACCTGCCAGTCGTTCTTCAGCCTGTCGCTCGACCCGCCGCTGATCGCGTTCTCACCGGCCCGGACCTCCGTCTCGTACCCGCTGATCCGCAGCGCCGGCGCGTTCTGCGTGAACATCCTGGAGGCGGGCCAGGAGCAGTTGTGCCGGCAGTTCGCGCGGACCGGGACCGACAAGTGGCGCGGTGTGAGCTGGCGGCCCGGCGCCACCGGAAGCCCCATCCTCGACGGGGTCCTGGCCTCGATCGACTGCACGCTGGAGCAGGAGCACGAGACCGGCGACCACTACCTGACGATCGGCCGCGTGGTGGCCCTGGCGAGCGAGCCGGACCGCCACCCGCTGGTGTTCTTCAACGGCGCCTTCGAGCGCCTGCACCGGCCGGCAGCCTGATTCACCACACGCGGGCCCGGTGGTCCTTGGACAGGCCGTGCAGCTCGCACGGCGTCCGCGGCTCCCGCGGGCAGAGCACCCACAGGTCGCTCACCGTGGCCCGGTAGAGCCGGTACCCGGACGGGCCGGTCACGTCTTCGCGGTCCAGCATCGTGACGTCGTGGCCGTCCCGCCGCGGATAGAGCGCCAGCGCCTGCTCGACCTCGCCGGCGGGGACCTCGGCCACCTCGGCGTCGGCGTAGACCGCACGCCCGTGGTACGGCTCCACTGTGGAGTCGAAGATGACGAAGCTGACCCGGGGCCGGGCGGCCACGTTGACCGAGTGCCGCGCCGCCCGCTCGGAGCACCAGAGGAACTCCCGGTCGCCCGCCGGCGCGAAGTAGACCGGTGAGGTCCAGGGCCGCCCGTCCGGCCCGGCCGTGCTCAGCGTCAGGTACAGGTTGGCCTTGACGATTTCCCGTGCGTGCGGAGCCAGCGACATCAAGCGATCGTCGCACGGCCGGGGCGCTACGCATGCGGCCGGCGAATGGTTGACTGCTTTGAACAATCCCTCACGGTCTCGCCATTTCTGACCGCGTACGGCACCATGCTCGGGTGCAACGAATCCAACTCGTCTCGTTGATCGTGGCAGCGGTGGTGGCAGTCGGTGGCGGCGCGCTGATCGTGCAGGGCCTGCAGGGCAGCGGAGACTCCGGAACGTCACCCGACTCGCGCGGACCGTCACCGACCCGCAGCAGCATCGACCCGGCGGTGGCGCTGCGCGCCCAGCGCCGCAATCAGCTCACCGCGGCGCTGACCAAGCTCGCCCCGACCGTGCCCGAGTTCTCGGTGGCGGTGCTCGACCGCAAGACGGGCGAGCGGTTCGAGTTCAAGGGCACCCAGAAATTCGACACGGCCAGCGTCGTCAAGGCCTCCATCCTCGCCTGCACGCTGCTGCAGGCCCAGGACGACGACCGCAAGCTGACGGCCGCCCAGCGCCAGCTGACCGCCCGGTCGATCGAGAACAGCGACAACGACGCGACCACCACGCTCTTCGGCGACCTCGGCAAGGTCGAGGGCCTCACCGCCTGCAACAAGCGCCTGGGCCTGACCCAGACGGTGGTCAACGAGGCCTGGGGCCTGACCAAGACCACCGCCGACGACCAGGTGCGCCTGCTCAGCGAGTTCGTCAATCCGAAGAGCCCGCTGTCGGTCAACTCCCGGCAGTACGCCTTCGGGCTGATGACGCAGGTCGCGGAGGATCAGGACTGGGGCGTTCCGGCCGCCGCCCGGAGCGGCGAGGTCGCCACCGTCAAGAACGGCTGGGACACCCGCGACGCCGACGGCGGCCTGTGGGCGGTCAACACGATCGGCCGGATCACCTCGTCCGACAGGAAGACCGACGTCTCGGTCGCCGTGCTCTCGCACAACAACCAGACGTACGAGGACGGCATCGCCCTGGTCGAGAAGGTCGCCAAGCTGTCGCGGCAGTATCTGAAGTACTGACGCAGAAACGCGGCCCGGGAGAACCTCCCGGGCCGCGTCACCACCAGTGATCAGCGCTTGCTGACGGTGGCCTCGCCCGTCCAGGTGCCGACGTTGCCGGCCTTGTCCGTGGCGGTCGCCGTCAGGGTGTAGGTGCCGGCGAGCTTGGTGGTGTTCCACTGCAGGTTCCAGGGCGCCTTGGTCGCCGTCAGCGTGGTGACGACCTTGCCGTCCTGGGTGACGACCAGCTTGACCTGCTTGACGCCGGCGTTGTCGTCGACCGTGGGCAGGATCTTGGTCAGGCCCGGGGTGACCGTGCCGGGCAGCGCGACGTCGATCGCCGGGTCCGCGTTGTCCACCGTGAACGTGCGGTTCAGGGTGCTGACGTTGCCGAGCTTGTCGGTGGCCCGCACGGTCAGGACCTGGGTGTCGGCCAGGCCGGTGGTGTCGATCGGCATCACGTACGGGGCGGCGGAGGCCTCGCCGATGACCTGGTCGCCGGCGAGCAGCTCGACCGAGGCGATGCCGGACGGGTCGTTGGCGGTCATGGTGGCCGTCACCGTGCCGCGCAGCGGGGCCGACGCGATCGGGTTGGGCCAGGAGACCTTCGGGCCGGCCAGGTCGGCCGCGATCTTGCGGGTGCTGGTGGCGGTGTTGCCGACGGCGTCGGTGGTCCGCACGGCCAGGGTGTACGTGGTGGAGGTGGCCGGCGTCCACTCGAGCGACCACGGCGCCGAGGTCAGGGTCTGCACGACCTTGCCGTTGACGATCAGCTCCATCGTCGCGGTGTCGTCCGACGGCTCGCTCAGCGCGACCGTGACCGGTCCGGCGCCGGTCACCGCGGGCACGTCCACAGCGGTCGACGGGGCGGTGTTGTCCACGTCCACCGCCATCGACACGGTGCCGATGTTGCCGGTGGTGTCGAACGCGGTCACCTCGAGGTTGTAGGCGCCGGTCAGCTTGCCGGTGGTCCAGTTCAGCGTCCACGGGGCCTTGGCGGCGACCAGGGTGGCCACGGTCTTGCCGTCGGCGTCGGTGACGACGCCCTTGACCTGCTTGACGGCGACGTCGTCGCTCGCGGTCGGGGTGATCTTCACGGCGCCCCGCAGGGTGCCGGGCACCGAGACCTCGACGGTCGGCGCGGTGTTGTCCAGGGTCAGGTTGCGGACCATGGAGGACGCGTTGCCGAGCGTGTCGGTGGCCCGCAGCGTCAGGGTGACGCCGCTGGTCAGCGTGGTGGTGTCGACCGGGATCGAGTAGGGGGCGGTGTCGTCGCTCCCGATGACCTCGTCGCCGGCCAGCACCTCGACCGAGGCCACGCCGCTGGGGTCGGTGGCGGTCGCCGTGACCTCGACGGTGCCGCGGAAGCTGCCCTTGGCGGCCGGGGTGACCCATTTGAGCGCCGGGCCGGTGTTGTCGATGGTGACGTTCACGGCGGCCGCGGTGGCGGCGTTGCCGGAGGTGTCGGTGACCCGGACCTTGACGGTCTTCTTGCCGGTGAGCCCGGCGGTGTCCCAGTCGATGCTCCACGGGGCCGAGGTCGTGGTCGCGACCAGCTTGTCGGCGACGAAGAGCTCCATCCGGGCGGTGTCGTCGGACGGCGCGGTCAGGCTGACCGGGACGACGCCGCCGGCGGTGGCGGCGACGCTGAAGGCGGCCGACGGGGCGGTGGTGTCCTTGACGACCGGGGTGGGCGCGACGCCACCGGTGATGGCGGTGAGGGCGTTCGCGGCGTTGACCCGGCCCTGGGCGACCCAGGAGCCGACGGGGTCGGCCGTGCTCTCGATCGCGGCCCGGATCTGCTCGGCGGTGGCCGACGGCTTGGCGGCGCGGGCGAGCGCGGCGATGCCGGAGACGACCGGCCCGGCCGAGCTCGTGCCCGCGTACCAGTAGTACTTGTTGTCGGTGCCCTGGGCGTAGTTCTGGCCCGGGGCGGCCACGTCGACCCACGCGTTGCCCGCGCTGTTGTAGTTCGACCAGCTGTAGCGGGCGTCGTTGTCGTCGGAGCCGGCCACCGCGATCGCGGCCGGGACGCCGGCCGGGTACGCCGGGACCGTCTTGCCGTCGTTGCCGGCGGACGCGATGACGACCACGTTCTTCGACGCCGCGTAGGCGACGGCGTCGCGGATGACCTGGGTGTCGGAGGCCGAGCCGAGCGAGAGGTTGATGACGTCGGCGTTGTGGTCGACGGCGTAGACGATGCCCTTGGCGATGACGTCGGTGGTGCCGCTGCCCTTGGCGTCCATCACCTTGACCGGCAGGATCTGGCAGGTCCAGCAGACGCCGGCGATGCCGGTGGCGTTGTCGCCGGCGGCAGCGATGACCGAGGCGGCCTTGGTGCCGTGGCCGTTGTCGTCGATCGGGCTCGAGTCGTTGTTGACGAAGTCGTAGCCGGCCAGCACCCGGCCCGAGAGCTCGGTGATGTTGCTGACGCCGGTGTCGACGACCGCGACGACGACGTCGTTGCCGGTCGTGTAGGCCCAGGCGCCGGGCGCCTTGATCTTGGACAGGCCCCACTGCTGGGCGTAGCTGGGGTCGTTGGGGCTGCTGGTGGAGTCGACGGTGGCTACGGCCTTGGGCTCGACGTAGGTGACGTTGGGGTCGTCGCGCAGCGCCTCGACGGCGCCGGCGCGGTCGCCGGCCGCCACGGTGACGGTCACGCTGTCCAGGGCGGGCGTGGTGGAACTGCTGAGCACGTCGATGCCGGGCGCGGCGTCGAGGGCGCGGACGGTGGTGGCGGCCACGCTGTCGGAGCGCAGGCCAACTACCAGCGAGGACGGGGTCGTGTCGGTCGCGGCGAGCGCGGGGGCGGCAACGGCGGTGAGCGAGGCCGTCGCGATAGCCGCGACGGCTGCTGCTGTCTTCATTCGGTAGGCCACGGGCTTGTTGTTCGGTCGCCGCCGGCCCCACTCGACGAGAAAAAGGATGACCCCACCTCGTACGAACGGATGATCTGGCTGGTCCCGGCGCTGGCAGATTTAGGACACCCGGGCCGAAACGGCGATCATCTGCGGCATCCTCCGTGGTGCACAACTAGACCCGGAGGGGACTACCGTGGCCATCCTTGCCGACGCGCCCAAGATCCAGGGCAACATCCTTCTGCCCTTCGGCGGGCAGTTCCAGGCCTTCGTGGCCCTCTCGTTCCGCAGCCGCCGGGCCGGCGCCCGCACCTGGCTCGGCTCGGCCGTGGACCGGGTCGCCGGCACCGACGAGGTCGAGGCGGCCCTCGACGGCGACGACGACGGGCAGGGCCGGGCCCGCCGCGGCCGGCGCCTGCAGAAATCGGCCGCCCTGCTGAACATCGGGCTCACCGCCACCGGGCTCGTCCTGCTGCACGACGAGGTGGCGGGCGACCTCACGCCGTACGACGCCTTCTGGCGCGGCCCGCTGGGCGCCCGGCTCAACCAGGCCGGCGAGCTCACCACCGCCCCGGCCCTGCTCGGCGACGTCGAGAAGAGCGACCCGGCGAACTGGGTCGTCGGCCAGCCGTCCGGCGCCCCGGTCGACGCGCTGCTCACCCTGGCCGCCGACGACGACGAGACGCTCGGGGCGGCGCTGCGGGCCGAGACGGCCGCGGCCACCGCGGCCGGTCTCGAGGTGCTCTGGTCGGAACGCGGCGAGGTGCGCCGCAACGCCGCCCACCGGCGGGTCGAGCACTTCGGCTTCACCGACGGCATCTCCCAGCCGGGCGTGCGCGGTTTCAGCAACCCGGCCGAGTTCAAGACGGTCGTCGCGGCCGGTGAGTTCGTCCTCGGCCACCCCGGCGAGCGCCGCCCGCAGAGCTGGGCGCCGCGCCCCACTCCGGCGAAATGGATGCACAACGGCTCGTTCCAGGTCTTCCGCCGGATGAACCAGGACGCGGCGGGCTGGTGGCGCCGGGCCGGGGAGAACGGCGGCGACCCGGAGACGGCCGCGGCGAAGGCGCTCGGCCGCTCCCTCGACGGCAACCCGCTCGAGCCGGGGGCCCGGTCTCAGGACCAGAACGACTTCACGTACGGCGACGACGAGGCCGGCCGGCACACGCCGCTCTACGCCCACATCCGCAAGATGAACCCGCGCGAGGACGACGTGTTCCGCGACCGCGGCCACAAGATGCTGCGCCGGGGCATCACGTTCGGCCCGCGCTTCGACCGCGACCGCCCCGACGACCGCGAACGCGGCATCCTGTTCAACGCGTACGTGGCCAGCATCGAGGACCAGTTCGAGTTCCTGCTGCGGCACTGGGTCAACGACCCCAAGTTCCCGACCAGCGCCCTGAACGCGTACGGCCGCAGTGTCGCCCACCGCGACCGGATCGACGGCCTCGACCCGGTCGTGGGCCTGAGCGAGACGCAGGCGCGCGACCGCCTCCCGGCCGACGTCGTCGACAAGATCCCCCGCCAGTCCTTCGGCGGCTTCGTCACGACCACCGGCGCCGTGTACGCCTTCGCGCCGTCGCTGCCCGCGCTCAGGCAGCTGGCAGGCGGGGAGCCTCTGGTGTAGCGGGGCGGTCGATGCGGCGCAGCAACGTCGCGAGGTCGGGGCCGCCCTCCGCGGCGATCCAGGCCGGTAGCTCCGGCAGAGGTGGGCCCGGTGGCAGGAGCACGCCGGTGAGCTTGCGGTAGGCGTCGCGGTACTCGATGCTCGGCGCGCGCTCGTACAGCTCGCGGTAGATGGCGGCGGCCGTGTCGCGTGCGCCGGTGTCGTCCGGGTCGGCCCGCCACACCGCGTCGAGCAGCAGGGCGACCTCGTGCGGCTCCGTCCACTCCTCGGCCGCCGCCCGGAGCATCTCCGCCGCCTGGCCGGTGCTGAGTTCGCCGGCGGCCGCGCGCAGGCGCACGGAGAGCACGAACGCGTGCACCAGGGTGTCGCGCTCGCCGTGCTCCTCGGCGATGCGCAACGACTCCGCGTTGAGCAGTCCGGCCGCGGCCGGCCGGTCCGCCGCCAGATGCAGGCTCGCCAGCCGGTGCAGCCACGCGCAGAGGTAGTACGGGGCGTCCAGGTCGCGGGCGAGCTCGATCGCGCGCTCCAGCAACCGCTGCGCCTCGCCCGGCCGCCGCTCGCCCGCGGTGATGATCCCGAGCCCGGCCACCAGGTCGACCACGCTGGAGGCGTCGCCGAGCTCGACGGCCACCCTCAGCGAGTACATGACACAGGTCCGGGCCCGCCGGTAGTCGCCCTGGTCGCGGTAGATCTCGCTCATGTTGCCGACGATGACGGCCCCGGTGTGCCGCGCGCCGATGTCGCGGGCCACGGCCAGGGCCCGCCCGTACGACGCGATCGCCTGGACGTGGTCGGCGCCGCGCAGCGACGCCCAGCCGAGATTGTTGGCCGCGTGCAGGATCCAGTGCCGGTCGTCGGCCTCCTCGGCCGTGGCGAGCGCCCGGCGCAGGTGGTCCAGCGCCTCCTTCAACCGCCCCGTGTTCAGGTGCACGAGACCGAGATGGTTGAGCGCGGCGCTCATCGCGGACAGATCCTGGGCCTCGGCCGCCATCGACAGGTGCTGCCGCGCCATGGCCAGCGTGTCCGCGTACGAGCCCTGGCGGAACAGGGCGAACGTCATCCGCTCCATCGTGCGGGACACACCGGCGAGATCGCCGAGAAGATTGAAGCCGTCCAGGGCGCGCTGCAGCCAGCTGACCGACTCGGCGTACGAGTGCGTGTACATCAGGAGATCACCGAGCTGACGCTGGCCGGCGGCGAGGACTTCGGGCTGGCCGGTGCTCTCGGCGAGGCTCATCGCCCGCCGGTAGTGCGACTCGGCGTCCTCCCACTGCCCGGTGTGGTGGTAGACGTCGCCCATCTCGATGTGCAGCGCTGCCTGCTCCGGCTCCGGCAGCAACGGCAACAACCGCCCGTAGTAGTGGATGGCCGCGTCGTTGGCGAACGTCGCCTTGGCCCGGTCGCCCGCGGCGCGCAGCCAGATCCGCTGCTTGTCCACTCGTGCGCTGCGTGTGTAATGGTGGGCGAGCATGTCGACGTACTGGGGGAGCCGGTCGGCGTAGAGCTCCTCGACGAGCAGGCCGACCTTCTCGTGCAGGGCGGACCTCGTGTCGTAGGTGATGCTCTGGTAGGCCGCCTCCTGGGTGATGGCGTGCTTGAACTCGTACTCGGCGGCCGGCTCGGACTCCACCTGCGGGGTCAGCTCGAGCGTGTGCAACCGCCGCAGGTTGGTGGTGATCTGCTCGGCGGTGCCGGCCGGCGGGTAGACCGAGGCGATCCAGGGCGGCTGGAAACGCCGGCCGATGACGCTGGCCACCTTGATGGCCGTCTTCTCCCCGTCGGTGAGCTGGTCGATGCGCGCCATCACCAGCCGCTGCAGGCTGTCCGGCAGGCGCATCTCGGCCAGGGCGCGCGGGTCGCCGGGGTCGACGCCACGGCCGTGCAGATAGGTGACCAGCTCCTCGATGTAGAAGGCGTTGCCGCCGGCCTCCTCGCCGATCCGGCCGATCAGCCCGGCCGCGATGTCGGCGTCGCCGCCGAACCGCTCCTTGAGCCGGACGACGGTGAGCTGCTCGGCGTCGGTGCTCGCCATCTGGATCAGCGGCATCTCGACCGCGTGCTCGCGGGCGGCGAGCCGGCGGGGCAGGGGCTCGCGTGAGGTGGCGATGACGAGCACGGGCAGGTCGGCGATGTGCCGCCCGATGAGGTCGAGCAGGGTCAGCGAGGCCGGGTCGATCCAGTGGCAGTCCTCCAGCAGCAGGATCAGCGGGCCGGACGCCGCCCGGTCGAACAGGCAGGCCAGCAGCGTGGACCGGAGCAGGTGGTCCCGCCCGGCCGGGTCGAGCTGGGCGGTGAGCACCGACTCGGGCATCGGCAGGTTGATCAACCCGGCCAGCAGCGGCGCGCGCTGGCCGGTGCCGTCGTACCGGGCGGTGCGCTCGGTCAGTTGCGCCTGTTGTTCGGCGATCGGCAGGGCCGGATCGATGTCGAGGATCTCGCGCAGGATCGAGCGCCAGACCAGGTAACCGGCGGTGCCGCCGTGCGACCGGCAGCTGTCCCCGTAGCCGGTGAAGCCCAGCTTGCCGGCCAGCCGGCAGGTCTCGGCGGCCAGCCGGGACTTGCCGACACCGGCCTCGCCGTGCAGCCAGACCAGCCGGCCGTGGCCGCGTCGCGCCTCGTGCACGAAGGTGTGCAGCTCGGCCAGTTCGCGGGTGCGGTCGACCAGGCGCCCCGGGGCGGGCGCGGGGAGCGGGGCCGGCGACGGGAGTTCGAAAGCCTCGCGCACCGTCCACACCGAGATCGGCCCGGTCTTGCCCTTCGCGGTCACCACGCCGGGTCCCTCGGCGGCCACGATGTCCCGGGTCTGCTCGTAGGTGGCCTGGTCGATCAGCAGGTGCCCGGCCGGGGCGGCCTGCATGAGGCGCGCGGCGAGGTTGACGGCGTCGCCCACCACCGCGTACTCCCGGCGGACGTCCGAACCCACCTCGCCGCAGTAGACCGGTCCGGTGGTGACCCCGCCCCGGTACGGGCCGCCGGGCAGCGTCAGCAGCTCCAGGCAACAGCGCAGGGCCCGTTCCTCGTCGTTCTCGTGGCTGACCGGGGTGCCGAACACCGCCACCAGCACGGTGCCCTTGTCGTCGGCCATGAGGTGGCGCAGGTGGCCGCCGTACCGGTCGATGATGGCGACGCCGGCGCCGAGGAAGCGCTGCAGGGCCTGGACCGTGGCCGGGTTGTCGGCCGACAGGTCCGGTAGGCGGACGAAGGCGGTCGTGACCTTGCGGTGCTCGTTGACCAGCTCGTGCCGTCCGGAGCGCAGGCGCTGCCGGATGGCCGGGTGCAGGAACGGGGTCAGCAGCCGCTCCAGCAGCTCCGGGCTCTTCTCGGGACCGCGCGGGGTGTCCTGGTCGGCGCCCGGGGCGGTGGCGGCCTCCCGCAGGGCCTCGTCCACCACGATCTCGCCCTGCTCGGCGCGGTGCAGCGCGTCGATGGCCGAGTCCAGGCCGGGTCCGACGATCAGATGCTGCAGGCGGATGGCCGGATCGCCCACCAGCATCATGAGCAGCGGGCCGCCACCCAGCCCGACCCGGATCGTCAGGGAGCGGTGACCGTCGGGGGTGGACACCGGCGCCACCGAGGCCGTGGCCTCCCGGATCAGCTCGGCGCACCGGATGGCCCGCCGGGCCGTCGCGGCCGCTCCCTCCGGCGAATGCAGGAACACCCCGACGAGCGCGTCGCCGGCGAAGTCGACCACACTGCCGCCGGACTCGGCGATGGCGTGTGCGGTCACCTCGAACCATCGGTTGATGATGCGGGTCAATTGCTCGGTGCCGTAACTGCCGGAGCCCGCGAAGCTTTCGGTCATCGCGGTGAAACCGACGACGTCGGCGAAGAGAACGACCGCATCGGAACGCTGGGTGATTGGCGGATTGCTGACACTCGTGGTGCCGTGCAGCAGCCGCAAGACGTGTTCGGGCAGATAGGAGCGCCAGGTCGCGGACATTGCACTCACTGTCCGTGACGAGGGAGTCACCGGGAGGTCTTTGGCCACGCCTTGTGCCGCCACCCTTCGCCAGCTTACTGTCGGGCTCACATCATCGCCCCAGGCGTTTCGTTCGCCCAATTCCAGTCGCCCAATGAGGATACGGACATGGGTCAGCCGACCAGTGACGCCGCCTTCGAACTCGTTGGCGCGTGCGTCCATTCCCTTCGATTCGCCTTCGGTGCGCCGCTGCAGTACCCGTACGCGCCGCCGCTCGCGACCGACAACCCGCCGCCGAGCATCTTCCGCCGCCTGCAGGCGGTCTCGCCGCCACCCGGCCGGGGTGACGGCGAGTGGTACGAGGGGATGACCCTCGACGACGCTCCGTACGTGCCCAAGGGTGTGCCCGCGCGCCTGGAGGAGGTGCGGCATGCCGAGGGGATCCCGTCGCTCAACGGCGCCGACCCCGACGATGTCGTGCTGGACAGGTGGTTCGGCGTGCCGCGCCGGAAGAAGACGATGGCCTTCCCCGGTCCCGACCGCGGGAAGTACCTGCTGTCCATCGGCTACTGGAGCCCGATCCCGCCGGGATCGGTGAAGACCGACTGCGAAGTCCAGTACTACGACGAGTACAGGATGGAGTGGGCGCGCCGGCCCGAGGGGGAGTGGGTCGCGGTCAGCTTCGACGCGTTCTACCCGCCGGAGCGCGACAGCGCCGACCTGATCATCCCGATCGGCGCCTGCGACGCGGAATGCCCCGCCAGCTGAGCCGGACATTGACGGGCGTCTAACCGACGTGATCCGATCGACGCATGTGGCGCCGACTGGCTGTTCCCGTTGTCCTCGCCTTTCTTCCCCTCCTCCTGACCGCGGTCCCCGCGCGGGCCGCCCTGCCCACCGCCGCCGTCGCCCTGGGCGACAGCTTCATCAGCGGTGAGGGCGCCGGAAACTATCAGCCCGTCGTCGACGCCTCCGGGCAGGCGCAACCCTTCCCGGGGTGGGCGGCGGCGAACAGCAACGCCTACTTCTGCCACCGCTCGGCCAACGCGTCGCTGCTGAAGGCGTCGCTGCCGGGCATCCAGGACCGGTTCAACCTGGCCTGCTCGGGCGGGCAGCCGTTCGACATCGCCAACGCCCCGGCCGGGCGCGAGAAGGGCCGCACGGTGGCCTCGCAACTCGACCAGCTGCGCGCGGTGGCCCGCACCCACGACATCGACCTGGTCCTGATCGGCCTCGGCTCGAACAACTCGTCGTTCACCTTCGGCGACGTCGCGGTCAAGTGCGCCAACCGTTTCGTGGCGGACGCCTGGACCGGCTGGTGGGAGTTCTGGGCCTACCTCGGCGGCCCGGTGCCGCAGGAGCCGTGCGCCGCGGGCGATCTGGCCACACCGGCCCAGCTGTCCGCCGCTCAGACCGAGACGACTTCGGCCGTACGCGAGATCCTGCGCACTCTCGACGAGGTGGACGCGGACGGCGTGCACAAGGTGGTGTTCCAGGACTACACGAATCCGTTGCCGACGGAGCTCGAGGGCAGCCTGCACGAGGAGGACGGGCGAGCCGACGACCGGGACAAGTTCCGGGCGCTGGGCGCGGAACGGTACCGGGCCGGCTGCCCGATCCACCGGGCCAGCCTCGGGCCGGGCCACACGTTCTCGGCCGGGCTGGGGACCATCGTGGCCGGTGTGCACGGCACGGTCAGCAGCGAGTTCCCGGGCGAGGATCTGGTGTACCTCAACGTGCAGCAGGCCTTCGACGGGGCCCGGCTGTGCGAGCGGGCGGGCAGCCCGGGCAACGCGCTGGCGACGCCGATCCGGTTGCAGGACGGGCCGACCGGCGTGTTCCTGACCGATCTGGCCGGGCTCGACAAGCTCGACATCCAGCGGATCGCCAACGCCTGCGTCACCTACTTCCAGACCTGCCAGGAGTCGTGGCACCCGAACGCGGCCGGGCACGCGGTGCTCGGGCAGTGCCTCTCGGGCGCTTTCACGGCCGCCTCGCGGTCCGTGCGGTGCACCCGCTCAGCCGGCGGGGTGGTCAGCGTCCAGTAGGGCCAGCAACTCGTCGACCGACGTCGCCGCGGCGTATCTTGCCGCGCCGGCGTCGCGGACCGGGGCTCCGGCGCCGTGCAGGTGCCGGAGCCAGGCCTCGAGGACGGCCCGGGCCGCCTTCGGCTCCTTCGTCTGCCGCAGCACGGGCAGCACGCGGACCGGGATCTTCTGGGAGCCGTCCATGGCGATCTGCGCGAGCAGATGGCGGATGCGGGCGTTCTCCCAGCGCTCGATCAGCGCCGCCCGGTAGTCGCGGATCTCGGCGGCGGGCAGCGGCAGACAGGCGGCCGCCTCGTCCCACCACGTCTCGAGCAGCGCCCGGCACTCCGGGTCGGCCACGGCCTCGGCCACGGTGGTCAGGCCGCGCGCGCTCCCCACGTACGCCAGCAGGGAGTGGCCGCCGTTGAGCAGCCACAGCTTGCGCTGCTCGTGCGGGAGCACGTCGTCGACGAAGCGGGCCCCGGCCACCTCCCAGGCGGGCCGGCCGGCCGGGAAATCGCCCTGCAGCACCCATTCGTGGTACGGCTCGGTGACCACCTCGTCCGCCCGGTCCGAGGCCGGGGTGATGCGGTCGACCATCGTGGAGACGAACGAGACGTTCTCGTCGATCCAGCCGGCCAGGGCGGGATCGGTGCGGCGGGCGTGCTCGGTGACCACCCTCTTCACAACGGCGCCGTTGTCCGGCAGGTTGTCGCAGGGGACGACGGCGATCGGGCCGCTGCCGGCTTCTCTGCGGGCGGCCAGGCCTTTGGTCAGGCGGTCGGGAACGTCCTCACCCGCGTACGCCGCCTCGGTGACCGTAAGCGTCACGATGGCGGTCTCCTTCTGCGCGAGCTTCGCCTCCCACGTGGCCCGATCCGGACCGGGGTGGGTCTCCCGGATCGCGTCCGGCCAGGAGATCTCGTCGGTCTCCGGGCCGCGGGTGATGAGCTTGTAGCGTGGGTCCGGCGCGTGCGGGGAGCGGCCGGTGAACGCGGCGATGCCCCAGCCGTCCTTCGCCTCGGCCGTGTACCAGGCCTGGTGGGCGCGGAAGAAGTTGCCGAGGCCGAGGTGCACGATCACAGCTTGAAGACCTTCCGGGGCTGGTCGGAGACGAGGGCGGTGAGTGTCTCGACGGCCTCGTCCTCGTCGAGGCGGTGCGTGCACACCAGCTCGGCCAGGTAGCCGGCGTCGAGGCGGCGGGACATGTCGTGCCGGGCCGGGATCGAGCAGAGCGCGCGGGTGTCGTCGATGAACCCGGAGAGGCGGCTGAACCCGGCGATCTCGGTGACCGACTCCTGGAACCGGCGGATCGCCGACGGGTTGTCGAGGAACCACCAGGGCACGCCGGCGTAGACCGAGGGGTAGAAGCCGGCCAGCGGGGCGATCTCGCGGCTGTAGACGGTGGCGTCGACGGTGAACAGCACCAGGTGGAAGCCGGGGTCGGTGCCGTGCCGGGCCAGCAGCGGCTGCAGGGCGCGGGTGAACTCGACCGTGGTCGGGATGTCGTGTCCGGTGTCCGGCCCGTACCGGTCGAAGCTGGCCGGGTGGTGGTTGCGATAGATACCGGGGTGCAGGGTCATCACGAGACCGTCCTCGGAGGACATCCGGGCCATCTCGAGCATCATGTGCCGCCGGAAGGCTGTGCCTTCCGCGTCGGTGATATCGCCCTTCAGCGCCCTTTCGTAGAGGCGCTCGGGGTGGTCCACGGGCTCGGCTCGGGGGTCGGCATGGCTGTGGTCGGCGGAGACGGCGCCGTTGGCTTTGAAGAAGCGGCGCCGATTCTCGAGCGCCGTGATATAGCCGGTGTAGTGGGAAATGTCCGTATCGGCGACATCGCCGAGACGCTTGATCTTTTCCGGCCAACCGGGACGGGCCGGCTCCAGGTAGGCGTCGGGGCGGAAAGTGGGCGCGATGCGGGTCCGGACGGCGCTGCCGAGGGCTTGGTGCGGGGCCAGGTCGTCGGCCGGGTCGTCCGTGGTGGCCAGGAATTCGATGCCGAAGCGGTCGAGCAGCTCCCGCGGCCGGGCTCGGCGGCCGGCGATCCGGTCGTACAGCTCATCGGCGTTCGCGGCCGACGGGCGCTCGGTGATGCCGAAGATGTCGGCGAACTCCGTCTCCAGCCAGTAGCGCACGGGTGTGCCGCGCAGCAGAGCCCAGTTCTCGCAGAGCAGCCGCCATGCCTCTCGCGATTTCTGTTCCGTCAGCGGTCCCTCACCGACACCGAGCCGGTCCAGGCTCACGCCGCCGGCGTGCAGGAGCCGGGTCACGTAGTGGTCGGGCGTGATGAACAGGGCCGTGGGATCGGTGAACGGCTCGTCGGCCAGCAGCATCCCCGGGTCCACGTGGCCGTGGGGGGAGATGATCGGCAGGTCGCGCACCGCCTCGTACAGCCGCCGGGCCACGGGCCGTACGGTCGCGTCCGCCGGAAGCAGCCGGTCCTCTCGCATCACCATGCTCCTGAGGCTTCCTTCGCGGGCGGCGGGGCGGCAAGGGGTTGCCATGTGTTGCCCGGTTCGCTTGCCACGCTACGGCGCGCGGGCGGATGGTGGAGCCATGATCGAGCTCCTCGGTGGCCCCGGATCGACCCTCGACGACGCCGAGGTGCGTGACTACGTGCTGCGTACGCTCGCCGCGGAGGACCTGGACGGCCGCAGCGTCTGCGTGATCGTGCCGGACGGCACCCGGAGCTGCCCCCTGCCCATGCTGCTCTCCGCCGTGCACTCGGCCCTGCACGGCCGCGCGTCGCAGGTGACGGTGCTCGTCGCGCTCGGCACCCACGCGCCGATGAGCGAGGAACAGCTGACGGCCCACCTCGGCGGTCCGTACGAGGGCTTCGACGTGCGCAACCACGAGTGGTGGCAGCCGTCGGCGCTCACCTCGATCGGGGTCATCCCGGCGGCCCGGGTGGCCGAGCTGTCCGAGGGCCGGATGAGCCAGGACGTCGACGTGGTGCTCAACCGGGCCGTCGTCGAGCACGACGTGTGCCTGGTCATCGGGCCGGTCTTCCCGCACGAGGTGGTCGGCTTCTCCGGTGGCAACAAGTACTTCTTCCCGGGGGTGGCCGGCCAGGAGATCATCGACTTCTCGCACTGGCTCGGGGCGCTCATCACCAGCGCTTCGATCATCGGGACGCGTGGAACCACTCCGGTCCGGGCGCTGATCAATCAGGCGGCGGCGCTGATCCCGAGCCGGCGGCTCGCGCTGTGCCTGGTCGTCCAGTCGGAGACGGGCGTGCTGCACGCGGCGGCGCTCGGATCGCCCGAGGAGGCGTGGGCGGCCGCCTCCGAGGTGTCGGCGCAGACCCACGTGCGCTACCTGGACGCCCCGGTGTCCAAGGTGCTGTCCATCATCCCGGCCAAGTACGACGACATGTGGACCGGCGCCAAGGGGTTCTACAAGGTCGAGCCGGTGGTGGCCGACGGGGGACAGGTGATCCTCTACGCGCCGCACATCACCCGGATCGCCGCCATGCACCCGGAGATCGAGAAGATCGGCTACCACTGCCGGGACTACTTCCTCAAGCAGTGGGACAAGTTCAAGGACTACCACTGGGGCGTGCTGGCCCACTCGACCCACCTGCGCGGGGCCGGCACCTACGACCCCACGACCGGCGAGCGGCTGCGCGTGACGGTCACGCTGGCCACGGGCATCCCCGAGGACGTCGTACGCGCGGCCAATCTCGATTATCTGGACCCAGCGGCTGTACGCCTCGACGACCCAACTGCTTTCGTCGTTCCGCAGGCCGGTGAGGTGCTGTTCCGGCTGCGCTGAGCTCCGCAACATGTGGCAACCGCTTGCCGCGCGGGCGAACCCGGCATCAAATGGAGATCATGACCGATGACCCCACCGCCGCCGCGGTCCGCCGGGTGGCCGAGCTTCTAGCGGGTGTGGACCGGCTCGGGGTGGCGTTCTCCGGCGGCGTCGACTCGTCCGTGCTGCTGGCCCTGGCCGCCCGCATCCTCGGCCCGGGCCGCGTGGTCGCCGTCCTCGGCGTCTCACCCAGCCTGGCCGCCGACGAGCGGACCGGCGCGCACACCGTGGCCCGCCACATCGGCGTACCGGTCGTCGAGGTCCTGACCCGCGAGGGCGACGTGGCGGCGTACCAGGCCAACGGCCCCGACCGCTGCTTCCACTGCAAGCACGAGCTCTTCACCCGCATCGACGACGAGGTGGTCGCGGCCCACGCCCTGGACGCCGTCGCCTACGGCGAGAACGCCGACGACGCGCGGCGCCCCGACCGCCCCGGCAGCCGCGCCGCCACCGAACACCGCGTCCTGCGCCCCTTGGCCGACGCGGGCCTCGACAAGGCCGCCGTCCGGCAGCTGGCCCGCGCCTTCGGCCTGCCCTCGGCCGACAAGCCCGCCGCGCCCTGCCTCGCCTCCCGCATCCCGCACTTCACCCCGGTGACCCGCGAAAAACTCGGCCAGATCGAGACCGCCGAGGCCGCCCTGCGCCGCCTCGGCCTCGGCGACCTGCGGGTGCGGCACCACGGCGAGGTGGCCCGCATCGAACTCCCACCCGGCGACCTGGTCCGCGCCGTGACGACGCTGCGCGAGGACATCCACGCCGCGGTCGTCGCCGCCGGCTTCCGCTTCGCCGCCCTCGACCTGGCCACCGGCATCCAGTCCGGCGCCTTCACCCTCCCCCTGGTCGCGGCCACCCGTGACTGACCCCACCCGCCCCGGGGGCCCACACGTGGAAGGACGGCGCTGCCTTCGTGGATGACAGGAATCTGGAGCGCGGCGGCGGTGAGCCGGAAGCCATGCACGGAGGGGCGGTCGGATCCGCGGAGCTCGCCGATTTCGCGCGGCTGGACGCCGAGCGATACGCCCGGCGCGGTTATCCCGAGGCGGTGTACTGCGAAGGCAAGACGCCGGCGCAAGTGGGTGCCATCGCCGCGGCAGGCGGAGGATCAGGAGTCATGCTGTTCACCCGGGCGAGCGATGAGCACGCCGCGGCGGTGCGGCAGGAGCGGCCGGACGCCTTCCACGACCCGGACGCGGCGCTGCTGGCCTACCCGCCGCAACCGCCGGCTCCGGTGGGCGGCCTGGTCGTGGTGGTCGCCGCCGGGACGTCCGACCTGCGAGTCGCGAAGGAGGCGATGCTGACCGCCCGGTATCTGGGCCGTTCGGTGGAGCTGGTCGTGGACGTCGGGGTCGCGGGTTTGCACCGGGTGCTCGCCCAGCTGCCGCTGCTGCGCCGGGCCCGAGTCGTGGTGGTTGCCGCCGGAATGGACGGGGCCCTGCCCAGCGTGGTCGCCGGCCTGATCTCGGCTCCGGTCGTGGCCCTGCCGACCTCGGTCGGCTACGGCGCCGCCTTCGGCGGCCTCGCCCCTCTACTGTCCATGCTCAACGCCTGCGCGCCAGGCGTAGCCGTGGTCAACATCGACAACGGCTACGGCGCCGGCCACCTCGCAGCCCAGATCGCCGCCCCCTCATGAGCAGCCCCGCTGGCACCGCCTCTCCTGCTGGCGTTGCGCCTTCTGCCGGCTCCACCCCTACCGTCGGCGGCAGCCCTCCTGCTGGCGCCGCCCCTTCCGCTGCCCGGCGCGGCTCGGATGCGAGCGAGCGAGTCGACCGGCACGTGTGGATCGACGCCTCCGCGGGTGTCGCGGGGGACATGCTGTTGGCCGCCCTCCACGACGCGGGGGCCGGCCTGGAGGCGATCCGGGCGGCGGTCGAGGCGGTGGTCCCGGGCTCCGTGGGGATCGAGATGCGGGCCGTCACCCGCGCCGGGCTGCGTGCCGTCAAAGCCGATGTGCGGCCCCTGACCGACGACCCGCCGCACCGCACCTGGCGGAGCATCCGCGAGCTTCTCGCGACGGCCGATCTGCGCCCCGGCGTCCGCGAACGGGCCCTCGCGGTCTTCGAACGGCTGGCCGCGGCGGAAGCCACCGTGCACGGCGTCGCGGCCGAGGACGTGCACTTCCATGAGGTGGGCGCCCTCGACTCGATAGCCGACGTGGTAGGCGTCTGCGCCGCCCTCGACGACCTCAACGTCGGCACGGTCTCGGCCGGCGAGATCGCGCTGGGTTCCGGCCGCGTGCGCACCGCCCACGGCGAGCTGCCGGTCCCCGCCCCCGCTGTAGCCGAACTGGCCCGTGGTTGGCGCGTCCGCGCGGGCGGCCCCGGCGAGCTCGCCACCCCGACCGGCCTGGCCGTCATCCGCGCCCTGGCCGACACCTGCGAAGACCTCCCCACCATGACCCTGGAGGCAACCGGCGTCGGCGCCGGCGGCCGAGACACCCCCAACCGCCCGAACGTGGTCCGAGCCTTCCTCAGCGCGCCCCGAGAGCTCGCTCCACCCCCAGCGGCTGGCGCAGGCGGTGGGCCAGGGGCCGCGCGCGCCCCCGGTCCTTCACCAGCGGGTGCTGCGGCAGGGGCGTCTGGGGCGACCGGTCCTTCCCCGGCGGGTGGCGCCCCGGTGGCGGGGCGGGCGGTCGGTCCTTCCCCGGCGGGTGGCGCCCCGGTAGCGGGGCGGTCGGTCGGTCCTTCTCCGGCGGGCGGCGCGGGCGGTGTGACGCCGGCGGAGGGTCTGGCTGAAGCGGTGCTGCTGGAAGCGAATGTCGATGACCTCGACCCGAGGCTGTGGCCCGGGGTCCTGCACGGCCTCCTGGCCGACGGCGCCTCGGATGCCTGGCTGGTGCCGATCCTGATGAAGAAGGGCCGCCCGGCGCACACCCTCAGCGTCCTGTGCGAGCCCGCCGCGGTCGCGACCCTGCGGGCCCGGATCTTCCGGGACACGAGCACCCTCGGCGTCCGCGAGTCGGCGCGCGGCAAGACCGCCCTGCCGCGGACGTTCGTCAACGTGGCGCTCGGCGGCGGCACCGTGGCTATCAAAATCGGTCACCTGAACGGGGCGATCGTGCAGGTCATGCCGGAGTTCGCGGACGTGGCGGCCCTTGCGGCCCGCCAAGACCGCCCGGAGCGGGCCGTGCTGCAGGAGGCCCTCGCTGCCGCGGCCACCGCAGGACTGGCCATCGGTGCCACGCTGCCCGCGCCCGCCGAAGCCGAAGCCCCGCTGCCTCAGCCCGCCGCGGACAGGCTCACTACGACGCCGCCGCCTCCAGCCCGCGGACCATCGCCTCAGTCAGGCGGGCCAACCGCGGAGTGAAGTCCGACGCCAGGTGCGCCACCCGCTCGTCCTCGGCGT
Source organism: Actinoplanes sp. NPDC049598 (assembly GCF_040675435.1). NCBI lineage: Bacteria > Bacillati > Actinomycetota > Actinomycetes > Micromonosporales > Micromonosporaceae > Actinoplanes > Actinoplanes sp. NPDC049598. The sequence goes on along the minus strand of NZ_JBFAOX010000002.1, from coordinate 266,184 downwards.
ACAGCCGGGCCAGGGTGGCCGGGGGGTGGGAGACCTGCCAGAGGCCGGCCGCGATGCTGGTGACGGCCGCGATGAGGTCCTGCGCGGCCTCACGCGACAGTGACGTCGCGCCCGTGATGGCGTCGAGCAGCACGCCGAGGGCCGTCACCGCTGTCACCTTGTAGTCGCGGACAGCCTCGGCCGACACCTCCCGCTCCAGGCTGAGCGGCACGTGCGCCAGCAGGTCGCAGAAAAGCGGCTGGTCGGCGAGCGTGTCCGCCAGCGTCGCGGCCAGGTCGGCCGGCCCGCCGGCGGCGAGGCGCGCCTGGACCACGTCGGCCCAAGCGGTCCACTCCTCGGCCGCGAGCGTCAGGAAGATCTCCTCGCGGGACCCGAAGTAGCGCCGGACGCCCGAGACGTGGACCCCCGCCGTCTGGGCGATCTCGGTCAGCGTGACCGTCCGCAGGCCCGCGGGCCCGGCCAGGACCCGGGCGGCTGTCAGCAGGGCGGCGGTGCGCTCCTCTTTGGCCTCGGTGGAGCGGGCGCGCTGAAAGGTGTGTGGCACAACACCATCCTAACGCAACCTCCTTGCGTTGTTAGCGCAAGCAAGTTGCGTTAACGTCGAGGCACACCTCACCACCCAAGGAGCAAGGCATGACCGAGCAGGTCTGGTTCGTCACCGGCAGTTCCCGCGGCCTCGGCCGCGCCATCGTCGAGGAGGCCCTCGCCGCCGGGCACCGCGTCGTCGCCACCGCGCGCCGGCCCGAGGCGCTCGACGACCTCGCCGCCAAGTTCGGCGACCGCCTGATGCTCGCCGAGCTCGACGTCACCGACGCCGGGCAGGCGCAGCGCGTCGTGGACGCCGCCATCGAGGCCTTCGGCCATCTCGACGTCGTCGTGAACAACGCCGGCTACGCGAACCTGGTCTCGATCGAGGACATCTCGCTCGACGACTTCCGCGCGCAGATGGAAGCGGTCTTCTACGGCACCGTCTACGTCACCAAGGCCGCGCTGCCGCACTTCGTCGAGCGGCGGGCCGGCCACTTCATCCAGGTCACCTCGGTCGGCGGCCGGGGCACCGCGCCCGGCGTGGGCGCGTACCAGTCGGGCAAGTGGGCGGTCGAGGGCTTCTCCGGCGTCCTGGCCAAGGAGACCGGACCGCTGGGGGTGAAGGTCACGCTGGCCGAGCCGGGCGCCATGCGTACGGACTGGTCCGGTTCCTCGATGGAGATCCCGGCCGTCTCGGCGAATTACGCGGGCACGGTCGGCGCGATGGGGGAGTTCCTGCGCGGCCGTGGCGGCCGGGAGCCGATCGACCCGGTCAAGGTGGCGCGCGTGCTGATCGACGTGGCCGCGATGGAGGAGCCGCCGCTGCACCTGCCGCTGGGCCGCGACGCCGTCGACATCGTGCGCACCGAGATGGCGGTTCTCAACGCCGAGGACGCGAAGTGGGCCGAGCTGGGCCGATCGGTGGATTTCGACTGAGTAACGTGGGTTCGTGCTCGCCATCAGCCGGATCTACTACGAAGCCGCCGCCGCCGACCTGCCCCGCGGCAAGGAGATCCTCGCGCGGTTCCCGGAGGCCACCCTCGTCGAGGTGGAGAGCCACAACCGGATCCCCGAGTTGTACGGGGATGAGTCAAACGTGAACCGGTGGGTACGTATCAAGCAAGAGGCACTAGTCCTCGGGGTGAAGAAGTCGCTGAGCGCCCGTCCGAACGGGCGCTCAGCCGACTTCATCGCACCCTCCACGGCCAACGGCTGCGCCATGGCCTGCGCCTATTGCTACGTCCCGCGGCACAAGGGCTACTCGAACCCCATCACGGTCTTCGCCAACATCGACAAGATCGCCGGGTACGTGCAGCGGCACGTGGGCCGCCAGGGTGTGAAGCCGGTCCCCAACGAGTGCGACCCGCAGGCCTGGGTCTACGACATCGGCGAGAACTCCGACTGCAGCGTCGACGCGCTGCTCGGCGACAACGTGCGGGACCTGGTCGAGCTGTTCCGCTGGATGCCCACCGCCAAGGCGTCGTTCGCCACCAAGTACGTCAACCGTGACCTGCTCGACTGGGACCCGCAGGGCCGGACCCGCGTCCGGTTCTCGCTGATGCCGCAGGCCGACGCCAAGTTGCTGGACATCCGCACCTCGCCGATCGCCGAGCGGATCGCCGCCATCGACGACTTCGTGGCCGCCGGCTACGAGGTGCACGTCAACTTCAGCCCCGTCGTGGTGCGCGACGGCTGGCTCGAGGCCTGGTCGGAGCTGTTCGACCAGCTCGACGCGGGCACCGGCGCCGCCGCGAAGCAGCAGCTGGCCTGCGAGATCATCTTCCTGACCCACAACCGCGACCTGCACGAGGTCAACCTCGGGTGGCACCCGAAGGCCGAGGACGCGCTCTGGCGCCCCGACCTGCAGCAGCCGAAGCGGTCGCAGAACGGCAGCTGGAACGTGCGCTACCGCACCGGCAGCAAGGGTCAATACGTCCAGGCGCTGACCGGCCTGATCGCCGAGAAGATCCCTTACTGCCGGGTGCGGTACGCGTTCTAGCCCCGCCCTATTTCGTCGCGCGGCCGGTCAGCTTGTCGCGGAGCCGGTCGACCAGGCCGACACCCGGGCCCACGAGCTTGTGGAACACCTCGTTGTTGGGTGCGCTCGGGTGCGGCCGGGTCGGCGCCAGCTTCTTGGCCGTCTCCACCTTGCCGGCCAGCTCGACGAGCTCCTCCCGCGGGATCACGCGGCGCAGCTCCGGGAACTGCTCGGACTCCTCGTCCTGCACGTGATCGGCCAGGATGGTCTCGAGGTTGCGCAGCGCCTCGTCGAACTCGGGGCTGGAGACGTCCACGTCCTCGAGGCGCTTCATCGTCTCCTCGAGCTCCTTGTGCTCCTGCACGTCGTGCTCGACCGCCTTGTCGCCGTCCGGCAGGTACTTGCGCATCGCCGGGTAGACGTACATCTCCTCGGCGACCGCGTGCCGGACCAGCTCGCTGATCGCGGTGTCGGTCAGGTCCCGGCGCATCATCGGGTCGCGGACCGTCCAGATCTCGCCGATCAGGGCGGTGACGTCCCGGTGGTCGCTGGTCAGTACGTCGACCACGTCGTTGGTCATGATGGGGCTCCCTCGGCCTCGGTGAGTCGCGGGGATACCCCGATGGTCGCGTTCTATCCCTCGCGCCACTCGTCGGTCGTCAGGTGCGAGCCGGCCTGCGGGCCCATCAGCAGCATGCCGCCGTCGACGACGAAGGACGAGCCGGTGACGTACGCGGCCTTCGGCTCGGCCAGCATCGACACCACGGCCGCGACCTCGTTGGCGTCGCCGGGCCGGCCGACCGGGATGCCGGGCCGGTCGACCGTGAACGGGTCGACGTCGTCGTTGCCGGTCATCGGCGTCGCGATCTCGCCCGGGGCCACCGCGTTGACGGTGATGCCGTGGCTGGCCAGCTCCTGGGCCATGACCTTGGTGAGCAGGCCGAGGCCGCCCTTGGCCGCGCAGTACGCGCCCGAGCCGACCCGTGGCGCGTGCTCGTGCACGCTCGTGATGTTGATGATCCGGCCGCCCCGGCCCGCGGCCGACATGCGCCGGGCCGCCCGCTGCGCGCAGAGGAACGGCCCGTCGAGGTCGACGGCCAGCACCTCGCGCCACTGCTCGAATGAGGTGTCGATGACCGGCGCCGAGATCCCGGTGCCGGCGCAGTTGACGAGGACGCCCAGCCCGCCGAGGGCGTCGGCCAGCTCGTCCACCACGTCGGCCGCCGCGGGCAGCTTCGTCAGGTCCAGCCGGCGCAGCTCGGCCTTGCGGCCGGCCGCCCGTACCTTCTCCGCGGTGGCCTTGGCCCCGCTGTCGTCCGACCGGTAGGTCACCCCGATGTCGAACCCGGCCCCGGCCAGCGCCACCGCGATCGCCTCGCCGATCCCGGAGTCGGACCCCGTCACCACCGCGACCCTGTCGTACCCGTCGTATCGCCTCGTCATGACCTCGCGATACCCCGGCCCCGCGGCGATAGTCGCTCAGATCAGATCCCAGCTCAGCGGCGTGCCTTTGGCCGCGTCGCGGGTGAAGCGCCGCCCCCGCACCCGGTCGATCTCGACCGGCGGCAGACCGCGGGCCGGGCGGATCGACCGCACATTGGCCGATGTCACCTCGTCCCCGGCCCGGACGTCGGCCACGACGTAGAGCGACCGCCGGAAGCGCAGCCCCTCCTTCTCCGACGCGGTCGGCCCGATGTCCGTGGTCCCGCCCGCCTGCCAGGCCCGCTCGGACTCGTCGACCAGGACCCGCATCTCCGCCGGGGTCAGCGAGAAGGCCGAGTCCACCCCGCCGTCGTCCCGGGCCAGGGTGAGGTGCTTCTCGATGACGGTGGCGCCGTAGGCCACGCTCGCGATCGGCACCCCGATGCCCAGCGTGTGGTCCGACAGCCCGACCTGGACCCCGAACGTCCCGGCCAGCACCGGGATGCGCCGTAGGTTGCTCTCGTGCGGCGACGCCGGATAGGAGGCGGTGCAGGCCAGCAGCACGATTTGTTGCGCTCCGGCGCCACGGGCCGCGTCCAGCGCCTGGGCGATCTCCGCGATGGTCGCCATGCCGGTGGAGATGATCAGCGGCTTGCCGGTGCGGGCCGCGAGCCGGATCAGCGGCAGGTCCACCATCTCGGACGAGGCGATCTTGTACGCGGGGGCGCCGAGCGACTCGAGCAGGGCGACCGCGCTGGCGTCGAACGGCGCCGAGAAGACCGTCAGCCCGTGCGAGGCGGCCCGGGCGAAGAGGGGCTCGTGCCACTCGTACGGCGTGTGGGCCTGCTGGTAGAGCTCGTGAAGGGTCTGCCCGCCCCACAGCTCGTGCCCGGCGGAGAGCCGGAAGTCGGGCCCGTCGGCGTCGATGGTGATGGTGTCCGGCGTGTAGGTCTGGAGTTTCAGCGCGTGCGCCCCGGACTCCGCCGCCGCGTCGACCAAGCGCAGCGCCCGGTCCAGCGAGCCGTTGTGGTTGCCCGACATCTCGGCGATGACGTACGGCCGGTGGCCGGGCCCGATGAGGTGGTTGCCGATCTTGATGGTGGTCATGGACCCAGTCTTGGCGCGGCCGGCGGCGGCGGTCCAAGACACAGATCCGGTCCGGTGACAGGATTTGGTTATGACCACAGGTGAAGACGGCATCGACGCCCGCCTGCTCCGCTACTTCCTCACCCTGGCCGAGGAGCTGCACTTCACCCGGGCCGCGCAGCGGCTCTACGTCTCCCAGCCGGCGCTGAGCAACCAGATCCAGCGCCTCGAACGGGCCGTCGGAGGATCGCTGTTCGAGCGGTCCACCCGCGGGGTCGCGCTCACGCCGGCCGGCCGGGCGTTCGTGCCGCACGCCCGTCAGGCGCTGACGGCCATTCGCGCCGGGGTCGCCGCTGTCGCGCCCGCGCCGGCCCTGCGGGTCGATGTCCTCGACGCCGAGCTGGCCCTGCCCCGGGCCGTGGTCAAGCGGCTGCGCACCACCCATCACGGCCTCCAACTGGCCGTGACCGCCGAGGGCAGCGTGAGCCAGCGCCGCCGCCTGCTGGCCGGTGAGCTGGACGCCGGGTTCTGCGGCCTGGGCGCCTCGGGCGACGAGAAGCTGACGCTTGCTCTCGTCTGCGACGAGCCCGTCGATCTCATCGTGCCGGCCGGGCACCGTCTGGCCGCGGCCGGCGCCGTGGCGCTGGCCGACGCGGCGGGGGAGACCTTCTACCTGCCGCACGACACGCTCGCCCCCGAATGGCGCGACTTCGTGCTGACCGAGTGCCGCCGGGCCGGCTTCGAACCGGAGCGCCACCCGGTGACGACCGGCAGCGCGGCCTCCGCCCTCGATCTGGTCGCCGAGGGCGGCTGCGTCACCTTGAGCCTGCGCTCCACACCGCTTCCCGAGGGGACGACAGGGCTGCGGCTGAACCCCGGCCTCGCCTACCCGTGGGCCCTCACCTGGCACCGCGACCGCGCCGGCGACCCCGCCATCACCTGGCTGCGCGAGGCCGCCGGGGCCGAGGGACCCGGCTACGCCGGCGGCTGAGCGCTCAGGCGGGGGACACTCGCGAGGAGCCTGCGGGTGTACGGATGGGACGGCCGGCCCAGAACCTGGGACGTGTCACCTTGCTCGACCAGGCGGCCGTGCTCGAGGACGGCCGTGTGCTCGCACAGCTCGGCCACCACGCCCAGGTCGTGCGAGACCAGCATGATGGTGAGGTCGCGCTCGGCGCCCAGCGAGGCCAGCAGGTCGACGATCCGGACCCGGGTGGTCAGGTCGAGGGCGCTGACCGGTTCGTCGGCCAGCAGCACCTTCGGGTGGCCGACGATGGCCCGCGCGATGGCGATGCGCTGGCGCTGACCGCCGGAGAACTCGTGCGGGTAACGGCTCGCGGTGTCGGCCGGCAGCCCCACCGCGTCCAGCGCCTCGGTCACCCGGGCCGGGTCGGCGCCCAGGCCGAGACCGCGCAGCGGCTCGGCCACGATCCGCCCGATCTTGTGGCGAGGATCCAGGGAGGAGTACGGGTCCTGGAAGACCGCCTGCACCGTACGCCGGTAGTCCCGCAGCCGGCCCCTCGTCAGCGGCGCTCCCGCGAACGTGATGGTTCCTGTGGTCGGCCGAGCCAGCCCGAGCAACAGTCTCAGCAGCGTGCTCTTGCCCGCGCCGGACTCGCCGACCAGCGCCACGTTGCGCCCGGCGTGGACCGCGAGCGACACGTCGGTCAGCGCCGGCGTGCCTCCGCGGTAGGAGAAGCCGACTCCGTCCGCTGCGACGAGAGGAACCGCCCCCGCCGGGGCGCCACCGGTCGCGGCGGCGGGTGGAGTGGACGGGGATGTGGGGGTGTCAGTCACGGGCGGTCCGCTCCAGGGCGGCGTCGAAGCGGCGGGCGCTGTCGACGAGCGTTCGGGTGTAGGGGTGTCCGGGGTGGTCGATGAGCGCGCCGATCGGGCCGGATTCGACGATCCGGCCGTTGCGCATGACGTGCGTGTCGCGAACCACGCGGGCCGCCACCGGCAGGTCGTGGGTGATGAAGACGAGCGCGGTGCCGTGGGCGGTGGCCAGCCGGTCGAGCAGGTCGAGGATCTCGGCCTGGACGGTCACGTCGAGCGCGGTGGTGGGCTCGTCGGCGACCAGCAGGCGCGGGCGGCAGGCGATCGCCATCGCGATGGCCACGCGCTGGCGCTGGCCGCCGGAGAGCTGATGCGGGTACGAGCGGGCGATCCGCTCGGTGTCGTCGAGGAGCACCTCCCGCAGCGCCTCGTTCACCGCGGACCGCAGTGCCGGGCCGCGCAGGCCGCGGATGCGGCGCAACGGCTCGGCGATCTGGCGGCCGGCCCGCATCAGCGGGTTCAGCGCGGTCAGCGGCTCCTGGAAGACGATGGCCGCGACGGGGCCGCGCACGGCGGTGCGCTGCCGCTCGGGCGCGCCGATCATGTCGACGCCGTCCAGGCGTACCTCTCCGGTCGCGGTGAGACCGGGCGGAAGCAGACCGGTGACCGCGAGGGCCGTCAGGGACTTGCCCGAGCCGGACTCGCCGATCAGGCCGACCCGGTCGCCCGGGCCGACGGTGAACGAGACGTCGTCGACGAGCTTGGTGTCGCCGCTGCGGATGGTGAGCCCGGAAACGGAGAGCAGACTCATCGGTCCCTCCGGACAACGGTGGTGTCGGCCGGCAGCGCCGGATCGACGACGGTGGTGTAGTCGGCAAGCTCGAACGGATCCGAAGCGACCACGCGGCCGCGACGCCGGGTCGGGTCGGTGAGGTCGCGCAGCCCGTCGGCGGTCAGGTTCATGCCGACCACGAGCGCCACCAGGGCGATACCCGGCGCCAGAGCGGCCACCGGGGAAGTCAGGACGGTGGCCTGGGCCTCGTACAGCATCCGGCCCCAGGAAGCGTTCGGTGGCGGCGTGCCCAGGCCCAGGTAGGAGAGGCTGGCCTCGGCCAGCACGGCGAGCCCGGCCTGCAGGGCCAGATTCACCATCACGACCGGCCCGATGTTGGGCAGGACGTGGCTGAGCACGATCCGCGGCCACGAGACACCGGCGATCCGAGCCGCCGTGATGTAGTCGCGCGCGAGGATCTGCTTGACCAGCACCCGGACGAGCCGGGCGACGATCGCCGCCATGGCCAGGCCGATGGCCAGGATGGCGGTGCCCAGCGACGCCCCGGTGCCGGCCACGATGAGCATGGCCAGCAGCAGGGTCGGGAACGCGATGAGGATGTCCAGCACCACCGCGAAGGCGTCGTCGAGCCAGCGCGTGGCGAAGCCCGCGAGCAGGCCGGCGGTGACTCCGAGCACCCCGCCCACCGCGACCGCGCCCAGCGCCGTGCCGATGGCGATACGCCCGCCGATCAGCAGCTGGGTGAACAGGTCCCGGCCGAGCTTGTCCGTGCCGAGCAGGTGGTCGCCCCCGGGCGGGGTCAGCCGGCCGCCCGAGGTGTCATCCGGGGCGAAGGGCAGCCAGACGTACGAGACCAGCACCGCCCCGATCACGATGAGCACCAGCACGAGCCCGGCGACCAGGTGGAGTGACCGGCGGTTCACGACGCGCTCCGATGCAGCAGGCGGGGGTCGACCAGGCGCTGCGACACGTCGCCGAGGAAGCCGACCACCAGCACGGTCGCGGTGCTGACCAGCATCACGCCCTGGATGACCGGGAAGTCGTGTTCGCCGATCCCTTTGACCAGCAGGCCGCCGAGCCCGGGCAGCGCGAACACGCTCTCCACGACGACGGCGCCCAGGAAGGTGGTGGCGAGCTCCATGGCGAGCACCGCGATGACCGGCACGGCCGCGTTGCGCAGCCCGTGCCGCCACAGCGCCCGGGCCGGGGACGCGCCGAGGGAGCGGGCCGTCCGCAGGTAGTCGGCGCCCTTCACCTCGAGGACGGCCGCTCGGACGTACCGGATCAGCGAGGCCGACATGACCAGCGCGACCGTCACGACGGGCAGGACGAGCGACTCGACGGCCGGGCCGAAGTCGGCCCATCCGCCGGTCGGGAAGCCGCCGGCGGGCAGCACCTGCAGCCGCAGGGCGAACGCGGTGACCAGCAGAAGCCCGACCCAGAAGGCCGGGACGGCGATGCCGAACTGGGCCACCGCGTTGAGCACCACGCCGTACCAGCGGTCGGCCCGGACCGCGGCCAGCGTGCCCACCGGCACCGCCACGACCACCGCGAGCACGAACGCGGCCAGCGTGAGCGGCACCGTCACCGGCAGCCGGGCCGCGATCTCCGGCGCCACCGGCAGCTTGCTGATCAGCGAGGTGCCCAGGTCGCCCGAGAACAGATCGCCCAGCCAGGTCCAGAACTGGGTGAGCAGCGGTTCGTTCGTGCCCAGCTCCCGCCGGGCGGCCTCGATCTGCTCGGGCGTCGCGCCCACCGGGAGCAGAGCGTTGGCCGGATCGCCCGGCAGGAGCCGCAGCAGCACGAAAAGAGCCACCGCGGCTCCGAACAGCGACCCGATCAGGATCGCTGTCCGTCGCAGCAGGTAGCGGGTCATCAGCTCTTGACGATGTCGTACGCCGGGAACTGCGAGTTGAGCCCGTTGAGCGGGTAGCCGGACAGCTTGGACGAGGCCACCACGATCTGCGGGTAGAGGTAGAGCCAGTCGCTGGCCGCGTCGGTCGCGATCTGCTTGTTGGCCTGCTTCAGCAGCGCGGTCTGCTCATCGGTCGTCTTGGCCTGCTCGGCCTGGTCGATCCACGAGGTGACCTGCTTGTTGTCGTAGCCCCAGTAGAAGGTGGGGTCGCCGTACCAGACCACGTCCCGGTCGTTGACGTGCTCCTGCATCGTCGCCTGGAAGTCGCGCTTCTGGTAGACCTTCTCGTACCACTGGTCGGCCGTGATCGTGTTGATGTTGACCGTGACGCCCACCTTGGCCAGCTCCGACTTGATGAAGGTGGCCGCGGTCGGGTGCGGGTCGTAGTTCGGCGTGTCGAGCGTGAAGGTGAAGCCGTTCGGGAAGCCGGCCGCGGCCAGCTTCGTCTTGGCCGCCGCCACGTCGTACGCGTTGACCGACGTCAGGTCCTCGTACCAGGGGTCGGTGGGCGGGACCATGGAGCCGATCACCGTGCCGTACTCGCCCCAGATCGAGGTGAGCAGCTTCTTCTTGTCGATGGCCTGGGTGATGGCCTGGCGCACCTCGACCTTGTTGAACGGCGCCACCTTGTCGTTGAAGGCCAGCAGGAGCTTGGTCGTCGACTTGCCGTCGTTCACCTTGTACGAGTCGTTGTTCTTGAACTGGGCGAGCGCGTCCGGGCTCTGCTCGCTCGTGACCACGTCGACCGCGTTGGTCAGCAGCGCGTTGTTCAGCGCCGTGGCGTCGGTGTAGTAGTGGAAGACCACGCCGGCGTTCTTCGCGGGCGTCCCCCAGTAGCTGTCGTTCCTGGTCAGCGTGAGCGTCGAGCCGCGCTTCCACTCGCCCAGCTTGTACGGGCCGGTGCCGTCGGCCTTCGTCGTGAGGTCGGTGGCGGCCGAGTTGACGACCCAGACGTAGCTCAGGTTGTAGACGAACGAGATGGAGCGCTTGGAGAGCGTGACCACGACCGTCGAGTCGTCCGGGGTGGCGATGCTCTTCACGACCGAGAGGTTGCTCTTGCGGGCCGACTTCGAGTTCTCGGCCGTCACCCGCTCGATGCTCGCCTTGACGTCGGCCGAGGTCAGCGCCTTGCCGGAGTGGAACTTCACGTTCGGCTGCAGGGTGAAGGTGTAGGTGAGGCCGTCGTCGCTGACCTTCTGGTCCTTGGCCAGCAGCGGCTCGACCTTGCCGTCGTCGGTGAGCTTGAACAGCCCCTCGTACACGTTGCCGTTGAGCGCCTCGGTCACGCCCTGGCCGCCGCCGGCGGTGTTGTCCAGGTTCTGCGGCTCGTAGACCGAGCCGACCTGGATGGTGGCCGCGCCGTCCGCCTTGCCGTCGGCGGACGAGGAGCCGCCACCACCGCACGCGGCCAGCACACTCAGCGCGGTGACCGCGGCGAGCGAAGCCAGAAGCCTTCTCATACTTCGAATCCATTCTTGAACAGAGGGAGCTTCTCGCCGGCGAGGACGGGCACGGCGATGCGGTTCTGCGGCGGCGGCATCGGGCAGTTGTAGTGCGACGAGAAACCGCAGGGCGGGACGAAGGCCCGATTGAAGTCGAGCGTCACCGTCGAGGACCCGGGGGCCAGGGTGGGGAAGAGGAAGCGGCCCGAGTGGTACGTGTCGACGCCGTTCGTCGGGTCGCCGAAGACCAGCAGCAGCGTGCCGTCGTCGTCGAAGGCGCTCAGGTTGTACTCCTGACCGGCCAGGGTGAGGTGAATATCACCCGGTACCGGGAGATCGCGGGTACGGCCCTCGTCGCGGGCGTGCTCGAAGGGCAGATAGCGCGCCCCGGGCACCGGCTCCCAGGTCCCCTCAAGCACCCATTCCTGCGAAAATGGGTAGGCGTCGATGCCCGCGAAGGCCCGGATGGCCGGGGCGTCGGCGTCCCAGAGGCGGACGCCGCGCTGCTCGATCCCCGTGATCAAATCACGCCGGGAGAGCGTGCTGGCGGTTACTGTGGGTGCCTGACCGGCGAGGGCCGCGTCGGGGTCGTCGGCACCCCACCGGGTCTCGATCAGGGCAAGGTTGCCGGTCGGCGCGGTCACCGCGCGCTCCCGGCTCTCCCGCCACGCAGCGTATTCGTCTGCCGTCATGGGTTGGCCTCGGTCAGTTGATCTTGGAATTGGCTAGCCCAACCCTACAATCCCGAGGGGTTTGATAGCACGGTCGGTCTCGTCACAGTGAGCAACGGAATATCACCCGGCGGGACCTGATTTGATCTGAACCTAGGTTGAGGTTTTACAGTTAGGTTTGCCTAACGTCGATCTTGCTAAGGAACCGCGACCATGAACCGCCCTCTGCGGGTTGCCGTCATCGGCGCCGGCCCGGCCGGCATCTACGCCGCCGACCACCTCATCAAGGCCGTCGAGAACGTCACCGTCGACATCTTCGACAAGCTCCCGACCCCCTACGGTCTGATCCGGTACGGCGTCGCCCCCGACCACCCGCGGATCAAGGAGATCATCAAGGCTCTCCACCGCGTGATGGACAACGAGCGGATCCGCTTCATCGGCAACGTCGCCTACGGCGTGGACGTCAAGCCGGAGGAGATGACCCGCTTCTACGACGCCACGATCATCGCGACCGGCGCCGAGAAGGACCGCGAGCTCGACATCCCCGGCATCGACCTGCAGGGCAGCTACGGCGCGGCCGACTTCGCGTCCTGGTACAACGGGCACCCGGACGTCTCGCGCGACTGGCCGCTCACCGCGCAGAAGGTCGCCGTCATCGGCGCCGGCAACGTCGCCGTCGACGTCGCCCGGATCCTCGCCAAGACGGCCGACGAGCTGCTCGAGACCGAGATCCCGGACAACGTCTACCAGCACCTCAAGAACAGCCCCGTGACCGACGTGCACGTCTTCTCGCGGCGCGGCCCGGCCCAGGTCAAGTTCACCCCGCAGGAGCTGCGCGAGCTCGACCACTCGCCCAACGTCGACGTCATCGTGCACCCCGAGGGCATCGAGTTCGACGAGGGCAGCCTCGAGATGATGCGCCAGACCCGGCACGTCAAGATGTGCGTCGACATCCTGCAGAACTGGGCTGTGCGCGACCCCCGCGAGGACCGTCCGCGCCGCCTGCACCTGCACTTCCTGCAGGCGCCGGTCGAGGTCCTGGGTGACGGCAAGGTCGAGGGCCTGCGCACCGAGACGCAGGAGCTCACCGGCGACGGCTGGGTCCGCGGCACCGGCGAGTTCACCGACTGGGACGTCCAGGCCGTCTACCGCGCCGTCGGCTACCTCAGCACCGCGCTGCCCGACCTGCCGTTCGACACCAAGACCGGCACCATCCCGCACCAGGCCGGCCGCATCCTCGACCTCGACGGCGAGCACATCCCCGGCATGTACGTCACCGGCTGGATCAAGCGTGGCCCGGTCGGCCTCATCGGCCACACCAAGGGCGACGCCGGCGAGACGGTCACCAGCCTGCTGGCCGACGTCGAGAAGCTGCCCACGGCGCCGAACCGCGAGCACGACGACGTCACCGACTACCTGCGCGGCCGCGGCCTGCCCATCACCACCTGGGAGGGCTGGCAGCGGCTGGACGCCCACGAGGTCACCCTCGGCGAGCCGCACGGCCGCAACCGCATCAAGGTCGTCGCCCGCGACGAGATGACGACCATCTGCAACACCGTCGCCTAGGTCACCGGGCCTTCCCGGTCGACGATCGGGAAGGCCCGCCTGACGGCGGTCAAGAAGACCCCACGACCTTGGCCGTACGCGGTGACGCCCGCCCACAACGCCTCCAGAGCCGCCTGCAGGGGATCCGGGCCGGCGGCGGCCGCGAGCGCCGGAAGAGCCATCGACACCCGGTTCACGGCCCCGTCGAGAACCTCCGGAATCGGATCGGGCGGCTGGAATCCGCTCGGGCGCACCGAGATCGCCGAATACCGGATGGGCGGTGAACCCAGGCGCATCCACAGCGCCATCGGGTCGGCGAACTCCGGAGGCAAGGGCTCGCCGCGCTCCAGCGCCGCCCACGCCGGCGCCATCCAGTCGAGATCGGCGATCCCGGCGTACGCGAACGCCTGCCTGGCCGCCCACACGGCGATCCGCCGCTGCGTGGCCTCGTCCGCCCCGGCCACCCCGTCCATCAGATCCCGGTCGACCCGGGCCAGCCCGAACACGTTGCCGCGGACCCGGCGCAGCCGATCGCCCGGCGCCCGCCCACCCCAGAGCCGCTCCTCCTCGCGCCGCCGGTGCTCCTCGGCGCGGCGCTCCCGCTCCGCGCGCTCGGCCAGCTCGGCCTCGACCTGCTCCCACAACGTCGGCGGGGCCGGCAACCCGGCCGCCCAGCCGTGCCAGTACTCGGCCGACCGGCTGGTCCGCCGCACGATCACCTCGCCCGCCTCCGTGCCGGCCGGCCAGAACGCGAGCAGGTAGCGGTCCGGGCGCTGCTCCATGTACGTGTAGTCGCCGTCCTCGAGCTCGTCCGGGTCGAACCCGCCGTACGGGTCGCTGCCCTGATCCATGCCGGCCGCGCAATAGCGGACCCGGGAGACGTCCGGGGTCAACGGCAGCTCGGCCAGCGAAGCGTCGCCCCACGGCACCAGGTCGACCGTGTCGGCCCGCAGGGCGAACGGCACCTCGACGACCTCCTCCCACCCGGGACCCGCGGGTGGGGGCTCACGGTCGTACAACTCGATCCTGAAGTTGACCCGCCCGTAATGAGTGCCCGTCATCAGGAACAGGTTGCCCGGCACCGCGGCCCCGCAGAGACCGTTGACCTGCCCGGCGAACGCACGGTGCATGTCCGGCAGCTCGCGGCTGATCACGTAGACCTGGCCGTAGTCGATCGGGACCCTGCCCTCGAAGAGAACGCGCATCGACGGATCTTTTCACCGACGGGCGGTCGCGGTGTGCCCCTCGTAGGCGGCCCGGCTGGCCTCGATCTCCGGGACGTGGTCGATGGCCCAGCCGGCCAGGGCCAGCGCCGGCGCGATCAGACTCTTGCCCAGCCCCGTCAGCGCGTACTCCACCCGGGGTGGCACCTCGGCGTGCACGGTGCGTGAGACCAGGCCGTCGCGCTCCAGATGGCGCAGGGTCAGAGTGAGCATCCGCTGCGAGATGCCCGGGACCTGCTGCCGCAGGTCGGTGAAGCGCACGGTGCCCTGATCCAGCGTGGCCACGACCAGCAGCGTCCACTTGTTGCAGATCTGGTCGAGGATCGCGCGCAGCGTCTTGCCGCCGTCGCCGCGGATCATGCACGTGTGCTCGTACTCCGACATGTCACCTCCGTGTGCCTGAGGCACACTCGTGTGCCTTTTGTAAGCCTCTCGATGGTGCCGCATGATGTGGCTACTTCCGGATAGTAACCATCCTGCTCAGAGAGGGCTGCATATGGAAATCGCCTATTGGATCGTGGCCGGGCTGCTCGCGCTGGTCTATCTCTATTCGGGCGGTCTCAAGGCCGTACGCAGCAAGGACCAGCTGCGGCCGATGATGGGCTGGGTCGACAGCTTCCCGTTGCCGGCGATCCGGACGATCGGCGTGCTCGAACTGCTCGGCGCGGTGGGCCTGATCCTGCCGCCGCTGACCGGGATCCTGCCGGGGCTGGCGCTGGCCGCGGCCGTGGGCATGGTGCTGGTCCAGGTGGGCGCGATCGGGCTGCACCTGTCGCGGGGCGAGGCCAAACTGATCGGGTTCAACATCGTGCTTCTGGCCCTGGCCGCCGTGGCGGTCTGGCTCGCGACGGTCTGGGTGTGATCATCTGTCTCCCATGACCAGGATCGGATTCATGTTCGACCGTGACCGGCAGCCCGAAGAGCTGACCGGCTTCGCCGCCGACCTCGAACGGCTCGGCGCCGACGACCTGTGGGTGATCGAGGACCTCGGCTGGACCGGGTCGATCAGCTCGGCCGCGCTCGCCCTGGCGGCCACCTCCCGGCTGCGGGTGGGCATCGGCATCGCGCCGGTCGCGCTGCGCAACCCGGCGCTGCTCGCCATGGAGCTCGGCAATCTGGCCCGGGTGCACGAGGGCCGCCTGGTGGCGGGCGTCGGTCACGGCGTACCGGACTGGATGCGCAAGGTGGGCGCCGACCGGGACCGCAAACTCGCCCTGCTCGAGGAGACCATCGTCGGCGTGCGCGGCCTGCTCGCCGGCGAGACCGTCACCCAGCACGGCCGCGAGGTGACCCTCGACGGCATCGCGCTGGTGCACCCGCCCCGCGTCGTCCCGCCGATCGTCACCGGCGTCGTGAAACCCAAGTCGCTGGAGCTCTCCGGCCGCTCGGCCGACGGCACCATCCTGGCCGAGGGCGCCGGCCCGGCCGAGATCGCGGCCGCCCTCACCCACATCAACCGCGGCCGCGAGACCGGCGACCGCCCGGCCCACGAGCTGATCGTCTTCACCTACCTGCGCACCGACACCTTCGAGGTCACCCGCGACATGGTCGAGGCCCAGGCCGCCTGGCTCGGCGTGGACCCTTCCGAGGTCTTCTCCCTGATCGGCCCGCCCGAGGAGATCCCCGCCAAGATCGAGGCCCTCCACCGGGCCGGCGCCGACACCGTCGTCCTGCGCCCCCTCGGCCCCGACCCCCTCACCCAGGTCCGCACGGCCCTGGAAGCCCTCGCCCAGCAGTAACCCCGACGCCCGGGCGGGCTCCCGCGCTTCGGGGCCCGCCCGTCCCAACCCCGCGCCCCGCTGCGCGCTCTCAACCCCGCGCCCCACCGCGCGCTCTCAACCCCGCGCCCCACCGCGCGCTCTCAACCCCGCGCCCCACCGCGCGCTCCCAACCCTGCGCCCCGCTGCGCGCTCTCAACCCCGGGCCCTCTCCCGCGCCCTCTGGCCCGCGTCGCCCCCGCCTGCCCCGCCCCGGCCTGCCCTGGCCTCTCGGGTGGGTCATCGTCTCGCGGTAGGCCCGAGCTGGTATGTATCGACGTTCATCAATTCAACGCTACGGTGTGTCCTCCATCGAGTTCGAGGAGGACGAAACCATGCGCATCCTCGCCCGTACGCTCGTCGCGGTCTCTGTGGTCGCGGCCGGGCTGCTCGCTCCCGCCACCGCGGGTGCGGCGCCGGCGGCTGAACCCGCGCCGAGCACGAACGTCGTCAACGGACGGCCGGCCAGCGAGAACTACTCGTTCATGGTCTACGTGTCCGGCTGCACCGGATCCCTGATCAAGGCCAACTGGGCCGTGACCGCCAAGCACTGCCCGACGCCCTCTTCGGTGCGGGTCGGCAGCGTCGACCGTGCCAGCGGCGGCACGGTGGTCGCCGTACGGCGGGGTGTCAATCACCCGTCGATCGACGTCAAGCTGCTGGAGCTGGCGACCTCCGTGACGTACGCCCCGGCGCCGATCCCGACGGCCTCGGGCGCGGTCGGCACTGCCACCCGCATCATCGGCTGGGGCCAGACGTGCCCGACCCGGGGATGCGGTTCCACGCCGCGCGTCGCCAACGAGCTGGACACCTCGGTCGTGGCCGATAGTCGATGCGCGGGCATCAACGCCGCGTACGAGATCTGCACCAACAACACGAACGGCAACGCCGGCGCCTGCTACGGCGACTCGGGTGGCCCGCAGGTCCGGGCGGTCAGCGGCCGGTGGAACCTGATCGGGGTGACCAGCCGGGCCGGGAACAGCAGTTCGACCTGCGCTACCGCCCCGTCCATCTACGGCGACCTGCCCTCGATCCGTACCTGGGTCAACACGCAGGTGGGCGGCCTGCCCGCCGCCTGAGCCGGCGAAGGGCCGGCGGTCTCCCGCCGGCCCTTCATCAAGGATTCGTCAACCGGCCCAGGCGTACACCTGGGGTGCCGTGGCCGGGGCCGTGGCCGTGGCGAAGAGCCGGTTGACCGAGGCCCGCTCGCTGCTGTTCGGGTTGGCGTTCGTGCACGAGACCGGGGCGCTGCTGCCGGACATCAGGTCGGCGCAGAGGCCGGTGCGGCGGTCGGGCAGGCCGAGGATGTGGCCGAATTCGTGCGCGGCGATCCGGGCCTGGTAGTAGCCGTCGTTCACCGCCTCGCGGCCCATGTACCAGCGGCCGTTGCCCAGGGAGGTCGAGTAGGTGCGCGGCCAGCCGTTGTCGGCGTACACCCGGATGTTGGGTGTCTGCCCCGCGCTGACCGCGACCAGGCGGACGTTGGTGACCGAGTTGTTCCAGATCTGGGCGCCCTGGTCGACGACGGAGCGGAACTCCTGGGCCTGGCTGGCGTCGTAGTAGAGCACCCTGGGTGCGGCGGCGGCCGGTCCGGCGCTCGTGGCCTGGACTCCGACGGCGGCCAGCGCGGTGGCGCAGAGAGCCGCGGCGATCCTGCGTAGCAGCATGCTTCCTCCTCGGGGGTTACTCCCGAGGCTGCCGCTCTTATCGACCCATATCAATACGTGTCGTCATACCGGTTACGGACTCTGCGGCATGTGATGCCGTTCTCCTACCTCCGCGCTAGGTTCGGGGAGTTGATCTCTTTTCTGGATGTGGGGCTCATGGCGACTCTCGGCACCTCCGGCATCGACGTCTTTCCGCTCTCGCTCGGCGGCAACGTCTTCGGCTGGACCAGCGACCAGGACACCTCGTTCGAGGTGCTCGACCAGTACGTGACCGGCGGTGGCAACTTCGTCGACACCGCCGACGGCTACTCCGCGTGGGTGCCGGGCAACTCCGGCGGCGAGTCCGAAACGATCATCGGGGCGTGGCTGCGCGCCCGCGGCAACCGTGACCAGATCGTCGTGGCGACCAAGGTCAGCCAGCACCCGCAGTTCCGCGGTCTCTCCGCGAGCAACATCGCGGCCGCCGCCGACGCGTCGCTCACCCGCCTGGGCACCGATCACATCGACCTCTACTACGCGCACTACGACGACTCGGCCACGCCGCTGACCGAGACCGCGGCCGCGTTCGACGCGCTGGTCCGGGCGGGCAAGGTCCGCGCCATCGCGGTGTCGAACTACACCGGCGCCCGCATCACCGAGTGGGTCGAGATCGCCCGGCGCGAGGGTTTCGCCGTGCCGGTGGCCGTGCAGCCGCACTACAACTTGGTGGCCCGCGCCAAGTACGAGAAGGACATCGCGCCGGTCGCGGCCGCCTACGACCTGGCCGTCGTGCCCTACTACGGCCTGGCGGCCGGCTTCCTGACCGGCAAATACCGTACGGAGCAGGACCTGTCGAAGTCCCCGCGCGGCGGTGGAGCGGCCGACCTGCTGAGCAACGGCGGCCTTGACGTGGTCGACGCCCTCGACAAGATCGCCCGGGACCGGGACGTGGCCCTCGCGACCGTGGCCCTGGCCTGGCTGCGCGCCCGCCCGCAGGTCGTGGCGCCGATCGCCAGCGCCCGCTCGGCGGACCAGCTCCCGGCCCTGCTCGCCTCGGCGACGCTCGACCTGACCCCCGCCGAGATCGCTGCCCTGGACGCCGCCTCGGCCGAGTTTTAGCAGCTGAGCGGGTGTGATCCAGCAGACCCTGAGCGCGGAATACCAGGCCCCTGGGGCTGGTTGTGGTGGACGTTCCTTTGGAGGAGATAGCCATGAAGAACGGCATTCACCCGGACTACCACCGCGTCGTCTACCGCGACCGCAACGCTGACTTCGCGTTCCTCACCCGTTCGACGGAGACGAGCCGGAACTCCATCGAGTGGACCGACGGCCAGACCTACCCGGTGATCGACGTCCAGATCTCCTCGGCGAGCCACCCGTTCTGGACCGGCCGCACGCGCGTGCTCGACACCGCCGGCCGCATCGAGAAGTTCCGCGCCAAGTACGCCCGCCACGGCAAGTAAGTTCGTCAACGCCCGGCCCCGGCCTCAGGCCGGGGCCGTTGGCGTTCGCGCGTCCGGGCGTTCGCGCGTCCGGGCGTTCGCGCGTCCGGGCGTTCGCGCGTCCGGGCGTTCGCGCGTCCGGGCGTTCGCGCGTCCGAATCCCGCCGTCACCCCATCTCGTGCGGTCACCCACTCCGCGTGGCCGCCTACCCCACGGTGTCACCTCACTGCGCGTGGCCACCCGCTCCGCGTAGCCGCCTACCTCACGGTGTCACCTCACTGCGCGTGGCCACCCGCTCCGCGTGGCCGCCCACCCCGCGCGGTCAGCTCACTGCGCGTGGCCACCCACTCCACGTGGCCACCCACTCCGCGCGGCCGCCCACCCCCGGGGTCACCTCACTCCGCGCGGTCACCCACCGCGCGTGGCCGCCACCCCGCGCCGTCACCCCACCCCGCGCGTTCGCACCCCCGAACTTGAGCGTTTGAGCATCGCAGATGGTCCTACTTGAGCGTTCGCGCGTGCGGCTCTGCGCGGTGGCTTCGTTCGCGACTTTCGGCACCACTCTGCCGGCACCGGTCGCCGCAATGTCCGTGAGAAACGACAACTCTTAGGATCTTGACCGGCGGGTGGCGCCGACGGCTCCTCAGGAGCCCGCTCACGCTGCGTGCAGGCGATCAGTGAAGATGCTCGAAGCAGCCGGCTTATGCTGGCTGGCGTCGGGCGAGGATCAGCGTCGTGTGGATCACGAGCGGCACTTCGTCGCTGAATAGCGTTGCCAACGCCGCCAGCAGGTTGTGGCGCGCCGGTGGGGGCAACATCCGGAACTGCGACCTGGTCTGGGTCAACCCAAGGTAGTCCGTCCTCGGCATGTTCCACCGACGTTGGTAGGGGCGGCTGGCTAGGCTCTCGAACGCGGCGACCGCGGACAGCTCATCGCCCGGCCAACGATGCCACCTGTTCGGCGGTCATCGGTTCGTCGTTGATGATTACCGAGGGAGCATGCGCAGCGAAGATCTCCAGCATGCTCGTTCGCAGGGCGGGTTCGGCGATCCGCTCGGTGTTCCAGAACAGGGCCAGCGTCGCGCCGTCCGCCAGCGCGTCCGCAGCCAGTGACCATCGCGTCTCCGGCGCAGTCCAGTGCCATGCCTCCGCGCTGAACAGCAGCCCGAACCGCTGTGTGGGACGGAACTCCTCGAAGCTGCCGCGTACCACCTGCACTCTCGGAAATGGGGTCATTCGCCGGGCGAGAACCTCGGCCATGGCGTCGTCCGGCTCCAGGGCGACGACTGGTAGACCCTCTCTGGCAAACGCCTCAGTGGCCCGGCCTGTGCCCGCTCCGACATCCAGCGCCCGGAGGCCGCCGATGTTGGGCTGGCTGTAACTCAGCACGTCACGGAACAGGTCGACGGGGTACGCCGGGCGGACACGGTCGTAGTCGTCGGCGACCTCGCCGAAGACCAGAGCAGGGTTCCGGTTCTCCATCAGCGCAGGATATAGACGATTGCCTACAAGGCGTCCCGCGCCGACGGCATACGGGCCTTACATGGCGAGCGAGAGCATCAGGATTTGCCGCAGACAAGGCGTGCCCTGTCTCAGCCAGATCGTCACCGTGCGTGAACGATGGGGTTGTCCGATGACGCCTGAGCGGGTCTCGCTCGGGGCGGGTCCCGAACTCGCGAACATCGGGATAGGTGAGATCTCGGTGGTGCCGAAACTCAGCGACATCTGGCGTCCAAACTCGCGAACAAAACCAGCGCGGTCAGGTTGTCGGGCGATGGGCTGAACTTTCGTGCTGCTGGCTCAAAGGGTGGCGCGGCGGCGGACCAGCAGGGGCAGGATGGCCACCACGAGGGCCAGGGTGGCGTAGCCCCAGGCCAGGGTGGCGAGAGTCGCGACGGCGGCGACGAGGAGGGGGCCGCCGGCGTCGCCGAGTTCTCGGCCCAGCTCGGCTGAGCCCATGGTCTGGCCGAGGCGCTCGGGTGGGGTGCTCGCGGCGAGGGCGGCGAAGCCCAGAGGGGTGATCAGGCCGGTGCCGGCGCCGGTGAGGACGGCGGCCAGGAGCACACCGGGCAGGCCGGGGAGGGCGGCTGCGGCCAGGCCGGCGGCGGTGAGCAGCAGGCCTACGGTGAGGCCGGCGCGGGTGGGCAGGCGGCCGTTGTCGAGGGCGCGGCCGGCCCACGGCTGGATGAAAGCGGCGCAGATGGCCAGGACCGAGACGGCGGCGCCGGTGGCGATCGGGCCCAGGCCGGCGGCGCGGCCGGAGACGGGCAGGAAGCCGACGCCGACCGACAGCGCGGCGGTCGCGGCGGCCAGGGCGCCGGTCGGGATGAGGAAGGCGGGGTCGGCCAGCCGGCGGGCCAGGTCGACGACGGTCTGCCGGGTTTTGGGCAGCGGCGGGACGGCGGGGACCGCCGAGGCCGCCCACAGCGCGACGGCGGCGCCCAGCACGGCCAGCACGACGAAGACCAGACGGAGGCCGCCGGCCCAGACGAGCACCCCGCCGAGCAGCGGGCCGAGGGTGTAGCCGATGGACTTGTAGAAGCCGTACGAGCCGAACGCCCGCCCGTGCTTGGCGGCCGGGTTGAGCCGGGCCACCAGGGCCGAGGCGGCGGGGGAGAAGGCCGAGGCGGCCGCGCCCTGCCCGAGCCGGGCCGCCCACAACCAGCCGGGGCTGTCCGCGACGACGTAGACCAGTGACGCGGCGGCGAACGCGATCAGACCGCCCAGCAGCACCGGTTTCGCGCCGACCCGGTCGGCCAGGCTGCCGAAGACCGGCTTCAGCAGCACCTCGGCCCCGTCGTACAGGGCGAGAAGCCCACCGAGCACCAGTAGTGAGGTGACGGCGTCATCCGAGAACCCACCCAGATTCGCGGCGATCGCGTGGGCCCCGAAGGCGGTGGTGAACCCCGCCGCGTAGAGCGGCCACATGACGCCTCCCAAGGCGAACGACAGCGGCGACGGACAAGGGCGGACGATGACCAACTTACGCAGTGATCTGGCAAGACGTTGAGCAGTCATGCCCGGTAGCGAGACAACCGCTACCGGGCATGGACGGGCGGGCCGGGTTTCAGGCTCGGACGGCGGCGGTGGCCGGCCCTCGCAGGGCGCGTCGCGTGGTCTGCACGGTCGCGGCCGCCGTCAGCAGCACGGCCAGGGCGACGATGACTCCGTACTGCCAAGGTTCGGCGTCGGGCCAGAGGCGGTCGGCCCGGGCCGAGCCGAACGGCACGATGGTGAACAACGCGGCCAGCGAGCCGCCCAGCACGCCGGTGACGGTGACCAGCACGACCTCGAGCGAGACCATCGCCAGGACCTGCCCGCGAGTGGCGCCGGCCAGGCGGTGCTGGGCGAACTCGCGGCGGCGGCACGTGGTGGCCGCGATGAGCGTGTTCACCAGCATGACGGCCACGAAGAGAGCGATCATGCCGACCACGACGTAGTTCAGCGTCTGGATGTCCTGGGCGTAGGCGGGCTGGATCTGCCCCTCGGCCGCCCGGTCCTCGATGCCCTGCATGTAGACGGTGCCGGTGGCGATGCCGGTGAAGATCAGCACCGGCATCACGGCGCCGGCCAGCTGCCGGGCCCGCGAGTGCACGCCGGTGACCGCCAGCTCCCCGGCCACGCCGCCGAAACTGCGTACCGGCGGACCGATCACCGCCGTGACCAGCCGTAGCAGCTCGGGCGACAGCAGAGCCAGGCCGATCGCGGCCCAGATGCCGGCCTGACCGGCCGTCTGCATCGCGTCGACGCCCTTGCCGTCCATCACGGTGGCCGTCAGCACCGAACAGTTCGCCCCGGCCAGCAGGAACACCACCGCGGCGATCCGGCGCAGCCGCGGCCTTTCCGGTTTCGCCCCGGCGTTGCCGGCCGTCCGGCGAGCGGTCGCGAACGCCGCCAGCACCGCGCCGGCCACGGTGACGCCGAAGCCCGTGCCGAGGGCGATCGGCCCGAAGGCCGCCTCGGTCGACGAGGGGACCTGCCCGGTGTTCTGCAGCAGGCCGACCAGCACCCGCCCGAGCGCGAAACCGGCCGGCACGGCCGCCGCCGAGGCGATCAGCGCGACCGCCGCCGCCTCCCCGACGATCATCCGGCGGAGCTGGGGACCGGTCGCTCCGGCCGAGCGCAGCAGCCCGACCTGGTCGGCGCGCTGCCGCACCGAGAGGCTCAGCGTCGAGGTGACCGCGAAGGCCACGATGACCAGGCACCAGCCGCCGCCGATGGTGGCCGTCGAGGTCAGCGATTCGCTGTCACCGGTGTCCAGAAGGGACGCGAAGGCCATGAGCAGGGCGGCGCCGAGGAACGCCGACACGAAGGTGGCCACGAAGCCGCCCGGCCGGTGCTTCAGATTCCGCAGCGCGATGGCGATCATGCCGCGGCCCGCACGGTGTTGTCGCCCAGGTGGGCGAGGCGCTCGGCCACCGCGTCGGCGCTGGGCCGCTGCATCGTGCCGGCCAGCCGGCCGTCGGCCAGGAACATCACGGAGTCGGCGTGGGCGGCCGCCACCGGGTCGTGGGTGACCATCACGACCGTACGGCCGAACTCGTGCACCGCCGCCCGCAGCAGGCCGAGCACCTCCCGGGCGCTGCGCATGTCGAGGGCGCCGGTCGGCTCGTCGGCGAAGACGACCGCCGGCTCGGTGACCAGGGCCCGGGCCACGGCGACCCGTTGGCGCTGACCGCCGGAGAGCCGCTCCGGCAGCTCGTGGGCCCGGTCGCCGAGCCCGAGGCGGCCGAGGACGAACGGCAGCGAGGACGGCTTGCGCTTGCCGGCCAGCCGCAACGGCAGCAGCACGTTCTGCTCGACGGTGAGCGACGGCAGCAGGTTGTAGTCCTGGAACACGAAGCCGACCCGGCTGCGCCGGAACTTCGTCCGGGCGGTGTCCTTGGTGGCCGTCAGCTCGGTGCCGCCGATGAAGACCCGGCCGGCGGTCGGCTTGTCGAGGCCGGCCGCGCACTGCAGCAGCGTGCTCTTGCCGGAGCCGGACGGCCCCATGACCGCGACGAACGTGCCGGTGGCGAAGCTCGCCGACACGCCGTCGAGGGCGGTCACCCCGTTGTCGTACGTCTTGTACAGCGATTCCACACGGACCGCGTCATTCATGATGGTGCCCCTCCCGTGATCGGATGAATACACCGTACGGGCGCACTAGTTGGCTAGTCGGTAGTGCTATCCCCACCATTTGGCGTGGGGCTGGGTCTCGTGGTGCACTAGTGCAGTGGAACCCCTGTACCAGCGAATCGCCGCCGAGATCACCGCCCGGATCAAGGACGGCACGCTGCCGCCCGGGGCCGCCGTGCCGTCGACCCGGCAGATCATGGCCACGTACGGCGTCGCGATGGCCACCGCCACGCGGATCATCGCCTACCTGCGCGACACCGGTCTGGTCGAGACGCGGCCCGGCCTGGGCACGATCGTGACCGGCGGCGCTCCGCCACCGGACCGGGACCGGGTCGTCGAGGCCGCTGTGGCCATCGGCGACGCCGAAGGGCTGGCCGCCGTCTCCATGCGCCGCCTCGCCGGCGACCTCGGCCTGCCGACGATGGCGCTCTACCGCTACGTCGAGGACAAGGAGGATCTGGTCCTGCTCATGATGGACCGGGTGATGGCCGCCTATCCGCCGCCGCCGGGCCTGGACCCCGGCGCCGACGACTGGCGTACGTGCCTGGAGGCGCTCGCCCGTCTGCAGTGGACGATGTACCGGGACCATCCCTGGCTGGCCCAGGCGGTGTCGTTCACCCGGCCCCCGCTCGCCCCGCACGGCATGGCCCACACCGAGTGGTCGATGCGGGCCCTCGAACGGTGCGGCCTCGACTCGAGCACCCAGTTCACGGCCTCGGTGATGCTCGCCAACTACGTCCGCGGCACGGCCGTCAACCTCGAGGAGGAAGCCCAGGCCGAGCAGGAGACCGGTCTGACCGACGAGCAGTGGATGGCGAACCAGCAGGACCGTTTCGCCGCCGTCCTGGGCACGGGCAAGCTGCCGCTGATGGCCCGCTTCATCGCCTCCGGCGACCAGAGCTTCACCCTGGACGTCCTCCTGGAGTACGGCCTCCAGCGTCTCCTCGACGGCCTGGAGGCCGTCGTTCAGTCAAAGGACAAGCCGCCGGTACGGGTTCGCTTGAGCTCGAAGAAGCCCGGGTAGTCGGCGAGCGCCCGCGCCCCGTCGAAGATGCGGGCCGCTTCCTCACCGCGCGGGATTTGATTGAGCACGGGCCCGAAGAACGCGACGCCGTCGATGTGGATGGTGGGCGTGCCGACGTCGTCGCCGACCGGGTCCATGCCCTCGTGGTGGCTCTTGCGCAGCGCTTCGTCGTACTGCTCGCTGGTGGCCGCCCCGGCCAGCGACGCCGGCAGCCCCACCTCGCGCAGCGCCTCGGGCACCACGACGTCGGGGTCCTTGTTGCCCTGGTTGTGGATCCGCGTGCCGAGAGCCGTGTAGAGGCCGGCCAGCACGCCGTCGCCGTGCTCCACCCAGGCCGCGGTGACGACCCGGGCCGTGCCCAGCGACCGGTTGACCAATTGGCGGTACGACTCCGGCAGCTCACGGTTCTCGTTGAGCACGTACAGGCTCATCGGCTTCCAGTGGACGTCGAGCTCGCGCAGCGGCGTCACCTCGTGGATCCACCGCGACGTGATCCAGGCGAACGGGCAGGCGGCGTCGAAGTAGAAGTCGACCCGGGTCATAGGAGCTCCTTGAGATGAGGGTTCGGCCCCCAGGCTAGATCCGTTCGGGCCCGGCCGGAGGGCCAAAACAGGCCCGGTCCGTTAGGCCAATGCGTTCTCCCACTTGTCGAGCTGCTCGAGGCGCGCCTGGAGCGCGGCCCGGATCCCGGCCACGGCGTCGGCCCCGACGGCCAGGCGCAGCGGCGGCTCGGGCATCTTGGTGACCGCGACGATCGCGTCGGCCACCTGGGCCGCGTCGCCGAAGGCGGACGGCGGCAACTGGGAGAAGTCGGAGAGGAACTTGCCGACGGTCGGCGCGTACACGTCGTCGGGGAGCACGGCGTGCACGGAGCCGGCGAACTCGGTGGCGAACAGGCCGGGCTCGATGAGCGTGACCCGGACCCCGGCCGGGGCCAGCTCCTCGGCCAACGCCGCGCTGAACAGCTCGACCGCGCCCTTGGAGGCGGAGTAGACGCCGGAGGACGCCCAGGCGATCTGGCCGTTCATCGACGACAGCCCGCCGCTCCCCGCCCGCCCGGCGCCGGGCGGCGCCGAAGGCGCAGTCCGTGCGGCCCGGGACGCTGGCGCTGATGGAACAGCTCGGCGACGTCCCGGCCCTCGTCCTCGGCCGGCGCACGGATCTGCTCGCCAGCAATCGATTGGCCCGCTGCTGCTGGCCGACTTCACCACGATGCCGGCCCGGGAGCGCAACGCGGCCCGCTGGCTCGCCCTCGACGAGGGCGCCCGCTCGCTGTTCGGCGACGGCTGGTGCCAGGTCGCCTCCGACATGGTGGGCGTGCTGCGGATGGACGCCGCCCGCCACCCCGACGACCCGAAGACGACCGCCCTGGTCGGCGAGCTCTCCATGAAGAGCCGGGACCTCCGCCGCTGGTGGGCCGGCCACAAGGTGGTCGAGTTCGGCACGGGCAGCAAGACGATCCACCACCCGCTGGTCGGCGAGCTCACCCTGGACACCGAGGCGATGACCTTCCCCACCGACCCGGACCAGATGCTCATGGTCTTCCTGGCCGCCCCGTCCTCACCCGCCCGCCACGCCCTCGACCTGCTCGCCGCCTGGAGCGGCCCCTCCTGACCGATCGATTACCATCGTCACCATGCGCCGGATGATCGTCGCGGTGGCGGCCGTGCTGCTCGGTTCCGCCGGCTGTACGAGCGGTTCCTCGCCGGAGTTCCACGTCGCCGTCGCGTCGGCGCTGTTCGACGCGCCGCTCGGCGTGACCCTCACCGGTCTCCCCGCCCACCATGAAGTCGTCATCCGGGCGACCGCCGGGGACAAGGCCGGTACGCAGTGGTCGTCCGCGGCCACTTTCGAGTCGAGCGACGACGGGGCGGTGGATCCGGCCATCCAGGCGCCGCTCTCCGGGTCGTACAGCGGAGTTCACGACACCGGCTTGCTCTGGTCCATGACGAGCCCGGGCAAGTCCTCGCTGAGCCCACCCGAGTCCGGCACGACCGTGCGCCTGGCCGCCATAGTGGACGGTGACCAGGTCGCGAGCACCCGGCTGCGGCGTCTGGAGAGCGGCCCCGGGGTGACGTCGCAGGAGGTCGCCGCGGATTTCACCGGCACCTACTTCGCTCCTGCGGGCGACGGGGCCCGGCGTCCCGCGGTGCTCGCCTTCGGTGGGTCCGAGGGTGGCGCCGGCGGTGGGATCGCCAGCGCCCGGGCGCTGGCCGCGAAGGGCATCCCGGCGCTGGGCATCGGCTACTTCGACGTGCCCGGGCGCCCGGCCCACCTCGAGCGCATCCCTCTCGAATACTTCGCCACGGCCCTGCGCTGGCTGGCCCGGCAACCGGGGGTGGATCCCGCCCGGCTGTACGTCTACGGAATCTCCCGCGGCTCGGAAGCCGCCCTGCTGCTCGGCGTCAACTTCCCCGGCCTGGTGCACGGGGTCGTCGCCGCCTCGCCCAGCAGCGTGGTGAACCCGGGCTTGCCGGACACCACCCAGCCCGCGTGGACGTTGCACGGCCGGCCGTTGCCGTTCGTCGAACGCTCGGAGTTCGGCTTCGTCACGCCGCCCCGAACCCCGTCGGCAGTCATTCCCGTCGAGCGGATCCGTGGGCCCGTCTTCCTGCTGTGCGGTGACAGTGACCGGCTCTGGCCCAGTTGCACGTACGCCGGCGCCATCGGCGCCCGGCGGGGCGAACTTCCGTACACCGAAGTGCGTGAGCCGGACGCCGGTCACTTCATCGGTGACCCGGTACCCAACCAGGCGACCGCCCCGGGCGCCGAGGTCGGTGGGACCCAGCAGGCCGACGCTGTCGGGCGGCTGGACGCCTGGCCGAAGTTATTGGGGTTTCTCGGCTGACTCGCTGGGGCGGCGGGTCAGCACGACCGGGCCGTCCTCGGTGACGGCGATGGTGTGCTCGGAGTGAGCGGTGCGTGAGCCGTCGGAGGAGCGGATGGTCCAGCCGTCCTCGTCGAAGCGGATCTTGTCGGTGGTGGTCAGGAACCACGGCTCGATGGCGACGGTGAGGCCCGGCGTGAGCTTCATGCCGCGGCCGGCGCGGCCGTCGTTCGGGATGTGCGGGCTCTCGTGCATGGTGCGGCCGATGCCGTGCCCGCCGAACTCGTTGTTCACGCGGAAGCCGTACTCGCGGGCGACAGCGCCGATGGCAGCCGAGATGTCACCCAGGCGCCCGCCGGGCTGGGCCGCCTTGATGCCGGCCTCCAGGGCCACCTCGGTCGCCTCGATGAGGCGGAGATCCTCGGGCGCGGCTTCGCCGACAACCACGGAGTACGCCGAGTCGGCCGTCCAGCCGTCGATGGCCACCGCCATGTCGATGCTCAGCAGATCGCCGTCGGCCAGCGTGTAGTCGTGGGGCAGCCCGTGCAGCACCGCGTCGTTGACCGACAGGCAGAGCACGTTGCGGAACGGGCCACGGCCGAACGACGGTGCATAGTCCCAGTACGAGGACTCGGCGCCGCGCTTCTTGATCAGCTCACGGGCCTGGTGCTCCAGGTCGAGCAGGTTGACGCCGGGCGCGGCCGACGCGCTGACCTCGGCCAGCACCTCGCCCACGAAGCGGCCGGTGACGTGCATGCGCCCGATCTCGGCGGGGGACTTCAACTCGATCACGGTATAGTTATACCACGTCCGTTTGGGGGTTATAGTGACGGAATGGTTCGCCAACCGCACACCGCCGAACAGATCGCGGCCGGCCAGCGCCTTGGCGTCGCCCTCCGGCGGGCCCGTGACGGCCGCAGCCTGGTCGAGGTCGCCCTCGCCGCCGGCATGTCACCCGAGACCCTCCGCAAGATCGAGGTCGGCCGCCTGCCCGCCCCCGCCTTCGGCACCATCGTCCGCCTCAGCGACGTCCTCGGCCTGCCCCTCGACACCCTGGCCGACGCCTGGCGCGCGGGCTTGTACGTCGACAAGGCCTCCTGACGCCACCCTGTCGAGTGAGACAGGTGCGTTTGCCGTCCGCGCCCCGGTCGAACTGATAGCTTGAGATTCGCACGAACGCACGACCGCTGAACCCGTAGCCAGAACCGGCTGCGGGTTTTTTGTTGCTGACGTGGGCCTTCGAGGCGGAGGAAATGTCGAAGAAGAACTCGTGGATCCGCTGGACCATCACGGCGGGATCGGCGGCGGCGGTGGGTTGTGCGACCGGCGTTGTGGCAGGCCCGGGACCCGGCATCATGGCCGGTATCGCGTGGGCCAATCTCATGAACGCCACGCTGCCCCAAAACATGATCGGCAGTGCACCAGAAAATAATTCCATTGTTCACGACGAGGAGATAGCCATGGACGATTGCGAGCCTGGCGCGGCTTTGCCGGAGATCGACAGGACACTTCTGTTCTGCGCGAAGCCGGTATGCCGAATGGTCCAGGTCTTGAAGGAGGGTGAGGATCCTGTTCCCTATGTCTGGCGCGCCTATCAGAAGTTGTACGAGCGTTACTCGTACCCGGTGCGCTGTACCAATCCGCAAGCGGTGATCTTCATGACCGCAGAGCAGGAGGCGTTGCGACCCGAACCCCTCTCGTGGGACGTGCCCAGCGATTTCCGAATCCGATTCGGACTACGGGTGGCCGACGACGAGCGGGAGCTGCTCGAGTGGGATCACACTCGCAGTGTGATCAACAAGGCGGTTCGCCGCCGCCTGTGGCCGGAAGCCGCGCTTTACGATGCCATCACCGAGCCGGTGCGCGCCGATCACACGCTCAAGATCCAGCGCATCGCGCAGATTCGGGGAATCTCCTATTCCTTGGCCGTCCAGCGGATCCGCGACGTGAAAGCCGACCTGAGCCACACTTTGTCCCACTGATCAGCGAAGACGTGATTTCGAGGGGGAGGTCGGCAATCTCCCCCACCACCCCGCCATTGCAACACCGATATTGTCTGGAGTGATCATGGCCATTCACGACGGGAGCCTCAAGGCGGTCTCCAGTGAGCTGGCAATCGCGGCTTACGAGCTGGGTAACCTTCATCTGGAGAACGGCAGCCTCATCCGGGCCGAGTACTGGCTGCGAGTGGCGTGGGAGCAGGGCGCCGCCGGAGCCGAGGATTCTCTGGCCGAGGTCCGCCAACTACTCGAAGCCGAAGTTGGTGTGGGCCGGGCGCCCACCGAGCCCGAATTCGTCACGAACCCCCCGATCCTCGTGACGGAGGGCGGCCGTCGGTCCCTCGCCGACGTCGTCCTCATCCTCGGACTGCTCCCCATCGCGTCGGCGTTCGTCTTCGCCGGCGATGCCGTCAAGCCGCTCATGGCCGGCTTCACCGCGCTGCTCGCGTTCGCCTGGCTGATCCGGGCGATGGTTCCGCTGTGGCGCGCTCGCCCACGTCCCCACGACGCCGTCTACGAGCACGTCGATCACGGTTAACGCAGGTGGATCGGACCCGGTGGCGCTGCCGCCGGGTCCGATCCAGCCAGGCGATGGTCAGAGAGTCTGCCAGGGTGTGTCCGAAGGGTCGCTCACCTGGGCGCCCGGCACATCGCCGAGGGTCCACCACTTCGCCTGATAGATGACGCCGTGATATTGGACCCGGTCGCCGGAGACGTAGGTGGCGGTGGGGTTCCACGTGGCGTAGGCCGTGGCCGTCACGGTCGACGAGGCGGTGGCGAGCGGGGTCTCGCCGGCCAGGACCGGGCCGATCAGGGTCCACGGGGTCTGGGCCGCGTCGGCCACCGGCGCGTCCGGGGTGTCGCCCTGGGTCCACCACTTCGCCAGGTAGACGTTGTGGTGCCAGACGACCTTCGAGTTCTTGGCGTACGCCGTCAGGGCGTTCCAGATCGGGTACGGCGCCGTGGACGGGTCGTCGGTGGGCTGCGCGGCGACGCTCGCGGCGGTCGCCGGACCGGCCGACGGCGCGACCGCCGTGAACTCGTTGAACAGGGCGGAGAACGCACCCTCGGCCTGGTCGAGCCCGCTGCAGCTGTTGGACACCAGCGTGGTGTCGACGTAGTTCACGCCGCAGTTGTTGTCCCGGTTGGCCGACCACATCGACAGCCGCCGCAGGCCCTTGGCCCGGGCGAACGCGATCAGCGCCGACGCGTCCGACAGCTGGAACCGCTCGTCGGCCGTGTCGTTCTGCCCGATCATCGGGGTGGCCGCGATGCGCTGCCAGCCCTCGCTCGCGCTCAGCGGGGTCCCGGCGCGGCCGTACGCGGTGACGACCTGCCCGGCCAGCGACGTCAGCGACGATTCGACCAGCGACCGCATCGTCTTGCCGGTGCCCGACGAGCCGTAGTTCATCGTGAGCGCGTTGACCCCGGCCACTTCCACGCCCGCGGCGAGCATCGCGTCCAGCTCGGCCACGCCCACGCTCGTGAGCCCGTCCGTGCCGACCGGCAGGGTCAGCCACACGTCGAGGCTCTTGCCGGCCGCGTTCTGCTTCTGCTGCACCGTGCGTACGGCCATGGCCCGCCGCGACATGACCGCCGAGGTCTCGCCGCCGTCCTCGAGGTCGAAGTCGACCGAGGTGAGGTTGTACCGGTCGACCACCGACCGGTACGCGGCGGTCAGCTTGGCCTGGTCGGTGCAGGCCGACGCGAGCTCCTTGTTCGCGGCCCCGCCGAACGAGGCGGTCACGTCCCCGCCGCGCTGGCGCAGCCGGGCGATCCGCCGGTCCAGGTCGATGCCGGTCGACGCGGTGGCCAGCGAGTACGCCGTACCCCAGCTGGGCTGGCAGACGACGTCGGTGCTGCTGACCACGAAGCCGAGCACCACATTGCCGGCCGCGTTGGCCGACGGGTCCTCGAAGGTGAACTGCGGGGTGTTGGTCACGTCCACGTAGGGCGCGAAGGACGACGCCTGCGGGGCGCCCGCGTCCAGCCGGTCCTTGACCGTGCGGAAGGCGAACGGCGCCGTGACCGCGGCGGCCACGACCACGACGACCAACAGGATCCGCGGTACGGAGAGCCGGCGCCGGGGTTCCGCGGCCGAGTCGGGGGATGACATGTGCGTTGCATCGGCGGCCCACCGGCGTACTTGAGGAACTTTCCTCAACTGGGCCGGGCCGTGGCCGATCCAAGGTCTCGATCACCCTCCGACCCCCCGGGGAGACGTGCATGCCCGCGAAACGCAGGCGCCAGTGGGGCGCCGACCGGCGCACCCAGCCGCTGCCACCGGTGGCCGCGCCGGCCAGCGACACCCTCATCACGATGGGCCGCCTCGGCATCGTCGTCACCGTGCTCGCCTGGGCGGCCTACATCGTCGTCACGGTCATCTCCCAGTTCGTCAACCGCGGTTTCCAGGGCATGCGGTTCACCTCGGAGACGACGGTCTACGTGGCCATCATGTCGCTGCTGACGATGTCATCGCTGCTCTACCTGGTGGCCCGGCAGGGCGCGCTCTACCGCACCCGGGCCCACCGCCGGGTGCCACGGGCGGTCATCGACGAGGCGTTCGACGACCGGCAGCCGTCCATGACGGTGCTCGTCCCCTCGTACCGCGAGGAGATCCCGACCATCCGCAAGACGCTGCTGTCGGCCGCGCTGCAGGAATACCCCGACCTGCGGGTGGTGCTGCTGCTCGACGACCCGCCCGCGCCCGTACGCGCCGACCACCGCGCGGCCCTCGAGGCGGGCCGGGCCCTGCCGGGTGAGCTCTCGGCCTGGCTGCGCGAGCCGCGCGAGCGGTTCGAGGCGCTCGACCCGTCCTCGGCCGACCTCATCGCCGAATACCGCTGGGCCGCGGAATGGTTGCGGGCCCGGGCGGCCGAGGAGCCGGCCGAGGACCACGTCGACACGTTCTTCGCCGAACAGGTGCTCGGCGCGCTCGCCCGCGACTTCGACAGCATCGCAGCGGCGCTCACCTCCGCGGTCGGCGAGGGCGAACCTCTTCCGTACGACCGCAAGCGGCAGCTCGCCCAGCGCCTCGCCTGGACCTTCCGCTGCGAGATCACCTCGTTCGAGCGCAAGCAGTACGCGTCGCTGTCGCACGAGGCGAACAAGGCGATGAACCTCAACAGCTACATCGGGCTGATGGGCCGCACGTACGAGGTCCGCGAGACGCCCGAGGGCACGGTGCTCGTACCGTCGCCGGCCGGCACGATGACCGTGCCCGACGCGGAATTCGTCCTGACCCTCGACGCCGACTCGATCCTGCTGCCCGAGTACTGCCTCCGGCTGGTCTACCTGTTCTTCCTGCCGGACAACTACCGGCTGGCGGTGGCCCAGACGCCGTACTCGGCCTTCCCGGGCTCGGCCACCCGCATGGAGCGCCTGGCCGGCGCCACCACCGACCTGCAGCACATCGTGCACCAGGGCATGAGCTACCACGACGCCACGTTCTGGGTCGGCGCCAACGCGGTCATCCGCAAGCGCGCGCTCGACGACATCGTCGAGGTCGAGCACGAGGGCGGCCACGAGGTGCGCCGTTACGTGCAGGACCGCACGGTCATCGAGGACACCGAGTCCAGTCTGGACCTGGCCATCCACGGCTGGCGTCTCATCAACTACCCGGAGCGTCTCAGCTACAGCGCCACCCCGCCCGACTTCGGCTCACTGGCCATCCAGCGCCGCCGCTGGGCCAACGGCGGCCTGCTCATCCTGCCCAAGCTGTGGCGCAACAGCCGCGAGCGCACACAACGCGGCGAGCACGGCAGCGCCGCCCAGACGTGGCTGCGCATCAACTACATGGCCTCGACGTGCTGGAGCAGCATCGGCCTCATCCTGCTGCTCGCCTACCCGTTCGACAGCAAGCTGCTCAGCCCGCTCATCGTCACGGCGGCCCTGCCGTACTTCCTGGCCATGGCGAGCGACCTCAAACGCCTCGGCTACAAGCGGACCGACGTGCTGCGCATCTACGGCTTCAACCTGATCCTGCTGCCGGTCAACCTCTCCGGCGTCCTGAAATCGTTGCAGCAGGCCGTGACCGGCAAGAAGATCCCGTTCGCCCGCACCCCGAAGGTCGCCGACCGCACCGCCACCTCCCTGATGTTCGCGGTCTCGCCGCTGCTCATCATCGCGTTCTCGGCCTACACCATCTGGCGCGACTACCAGCTGCAGAACTGGGGCAACGCGGCCTTCGCGCTCCTCAACGCGCTGGCCGCGACCTACGCCGTCGTGGCGTTCATGGGCGTACGCAACTTGCTCGTCGACTTGTGGCTCGGGTTCGTCGAGCACCTGTACGTCCCGGCCGCCGCCGACAAACCATTGGTCCGGCGCCGTCGCCGTACCGCCGCCGCCCCCGAGCCGGCACCGTGGCAGGAAGTCCTCTACCGCGGCGCGGCCGCCACCGCCACCGGCGCCTACCACGCCGAGGCCACCGGCTCCTTCCACATCCTGGCCTCACCCCCGTCCGCCCCACCCACCCACAACCGCCGCTCCTCGGACCGTTCCTAAGGGGACGCTCAGGGGTGTGCCCCATACCGCCGGCCGGCGGCGCTGGGAAAGC
The DNA here is from genome assembly GCF_040675435.1 of Actinoplanes sp. NPDC049598. Taxonomy (NCBI): domain Bacteria; kingdom Bacillati; phylum Actinomycetota; class Actinomycetes; order Micromonosporales; family Micromonosporaceae; genus Actinoplanes; species Actinoplanes sp. NPDC049598. Next base: position 231,435 of record NZ_JBFAOX010000002.1, on the reverse strand, counting down.
CGGCGGCATGCGAAGTCACCGGATCCTCGCCCCCCCCCCCCGGGCCGGCGTGGGCGATCCGGCCACCGGCCGTCTGGGAGGAGACCGGTTACGGGCTGGGCCTGTTGAAGCGCCGCCTGCCCTGCGGCGGCTGGTGGAACGCCCTCACCGACAACGGCGTCACCCCCGACGGCCGCCGGGCCGTCACGGTCGCCATCGCCAGCTCCCTGGACCCCGGCCAGGACCCGGCCGCGCAGGCCAAGGCGTCGGCCGCCCTGATCGACCACGCCCTCTGCTGACGGCTGCCGTCGGAAAATGTCGGAGGTGGGCGGTAGCGTCGCCGGACACGTGACGAGACGGCCAGGAGGGACATCATGAAGCTGCTTCTCACCGACTCCGGCATCAAGAACGCGAGCATCCACGACGCGCTGCTCGGCCTGCTGGGCAAGCCGATCGCCGAGGCGAGTGCGCTGTTCGTGCCGACCGCCCTGCACGCCCAGCGCAACGGCGCCGCCCAGGCCTACCGGGTGATCAGCGGCCAGGAGACCCGGGCGCCCATGACGGGGCTGGGCTGGAAGTCGGTGGGCGTCCTCGAGCTGACCGCGTTGCCGACCGCGGGCGAGGACCTCTGGGTGCCGCTGGTTCGGGAGACCGACGTTCTGCTGGTCGAGGGTGGCGACCCGATGTATTTGTGCCATTGGATGCGCGAGTCCGGGCTGGCCGGTCTGTTCCCCTCGCTGCGCGACACGGTCTACGTGGGGCTGAGCGCCGGCAGCATGGTGATGACGCCCCGGATCGGGCCGGACTTCGTCCGCTGGAGTCCGCCCGGTGGCGGCGACACCGCGCTGGGCGTGGTCGGCTTCTCGATTTTCCCGCACCTCGACTACCCGGGGATGGCGGGCAACACCATGGCCGAGGCCGAGAAGTGGGCCGCCTCGATACCGACGCCGGCGTACGCCATCGACAACGAGACGGCCCTCAAGGTGGTCGACGGGGACGTCGAGGTCGTCTCCGAGGGTCAGTGGCGGTTGTTCAACCAGACGACGGACATCTCGACGCCGGGATGAGGGTGCGGGCGGCGCAGTTCGTGGACGTCGGGGAAGCCCCAGGATCGGAGGTCGCCGGCGATGCCCGGTTCGCCGCGGTTCTCGTTGTTCTTGCCGATGACCAGGCGGCCGTGCGGGGCCACGACGAGGTCGAGGAGGTGGCGGACGAAGCCTTGGCGGCGGTCGCGGGGCACGTATTCGAGACCGGTGCGCACGAAATCGAAGCGCATCGGAGGACGCCAGCCGTCCGCGTTGGCCGTCCAGATGCGGTGCCGCCATTGCGGATAGCGCTCGCGGGCGAGTTCGGCCAGCCGTGGGGAGATGTCGACCCCGTACGGCTCCAGGGTTTGACGTGACCAGCGCTCCACCGACGCCATCAGCAAGCCGTTGGCGCAGCCGACGTCGAGCACCGTGCCGGGGCGGTCGACGGCCTGCATGATGAGCCCCCGCGACGTCTCCCACTGCTCCGCGGTGCCGGAATGGCCCGAGGCGAGCCGTTCGGTGGCGGCGGAGAGGTAGGCGGGTTCGATGACGGCGAGGACCCTGCGGTGCCACTCGCTCTGGGTGATCTCACCCCGGTCGTACGCCTCGTCGATGGGCGCCAGAACCTCGTAGGCCCGCTCCTTGGCGCACTCTCGACTGTCGCCGCTCATGAACCGCACCCTAGCCCGGCCTTTTCAGCTCTTCGCAGCTCCGGGCCGGCGGTGACCGGCCCGGAGGCGGCGCTACGAACGGATCAGGTCAGTTTCCGGCCTAAGCGGGCTCGCGGACACCACCCTCGCCGCCGTCCCCGCCGTCGCCGTCACCCGGCATCGGCTCCACCGGCGCGTCCGGCAGCTCGTCCGGCCCGTCGGACAGCAGCTCACCCGGGTCGTCGGGCACGGGCTCACCCGGGTCGATCGGCGGGTACTCGTCGGGGTTCAGGTCGGGATCTGTCATGCGCCCATCATCCGGCACAGCGGCCGCCGCCGCCCGGAACGACGACCCCCACGGCGAGGCGCGGCCCGGATAACCTGCCGGTCATGGCCAGCTTCGAGCTCACCCCGATCGGCACGGTCCGCAACGAGCGTACGGACGTGCAGGACACCGACAACTGGGGCGCCGTGCGCAGCACCATCACCGTCGACGAGCGCTTCGGCGACGCCTGCCTGCAAGGGCTCGAGGGCTTCTCGCATGTGGAGGTCCTGTTCGTCTTCGACCGGTTCCCGGACGAGGGCGACTACCGCGAGCCGCGCCCGTACCGTGGCCGCGCCGACCTCCCGCCCGTCGGGGTGTTCGCCGGCCGAGGGCCCCGCCGCCCCAACCGCATCGGGGTGACGACCTGCGCCATCGAGTCGGTGGACGGCCGCGAGCTGACGGTGGTCGGGCTCGACGCGGTGTCCGGCACCCCGGTCGTCGATCTCAAACCGGCCATGGCCGAGTTCACCCCGGTCGGGGTACGGCAGCCGGAATGGGTCACCCGGATGATGGCCGAGTATTTTCTACCCTGAGCGACGCGTCCCGCAGAAGGTCGCGCTGGTACCAGGTGCCCGGCTTGCCGCCGAGGTCAGCCGGGTCGGCCGGGCCGACCGGTTCGAAACCGGCCTTGGTCAGCACCTTCTGCGACGCCACATTCTGCTGGGAGGTGGCCGCGCGCAGCGTGTGCAGGCCATGCCGGACTGCGGCCAGCCGGCACAGCTCCCGCACGGTCGCGGTGGCCACGCCCCGGCCGGCGGCGTGCTGGGCCACCCGGTAACCGAGGTGGGCCGAGTGGTTCTCGATGTCGTACAGGTTGAAGCGGCCCAGCACCGAGCCGTCGCCGTCCACGAGCACGTAGAAGGCGCAGATGCCCGCCTCCTGCTCGGCCAGCAAGGCCTTGTGGTGGTCGGCGAACTCGTCGAAGTAGTGGTCGCCGCGGTCGGAGATGGAGGTCGCGAACCAGGCGCGGTTCGCCACCTCGAAATCCAGGACCGCCGGGGCGTGATCGGCGCGCAGCAGCTCGAGCCTGGGCATCGCCCGACCCTATCGCGCGTCCCTCACCAGGGCAGGTCCGGACCGTCGAGGGAGATGTAGCGCGGGGAGGTCCGGTCCGGGCTGTCCAGCAGCTCGGCCAGGCGGGCGGCGGCCACTGAGGGCGGGGTGGTGGCGTCGGGGCCGGCCATGGTGGTGGTGAGGGCGCCTGGGTGCACGGCCCAGCAGCGGACGCGGCCGGCCAACTCGGTGGCGAGGGCGATGGTCAGCATGTTCTGGGCGGCCTTGGAGATGCGGTACGCGTAGCTGGTCCTCCGGTCGGCGAAGGCGCCGGCGGCCTGGGCGGTCAGGGAGCCGAGGCGCGACGACACGTTGACGATGAGCGGGGCGGGTGCGGCCAGCAGGCCGGGCAGCAGGGCCTGGGCCAGGCGCAGCGGGCCGGCCACGTTGACGTCGACGGTGTCGAGGAGCGATCGGGGGTCGGTCTCGGCCAGCGGGCGGGCCGGGGCGCCGACGCCCGCGTTGTTGATGAGGGCGTCGACCGGGCGGTCGCCGACGGCAGCCAGCAGGGCCGGGCTCACGGGGTCGCGGACGTCCTGGACGACCCGGCCCGGAGCGGGCGTGCGGGCGCAGGCCACGACCTCCCAGCCCTGCCCGGTGAGATGGTCGGCCAGGGCCGCCCCCAGCCCTCGCCCCGCCCCGGTGACCACGGCCAATCGCGTCATGCCCCGAGCCAACCCGGTGATCACCGGCGGGGGCAAGGGGACAGGTCATACGGCGGCGGCTCGCGTGGTCAGCCAGCTCGACATGGCCCGTACGCCGTGGCTGATGGCCCGCTCGTCGGGGTCGAAGGCGTTGAAGTGGGGGTAGCTGGCCTTGATGGGGGCGCCGGGGCGGCGGACGCCGAGGAACGTGTAGGTGCCGGGCAGGCGGTTGAGGAACAGGGCGAAATCCTCGCCGTTGAAGGGGATCGCGGCGTGGACGGTCCGGACCCGGTCGCGGCCGAGGTGCTGCTGCAGGTGGCGTTTCAGGGCCAGGGCCTGCGGGCGGGGGCAGACCATGGCCGGGAACGGGTCGGTGGGGAACGTGACGGGCGCCTGGGCCAGGTCGCGGATCCGGTCGCGGATCGCGGCGTGGCGGGAGGCGGGCCAGCAGCGGTACGCGAACTGGACCTGGTTGCCGGTCGCGCGGGCCTGGGCGAAGACGTAGCGGGCCAGGGGGCCGTCCGGTTTCTGGATGTCGGCGACCAGCCGCTCGAGGTCCGCGCCGGTGGCCGGGCGGGCCACCGTGCTCAACGAGTTGATCTTGTCGGCCACGTCGGAGGCGGCGGCGGGGGAGGGGAGCGTGATGGCGCCGAGGTCCTGGCCCGGGAGCCCGGTGCCGGGGGTGACGGCGAAGTGCCCGACGGGGAAGGGGCCGCAGTGCAGGGCGTGGATCTCGGTGGGGCGGTAGCGCTCGAGGACGCCGTCGGCGAGCATGGCGGCGGCGCCGGTGAGGCTCTCCTCGGCGGGCTGGAAGAGGAAGACGACGGCGCCGGCGAACGACGGCCGGCGGGCCAGGCCGGTGGCGATGCCGACGCCGATGGTGGTGTGCAGGTCGTGGCCGCAGATGTGGGCGGTCGGGCCGGGGCCCTCGATCTGGTCCTCGGGCGGTACGGCGTCCATGTCGGCGCGGTAGGCGACCGTGCGGCCCGGCCGGTCCCCGCGGACGACGGTGACGACGCCGTGCCCGCCGACGCCGGTGGTGACGTCGAGACCGGCCGCGCGCAGCCGGCGGGCCACCACGGCCGCGGTCCGCTGTTCCTGGCCGGGCGCCTCCGGGTGGGCGTGCAGATCACGGCGGAGCGCGATCAGGTCGGCGGGCGAAGCGAGGGCGGGTGAGGGCAGGGCCGCAGCGACGCCGGCCGCGGCCGCGCCACCGAGGAACACGCGGCGGTTGATGTTGTGGGGCATGGCCCGAGCCTGTCGCACGACACCGGGCCGGCGCAGTGGTGCTAGGTCTACTTCAGGACGGGCGCGTCCAGTCGAACGTGCGCTCGACCGCGCGCTGCCAGTTGCGGTACTCGGTGTCGCGGACCGCCGGATCCATCTCGGGCAGCCACTGCGCGGCGCGGTGCCAGTTCTGGCGCAGGCCCTCCAGGTCGGGCCAGTAGCCGACGGCCAGGCCGGCCGCGTAGGCGGCGCCGAGCGAGACCGTCTCGGCGGCCAGGGGGCGTACGACCGGCACGTCGAGCACGTCCGCGATGGACTGCATGAGCAGGTTGTCGGCGGTCATCCCGCCGTCGACCCGCAGGGTGGTCAGGTCGAGGCCGGAGTCGGCGTTCATCGCGTCGACCACCTCGCGGGTCTGCCAGGCCGTCGCCTCCAGCACGGCCCGCGCGAGGTGACCCTTCGTGATGTACGACGTCAGGCCGACGATCACTCCGCGTGCCTCGCTGCGCCAATACGGTGCGTACAGGCCGGAGAAGGCGGGCACGATGTAGCACCCTCCGTTGTCGGCGACGGTGCGCGCGAGGGTCTCGATCTCGGGCGCGGTCGCGATCAGCTCGAGCTGGTCGCGGAACCACTGCACGAGGGAGCCGGTGATCGCGATCGACCCCTCCAGCGCGTACGCCGCCGGGCCGCCCGCGATCTGGTAGGCGACGGTGCTGAGCAGCCCGTGCGTCGAGCGCACGAGCTCCTTGCCGGTGTTCAGAAGCAGAAAACTTCCGGTGCCGTACGTGCATTTGGCCTCACCCGGCGCGAAGCAGGTCTGCCCGAACAGGGCGGCCTGCTGATCGCCGAGCGCGGCTCCGATGCGTACCCCCGGGAAGCCCGCGACGGCCGTGCCGAACACGCCGACCGAAGGTCGCACCTCGGGCAGCATGGCCCGGGGGATGCCGAAGAAACCGAGCGCGGCCGGCGACCAGTCGAGGGTGTGCACGTCGAGCAGCATCGTGCGGCTGGCGTTGGTGACGTCGGTGACGTGCAGGCCGCCGGTGAGCTTCCAGATCAGCCAGGTCTCCATGGTGCCGAACAGGATCTCGCCCCGCTCGGCCCGTTCCCGCAGTTCGGGGCGGTGGTCGAGGAGCCAGCGCACGCGCGGACCGGAGAAGTACGTGGCGATCGGCAGACCGGAGTCGTGTTCGACCGTCTTCGCACCCTCGGCGCCCTGCAGATCCCGTACGAGGTCGTCGGTCCTGGTGTCCTGCCAGACGATGGCGTGACCGATCGGCACCCCGGTGTCGCGCTCCCAGAGCAGGGTGGTCTCGCGCTGGTTGGCGATGCCGACCGCGGCCACCTGGTCCTCGGTGATGCCGGCGTTGCGCAGGGCCTCGGGGGCGAGCCGTTCGACGTTGCGCCAGATCTCGGCGGCGTCGTGCTCCACCCAGCCGGGCTTGGGGTAGTACTGCTTGTGCTCGTGCTGGGCCAGGGAGACGAGCCGCCCGCGGCGGTCGAAGACGATGCACCGTGTCGACGTGGTGCCCTGGTCGATGGCGACGACGTAACGCTCGGTCATGGACAGACCCCCAACTTCAGCGGCGGGCGGCTCCGAGATCGCGGGAGATGGCGCGCGCGGCCTCCCGGACGAGGGCGACGAGATGCTGGTGCGGACGGTAGTGGCTGTCGCAGACGCGTTCGACCAGGCCGCTGAGGCCGACGGCCCCGACGACCAGGCCGCCGTAGCCGCGGATGGGGGCGGCGATCGCCGCGGTCCCGGGCGTCATCTCCTCGGCCTCCAGGCTCCAGCCGGTGTCGCGGACCCGCTGCAGCTCGGTCTCCAGGGCCTGGGTGGTGCGGATCGTGCGCCGGGTGAAGCGCTCCAGCTCGGCCTCGGCCGGGACGCCGCGGTACGCGAGCAGCACCTTGCCGAGCGCGGTCGCGTGCAGCGGCAGCAGGGTGCCGACGTCGAGGGTCTGGAACGTGTCGTCGGGGCGGAAGACGTGGTGGACGACGAGGACCTGCCCGTCCAGGATCGTGCCGACGCGGACGGCCTCGCCGCTGCGCGCGGCCAGCGGGTCGGCCCAGTTGATCGAGTGGGAGCGCAGGTCGTTGACGTCGAGCCGGCCGTGGCCGAGCTGCAGCAGACCCGAGCCGAGCCGGTAGTGGCCGGAGGCGCGGTCCTGCTCGACGAAGCCGACGTACCGCAGGGTGGCCAGGATGCCGTGCGCCGTCGGCTTGGCCAGGTCGAGCGACCGGGCGATCTGGCCCAGGGTGAGATGTCCGGATTCGCCGGCGAGCAGGCGCAGCACGGCGGCGGCCCGCTCGATGGACTGCACTGTTCCGGGCACGTTTCTGACTCTATGCCACCTCATGAACATCTACCGTGACGAATGTTCGACATTGTCGAACGCCCGTCATTGCCCGTGCCCCTCCGGCTACCTAGCGTCCGGAGAATCTTCCAAGGAGGGCACATGGCAGAAAGGCTGAAACTGACTGGACTGTGGGGCGAGCTCGCGGCTGAGTTCGCCGGGACCATGATCCTCATCCTCTTCGGCGTGGGCGTCGTCGCGCAGGTGGCCGGGGCCGGCATCGGCGACCACGACAGCATCGCCTGGGCCTGGGGCCTCGGCGTGACGCTCGGCGTCTACGTCGCCGCCCGGATCAGCGGAGCTCACCTGAACCCGGCCGTGACGATCGCGCTGGCCTGCTTCAAGGGCTTCGAGTGGCGCAAGGTGGCCCCGTACTCGATCGCCCAGTTCCTCGGCGCGTTCGTGGCGGCCCTGCTCGTGCGCTGGAACTACACCGAGGTCCTGCACGCGGCCGACCCCGGCCTGACCATCAAGACGCAGGGCGTGTTCTCCACCCTGCCCGGCAACGGAACCCTCCCCGTGCACGAGTGGGGCGCCTTCCGGGACCAGATCATCGGCACGGCGATCCTGCTGTTCCTGATCCTGGCCATCACCGACGCCGCCAACACCGCCCCCACCGCCAACCTGGCCCCCGTGGTCATCGGCCTGCTCGTGGTCGGCATCGGCATGGCCTGGGGCACCAACGCCGGTTACGCCATCAACCCCGCCCGCGACTTCGGGCCGCGGCTCGCCAGCTTCCTGACCGGATATGGGGGCGCATGGCGAGATCAGTACGGAAACCTCTACTTCTGGGTGCCGATCATCGCGCCCGTCATCGGTGGCATTCTCGGCGCGGGCCTGTACAAGGTACTTATCGGGCGGTTCCTGCCGACCGCCGAACCGCAGGAGCCGGGCCGCATCCCGGACCAGAGACTGGAGGAGAGCCGTGGCTGACTTCGTCGGCGCCGTCGATCAGGGCACGACCAGCACCCGCTTCATGATCTTCGACCATGGCGGCAACGAGATCGCCCGTCACCAGCTCGAGCACGAGCAGATCCTGCCCCAGGCGGGCTGGGTCGAGCACAACCCGGTCGAGATCCTCGAGCGCACCGTCACGGTCGTGCGGACCGCCATGCAGAAGGCGAACCTGCAGGCCAGCGACCTGGCCGCCCTCGGCATCACCAACCAGCGGGAGACCGCCGTGGTCTGGGACAGGACCACCGGCCGGCCCTACTACAACGCGATCGTCTGGCAGGACACCCGCACCGACCGGATCGCGTCGGCCCTCGACCGCGACGGCCGGGGCGACGTGATCCGCCGCAAGGCCGGCCTGCCCCCGGCCACGTACTTCTCCGGCGGCAAGATCCAGTGGATCCTGGAGAACGTCGACGGGGTCCGCGAGGCCGCCGAGCGCGGCGACGCCATCTTCGGCAACACCGACAGCTGGCTGCTGTGGAACATGACCGGCGGCGTCGACGGCGGCCGGCACGTCACCGACGTGACCAACGCCAGCCGGACCATGCTGATGGACCTCGAGACCCTGCAGTGGGACGACGAGCTGCTCGGCTTCTTCAACATCCCGCGCTCGATGCTGCCCGAGATCCGGCCGTCGTCCGATCCGGAGACGTACGGCGTGGCCCGCTGGCCCGGCCCGCTCGGCGGCGAGGTGCCGCTGACCGGCGACCTGGGCGACCAGCAGGCGGCCACCGTCGGGCAGGTCTGCTTCGCGCCGGGCGAGGCCAAGAACACGTACGGCACCGGCAACTTCATGCTGCTCAACACCGGCACCGAGCTTGTACGCTCCGAGAACGGTCTGCTCACTACGGTGTGTTACAAGTTCGGCAACGCGGCGCCGGTCTACGCCCTGGAAGGCTCGATCGCCGTGACCGGTTCGGCCGTGCAGTGGCTGCGCGACCAGCTCCACGTGATCAAGTCGGCCGACGAGAGCGAGCGGCTCGCGTCGCAGGTGCCCGACAGCGGTGGCGTCTACTTCGTCCCCGCCTTCTCCGGGCTGTTCGCGCCGTACTGGCGCTCCGACGCCCGGGGCGCGATCGTCGGGCTGTCCCGCTTCAACACCGACGCCCACATCGCCCGGGCCACCCTCGAGTCCATCTGCTACCAGAGCCGCGACGTGGTCGACGCGATGGCGCAGGACTCCGGCGTGACCCTCGACGTGCTCAAGGTGGACGGCGGCATCACCGCCAACAACCTCGCCATGCAGATCCAGGCGGACGTGCTCGGCGTGCCGGTCAGCCGCCCGGTGGTGGCCGAGACGACGGCGCTCGGGGCCGCGTACGCCGCCGGTCTGGCCGTGGGTTTCTGGAAGAACACCGACGAGCTGCGGGAGAACTGGAACGAGTCGCAGCGCTGGCAGCCGGAGTGGAACGAGGAACAGCGCAACGCCGGCTACGAGAAATGGAAGAAGGCGGTGCAGCGCACTCTCGACTGGGTGGACGTGGACTGATCATGACTGCTCTCTCACCGGAGTACCGGGACTCGGCGCTGGCCGCGCTGGCCGGCGCCGAGCTCGACGTGCTGGTCGTGGGCGGCGGCGTGGTGGGTGCGGGATGCGCCCTCGACGCCACCACCCGCGGCCTCGCGGTCGGGCTCGTCGAGGCGCGCGACTTCGCGTCGGGCACCTCCAGCCGGTCCAGCAAACTCATCCACGGCGGCCTGCGCTACCTCGAGATGCTCGACTTCGCGCTGGTCCGCGAGGCGCTGCGCGAGCGCGGGCTGCTGCTGACCCGCCTCGCCCCGCACCTGGTGCGCCCGGTCCGCTTCCTCTACCCGTTGCAGCATCACGCCTGGGAGCGGGTGTACGCGGGCACGGGCGTCACCCTCTACGACACCCTCGCCATGAACGGCGGCCTGCCGCGCCACCGCAACCTGACCCGCCGGGGCGCGCTGCGTGAATGCCCGGCGCTGAAGAAGGACGCGCTGATCGGGGCCCTGCAGTACTACGACGCCCAGGTCGACGACGCCCGGCACACCATGTTCCTGGCCCGCACGGCCGCCGCCTACGGGGCGCACGTCGCGTCCCGGGCCGAGGTGGTCGGCTTCCTGCGGGAGGGGGAGCGGGTCACCGGCGTACGGGTGCACGACCTCGAGCACGACCGGACCTTCGAGGTCCGGGCCCAGCAGGTGATCAACGCGACCGGCGTGTGGACGGACGACACCCAGGCCCTGGTCGGCGAGCGCGGCCAGTTCCACGTGCGCGCGTCCAAGGGCATCCACCTGGTCGTGCCGCGCGACCGCATCCAGTCGAACACCGGGCTCATCCTGCGCACCGAGAAGAGCGTGCTCTTCGTCATCCCGTGGGGCCGGCACTGGATCATCGGGACCACCGACACCGACTGGGCCCTCGACAAGGCCCACCCGGCCGCCTCCAGCACCGACATCGACTACCTGCTGGAACACGTCAACTCCGTGCTTTCCACACCGTTGAGCCGTACGGATGTGCAGGGTGTCTACGCCGGACTGCGCCCCCTGCTGTCGGGCGAATCGGAGTCGACCTCGCAGCTGTCCCGCGAACACACCGTGGGCAGTCCGCAGCCCGGCCTGGTCGTGGTCGCGGGCGGCAAGTACACGACGTATCGCGTGATGGCCAAGGACGCGGTCGACGCGTGCGTGCACAACCTGGGCCGCGCGGTGCCGGCGTCCTGCACCCACGACGTGCCGCTGATCGGCGCCGACGGGTACGCCGCCCTGTGGAACCGCCGGCGGGTGCTGGCCTCCTCCTCCGGGCTGCACGTGGCGCGCGTCGAGCATCTGCTGGGCCGGTACGGCACGTTGGTGACCGAGGTCCTGGACCTGATCGCGGCCGATCCCTCACTGGCCGCGCCGCTCGACGGCGCCGACGACTACCTGCGGGCGGAGCTCGTCTACGCCGCCTCCCACGAGGGCGCCCGGCACCTGGAGGACGTCCTGACCCGCCGCACCCGCATCTCCATCGAGACCTTCGACCGGGGAGTGGCCGCGGCCGGAGTGGCGGCGTCGCTCATCGCGGACGTGCTGGGCTGGACCCCCGAGCAGACCGCGAAGGAGGTCGAGCGTTACCGCCTGCGGGTCGAGGCCGAACGCCGCTCCCAGGAGCAGCCCGACGACGAGACCGCCGACGCCGCCCGCCTCGGGGCCCCGGAGGTGGTTCCCCTGAACTAAGATCCTCGCCGTCCTCACCTTAGTCGTACGCCACCCGTCGTTCCGTCTGCTCGTCGCCGGGCGGACGGTGTCCATGCTGGGCAACGCGATCGCGCCGATCGCGCTGGCCTTCGCGGTGCTCGACCTGACCGGGTCGGCCGGCGATCTCGGGCTGGTGGTGGGCGCGCGCTCGCTCACCAACGTGGTGTTCCTGCTCGCCGGCGGGGTCATCGCCGACCGGCTGCCGCGCAACCTGGTCATGGTCGCCTCGAGTTCGGTCGCCGCGGTCACTCAGGCGGCGGTGGCGGCCACGATCCTCACCGGCTCGGCCACGGTGCCGCTGCTGATGGGGCTCTCCGCGCTCAACGGGCTGGCCTCGGCGCTGGCCTGGCCGGCCGTCTCGGCGCTGCTCCCGCAGACCGTGCCCGAGGGGGCCCGCAAACAGGCCAACGCGGTCAACCGGCTGAGCGCCAACGCCGCCGTGATCGTCGGCGCGCCGGTCGGCGGCCTCCTCGTGGCCACGGTCGGCCCGGGCTGGGGTCTCGCCCTCGACGCGGCCACCTTCGCGGTCAGCGGCCTCTGCTTCGCCCTGATCAAGGTCCCGGGGGTACGCGACACGGCCGCGCCCAAGCCGGGAATGCTGGCCGGTCTGCGCGAGGGCTGGAGCGAGTTCCGCTCCCGGACGTGGCTGTGGGCCGTGGTCATCGGGTTCATGTTCCTCAACGCCGCCTCGGCCGCCGGCATGGGCGTGCTCGGGCCGGTCGTGGCCGACGCGTCGGTGGGCCGGCGGTCGTGGGGGCTGGTGCTGGCGGCCCAGACCGCGGGCATGATCGCCGGGGCGGTGATCGCCATGCGGCTGCGGATACGCCGGTTGCTCTTCTTCGGGGTGGTCGCGATGACCGGCCCGGCGCTGCTGCCGGCGGCGATGGCGGTCACGCCCACCCTCGGCGTGCTGATGGCCTGTGCGTTCGTGGCCGGGGTGGCGGTCGAGCAGTTCGGCATCGCCTGGGAGACGACGATGCAGGAGTACGTGCCGGCCGACAGGCTGGCCCGCGTGTACTCGTACGACATGCTCGGCTCGGTCATCGCCATCCCGATCGGCCAGGTGGTGGCCGGCCCGGCCGCGCACGCGCTCGGCGTCGAACCGACCCTGCTGATCGCCACGTCGATCATCCTGCTCGCGGTGGCCGGCATGACGCTGAGCCGCGACGTACGCCGACTGGAGCACCGGCCCTGAGAAACCGCCACCGCCCCTCGGCAAGAACTCACTTCATCGTTCACACCTCGAATCAACGCGCCGGCCCGTACCGCCCGCACGGGTTTTGACGGCCTTGGCACGCCCTCGCCCCACTTTCTGACGGCCCGTTGACGGCCGCTCACCGGGCGAGGCAGGCGATGGAGATCAGAGCGGCGACGACGCCGTACAGGTGCACGGTGTGCAGGCGCTCGCGGAGGAACAGGCGGTTGAGCAGGAGGGTGACCGCGGGGAACAGCGAGGCGACGACGGCGGCGGGGGCCAGGGCCGACGTGGCGGCCACGACGAAGGCCGCGTCGGCGCCGACGTCGGCCGCGCCGACCAGGACGATCCGGGGGCGGAGCAGGGCGCGCCATTCGCGGACCAGGACGAGGGCGACGACCAGCGCGACGGCGCCGGAGGTGAGGCGGGCGGCGGCGAGCGCCCAGAACTCGTCGGCCGTGCCCGCCTCGTGCAACAGGACGAAGAAGGCGCCGAAGCCGAGGGCGGCCCCGAGGGCGCAGGGGACGGCCGACCGGGGCGTACGGCCCGGAGCCGTGCCCCTGATCGGCCAGCTCGCCATCGTGGCCCCGGCCAGACCCGCCGCCACCCCCAGCGCGACCCCGGCCCCCAGGCGCTGCCCGTGCAGCAGCCCCCACCCGACCGGAACCAGCGCGGCCACCGCCGCCACCGGCGCCACCACGGCCGGCGAGCCGTCCCGCATCGCCCGGTAGAGCAGCCCCATCGCCGGCAGACCGACCAGCCCGGCCACGGCGCCCAGCCACAGCCGCCCGTCCCACACCGGTGGCAGGCCCCGCACCAGCACCGCCGGCGCGATCAAGATGAGCCCGGCGATCTGCGACCCGACGAGAATCGTCCACACCGGCACCCGCCGCCCCAGCACCCCGGCCAGAAAATCCGACAGCCCCCAGCCCACGGCCGCCACCACCGCGGTCGTCATCACCCAGACCATGCCCGTCAAGGAGCCCCGCCCCCGCACCAATCCATGCGGCCGATGATGCCCACCACGAACGCCCAGGTCAGTCGCCCGCAGGCGGGCGCCCAACCGGCCTAATCCGTTCGGTGCGCATCGCCCCGGAAGGCCACCCACCCCTCGCCGCATCGCTGATGATCCATGCCGCAGGATGTGCGCATGGGTTTCAAGATCATCTTCTCCGGGGCTTCCCTGTGTCTCCTGCTCGGTGGATGTGGCGGCGCCGAAACGCCTTCGGCGGCGGTCACCCCGGCCAGCGCCGCCGCCTCCTCGGCGCCGGTGTCGACGGCGCCCGGGGATGAGGGGGTGACCGGCGAACTGCGGCCGGCCGTTCAGGCCTACAGCGACGCCTTTCTCACCGGCGATGCGAAGAAGGCCTACGGGTTGCTGTCCGAGCGATGCCGGAAGCGGATGTCGCAGTCGGAGTTCACCCAGATCGTCACCGCGGCCGGGCAGATGTACGGCAGCGCCCTGCCACTGGAGACGTACTCCGCGAAGGTCTCCGGCGATCTCGCTCGGGTCACCTACACCTACTCGATCAAGGCGATCAACCAGGAGGCCGAGCCGTGGACCCGCGAGAGCGGTGAGTGGCACCAGGACGATTGCTGAAGTTTCCGGGCGAAGTGGCGCGGGCACTGTTCCGGGTCTATCGCCGCTACCGGAGGAGACCCGCATGGCCGCCCGATCGCCGGTGTTGTTGTCGATGCTCGCCGCTGTGGCTGTGGCGGGGTGCAGCACGGCCGAGGGGGCCGGGGCGCCGGTGGCGGCGGCGTCGAGTCAGGCCGGTGTCGCGCCGTCGGCTACGGGAGCGACCGCGGCGCGCACGATCCCGGCCACGGCGTTCTACACGATGCCGGAGGGCATGCGGCGGGAGCAGCGCAAGGCCGAAGGCTCGGACGCGGTGCCGGAACTGTGCGACCGCGAGCTGGCGCCCGGCGACGGGGTCGTGGCCAGCGCGGCGATGATGAACCTCTATCAGACGCCGGACAGCCCGGAGGGCTCGGTGCCGCACGGCATGCTCTATCAGACCATCAGGTCGTACGACGGTGACGGCGCCACGGCGTTCATGGAGCGGGCCCGGGACGGCCTGGCCGGCTGCCAGTCGTTCAAGACCGGCGAGAGCACCGTGCGGGTACGCACGAAGGCGCTGCCCGGCGCGGCCGACGAGGCCCTGACCATCGACCTGGTCCGGCCGCAGCTCGACCTGCCCGGCGACCCGACCGGCGGCGAGCAGACCAACAAGGTCGTGGTCATGCGCTTCGGCACCGTGGTGACCGTCCTCTACGACGACGAGTACGAACGCAGCAGCAGCATCCCCCAGCTCGTCGACACGTTCGTGGACGGCTCGGCGAAGGCGATCAAAGCCTGGCGCGGGTGATTCCTGCTGGCTGGTAGTGCGGGTTGGGGGGTGGCCCCGATGACACCCGGGCGCGAAGGGACGAGGGTAACGGGCAACACCTGACGCACCCGGAAGCGAGGCGACACCGATGTTGCTCACGACGGCACCGAAGGCCCAGCACCTCCGGTTCACGGTTCGCACGACGTTCGACACGGCGCGGGCCGAGGCGCTGTTCGCCTCGGCGCTGCAGCCGTCGGACCGCCCCTCGCCGGCTCAGGTCCGCGCGGCGATCACCAGCACGCTCCGCCAGCGCGGCATCCGCGGCTGCGCCGCCCATCTGGCCGGCGAGTTCGGCGACGACCCCGAGGCCGCCGCCGGCCGCATGCGCTGGGCCATCGCCGTCACCCAGGCGATCTGAGCTCGCCGAACCAGCTCGCCTGGCCGACCGGCATCCAGGCCGTCGTCGCCCAGAACGTCCGGGCCTGCGCGTCCTCCCCGGTCAGCGCGACCGACACGTGGGTCAGGCTGGGCGCGTCCGGGCTGACCACGCCGGTCGCTCCGTCCCGGATGCAGGTCAGCTCGCCGCACGGATGCTCACCCGGCACCGCCGTGAACTTGACGATGGCGCGCACCCCACCCACCGAGTAGACGTCGGTGACACCGTCATCGGCCGGATCGCCGACCGCCTCCATCCGCCGCAGCCCCGGCGGCGGCGTCTTCGGCACGAGCGCGAAATGCGCCACGTTCCCAGCCCGGCGATCCTCGTCGATCGCCGCCGCATCCGCCCGCAGCGGATCCCCCGCCACCGGCCTCGCCGCCTCCGGCGCCGGCCGGTAACTGCACCGGGCGAACACCGCCAGCCCGATCGCCAGCAGGATGACGAGGATCAATGCACGCTTCACGCCGGGGACTCTAACGAGTCCCGCCGCAGCGCGCGGTCCATGGCGACCTTGCAGAAGAACTCAGTCAAGGTCGACGATCTCGCGGCCCAGGGGCCAGAAGGCGACCGGGACCAGTTTGAAGTTGGCGATGCCGAACGGGATGCCGATGATGGTCACGCACTGGGCGATGCCGGCCGCGATGTGGGTCAGGGCCAGCCACCAGCCCGCGACGACGACCCACACGATGTTCGCGATGCCCGAGGCCACGCCGGCGGTGGGCCGGCTCACGACGGTCCGCCCGAACGGCCACAGCGAGTAGACGGCCAGCCGCAGCGCCGCCACCCCGAACGGGATCGTGATGATCAGCGCGAAGCAGATGAGCGCCGCGATGCCGTATCCGATCGCCAGCAGGAAGCCGCTGCCGAAGATGAACCAGAGGACGTTCAGGATCAGTCGCACGTGTCAATCATGACCGGGGCCTGCCAGCCCCGGATCATCAGCGGATGGTGAAGCGGCTGACGAGCTGGTCGAGCTCGGCCGACATCCGGGTCAGGCGGCCGGCGGCCTCGTGGGCCTCGTCGACGCCGGCCGTGGTGGCCTGGACCGAGGCGGCGACCCGGCCGACCGTGCCGGCCACCTCGCCGCCGGCCGAGGCGGCCTCGGCCACGCTGCGGCTCATCTCGTTGGTGGTGACGGTCTGCTCCTCGACGGCCGAGGCGATGGTGGTCTGGAAGTCGTTGATCCGGGCGATGGTCTCGCTGATCTGGGCGATGGCCGTGATGGCGCCGCTGGTGTCGGTCTGGATGGCGGCCACCCGGCGGCTGATGTCGTCGGTCGCCTTCGCGGTCTCCTGGGCCAGGTCCTTGACCTCGGAGGCGACCACGGCGAAGCCCTTGCCGCTCTCGCCGGCCCGGGCGGCCTCGATGGTCGCGTTCAGGGCCAGCAGGTTCGTCTGCTCGGCGATGGCCGTGATGGCCTTGACGACGGCGCCGATCTCGGCCGACGAGTCGCCCAGCCGGGCCATGACCGTGCTGGTGGCGGCGGTGATGTCGACCGCCTCGGTGGCGACCTGGGCGGCCTGGGTGGCGCTCTGGCTGATCTCGCGGATCGACGCGCCCATCTCCTCGGCCCCGGCGGCGACGGTCTGGATGTTGGACGACATGACCTCGGCCGAGGCCGCGACGGCGGCGGCCTGCTGCGCGCCCTGCTGGGAGCTGGCCGAGCTCTGCTCGCTGACCGTGGCCAGCGAGGCGGCGGCCTCGTCGAGTGCCTTCGCTTGCGCTGAGAGATCACCCATGGCGGTACGCATGGAGCCCGTGGCCCGGCGCAGACTCTCCGCCATGTGCCCGACCTCGTCGCGCTGGTCGACGTCGGTGTCCTGGGTCAGGTCGCCCTCGGCCACCGCGTCGAGCACGTCGGAGACCTTCCGCAGCGGCCGGACGATCATGCGGGCCGCGAGCAGGGCCAGCACGGCCGCGAGACCGACCGAGGCGGCGAAGGCGATCATGATCTCGGTCCGTGTCCGGTCGACCGTGGCGTCGAACTCCTGGCCCTCGACCAGCGCCGCGCTCGCCCGCTCGACTTCGGCCGTCAGCATCGCCTCGTACGTCTTGCGCAGGTCCCGGTTCTCGCCGAAGGCGGCGGTGACGGCGGCCTTCCGGTCGGTGGTGAAGGTGTCGAACTCGGCCTCGAGCGCCGCGAACCAGGCGTCCGTGGCCGCCTTGATCTTGTCGACGGTGGCCTGCTCGGTGGGAGTGCCCAGGGTGCGGGCGGCGGCGAGGTCGGCGTCGACCGCCTTCTTGCTGCCGAGCGCCTCGGTCTTGAAGTCGGTCTCACCGGCGATCAGGTAGCCGCGTTCGTCGTTCGCCGCGGCCTTGGCCTCGAGGGAGGCGTGGTTGAGGCCGGTGATGTAGGGGACGGCGCGCTGAAGCTCGGCCGCGCGCTGGCTGCGCAGGTCCTCGATGCCGGCCAGGCTGATCGCCCCGGTGACCACCGTGCCGGCGACGGCCACCCCCGCCACCCCGAGGATCTTGGTGGCTACCTTGCGGTCCCGTACCCAGCGTGCTGCCTTCACCGTGTCCTGCCCTCGTTCGTCGACTGTTCGAGGTACATCGGCGGCGAACGGCAGGTGCTCAAGAAGAAGTGATTCAGTTTTCCAGCTGGCGGCGGAGTTTGCCCAGGGCGCGGGTGCGCAGGCGGGAGACGTGCATCTGGGAGATGCCCTCGAGCTCGGCGATCTGGCGCTGGGTCAGGTTGCCGTAGAAGTCGCGGGCCAGGATGCGCTGCTCGCGCTCGTCGAGGGTGGCCAGGGCCGGCCCGAGCACGACACCCAGCTCGACCAGGGCGTACCCGTGCTCCTCGACGCCGAGGGTGGAGCCGAGGTCCAGGTCGCCGTCGGCCCCGGCCGGGGTGGAGAGGCTGGTCGCCGTGTAGGCGCCGGCGCCGGCCATGCCCTCGGCCACCTCCTCCTCGTCGATCTGCAGGTAGGCCGCGAGGTCGGTCACGGTGGGCCGGCGGCCGAGGCGGTGGGTCAGGTCGTTGTCGGCCTCGGCGATGGCCGAGCGCAGCTCCTGCAGGCGGCGCGGCACCCGCACCGACCACGTCCGGTCGCGGAAGTGCCGCTTGAGCTCGCCGACGATGGTCGGCACGGCGAAGGTGGTGAACTCGACCCCGCGGGCGCTGTCGTAGCGGTCCACCGCTTTGCACAGCCCCAGCGCCGCCACCTGGAGCAGGTCCTCGGCCGGCTCGCCGCGCCCGATGTAGCGGTAGGCCAGGTGGCGGGCCAGCGACAGCCACGCCTCGATGGCCCGGGCCCGCAGCGCGGGGTAGGCCGGATGCCGGGTGGACAGCCGGGCGACCGCGGCCACGAGGTCGCGGGCGTTCGAGTCGAGGGCCGGCGGGGCCGTCGCAACAGTCATCGGGCCGCCATGGCCGTGTGCCTGCGGGCGATGGCCCGCGGATGCCGGTCGAGTTCCCGGTCGAGGGTGACCGCGGCGTCGATGAGGGCCAGGTGGGTGAAGGCCTGCGGGAAGTTGCCGAGCTGCTCGCCGGTCAGCCCGATCTCCTCGGAGAACAGGCCGAGATGGTTGGCGTACGTCAGCATCTTCTCGAAGGTGAGCCGGGCCCGGTCGAGCTCGCCGGCCGCGGCCAGGGCCGAGACGTAGGCGAAGGTGCACAGCGAGAACGTGCCCTCCGAGCCGGCCAGGCCGTCCGGCGAGGCCGCCGGGTCGTAGCGGTAGACCAGGCTGTCGGTGACCAGCTCCTTCTCCATGGCCTGCAAGGTGGACACCCAGCGCGGGTCGCCCGGGGTCACGAAGCCCACGGTCGGCATGCGCAGCAGCGACGAGTCGAGCACCTCGGTGTCGTAGTGCTGCCGGAACGCCTGCCGCGCCGGGCTCCAGCCGCGCGTCATGATTTCGGTGTAGACGGCGTCGCGCTCGCGGCGCCACGTCTCCAGCGGGGCCGGCCGGCCGTGCTCGGCCGCCATCCGCAGGCCGCGGTCGAGGGCGACCCAGCACATCAGCCGCCCGTAGGTGAAGTCCTGCCGGCCGCCCCGGGTCTCCCAGATGCCCTCCTCGGGCTGCGACCAGTTGGCCGCGACCCAGTCGACCAGGTCACGGATGGCCAGCCAGCCCTGATGCCCAGGAGCCAGCCCGTGCCGCCCGGCCACGTACATGCTGTCCAGGGCCTCGCCGTAGATGTCGAGCTGGAGCTGCCCGGCGGCGCCGTTGCCGATCCGTACGGGCGCCGAGCCGCGATAGCCGCGCAGGTGCGGGAGGATCTCCTCGGAGAGGTCGCTCGACCCGTCCACCCGGTACATGATCTGCAATGGGCCGGCGCCGTCCTTGCCGTCCTGCTCGTCGACCCGGTCGCGCAGCCAGCCGGCCAGCGCGGCCGCCTCCTCGGTGAAGCCCAGGGACAAAAGCGAATAGACCGAGAACGACGCGTCGCGGACCCAGGTGTAGCGGTAGTCCCAGTTGCGTTCGCCGCCGATCTGTTCCGGCAGGGCCGCGGTCGGCGCCGCGATCAGGGCGCCCGTCGGCGCGTACGTCATCAGCTTGAGGGTGATGGCGGAGCGGTTGACCATCTCGCGCCAGCGGCCCGCGTAGGTGCAGCGGCCGAGCCAGGACTCCCAGAAGTCGACGGTGTGATCGAACAGCCGCAGCGCCTCGGCGACCCGTACCGCGTGCAGCGGGCCGGCGGTGCCCGTCTCGAGCAGCAGGCCGCGCACCTCGCCGGCGCTCAGCCGGAGGTCGGCGTAGACGTCGCCCTCGCCGTCGACCCGGGTCGCGGCGCGATGGTCGGCCGGTTCCCGGATGAGCCGGATCGTCAGCGCGCTGCGGGCGCCCTCGAAGGCGACGCCGTCGTCGGCCACGCGGGTCGTGAACGGCTCGCGGGCGTAGTCGAAGCGCGGCGAGACCCGGACGGCGAAGGCCATCTCGCCGCGGACACAGCGGACCATCCGGACTAGACGGTGCCGCTTGCGGTCGCCGTCGATCGGCATGAAGTCGACGACCTCGCCCACCCCGCCGGTCGTCATGAACCGGGTGATCAGCACGGCGGTGTCGGGCAGGTAGAGCTGCTTGGCGGAGAAGTCGCCGGTGGCGGGGCGGATCGCGAGCGAGCCGCCGCGCTCGGGATCGAGCAGCGCGCCGAAGACGCTGGGGGAGTCGAAGCGCGGCGCGCAGAACCAGTCGAGGGTGCCGTCGGTGGCGATGAGCGCGGCCGTCTGGAGGTCGCCGATCAGGCCATGGTCGGCGATGAGCGGGTGATCGGGCATGGCGGGCTCCTACAAGGTCACGAAGCAGCATGCGGCGTTTTCGGCCGGGTTGCCTCATGCGCCAGGGGTGAAGCGGCCCGCGGACATTGACGGACACCTTTGATCCCCCTAAGTTCCGACGGAACTCCGGAAGTTGCGGACCCGCAAGATCGCCACCGATCGGGCCGTGCTGACGGCATATTTAAAGGAGTCGCTGTGAGAAAGGCACTGCTAGTCCTCGCCACGCTTCCCTTACTGGCCCTCGGGGCCCAGCCGGCCCTGGCCCATGACCATGGCAAGAGTCAGACCCTTCGGCAGGCGGCGCCCCGAGACTTGCGGATCGGCACCGCGGTCGCGGGCGGCGGGCACCACGTCGACCAGCCTTATCCGGATCCGTTCACCTATGACCGGCCGTACCGGAAGGTTCTGGCTCTCCAGTTCAATTCGGTCTCGCCCGAGAACCAGATGAAATGGGAGTTCATCCACCCCGAGCGCAACCGGTACAACTTCGGCCCGGCCGACGCCATCGTGCGCTTCGCCCGGCAGCACGGCCAGGTCGTCCGTGGTCACACCCTGTTGTGGCACAGCCAGAACCCGGCGTGGCTGAACGAGGGCACCTTCACCAAGGCGGAGCTGCGCTCGATCCTCAAGAGCCACATCTTCACGGTGGTCGGCCACTACCGCGGGCAGATCCAGCAGTGGGACGTGGCCAACGAGATCTTCAACGAGAACGGCGAGTACCGCACGGAGAACATCTTCATCCGCGAGCTCGGGCCGGGCATCGTGGCCGACGCGTTCCGCTGGGCCCACCAGGCCGATCCCCGGGCTCAGCTGTTCCTCAACGACTACGGCGTCGAGTGGCCCGGTGTGAAGGTCGACGCCTACGAGGCGCTGGCCAAGCAGCTGCTCGCCCAGCGGGTGCCGCTGCACGGCTTCGCGTCGCAGGCCCACCTGAGCATGCGCTACGGCGCGCCCGACCAACTGGCGGGCGTGCTGCAGCGCTTCGACGACCTCGGGCTGCACACCGCGATCACGGAGCTTGACGTACGCATGGACCTGCCCGATAGTGGCGTGCCTACCACCGAGCAGTTGCGGACCCAGGCCTCCTACTACAAGACGGTGCTCGACGCGTGCCTCGCCGTGGACGGCTGCAACTCGTTCACGATCTGGGGCTTCACCGACAAGTACTCGTGGGTGCCCGTGTTCTTCCCGGCCGAGGGCGCCGCGACTGTGATGTGGGACGACTTCACCAAGAAGCCGGCTTACTACGCCCTCCGCGACACCCTGCAGAGGGCCCGCCGCTGAGACGGCGCCGCCCGGGCCCGCCAGCCCGGGCGGCGTCTCACCTCGGCCGAAGCTCGCCGTCGCTCTCCACAAAGGTCTCGCCGGTCTCCGGGCAGACCCAGGTGCCGTCGCCCTTGTCCGCCAGTGGCCGGCCGGCCCGGCCGACCCAGCCGACACGGCGGGCCGGCACCCCGACCACGAGCGCGAAGTCGGGCACGTCCTTGGTGACCACGGCCCCGGCCGCGACGAGCGCCCAGCGACCCACGGTCACCGGCGCCACGCACACCGCGCGAGCGCCGATGGCCGCGCCCTCACCGATCGTCACACCCACCGCGTGCCAGTCGTCGCCCGTCTTGAGCCGGCCGTCCGGCGTGACGGCGCGCGGGTACTCGTCGTTGGTCAGCACGGCGGCCGGGCCGACGAAGACGCCGTCGCCCAGCCGGGCCGGCTCGTAGACCAGCGCGTGGTTCTGCAGCTTGACGTTGTCGCCGATGACGACCCCGGGACCGACGTACGCGCCGCGGCCGACGTTGCAATTGGCGCCCAGCACGGCATCTTCGCGGATCTGGGCCAGATGCCAGATTCGGGTGCCTTCGCCGATGGTGGCCCGGGAATCGACGTCCGCGGTCGGGGCTACGTCAGTCATAGCCGGGCAGACTAACGGGACGGGACCACGCGATGGTGTCGCGAAATCGACCCAGCGGCCCATTCCGGCCGATGGTCGCCGTCCACATTGACCGACAGTCGCGCGACCCCGACCGAACGTACCGGCGGCCCCTCGCGGCCTCGGTTGGACTTCCGTCACGCCTCTTCCGGTGGGCGCATCGGGATCGATAACTTCCGGCACGGAAGAACTCCGCCCGTCCACCGTGCACCGGATGAGGATGTCCGTGACTCAACCAATCGGTATCGCCGTGATCGGGGCCGGCTACTGGGGCCCCAACCTCGTCCGCAACTTCCAGGCCACGCCGGCCTTCCGGTTGCGCTGGCTGTGCGACCTGGACGTCGACCGGGCCCGCCGCGTGCTCGGTGGCTACTCGACCGTCCAGGTCACCGCCGAGCTGGACGAGGTGCTGGCCGACCCCGAGGTGCAGGCCGTCGCCATCGCCACGCCGGCCGGCACCCACCTGCCGGTGGCCATGGCCGCGCTCGCGGCCGGCAAGCATGTCCTCGTGGAGAAGCCGCTGGCCGCCACGTACGAGGAGGGCCGGCGGCTGGTCGAGGAGGCCGGCCGCCGCGGCCTGACCCTGATGTGCGACCACACGTACTGCTACACCCCGGCCGTGCTGCGCATCCGTGAGCTGCTGCGCTCGGGCGAGCTGGGCGAGCTGCACTTCCTCGACTCGGTCCGGATCAACCTGGGCCTGGTCCAGCGCGACATCGACGTGGTGTGGGACCTCGCGCCGCACGACTTGTCCATCCTCGACTTCGTTCTTCCCGAATCGGTCCGTCCGATAGCGGTCTCGGCGCACGGCGCCGACGGGATCGGCGCCGGCCGGGCCTGCGTGGCGTATCTGACGCTGGAGCTCAGCAACGGCGCGATCGCCCACATCCACGTCAACTGGCTGTCACCGGTGAAGATCCGGACGACCATCGTCGGCGGGTCGAAGCGGACTCTCGTCTGGGACGACCTCAACCCGAGCCAGCGCGTCGCCATCTACGACCGCGGCGTCGACGTGGCCTCGCCCGAGGAGCTCGGCGACGAGCAGCGCCGCGACATCCTCGTCTCGTACCGCTCGGGCGACATGGTCGCCCCGGCCCTGACCGAGCGCGAGGCGCTGCGCACGATGGTCGACGAGTACGCGCGGGCCATCACCTCCGGCGAGCCGGCGCTGACCGACGGCCGTTCCGGTCTCCGCGTCCTCGAGATCCTGCAGGCGGCCACGCGCAGCCTGGCCGAGGGCGGCACCATGATCAAACTCGATGAAGGGCACATGGCGTGACGGGCGTACAGATCGAGGGTGCGCGCGCCCTGGTCACGGGCGGGGCGGGCACCATCGGCTCGCACGTCGTCGACGAGCTGGTCCGCGGGGGCGCGGCCGAGATCGTGGTCCTGGACAACTTCGTCCGCGGCCGCCGCGAGAACCTGGCCTGGGCGCTGGAGAACGGCCCGGTCGAGCTGGTCGAGGGGGATATCCGCGATGTCCCCCTCGTCAACGACGTGACCGAGGGCAAGGACCTGGTGTTCCACCTCGCCGCCATCCGGATCACGCAATGCGCGGAGGAGCCCCGGCTGGCCAACGAGGTGCTCGTGGACGGCACCTTCAACGTGGTCGAGGCCGCCGCTGAGAAGGGCGTCAAGAAGGTGATCGCCTCCTCGTCGGCCTCCGTCTACGGCCTGGCTGAGGAGTTCCCGACCACCGAGCGCCACCACCCCTACAACAACGACACGTTCTACGGCGCGGCCAAGGCGATGAACGAGGCCACGCTGCGCAGTTTCCACGCCATGAAGGGCCTGGACTACGTGGCGCTGCGCTACTTCAACGTCTACGGGCCCCGGATGGACATCTACGGTCTCTACACCGAGGTGCTCATCCGCTGGATGGAGCGCATCGACGCCGGGACGCCGCCGCTGATCCTGGGCGACGGCCTGGCCACGATGGACTTCGTGCACGTGGCCGACATCGCCCGGGCCAACATCCTGGCCGCGAGGGCCGACGTCACCGACGAGGTCTTCAACATCGCCAGCCAGACCGAGACGAGCCTGCGCGACCTGGCCGCCGCGCTCAGCGAGGTCATGAAGTCGGACCTGGAGCCGGAGTTCGGCCCGGCCCGCGCGGTCAACGGCGTCACCCGCCGCCTGGCCGACACCACCGCCGCCCGCGAGAAGCTCGGCTTCACCGCTCAGCTGTCGCTGAAGCAAGGCCTGGAAGGCCTCGTCGACTGGTGGCGATCGTCCAAATGATTCCCGTGATGATTCCCCAGCTGGGGGAGGAAGAGGCTCAGGCCGCGGCCGAGGCCGTACGCTCCGGCTGGGTCGCCCAGGGCCCGCGCGTCGCCCAGTTCGAGAAGGACTTCGCGGCGGTCGCCGGCGCCTCGCACGGGGTGGCCGTCAGCTCGTGCACGACCGCGTTGCACCTCGCCCTGGTGGCGCTCGGCGTCAAAGCCGGTGACGAGGTCGTCGTCCCGTCGCTGTCGTTCATCGCCACGGCCAACGCCGTGCGCTATGTCGGCGCGACCCCCGTCTTCGCCGATGTGGATCTGGCCACGGGCAACCTCACGGTCGAGACCATCGAGGCCGTACGCACGCCGCGTACCCGGGCGGTCATCGCGGTGCACCAGGGCGGCGTCCCGTTCGACACCGCCGGCCTGCGCAAGGCGGCCGCCGGCTGGGGCGTCGAACTGGTCGAGGACGCCGCCTGCGCGGCCGGCTCCACGGCCTACGGGCAGCCGGCCGGCACCGGAGCCACGCTCGCCGCGTGGTCGTTCCACCCGCGCAAGCTCATCACCACCGGCGAGGGCGGCATGGTCACGCTCGACGACGCCGACCGGGCCGCGCGCCTGCGCCGGCTGCGCGAGCACGGCATGAACGTCTCGGCCGCCGACCGGCACAAGAGCAGCCAGCCGGTGCTCGAGGCGTACCTCGAGACCGCCTACAACTACCGGATGACCGACATCCAGGCCGCGGTCGGGCTCGTCCAGCTCGGCCGCCTGCCCGGTCTGGTCGCGCACCGCCGCTCTCTGGCCGGGCGTTACCAGTCGTTGCTGGCCGGCATCGACGGTCTCGTGCCGGTTCGTGACCCCGCCTACGGACAGACGAACTACCAGTCGTTCTGGGTGCTCATCGAGCCGGCGTACGGCCGCGGCCGGGACGACGTGCTGGCCGAGCTGGCGAAGCAGGGCGTCTCGGCCCGGCGCGGCATCATGGCGGCCCACCTGGAGCCCGCCTACGCCGACGTCACGCCCGGGCCGCTGCCGGTGACCGAGCGGATCACCCGCGACTCGCTGATCCTGCCGCTGCACCACAAGCTCACCGAGGACGACCAGGACCACATCGTCGGCGTGCTGCGGGAGCTGGCCCGGTCGTGAACGACCTGATCATCGTCGGCGCGGGCGGCTTCGCGCGGGAGACCGCCTCCGCCGCCCGCGCCGACTGGAACGTGCTCGGCTTCCTCGACGACAACCCGGAGCTGCACGGCACTGCGCGTTCCGGGCTGCCCATCCTGGGGCCTGCCGCGTCTGCCGAAGACATCGACGCCGCCGTCGTGGTCTGTGTGGGCAATCCGCGCAACTTCACGGCCCGGCGCAGCATCGTCGAGCGCCTCGACCTGCCGTCGTCTCGCTATGCCACCGTCGTGCACCCCCTTGCGTCGGTCGGCGCGGGCAGTTCCGTCGGCCCCGGCACCGTGCTGCTGGCCGGCACGGTGCTCACGGCCGACGTCGCCGTCGGGGCCCACGTGGCCGTCATGCCGCAAGCCGTGCTCACCCACGACGACCGCGTCGGCGACTACTGCACCATCGCCTCCGGCGTCCGGCTCGGCGGGGGCGCCGTGCTCGACGAGGAGGCGTACCTCGGCGCCGGCGCCCTCCTCCGCGAGGGCGTGAAAGTCGGCGCTCGCGCCCTGGTCGGCATGGGCTCGGTCGTGCTCCACGACGTCCCGTCCGGCGAGGTCTGGGCCGGCAACCCGGCCCGTCCGATCCGCCCCACCGCTTAGGAGTCAGCCCATGTCCCGCATCCCGCTGGTCGACCTCGCCGCCGCCCACGCCGAGGTGGCCGAGGAGGTCGAGGCCGGCTTCAAGCGCGTCATCGCCGAGACCGCCTTCGTCGGCGGCCCCGAGGTGGCCGCGTTCGAGCAGGAGTACGCCGCCTTCTCCGGCCTCGGCCACTGCGTCGGCGTGGCCAACGGCACCGACGCCCTCGAGCTGGCGCTGCGCGCCGTCGGGGTCACCCCCGGCACCGAGGTGATCCTGCCGGCCAACACGTTCATCGCCACGGCGGAGGCGGTCGCCCGCTGCGGCGCGAAGGTCGTGCTGGTCGACTGCGACCCGGCCACGTACCTCATCGACGCCGAGGCCGCCCTCGCCGCCGTCACCCCGGCCACCCGCGCGATCGCGCCCGTCCACCTCTACGGCCAGATGGCCGAGGTGGAGAAGCTCGCCCAGGCCGGCGTGGCCGTCGTCGAGGACGCCGCCCAGTCGCAGGGCGCCACCCGCCACGGCCGCGCGGCCGGCGTCGACGGCATCGCCGCCACCAGCTTCTACCCCGGCAAGAACCTCGGCGCCTACGGCGACGCGGGTGCGGTCGTCACCTCCTCCGAGGAGCTGGCCACCACGGTCCGTACCCTCGGCAGCCACGGCGGCCTGAAGAAGTACCACCACGACCTGGTCGGCATGAACAGCCGCCTCGACGGCCTGCAGGCCGTCGTGCTGCGAGCCAAACTGGCCCGCCTGGCCGACTGGAACGCCCGCCGCCGCGCCGCCGCGGCCCGCTACCACGAGCTGCTGTCCGGCCTCGACATCGTGCTCCCGGCCACCCTCGACGGCAACGAGCACGTCTGGCACATCTACTGCATCCGCATCCCCGGCGGCCGCCGCGACGCCGTCCTCGGCCGCCTGAACGCGGCCGGCATCGGCGCCGGGATCCACTATCCGATCCCGGTGCACAAGACGGGCGCTTTCGCTGAAGTGGGCGGATCCTTCCCGAATGCCGAGGCCGTCGCCCCGGAGATCCTGTCCCTGCCGATCTACCCGCAGATCACGCCGGATCAGCAGGCCAGAGTGGCCGAGACGCTGACCGGCGCCCTACACGGCTGAGCGCTTTGAATCCGTTGTGGACCGGTGGCCGCCCGAAAAGCTGATGGTGGCTCGCACACGACGATCATTACGTTCGCGCTGAAATACCTTTCCGAATTCTCCGCGCAGAGGCGGCCGCACATATGAACATCGCAGGCGTAAGACGGCAGCGGAAGCTGCGCGCGACAACGGCCGTGACCGCTGTCGGAATTCTGGTCGCAGGCGTCCTGGCCGTGCTCCTCCCGCAGTCCGCGGCGGTCGCAGCCTGCTCGGCCAACCCCGTCGTCTGCGAGAACCAGCTGACCGGAACGTCGCGCACTGTCTGGGACATCGAGGGCGCGGGCGACGAGACGCTGCAGGGCTTCGCCACCGACATGAGCGTGAACGCCGGCCAGACCGTCAGCTTCAAGGTCCGGGCGGAGCACGCCTACACGATCGACATCTACCGCCTCGGCTATTACGGCGGCAGCGGCGCCCGCAAGATCACCTCCTTGCCCGGTACCTACCCGGCGCAGAACACGACGACCGACTGCGTGAGCGACACGGTCGCCACCCAGATCTACGACTGCGGCACGTGGGCGGCCTCGGCCAGCTGGCCGGTGCCGGCGACCGCCGTCTCCGGCGTGTACTTCGCCCTGCTCACCCGAACCGACGACGACGAGGCGAGCAGCCACGTCACCTTCGTCGTGCGCAACGACGCCAGTCACTCGGACGTCTTCTTCAAGACCTCGGACGCGACCTGGCAGGCGTACAACCTGTACGGCGGGGCCGACTTCTACTCCGGTCCCAACGGCCGGGCCACCAAGCTCAGCTACAACCGGCCCTTCGCCACCCGGGGCGCCCTGGGCGGCCGGGACTTCCTCTTCAGCAACGAGTACCCGGCCATCCGATTCATGGAGCGCAACGGCTACGACGTCACGTACACCACCGACGTCGACATGGATCGCCGGGCCACCCTGATCAACAACCACAAGGTGTTCCTCTCCGTCGGCCATGACGAATACTGGTCGGGTGCCCAGCGCGCCGCCGTCGAGTCGGCCCGCGACGCCGGCGTCAACCTCGCCTTCCTCAGCGGGAACGAGGTCTACTGGCGCACCAGGTGGGAGCCGAGCAAGGACGGCAGCAACACCGCGCACCGCACGCTGGTCTGCTACAAGGAGACCTGGGCCAACCAGAAGAGCGACCCCGAGCCGGAGTGGACCGGCACGTGGCGCGACCCGCGGTTCGCCCAGCCCGCGCAGGGCGCCGGCCGGCCCGAGAACGCCCTCACCGGCACCGCCTTCATGGCCAACAGCGATGACCTCGACCTGCAGGTGCCGGCCGCGCAGGGCAAGAACCGGTTCTGGCGCGGCACTGCCGCCGCGACGCAGGCCGCCGGCGCCACCCTCACCCTGGCCCCGCACACCGTCGGCTACGAGTCCGACGAGGACCTGGACAACGGCTTCCGGCCGGCCGGCCTGATCCGCCTGTCGACCACGGTCGGCGAGACCCCCGAATACCTGCGCGACTTCGGCAACGACGTCACGCCCGGCACCACCACCCACCACATGACGCTCTACCGGGCGGCCAGCGGGGCGCTCGTTTTCGGCGCGGGCACCGTCCAGTTCGCCTGGGGCCTCGACGCCAACCACGACAGCTCGTTCGATCCGATCGCCCCCGCCGACAGCCGGATGCAGCAGGCGATCGTGAACCTGCTGGCCGACATGCACGTCCAGCCGGCGACGAGGATGAGCGGCCTGGCCGCCGCGTCCGCCTCGACCGACGCCACCGGCCCGACCACGACGATCACCGCCCCGTCCGTCGGCGCCACGGCGGCCAACGGCGCCAAGGTGACCGTCTCCGGCACCGCCGCCGACAGCGGCGGCGGCGTTGTGGCCGGCATCGAGGTCTCGCTGGACAACGGCGCCACCTGGCACCCGGCCACCGGCACCACCAGCTGGACCTACAGCGGCTACCTGTCGGGCGACGGCACGGGGACCATCCGGGTCCGGGCGACCGACGACAGCGCCAACATCGGCCCGGTCGCGTCGCGCGTCGTCGCCCTGACCGGTTCCGCGTCGTTGTTCGGGGCCCGCGTGCCGGCCACCCCGGCGTCCACCGACACCGACGCGGCCGAGCTCGGCGTCAAGGTGATCCCGCAGACCGACGGCTTCGTCAAGGGCATCCGCTTCTACAAGGGCGCCGGCAATACCGGCAGCCACAACGGCACGTTGTGGTCGTCGGACGGCGATCTGCTGGCCGGCGGCACCTTCAGCGGGGAGTCGGCGACCGGGTGGCAGACCCTCACCTTCTCGCCCGCCGTACCGGTGGTCGCCGGCACCACGTACGTGGCCTCGTACACGGCGCCGAACGGGCGCTATGCGGCCGACTCCTGGGTCTTCGCCTACAAGCCGTTCCAGGCGCCCCCGCTGAGCTCGCCACGCAACGGTGACGGCGGCGGCAACGGGTTGTTCGGCAACCCCGGCCAGTTCCCGGTCCAGTCCTACAACGCGGCCAACTACTACGTGGACGTGCTGTTCGACTCTTCGGCCCTGACCCCGCCGACGGTGGGCGGCGTGACGCCGACCCCGAACGCGATCTACGTGTCGGCCACGGCGCACCCGACCGCGACCTTCAGCAAGCCGATCAACGCCTCGACCATCACCTTCACCCTCACGGGTCCGGGCAGCACCGCGGTTGCCGGCTCCGTCGACTACGACACGGCGTCGCGGACGGCCACCTTCACCCCGTCGGCCGATCTGGCGGCCGGAGTGACGTACACGGCGTCCATCACCGCCTCCGACACCAACGGCAACTCCCTGGCCGCCCCGCAGACCTGGTCGTTCACCGTCGACCCGGCCTCGACCGAGGTGAGCACCCTGTTCACCGCCTCGGACACCCCGGCCACGGCGGCGGTCAAGGACTCGACGGCGATCAGCCTCGGCGTCAAGTTCACCCCGAGCGCGGACGGGGACGTCATCGGCGTGCGCTTCTACAAGGGCTCGGGCAACGGCGGCACGCACGTCGGCAGTCTCTGGTCGGCCACCGGCAGCCGCCTGGCCCAGGCGACGTTCGTCAGCGAGTCGTCCGGCGGCTGGCAGACGGTGTACTTCGCCGATCCGGTGGCGGTCAAGGCCGGCACCCAGTACGTGGCGTCGTACTACGCTCCGCGCGGCAACTACGCCTCGACCGGCGGCTACTTCTCGACCACACGGACGACCGGGCCGTTGAGCGCGCCGGCCGGCACCAACGGCGTTTATCTGTACGGCTCGGACGGGTTCCCGACCGGGTCGTGGGGCAGCACCAACTACTGGGTGGACCCGGTCTTCGTGGCCGCGCCGCCACAGCCGCAGCCCGAGGTGCCGTCGGGCGCCCGCACGGTGTTCCCGGCGACCGCGGTACCGGCCAACCCGAGCTGGAACGATTCCGGATCGCTCGAGGTCGGCCTGAAGTTCACCACCGACACGGCCGGCGTCGTCAACGGAGTGCGCTTCTACAAGGGTCCCGGCAACGACGGCGCCCACTCGGGCACGCTGTGGACGGCGTCCGGCGCCCTGCTGGCCTCCGGCCCGTTCGTGGGTGAGACCGAGTCGGGCTGGCAGACCATGTTGTTCTCGGCGCCGGTCGCGATCGAGGCCGGCACACAGTACGTGGTCTCGTACTCCGCGCCGAGCGGTCACTACGCCGTCGAGGTGAACGGCCTGTCCACCCCGGTGGTCAACGCCCCGCTGCGGACGGTGGCCGGCGGTGGCTCCTACCGGTACGGCGGGGGTTTCCCGGACGCAGCCGTCAACCACAACTACTGGGTCGACGTCGTCTTCACCCCGGAGAGCTAGGAGGACGGTTCGTTGAAGCTGGGGGTAGCGGAGGAGGGTTCGCTCTTCTCCCGCGCCGGCCGGGCGCTGGGATGGAGTTTCGCCAGCACCGCCCTGGCCAAGCTGAGCACCTTGGCCATCGGCATCGTGCTGGCCCGGATCCTCGGTCCCGAGGAGTTCGGCACGTTCGCCGTGGCCACGGTGGCGCTGCTGGCCGTGCTCAGCTTCAACGAGCTCGGGGTCAGCCTGGCCATCGTCCGATGGCCGGGCGACCCGCGGGAGATCGCGCCGACGGTCACCACCATCTCGGTGGTGTCGAGTGCGCTCATCTGCCTGGCGACCTATCTGGCAGCGCCGGCCTTCTCGGCCGCCATGGGCGCGCCGGACGCGACCCCGGTGGTACGGGTGCTCGGGCTCAGCGTGCTGGTCAGCGGTGTCGCCGCGGCGCCGGTGGCCATGCTGCAGCGGGAGTTCCGCCAGGACCGCAAGATGATCGCCGATCAGGTGGCGACCTGGACGAGCGCGCTGACGTCGGTGGCCCTGGCGCTGGCCGGCGTCGGCGCCATGAGCCTGGCCGTCGGGCAGCTGGCCGGCTCGGTGATCGGGGCCGGGCTGTTCATCGCCTTCGCGCCGCGGTCGCTGCGCTTCGGTTTCGACCCGGCCCGGGCCCGGGCACTGCTGCGGTTCGGTCTGCCGTTGGCCGGGTCGAGCATCGTGGTGTTCGCGGCGACCAACGTCGACAAGGTGGTCGTGGGGGCCGTGCTGGGCCCGGTCCCGCT
The DNA here is from genome assembly GCF_040675435.1 of Actinoplanes sp. NPDC049598. Taxonomy (NCBI): domain Bacteria; kingdom Bacillati; phylum Actinomycetota; class Actinomycetes; order Micromonosporales; family Micromonosporaceae; genus Actinoplanes; species Actinoplanes sp. NPDC049598. Next base: position 199,256 of record NZ_JBFAOX010000002.1, on the reverse strand, counting down.
CGGTTATTACGTGCTGGCGGCCAATCTGGCCAACTGGCCGGCCACCGTGTTCTCCCTGCCGGTGCGGTCGGTGGCGCCCGCGCTGCTGGCGCGGCTGCAGTCGGACCCGCCGGCGATGCGCCGCACGTTCCTGTCGACCGGCGGCCTGCTCGGCGCGATCACGCTGCCGGCCTGTGTCGCGCTCGCCGTCGCGGCCGAGCCGCTCGTCACTCTGGTCTACGGCGATGTCTGGCGACCGGCCGCGATGGTGCTCACCTGGCTCGGCCTGCTGGCCGGGCTGCGCATCCTGTTCGAGCTCGTCTACGACTACTTCGTGGTGCTGGCCAACACCCGCGTGGTCTTCACCGTGCAGGTCGTCTGGTTCGTGGCCCTGGTGCCGGCCCTGTGGCTCGGCGCCGACGCGGGTGGCGCCGCCGGAGCCGGGGCGGCGGCGCTGGCCGTCGCGGCTCTCGTGGTCGCGCCCATCTACCTCTACGAGCTGCGCCGCACGGGAGTCTCCGGCCGTGCCTTCGGGGCCCGGCTCGCGCCGGCCGCCGCCGGTGGCCTCGCCGTGGCCGCGGTCGGCGTGCCGGCCACGCTGCTCCTCGGCGCCGGCCTGGTGGCTCTGACGGCCACCGGCGTCGCGGCCGTGGCCGTGCTCGGCCTGCTGGTCCGTCGTCTGCGCGGCACACTGCGGTCGCTGCGCTCGGTCGGCGAGCCGGCGGCGACGGCGGAAGCCGCCGCCGCCCCGGCTTGACGGTCGCTACTTCCTGCCGGCGAGCGCCTGGCCGGCCAGCGTGACCTGGTTGAAGTCCTCCGAGGCGCGGGTGCCCCGCGCGGCCCGGTAGCGTCGGCGCACCTTGTGCGCGGCCACGCCGGAGAACGACCGGGTCAGCTCCGCGCCCTGACCGAGCACTCCCCGGCCGGAGCGCGCCGCGGCCAGCGCCTCGCGGTAGATGTCCTCCTGGACGCGCGCGGCCCGGGACAGGCTGAACCGCTCCTCGGCCAGCCGCCGCCCGTAGGCCCCGAGCTCCGAGCGCCGGGCCGGATCGGCCACCAGCGACCGCAGGATCGCAGCCAGCCGCTCGGCTCCGCCCGTGCCGTCGGCGACGCCGTACCAGCCCTGTTGCAGAAACAGGCCGGCGCTGTCCGGCGTGAGCAGCTCCCAGAAACCCTTCTCGCCCTGGACCACCAGCGGCTTGCCGAACGCCAGGGAGCGCAGGGCCGAACCGCCCATGCCGAGCATGACGTCGGCCGCGGCGTACGCCGGCCGGGGATCGAAGAGCTCACCGGTGAGCACGACGGCCCGGCGCCCGGCGCGCGCGTTCGCTTTGGCCGCGTGCTCCTCGACCGTGGCCCGCGCGGTGCCGTCGCCGACGACGGTCAGGCGAAGCGGCAGCTCCCGGGACAGCTCGCCGACCACGTCGATCGCGGTGAGCACGCCCTCGAGCTTGAGCTCGGGCACCAACCGGCAGACGACGACGAGATCGACCGGGCCGGGGCCGAGGTCGTGCTCGGCGCGGAACGCCCCGGTGGGATGGCAGGGGGCGTTGGCGACGACGTCGACCGGGGGCTCGATGAGGTGCACCGGGCCGGGCCGGCCGGGCGCGGTGACGTCCTGAATGGCCTTCGTGCCCACCACCAGAGGCAGCGAAGCGGGCAGGAACGGCGCCACCGACATCGACATCACCGTGCAGACCGCCGCGGCCCGGCCGAGGGGAAAAGCGGCGGCCGCCGCCTCCAGGCCCGGTGGCCACTCGTAGCCGTGCACGATGTCCACGCCCTCGGCCCGCACAAGCCGGCGCAGTCGGCGCGTGACGGCGGGGGACGGGCGGCGACGGCCCGCCGGCACTGGAATGTGCCGAAGGCCCAGATCTCGCACGAGCCGAACGAGCGGGCCGTCGTCGCCGACCACCGCCACCCGGTGCCCGAGGTCCCGGGTGGCCGCGGCCAGCTCGATGGCGTTCAGTTGGCTGCCGCCCATGGCCATGTCGTGCGGGTAGACCAGGATGTTCATCCGGTCGAGGCCCATCGCAATACACCTGCCGTTCATCCGATAGGCGCAGATTGTAGAAAGTGGACGAGCGCCGCCGGCACCGTCGAACGGCTTCCGTCGTATCACCGACAGCCAATGGTTTGGGCCTTCCGGCGGATGACCGGAGACGGCCGGCTCTCGCTACGCTCGCCGAGGACCGGCCCGGTGTGTCCTGTGCGGAGGGCCGGAGCGACACCGAAATGGCGAGGAGAGGCAGCGGGTGGACTTCTGGGACCTGACCAAGCTGGTGTTCCGGCGTTGGTACGTGGCCGTGCCGCTGTTGGTCCTGACCGGCCTGGCCGCCGGGTACATATCCCGAACCGTGCAGCCGGACTACAAGGCGACGGCATATGTGCAGCTCATACCGCCGCCCGAGGCGTCCATCGCCAAGGACATCAAGACGCTGCGCAACCCGTGGCTCGACCTCGGCCTCGGCTCGCTGAACACGGCCGCGACCTACGCGACGGTGGACAAGAAGTTCCTCAACCAGCTCAAGACGAGCGGGCTGAGCGACAACGTCGTCATCGAGAACGGCTATCCGGCGCCGATCGCCACGGTCGAGACCATCGGCACCAGCCAGGAGATGGCCACGAAGACCGCGGACGCCGTGGTCAAGAAGTTCAACGACACGGTAAAGCAGCTCCAGGACGACTACGCCGTGAAGACGCCGGGCCGCATCCTGACCCGCCGGCTCGACACGGGCAACAATCTCGAGGAGACCGGCGGCAAGGTGAAGCGGGCCCTGGTCGCCGTGGCCGGCGCCGGCGCCCTGGTGACCGGTGGCCTCACGGTCGCCTTCGACGCCCTGATGCGGCGGCGGTCCCGTCGGCGCAAGGAGTCCGGCGAACCCGTGGCGGCCGGCAACCCCCCGGAGACGACTCCCGAGAGCAAGCTCGTGCTGCCCGGCTCCGGGCCCTCCCTGCCCGACCCGGGCTCGCAGACCGTGCGGCTGCCGGCGAACGGCTCCGGCCGCCCGGCCGGCACGGTGGTGCAGAGCGGGGCCCGCAACGGCAAGAACGGCCGCAGCGACGCGAACCCGCCCGGTGAGTCGACGATCCTGCTGCCCTCGTCGGTCTATCAGAAGCCCGGCAAGGGCCCTGGCAGTCAACGTTGACCGCCCCGGCGGCCGTCCACCCGGGTGACCTCGAGCCGTCCCTGCTGAACGGCCACACCTACCTCACCCGGCGCCGGATCCTCAAGCTCGACGCGGCGACGCTGCTGGGCCTGATGCTGGTCCTGCTGACGGCGATCCCGGCTCGTCTGATCATCCCGGGCACGACGGACGTGGGCCGGCCGGCGATCGTGGTCTGCCTCGGCCTGTTCTGCTGGTGGGTGCTGAGCAAGCTCAACCCGCACCTCGTGCTGACCGGCAACCAGCCCATCCGCTGGGCCCTGCTCATCTACTGGCTGTCGATCCTGGTGTCCTACGGCACCGGGTTCCTGCGCGGTCTCACCGGCATGGAGGCCAACTCCTCCGACCGGTGGCTGATCAGCACGGCCGCGTTCAGCGGGGTCATCCTGGCCGCGGCCGACGGCCTCACCAACTGGGAGAGGTTCCGCAGCGTCCTGCGGGTCCTCGTCTACTGTGCCGGCTTCCTCGCGCTGGTCGGTCTGGTGGAGACCGTCCTGGCCCGGGACGTCACGCAGTACCTCGTCCTGCCCGGCCTGGCCGAGAAGGGCCCGGCGCCCGAGCTGCAGGCCCGCGGCGGCGGGTTGCGCGTGGCCAGCAACACGACGCACTACATCGAGCTGAGCGCGGTGCTGGCCACGGCGCTGCCCTTCGCCATCCACCTGGCCCGGTTCGCCACCTCCCGGTGGGAGAAGCGCCGGCTCGCGTTCGCGGCCGTCCTGATCGGGGCCGGTATCCCGGCCACGATCTCCCGCACCGGCATCGTGGCCGTGGCCATCATGGCACTGTGCCTGATGCCGCTCTGGACGTGGCGGCTTCGCTACAACGGCATCATGATCTGCGTGGCGATGCTCGGTGTGCTGGCCGCGGTCAAGCCGTCGTTCGCGGCCACGTTGCTGGACATGTTCACCAACTACAGCGACGACCCGAGCATCACGTCCCGCACCGAACGGTACGAGCTGGTGGGGTACTACTTCGCCCAGACGCCGTGGTTCGGGCGGGGCACTGGCACGTGGGTGCCACCGCAGTATCAATATCTCGACAACCAGTGGCTGGCCACGGCCCTGTGCAACGGCATCATCGGTGTGGCTGCCCTCGCGCTGCTCTTCCTGACGGCGCTCGCGCTCGCCTTCATCGCCCTGCGGCGAGCGGCGACGCCCGAGGACAAGCACGTGTGCGCGGCGCTGATCAGCACTCAGCTGATCGCCATGTTCGTCTCGGCGACGTTCGACTCGCTCTGGTTCGACACCTACGCCACGGTGGTGGCGCTGACGGTCGGACTGTGCGGCGCGGTGTGGCGGTTCACCCACCCCAAACGGCAGATCAGGACGTCGACGGCCGGGCATCCGAGCTCGTGAGCTCCAGCAGGTCGGCCAGGGCCTCGGCCCGGCGGTCCCAGGAGTGCCCGCCGGCGAAGGCGCGACGGCGGGCCGCGAGCTGCTCGCTCGGTTCCGCGCCCAGCGCGGCCGTGGCCGCCGCCGCGAAGGCCCCGGGACCCGAGGCCTCGATGACGAGGCCGGTGCCGAGCCAGGTGTTGGCGGGTAGCGGGGTGGCCACGACGGGCCGGCCCGCGGCCAGGTACTCGAGGGTCTTGAGCGGGAAGCTGGCCCGATTGAACTCGGTGTCCGCGTACGGCAGCAGGCCGACCCGCATGAGCCGCAGATAGGATGGCAACTCCTCGAACGGCTTCGCGCCCACCCACGTCACGTTGGCCCGCGCGCACAGGGCCTCGAAGCGCTCGGTGCGATAGCCGGGCACCGCCGGCCCGACCAGCAACAGCGAGGCGCCGGTGGCGGCCACGGCCTCCAGCAGCGCGAGGTCGATGCGGTGGTTGAGGTAGCCGACGAAGCCGACCATCGGACCCGGCAGGTCGACGTCCGTGGGCATGGGGGCCTGCTCCACGCCGTCGTAAGCCCCGGGAAGACACCCGTTCGGGACGAGCTCGGCCTTCCACCCGGAGTCGGCGTAGCGATCCCGCAGGCCCGGCGAGACCACGGCGATCGCGTCGGCGCCCCGGATCGTGGACGCCTCGTCGCGCAGGAGCCGCTCGCGGGACTCGCCGAGCAGCTCGGCCCCGGCCGGCAGGTCGTCGGTGGCGAAGAACAACCGCCGCCGGGCCGGCACGGCCGACCACAGCGGGGTCACCCGGCACGAGACGACACCGGCGACCGTGCCGGTGCGGCCGTAGAGCCGCCGGAGGGCGGCCCGTGTGCCCCGGGCGACCAGGGGAGCGGTGAGACGGTTCAGGCCGGGCCGGTGCATGCCGGGTGACACCCGGGTCACCGCCCGGGCCAGACGCGGCCCCAGCACCTCCAGGCGGGGCCGGTCGGCCAGCGTCGAGGCGAAGGCCGGGTTGCGCAGCGCGGTGAGCACCGAGACCGGCGGCTCGACGTAGAGCACGGGCGCGTGCCGGCTCAGCGCCTCGGCGATGTGGCGGTCGGTACCCGCCGGTCCGTACCAGGTGCTGTTCGCGAAGTAGATGACCAGATCCTCCAGGGCGCCCTGGAGAGCGGGGACCGTCACGTGTCTCCTCGTTCTACGGATTGACGGGTTTTCCGGTGTCGGCCCAGACGTTGCCCTGCCACACGTTGCCGCTGCCGTGCGCGTCCCAGTAGGAGACCGGGCCGTACTGCCCGCCCTTGGCGTGCACCTCACGGCTGAACGCGTTGTTCAGGATCTTGATGTTGTGCGAGGTGCCCAGCTTGCCGGCCCCCGCGTAGAGCGCGTAGCCGCCGCCGGCCAGCAAGTTGTTCTCGATGAGCGCGCTGTGCTGCACACCGAAGTCCTGGAACAGCGCGACCGCGGCCGTCTGGTCGAGCGTGTTGATGACCGTGTTGTGCCGGATCACCAGTTGCTTGCCGGCCGCCGGTCCCGAGTTCGACTGGATCATGTCGGTGTGGTCGCCGTCGAAGTAGATCGGGTCGTGCAGGTAGTTGTCCTCGATCAGGCCCGAGTTGGTGGAGATGGCGTCGGAGCAGATCGACATGTCGGTGCGCTTGATGGTGATGTCGCCGCCGAGGTTGAAGATGGCGTGCTGCAGGCGGTCCTTGCCGTTCCCGCGGATCTCGCTGTCCTGGACGACCAGGCCGGAGAAACCCTCGCGCTGGATGATGCCCCACTCGCCGGCGGTGATGACCCGGGTGTTCTTGATGGTCACGTTGTTCGCCTCGACGCTGATGTCGGCCCGCATGTCGGCGCCGTCGATCACCGTGCCCGGCTTCATGATGCGCAGGACGGTGCTGCTGGGGGCCTTGAGAGCGGCGCCGGCCGGGACTCCGGTGTTGCCGGCGTTCGGGAACGAGCCACGGAGCTTGGCGGCCGGGCTGGCCGACTCGGCCTTCGGCGCGGAGCCGGCCGGGGCCGAGCTCGGCGCGGCCGGACTGCCTGAGCCACTGGAGGAGGGAGACGGGGCGGCCGACGACGGGACGACGGGACCGCTCGACGCCGGCGCGGCCGGGCCGGCCGAGTCCGGCGTGGTGGTCGGTGACGGGCGATGGGCGGCGGTCGACTCCCGGTCGGCGTCGTCGCGGTCCGTCAGGGCCACGGCGACGACCAGCAGGATGATGACCACGGCCACTCCGGCGATCGCCACCAGGACGGGCGGCGAACGGAACAGTGAGCGCACAGAACCCCCTCAGGCCCGGACAACGGCACTCTATCGACGCCGAACGCCGCTTCGCAGGCCCTTCCGGGCCGCTGTGGCCGGCATGCGTACCAGTCGATGTGCGCCCTTCGGTCAACCGCCGCCGACCGGGTGGCCGAGATCGGCCGCCACTGTGTCGGAACCGCGACCGAGGCCACGATGGACCCTTCTGCGGCTGCTCCGGTGGGCGTTACGGTGCACCCGGCGCGCTCCGCGCCACAGGCATGTGCCGACGAGAGGAATGGCCGGGATGGGATCGCAGTCCATCAGGGAACGCGTCGTCGACCGCAACGAGTCGTGGGGCGGCAAGCGGCGGGCCAAGCGATGGGACTGGCTGGTGCGTGAGTTCCCCGACCTCGATCGGATGTCGGTGATCGACCTCGGCGGCGACGCCGGCACATGGACCCAGTCGCCGTTGCACCCCAAGCACGTGCACGTCGTCAACATCGACACCCCGCCGGACGAGGTGCCGGACTGGATCACCGTCGACAACGGCGACGCCTGCGCCCTGCCGGCCGAGATCGTGTCCCGTCGCTACGACCTGGTCTTCTCCAACTCGGTCATCGAGCACGTGGGCGGCCACGAGCGGCGGTTGCGGTTCGCCGAGTCGGTGCACACGCTGGCCCCCGCGCATTGGGTGCAGACCCCGTACCGGTACTTCCCCGTCGAGCCACACTGGATCGCCCCCGGTATGCAGTTCTTCCCGGTGCGGGCGCGCGCGGCGTTCGCCCGGCGCTGGCCGCTGGCTCACGTCCGCTCGGCCGACCTGCGCGACGCTCTGACCGGCGTGCTCTGGACCGAGCTGCTCGACCGCAGCCAGATGCGGTACTACTTCCCGGATTCGGCGATCCAAGGCGAGCGGCTGGCCGGCTTCACCAAGTCACTGATCGCGGTCAAGAAGGCCTGACGACGGCGGGCGACCAGGCGTCGCGCACGAGCAGGCGCGGCGCGCCGGTCCCGTCGGCCGGCACCGCCCAGATGTCGCTCGTGGCGGCGCCGCTGTCGCTGGTGCGCGGCAGGCCGTAGAGCACCGTGTCGTCGTCGAGCCACTCGGCCTGGTCGTCGACGCTGGTCTGCTCGGCCAGCAAGGTCTCCTGGCCGGTGCGGAGGTCGTAGACGGCGAGGCGCCATTGGCCGTTGGGCAGGTTGCCGTGTTTCTTGAAGGCGATCCGGGTGCGGTCGGGGGAGAGCGAGGGGCATTCCACGTCCGTACGGATCGAGTCGAGTCGGTGGCTGGACAGGCTTCCCTTGACCAGCCACGTCGTGCCGCCGGAGGCCGCCGTCGCGTAGAAGGTGTCGTCGTCGGCGAACGTGACGCCCCAGAGGTTGCGGTCGGCGGCGGTGACCCGCTTGCCGTCCACGTAGAGCTTGAAGTTCTCGAGGTCGGCCGAGCCCTTCCCGCCCGCCCCGATGCGGGTGATCAGGGTGCGGGTCGAGAACTGCCCGACGGTGGCGTAGGAGTCGCCGTAGACGAAGGTGGTCGTGACGGCCAGCGAGCCGTCGCGGGAGAGCCGCACGCGGCTGGGCAGGCCGGTCAGCGGCAGATCGCCGGTGGCCTCCCAGGCGTCGTCGAGCACCTCGGCCTTGTACGTGTTGGTGATGCCACGCCGGGCCGACAGGCACACCGATCGGCCCGCGGCCGCGTACGCCCGCTCGCACGACATGGTGGTCAGCGCGCGGGCGCCGCCGGGGTCGCTCAGCGGGACGACCGCCAGCTTGCCGTAACCGTTGCCCAGGGCCGTGTTGCGGAAGACGAGGTGGGGCCCGGCCGTCGCGGTGGTGAGGTCGGCGACCGGCACGGCGGGCGCCGCCTCGGCCTCCGACGCCTGTTCACGTTGTACGCGCAGCACGTAGACGACCGCGACCAGCAGGGCCAGCACGACGACGGCGGCCAGGACGGCCACGCGGATCCGGGTGCTCACGCGCGGGCCGCCTCGGAGGGCCGCAGCAGCATCCAGGCCGCGGGCAGCGCGCAGGCCAACAGCACGCCCACCACGAGCAGGGCGTTGCCGCGGCCGATCAGCACCCACAGGCTGCCGAAGGCCAGGGCCGAGACGAAGCGGGACAGCGCGACCACGGTCTGCGCGGCCGCGATGCCGCTGCCCCGGGTCTGTTCGCTGACCAGCCGGCTCACCAGCGCGGGCAGCACGCCGTCGGTGGCCGCGTAGTACGTGCCGAGCAGCAGCAGGACCAGGATCGTGGTGGCGATGCCGCCGAACTGGCCGCCGGCCGCGAAGTAGGCCGCGAGCAGCGCGACGTGGCCGCCGACGAAGACCCGGGCCCGGCCGACGCGGTCGGCCAGCCGGCCCAGGGGCAGGGCGAAGGCCAGGTACGCCACGTTGGTGCCCACATAGAGCAGGGGGAACAGGCTCGCCGTGAGGTCGTCGCGTTGCTGGACCGAGAGGTAGAGGAAGCCGTCGCCGACCGTCAGCACACCCAGGATCGCGGTCGCGATCAGCGGCTTGCGCAGGCCGCGGCCGGCCAGTTCACGGAACACCACCCGCAGCCCGGTGCGGGCCGCGGCCGCGTGGGTGCGCATGTTCGGCACGAACAGCAGCAGAACCGCGAGGCCGACGACCGCGAAGGCGAAGGAGACCACGAAGACCGAGTCGTAACTGCCCGGAACCATGGCCAGCAGGGCGAAAGCCACCAGGGGGCCGAGCACGGCGCCGATCGTGTCGAGCGTGCGGTGCACGCCGAAGGCCCGGCCGAGCTCGGTGGGGTCGCTCGAGGCGGCGATGAGCGCGTCGCGCGGGGCCGTCCGCAGGCCCTTGCCGAGCCGGTCGGCCGAGATGACCGAGACGATGGCGGCCAAGCCGTGCGCCGGCAGCAGCGCGATGCGGCTGATCGCCGATACGCCGTAACCGGCCACCGCGATCCACTTCGGGTGCCCGTGCCGGTCGGCCGCGTAACCGCCGCCGATCCGTACGACCGCGCTCACGCCTTGGTAGAGGCCGTCCACAAAGCCGTACGCGAGGTAGCCGAGGCCGACCTGGGTGGTCAGGTACAGCGGCAGGACCGCGGCGACCATCTCCGAGGAGATGTCGGTGAACATGCTGACCACGCCGAGGAGCACCACGGTCGTCGCCACCCGGCCGGCCGTTCGGCCCGGCTGGGCCGCGGGCCGGTCGCGTACCGAGACGTACACGTATTGCCCTGCCTTTCCTGGTGTTGCCGGATTGCTCCACCACCTTGTCGCACAACCGGGTACCGGCGGCAGTCGGCCGTCCGGCCGAGGCTGGGCATCCGTCGGTCCGTCCACGGTGGCCGACCGGTGTGTCCTCGAGCGAGGATCCGACAGAGGGTGGTGTCGATCGTCGGCCCCCGGCGATACTGCCAGCGTGATCAGCGTGGTTGTCCCGGCGCACAACGAGGCGCCCGTGATCGGCCGGCTGCTGCACGGCCTGCTGGCCGGTGCGCAGCCCGGGGAGATGCAGGTCGTCGTGGTGCCCAACGGGTGCACCGACGACACCGCGGCGCTGGCCGCGGAGTTCGGCCCGCCGGTGGAGGTGGTCGACCTCGAGCGGCCCGGCAAGTACGGCGCGATGAGGGCCGGCGACGACCGGGCCACCGGCCGCGATGTGGTCTACCTCGACGCCGACGTCGAGATGAGCGTGGACGACCTGCGGCGCCTGTCCGAGGCGCTGCGGGAGCCCGGGGTGCTGGCGGCGGCGCCGGAGCGGGTCGTCCCGACGAAGCGGTCGTCCTGGCCGGTCCGGTGGTACTACGACGTCTGGCAGCAGCTGCCGGTGGTGCGCGAGGGCCTGTTCGGCCGCGGCGTGATCGCGGTGACCGGGGAGGCCCGCGAACGGCTGCGGGCCGTGCCCGACGTGATGGGCGACGACCTGGCCGCCTCGGTGGCGTTCAGCCCGGCCGAGCGGCGGATCGTGCCGGGCTCACGCGTCGTGGTGCATCCGCCGCGCACGCTCGGTGATCTGATCCGGCGCCGGGTCCGGTCGGTGACCGCGACGACGCAGCTGCGGCAGTCGCTGCCGGAGGCGGTGGACGAGGCGCGGACGACGAAGGCCGACCTGATCGGCATCCTCCGGGCCAATCCGCTGGCGGCCCCCAAAATGGGCGTCTTCCTCGCGGTCACGCTCATCACCCGGCGGCGGGCCGAACGGGCCGTGCGCGCGGGCGACTTCACCACCTGGCTCCGAGACGAAAGCAGCAGGACAGCATGAGAGTGGCGGTCGTAGTCGTCTCCTACAACAGCGCGGCCGTGCTTCCGGGCCTGTTGCGCTCGCTCGGCGAAGGACTGAGCGGCCTCGACTGGGGTCTCTACCTGGCCGACAACAACTCGGCCGACGACAGCGTGGCCGTCGCCCGCGAGCTCGTGCCGGGGTGCCACATCGAGCAGACCGGGCGCAACGCCGGCTACGCGGCCGCCTTCAACGCGGCGCTGCGGGTGGCCGATCCGTACGACGCCGTCCTGCTCCTGAACCCGGACGTCCGGCTCAAGCCCGGGTCGGTGGCCAAGCTGGCCGCCCGGCTGGCGAAGGAGGAGGTCGGCATCGCGGTGCCGCGCATCCTCGGCGAGGACGGCCATGTGGCGTTCTCGCTGCGCCGCGAGCCGACCGTGCGCCGCGCCCTGGGCGAGGCCGTGCTGGGGCAGCGAGCCGGCCGTTTCCCGGCGCTGGGGGAGACGGTGCTCGACCGCGAGGCGTACTTCACCGACGGCACGGCCGACTGGGCCACCGGCGCCGTGATGCTGATGTCGCGGGCCTGCCTCGAGGCGTGCGGGCCGTGGGAGGAACGATTCTTCCTCTATTCCGAGGAAACGGAATTCGCCCTGCGCGCCCGGGATCATGGTTTCGTGACCGAGTTGGTGGCCGACGCCGAGGTTGTCCATATCGGAGGCGAATCGCGGGTCTCGCCGGCCTTGTGGAGCCTGCTGACCGTCAACCGGGTCCGGCTCTACCGGATGCGGCATTCCGGGGCGGCCACCGTGGCCTACTGGTCGGCCGTCTTCCTGCGTGAAGCGTCCCGGGCTGCGCTGGGTCACCAGCGCAGCCGCCGTGCGGTGACCGCCCTCGTCCGTCCCGCCACACTGCCGTTTCCGCCCTCTGCTTCCTGAAAGTTCGATCGGAATTACGTAGGAAACAGCTGAGAAACGTCGGACTCTTAGCGTTCCGATCCGTAATTCCCTTCACCTTTCTGGGGAGAAATGCGTGCACGGAACATTTAGGCGCGTACTCGGAATTGTTCTGCCGGTCGTCGTCTCGATCGCGGGTCTGACCGCGCCGGCGATGGCCGCCACGACTCCGAAGCCGGTGTCTCCTCCCGACCCGACCGCGCGGGGCCCGTACGGCCACCAGGTCGTCCAGGAGGCCAAGTTCGGCCTGGCCACCATCCAGGAGCCCAACTCCGACGGCGCGGCCCCCACGGCGGGCACGGCCCAGGCGCCGATGGACGTCGAGATCCGCGGCCAGCTCCACATGCCCGACTGGAAGCTGCGGGCCAAGCCGTCGCCGCTGATCGTGCTGGTGCATGGCAACCACGGCTCCTGCGACTCCGGTCAGGACTCGGCGACCGCCACTTGCGCGCAGTACAAGCACAACGAGAGCGGCTACGCCTACCTGGCCGAGAACCTAGCCACGTGGGGCTACACCACGTTCTCCATCTCGCAGGACCAGCTGATGATGCGCCAGGACGGCAACAAGGGCAAAGGCATGCACAACCGCCGCATGCTCCTGGCTGCCGCGCTCGACGCCATCACCGCCGCCAACAAGGCCAAGGGCCTGCCGGTCGACGCGCACACCACCATCGGCAAGACACTGGCCGGGCGCCTCGACATGACTCGCATCGGGCTGATGGGGCACTCGCGCGGCGGCGACGCGGTCACCAACTTCCTCGACTACAACCGGATCCGTACCGACGGCCCGCGCTACCCGATCAACGGGGTCATCTCGCTCGCCCCGACCGACTACGAGCGCAAGGCGCCGTACGGCATGCCGTACATGTCGATCCTGCCGATGTGCGACGGTGACGTGTCCAACCTGATGGGCGCGCGGCAGTTCGAGCGCGGCCAGTACGTCAGCGAGGGCGACCCCTTCCCGCGGATCCAGGTCGAGCAGCTCGGCGCCATCCACAACTGGTACAACTCCGTCTGGTACGCCGACGGCGGGGCCGACGGGCAGGCTAACAACGACGCCGCCTGCGGCAACTCGGCGCCGTTCGCCACCACCAACGTGCACCCGCACAACCTGCGGCTCAGCGGCGCGGCGAGCTACACCGACCCGGCGCTGAACTACGCGATCGACAACTCGGACCCGCTGAACCCGGCGGTCAACACGAAGATCTCGGGCGACCCGCAGCGGATGGGTGACCAGGAGAAGCTCGGCCTGGCCACGATGGCCGCGTTCTTCCGGCGCTACATCGGCGGGGAGGGCGCGTTCGAGCCGTACATGACCGGCGAGCTGTCCACCACCGCCTCGCACCTTCAGGTGCCGGCGAGCGCCTGCCCGGCCAGCGTGTCGGGCACGGCCATCAAGTGCGAGGAGCGGGTCAACACCACCTACTTCGCGGGGGCCGGGGCCCGGGTCGACCTGATCCGGCCGGAGACCGGGAACCCGCTCGGCCTGAACGCGCTCGGTGGGGCGCTGAGCGGGTCGGGCTTCGCCGATCCGTACGCCCAGGCCGCCGGTGTGACCACCAAGCCGGCGCCGACCCCGCAGGGTTTCGACTGGTGCAACCCGGAGCCGCAGGACTTCGCCCCGGCCCAGCTCGGCAAGAGCGGGCTGCCGGCCGCGGCCAAGCAGTGCCCGCTGCCGGCCGCGACCGCGCTCGGCGGCCAGAACGGCACCCGCGAGAACGCCCCGATCAACCACTCGTACGGCCGTCAGCTCACCCTGGCCTGGGAGCCGGGCTCGGCGGCGACGCTGACCGCGCAGATCCCGGCCGCCTCGAAGAACCTGAAGGGTCTGGAGGCGCTGGCCCTCGACGCCGCGGTCAACTTCTTCGACACCCGCAACCCGGGCGCGGACAACCGCGGCGACAACACCCGTTCCGGCGCGGACTGGCCCAATGAGAAGCCCACGTCGTACGACCCGGCCTCGACCACCCAGGACTTCGTCATCGCGCTGAAGGACACGGCGGGGCGCGAGGCCACCGTCGCGGCCGGCGATCCGCGCTGGGGCAACGCCCTGCACATGTCGACCGGCACCAACACGCCGAACACGCACATCGTGCTCGACCAGATCCGTGTGCCGCTGACCGAGTTCGCCCGGCAGGGCGTCGACGTCGGCTCGCTGGCCGGGTTGCAGCTGCGCTTCGGCACCGGCGCCATGCCCAAGTCGGGCTCGATCCAGCTGGCCGACGTGCGCTTCCAGGAAAGCGCCGGCGGCGCCCAGATCCTTTCGGACGGCACGAACAAGGCTAACGGCGCCGGGTACGGCCGGTACGCCTCGGACGGCCCGATGCCGGCGGCGGCGCTCGCGGCGTACGACAACTCGCCCGGTGAGGTGGCGCTGAAGGACAGCGGCACCCTCTGGACCGTCGACGACGACCGTGAGCAGTGCCCGGCCGCGCAGTTCACCTCGATCCAGACGGCCGTGGACTTCGCGTCGCCGTGGGACACGATCGTCGTCTGCGACGGTCTCTACCAGGAGTCGTCGACCCCGGTGAACAGCAACTCCAATCCGGTGCAGGCGGGTGCCAGGAACGGCCTGACCATCACCAAGCCGGTGAAGATCAAGGGCGCCGGCGCGAACAAGGTGACCATCGAGCCCGACCAGTCGCTCACCACGCTCGCCGGCGATCAGCCCTACCTGCGCGACGGCGGCGGCAACGTCGTCACGGTGTCGCGGCAGTCGCTCGGCTCGACCGACACCAACGAGATGTTCGTCGACATCTCCGGCGTCACGGTCACCCCGGGCAAGGTGGCCGCCGAGGCCGGCATCGCCTACTTCGGCGCGGCCGGCCGTCTCGAGAACAGCGTGGTGAAGTCGTCGGTCGTCAAGACCGGGCTGATCCAGGGCTCCGGCCCGGGAACGGTCGAGAGCGAGCTCACCGTGGCCGGCAGCGTGGTCACCGGCGGCATCCTGTTCGACGGTGCGCGCGGTAAGGACGGCGCGCCGGAGAACACGATCCGTAGCGGCATCCGCAATCACGGCTACGTGAGCCGGTCCGTCGTCACGGGTTCGGTCACGTTCACCTACGGCGCCGACGGTTTCGTCAAGGACAGCCGGGTCAGCGGCGGGGTCGTGCTGACCGACGCCGGCCCGGTCAGCGTCCCCCGGTCCCGCAACCTGCCGAGCGGGGTGGGCCGGGTGGCCGACGCCCGCCCGGCGGCCGCGATCGTGGACCCGGGCAGCCGGTCCACAGTGAAGGCCGGCGAGACCGTACGGCCGCTGGTGCGGGCCTCCGACGACTTCGGCGTGCGGTCGGTGGCGTTGTACGCCGACGGGGTCAAGGTGGGCGCCACATCGGAGTCCCCGTACCGGTTCTCGTGGACGCCGGGCGCGAAGAACGCGGGCCGTAAGGTGACCCTGCTGGCGGTGGTCACCGACTCCGCCGGCAACACGAGGGTGACCGCGCCGTCAACAGTGGCAGTCGCCCGGCGGTAGCCGCCGCCGGCAAGCAGGGGCCCTCCGTCCGGAGGGCCTCTTTTGCTGTCCCGGCTATCGTCCGAAGGTGTGAGGGCGCGGCCCGAAACGTCGAATTCGCATTGACCATTCTGAAAGAGGCGTCTGCCGGACGGTCGGAGTAATCGGCCAGCTCCGCGCGAATCGCCCGTAACGTCGAGTCAGGTACCTGTCACACCTTCCTGTCGGCCGACCGTCCTCAGTAGCCTCAGCCTCGGCCACGGAAAAACGTTGGCGGGCAAGCTGACCGAGCCCGCCGGTCGCCCTGCCTGCGGAAGGACGCCATGACGTCAGCACCTGCGAGATACGTCCACCTCGACGGAGGGACGATCGATCTGACCGACCGGCTCATCGCGCTCGCCTCGCGCGGGTTGCCCTCGATGTACCGCACCGAAACGGACGAATTCGCCTTCACTCGGGTATTTACTACTGAGAATGGTTTGGTCAGCGCCCATTTGTCCGGAACGAGTTTGCGGTACGCGGCGATCGTGGCGCTCGGCGTCGCCTGGCTGCCCGCCGGGCAGCAGCCCGCCCTGCTCGGCGGCCACGACCTCGAGAAGTTCGTGGCGCTGTTGATCGACCGGCAGGCCACCAGCACCAACCTCGGCGACATCGCGCTCGTGACGTGGGCAGCCGCCCAGATCGGACACTCGCGCCTGCCGGAGGCGTTGCAGCGGCTCACGACGTTCGACCGGCGCACCGCCGCCGAGTACGTCGTCGAGGCCTCCTGGGTCGTCGCCGCGCTGGCCACCGCCCGCCGGCAGGCCGACGTCGAGGAGCACCTGGCCCAGGCCCGCGCGCGCCTGCTCGGCAGCGTCCGGCCCGGCAGCCCGTTGTTCCCGCACGCGACCGGCCCCGGTCTGGTCAAGCCGTACCGCGACCACGTCGCCTGCTTCGCCGACCAGGTCTACCCGATCCAGGCGTTGGCCCGGCTGCACCAGTCCGGCGCCGATCCCGAGGCGCTGCAGGCGGCCCGGACCACCGCCGAGCAGATCTGCCGGCTGCAGGGCCCGGAAGGGCAGTGGTGGTGGCACTACGACGCCCGCACCGGCGGCGTTGTCGAGGGCTACCCGGTGTACACCGTCCACCAGCACGCGATGGGCCCGATGGCGCTGCTCGACCTGGCCGAGGCGGCCGGCGGCAGCAGTGACTACGACGAGCCGATCCGCCGGGGCCTGCGCTGGCTGCTCGGCCCGGCCGAGCTCGGGGCCACGGAGAACCCGATGCTGCTCGACGACGAGGGCCTGACCGTCCGGAAGGTCTTCCGGGGCGACCCGCGCAAGATCGTGCGCGCGGCCCACACCGTCACCACCCGGGCCCGCTCCGGCCTCAGGATGCCGGTCATCGACCGGGTCTACAAGCCACTCGCGCTCGACCGCGAGTGCCGCCCGTACGAGTTCGGCTGGCTCTACTTCGCCTGGCTCGCCTCCGTGGAGGTTCCGGCCGAGGGGATCGCCCGATGACCACGACGACCACTACGGACGGCCGGCGCGACCTGTTCGGCATGCCGCTGGACGCGCTCACCCTCGAACAGACCGTGCAGCGCTGCCTCGACTCGGTCGGCCAGGGCGAGCTGCTCGAGGTCGGCGTCGTGAACGCCGCCAAGATCGTGAAGATGCGGAGCGACGCCGGCCTGCGCGACGCGGTGACCGGCTGCGGCCTGATCGTGGCCGACGGCCAGTCGGTCGTCTGGGCCAGCAAGGTGCTGCGGCAACCGCTGCCCGAGCGGGTCGCCGGCATCGACCTGTTCCAGCGCCTGATGTATATGGCCGAGCTGCGCGGCCACTCGGTCTACTTCCTCGGCGCCAAGCCCGAGGTGCTCGAGACCATGGTCGAGCGGGTCCGCAAGCAGCACCCGAAGCTGAAGATCGCCGGGTACCGCGACGGCTACTACCCGACGGAGGAGTCGGCCGCGGTGGCCGACGGCATCAAGGCCAGCGGCGCCGATCTGCTGTTCCTCGGCATGACCTCGCCCAAGAAGGAGGTCTTCGTGGCCACCCACGGCGCCCGCACCGGGGCCAAGGTCGTCCATGGCGTCGGCGGCTCCTTCGACGTGCTGGCCGGGGTGGTCAAGCGTGCCCCCGCGGCCTGGCAGCGGCTGGGCTGCGAATGGCTCTACCGGGCCCTGCAGGAGCCCCGCCGGCTCGGCCGCCGCTACCTGACCACCAATGTCGCCTTCGTCGGGCTGGTCGCCCGCGAATGGGTGCGTACCACCCGGCCCGCGCCGGCCGCCAAGAGCAACTGAGGGGAAAGCTGCCATGCGAGTTGTCATCGCCGGCCAGGGCTATGTCGGACTGCCGCTGGCCGTCCGCGCGGCCGAGGTCGGGCACGAGGTCGTCGGCTTCGACGTCGACACCGTCCGCGTCGGCCGGCTCGTCGAGGGGGAGTCGTACGTCGAGGACATCCCGGCCGGGCGGCTGACCGCCGTCCTGGCCGGCGGCCGGTACAAGCCCAGCACCGATCCGGCCGACTGCGCCGGCTTCGACGTCGCCGTCATCACGGTGCCCACGCCGCTGCGGGACGGGGCGCCCGACCTGTCGTACGTCGAGGCCTGCTCCGAGATGCTCGGCGGTCACCTGCGCCCGGGCGCGCTGGTGGTGCTCGAGTCGACCACGTACCCGGGCACGACCGAGGAGGTCGTCCTGCCGATCCTGGAGAAGGCGTCCGGCCTGACCGCCGGCACCGACTTCCAGCTCGGCTTCAGCCCCGAGCGCATCGACCCCGGCAACCCGGCCTGGGGTCTGGTCAACACCCCGAAGGTCGTCTCCGGCCTGGACGAGGAGTCGCTCAAGCGGGTCAAGGGCTTCTACGACAGCGTCGTGGAGACCACCGTGACCGTCGGCTCGATGCGCGAGGCCGAGCTGGCCAAGCTCATCGAGAACACCTTCCGGCACGTGAACATCGCTTTGGTCAACGAGATCGCGATGATCTCGCACGACCTCGGCATCGACGTGTGGCAGGCGATCGACGCCGCATCGACCAAGCCGTTCGGGTTCATGAAGTTCACCCCCGGCCCCGGCGTCGGCGGCCACTGCCTCCCGATCGACCCGTCCTACCTGTCCTGGCGCGTCCAGCGGGCCCTGGGCCAGAGCTTCCGCTTCGTCGACCTGGCCAACGACATCAACAACCACATGCCCGACTACGTCGTCCGGCGGCTCATGGAGGCCCTCAACCGCCAGCAGCGCTCGGTCTCCGGCAGCCGGATCCTGTTGCTGGGCCTGGCCTACAAGAAGAACACCGGCGACGCCCGGGAATCGCCCGCGGTCCGTGTGGTGCAGCTGCTGCGCCAGATGGGGGCCGAGGTCCGGGTGGCCGACCCGCACGTGGTCGAGGCCGTGCACGGGGCGGAAGACCTGACCATGGTCACGGCCGACGCCGAGGAGGTGCGCGCCGCCGACGCGGTGGTGCTGCTGGCCGACCACGACGAGTTCGACTACGACCTGATCGGCCGTGAGGCCAGGTGCCTGCTCGACACGCGCCGGCGGCTGAGCGGCGACACGGTCGAGGTGATCTGAGCATGCCCCGGATCATCTGCGTGGCCGGGGCCCGGCCCAACTTCATGAAGGTCAAGCCGGTGATGGACGCGCTCGAGGCGCGCGGGGCCGAGGTGGTGCTGGTGCACACCGGCCAGCACTACGACGCCGCGATGAACGACGTGTTCTTCACCGATCTGGGGCTGCGCAAGCCGGACCGGCACCTCGGCACCGGCTCGGGCAGCCACGCCGAGCAGACGGCCCGCGTCATGCTCGCCTTCGAGCCGTTGGTCGACGAGCTGGCGCCGGACGCGGTCGTGGTGGTCGGCGACGTCACCTCGACGCTGGCCTGCGCGCTGGTCGCGGCCAAGGCGGGGGTCACCGTGGCCCACGTCGAGGCCGGCCTGCGCAGCCGCGACTGGAGCATGCCGGAGGAGGTCAACCGGCTCGCCACCGACCGGCTCAGCGACCTGCTGTTCGCGCCGTCGCCCGACGGCGTGGACAACCTGCGGGCCGAGGGCTACCACGACGACCAGATCCATCTGGCCGGCAACGTCATGATCGACACGCTGCACGCCAACCTCGACCGGGCGCTGGGCTCGGACGCGCTGCACCGGCACGGGCTCACCCCCGGCGGTTACGCGCTGGCCACCCTGCACCGGCCGGCCAACGTCGACTCCCCGGAGATCCTCGCCGCACTGCTCCAAGCGTTCGGCGAGGTGGCTCAGGAGCTGCCCGTCATCCTGCCGGTGCATCCGCGCACGGCGGCCCGGCTCGAGACGGCCGGGCTGCCCGCCGGTCTCCGGCTCATCCCGCCGGCCGGCTACCTCGACTTCATCGCCCTGCAGGCGTCGGCCCGGCTCGTGCTGACCGACTCCGGCGGGATCCAGGAGGAGACCACCGCGCTCGGGGTGCCCTGCCTGACCACGCGCGACTCCACCGAGCGCCCGATCACGCTCACCGAGGGCACGAACATCCTCGTCGGGCGCGACCCGGAGCTCATCGTGGCCACGGCCCGCCGGGTCCTGGCCGACCCGCCGGCCAAGCGGGCCCCCGCCCTCTGGGACGGCCACGCCGGCGACCGCATCGCCGAGACGCTGCTCGCGCACCTGGCCGCGCCGGTCCGGCGGCGCCCGACCGACGTCCGGGACACGACGGTCGGCACACCCGCCTGACAGGCAAGGGAGAACGGCCCGGCCCCTTTCCGGGGCCGGGCCGTTGCTCTTCGAGCCTTCGCGCCGGGCCGGTCTCAGTACGCGCCGGAGCTGCGGGCCACCGCGCTGACCGTGCGGGCCAGGATGGCCAGATCCATGGAGAGCGACCAGTTCTCGACGTACGTCAGGTCGAGCCGGATCGACTCCTCCCAGGACAGGTCGGAGCGGCCGGAGACCTGCCAGAGGCCGGTCAGGCCGGGCTTGACCACGAGCCGGCGCAGCATGTCGGACGGGTAGCCGGCGACCTCCTTGGCCAGCGGCGGCCGCGGGCCGACCAGCGACATGTCGCCCTTGAGCACGTTGACCAGCTGCGGCAGCTCGTCGATGGAGAAGCGGCGCAGCCACCGGCCGATCGGGGTGATCCGGGGGTCCTTGCGCATCTTGAAGAGCTCGCCGTCGGTGTCGTTGAGGTTGCGCAGCTCGATCAGGCGGGCCTCGGCGTTGACCACCATCGTGCGGAACTTGTAGAGGGTGAACAGCCGGCCGTCCTTGCCGACGCGCTCCTGCCGGAAGATGGCCGGGCCGCGCCCGCCGGGCCCGAAGGCCACCATCGCGGCCACCGTGGCCAGCACCGGGGACGCCAGCAGCAGCAACACGAAGGCGCCGACGCGGTCGAAGGCGGCCTTGACCAGCCGGGCGCTGCCTTTCAGACGCGGGTGCTCGACGTGCAGCATGGGCAGGCCGTCGACCGGGCGGATCGTGGTGCGGTCGCCCGCCACGTCGACCAGTGTGCTGGCCACGATGAGGTCGATCTCGTCCCGCTCGAGCTGCCAGGCCAGCCGCCGCAGGGCCGGGCCGTCGATCTCGGGGCAGGACAGCACGACCACCGTGTCGGCGTCGGAGCGGGCGACCGCCGCGGCCACGCCGTCGAAGGTGCCGTAGACCGGTGGGAGACCGAGCACGAAGCCCCCGCGACTCGGGCCGGGGGGCAGGCAGGCCCCGATGACGTCGAGGCCGTGGTGACGCTCTCGCCCGAGCCGGCGGGCCATGTCGGCCACGGCCCGCTCATGGCCGACCAGGATGACCCGGTGCAGGTGCCGGCCGCGGGCCCAGGAACCGTGCAGGAGCTGCCGCAGCACGAATCGCGCGGTCAGGCTCACGGCCACCGCCAACGGCATCGCGATAATCACGTAACCGCGGGCCAAACGCAGGTCGAAGGCGAACGAAACAATGGCCAGGCCGGCGGTCAGCGCCAATCCGGAACGGAATACCCGGGCGTACTCATCGGTGCCGACGAACAGGTGGCGGGGCTCATACGCGCGGTTGAGCGTGAGGCAGGCCAGCCAGGCCACAGGTATTAAAAATGTCAATAGAAAATAGCCGGAGGCGAACGGATCGCGGTTGGGTGCGCCGAAGCGCAGCAGCAGGGCCGAGCCGGCCGCCGCGAGGCCCACGGCGAAGTCGATGAGGTAGAGGGCCAGCACGTACCGGTTCTGCCAGCCGGCGCGGGCGTTACCGGCCCGCGGGCGGTTGTTGAGCAGCGGATTTCTGTCACTGAGGTCAAGGGTCGACACTGAATCGACTGTCTGCACTCGGTGCCTCCGTCATCGACTTTCGTCTATCCCCGCGCCGAGGTCACCGCCGGGCCGGACGTACCGGGCATGCCGGATACGCGTAGCCGCGGGTAACCCCTCGGACACACACGAGAAAGACTGCTGAACGGTCGGCCGTTCGCGCTACGCCTTTCCGTATGAGTCCGATGCCGATTCGGATGAGGGCGATGAAGAAACGGTGTCCAAAGTGGTCACATCGGACTATCCTCGGGTAGCGTCCCGCATCGGCGCACACCGCCGCCGAAATGCTTGTCTCATACCAACTGACAGGCGTGCGGTCAATCGTCCGCGGCGGATGGATGAATGTCTTGAACCCGACGCAGGGATTCGGTGAATTCACGGCACGTCTCGTATTGCGGCAGCAGGCCGGCGGCGCGTGCCTCGGTCAAGCTGGGGGCCGCCGCGTCCTTGGGGGACAGCAGGGCCGCGCCGGCCGGCCAGTCGATGGCGAGCTCCGGGTCCAGCGGGTGGATGCCGTGTTCGTGGCCGGGGCGGTAGGTCGCCGAGCAGAGGTAGGCGACGGTCGCGTTGTCGCTCAGGGCGCAGAAGCCGTGCCCCAGGCCCTCGGCGAGGTAGACGGCCTTGCGCTCGACGTCGTCGAGGGGCACGGCCTCCCACGCGCCGAAGGTCGGCGAGCCGACGCGGATGTCGACGATGACGTCCAGCACCGAGCCGGCCACGCACGTCACGTACTTGGCCTGTCCCGGTGGGACGTCGGCGAAGTGGACGCCGCGCACGACGTCGCGGGTGGAGGTGGAGAGGTTGGCCTGCCTCAGGTCCAGCGGATGGCCGACGGCCTCGGTCAGGCGGTCGAAGCGGTACCACTCCAGGAAGGTGCCGCGGTCGTCGCCGTGCTGGACGGGTGTGACCTCCCAGGCGCCCTCGATGCTCAGCGGGCGGATCTTCACCGGGGGCCTCCCATGTCCAGCAGGCGTTCGAGGTACTGGCCGTAGCCGCTCTTGAGCAGGGGTTGGGCCAGCTCGCGGAGCTCGTGGTCGGAGACGAAACCGAGGCGCCACGCGGCCTCCTCGACGCAGCCGATTTTGAGGCCCTGGCGTTCCTCGATGACCCGCACGTACTCCGAGGCCTGCACCATGGACTGGAACGTGCCGGTGTCGAGCCAGACGGTGCCCCGGTCGAGCACGGTCACGTCCAGCCGGCCGTCGCGCCGGTAGGCCTCGTTGACCGCGGTGATCTCCAGCTCGCCCCGGTCGCTGGGCTCGAGTCCGGCCGCGATGCGCACGACGTCGGCGTCGTAGAAGTACAGACCCGGGACGACGTACGTGGACTTGGGCTTCTCCGGCTTCTCCTCGATGGAGAGGACCTTGCCGTCGTCGTCGAACTCGACCACGCCGTAGCGCTCCGGATCGGCCACCGGGTAGGCGAAGACGCGACCGCCCCGCGGGTCGGCGAAGCGGGTGAGCTGCCGGCCCAGGCCGACGCCGTGGAAGATGTTGTCGCCCAGGATCAGCGCCACCGGGTCGGTGCCGATGAAGTCGGCCCCGATGCGGAACGCCTGCGCGATGCCCTCCGGGCGCGGCTGCACCGCGTACGTCAGGGCCAGGCCGAACTGCGAGCCGTCGCCCAGGAGCCGCTCGAAGTGCGGCCGGTCCTCGGGCGTCGTGATGATCATGATCTCGCGGATCCCGGCCGAGACCAGGGTGGTCAGCGGGTAGTAGATCATCGGTTTGTCGAAGATCGGCATGAGCTGTTTGGACATGGCCATGGTGATGGGCCAGAGACGTGAGCCGGTTCCCCCGGCGAGCAGAATTCCTCGCACTCGCGCAGGTTACGCAGAGTGCAGCGCCCGTCTACACTCGCCAGCCGTGCACATTTTCGTGACCGGGGGTGCCGGTTTCATCGGATCGGAGTACGTCCGCGCCGTCCTTCAGGATGAATACGCCGACGTGACCGTGCTCGACCTGCTGTCCTATTCGGGCAATCGGGCAAATCTGCCGCTGTCGCATGACCGACTCCGCTTCGTCCAGGGCGATATCACCGACGCTGACTTGCTTCGCCAGCTTCTGCCCGGGCATGACGCGATCGTCCATTTCGCGGCGGAGTCCCATGTGGACCGGTCGATTCAGAGCGCCACGCCGTTCGTCACGACCAATGTCCTGGGCACCCAGGTGCTGCTCGACGAGGCCCGCCGGGCCGGCGTCGGGCGGTTCCTGCACGTCTCGACCGACGAGGTGTACGGGTCGATCGCCGAGGGCTCGTGGACCGAGACGTGGCCGCTGGCCCCGAATTCGCCGTACGCCGCCTCGAAGGCCGGCTCCGACCTGATGGCGCTGGCCGCGCACCGCACCCACGGCATGGACGTGGTGGTGACCCGCTGCTCCAACAACTACGGGCACTACCAGTTCCCGGAAAAGGTCATCCCGCTGTTCGTCACGAACCTGCTCGACGGCAAGCCGGTGCCCCTCTACGGCGACGGCGGCAACGTCCGCGACTGGCTGCACGTCTCCGACCACGTCCGCGGCATCCAGCTCGCCCTGGCCAAGGGCCGGGCCGGCGAGGTCTACAACATCGGCGGCGGCACCGAGCTGTCCAACCTTTCCCTCACCGAGCTCCTCCTGGCCGCCTGCGGCGCCGGGTGGGACAAGGTGCAGCGGGTCGAGGACCGCAAGGGCCACGACCGGCGCTACTCGCTCGACATCACCAAGATCTCCGAGGAGCTGGGGTACGCCCCGGCCGTCACCCTCGAGGACGGGCTGGCCGCGACCGTCGAGTGGTACCGGTCGAACCGCGAGTGGTGGGAGCCGCTCAAGGCCCGGGCCGGTCTCTGATGCGCTGGCTCGTCACCGGCGCCGGCGGCATGCTCGGCCGCGACCTGGTGTCCGTGCTCCGGGCCTCGGGCGAGACCGACGTCATCGCCGCGACCCGGGCCGATCTGGACATCGGCGACGGGGCGGCCGTGCGTACGGCCGTCGAGGGTGTCGATGTGGTGCTGAACGCGGCCGCCTGGACCGACGTCGACGGCGCCGAGACCGCCGAGGAGGCGGCGACCGCGGTCAACGGCCGGGCGGTCGCCGTGCTGGCGGCGGCGGCCGGCCGGCGCCTCATCCACGTCTCGACCGACTACGTCTTCGACGGCACGGCCACCGCGCCGATCCTGGAGGACGCGATCCCGGCCCCGCTGAACGCCTACGGCCGCGGCAAGGCCATGGGGGAGCGCGCCGTTCTCGCGGCCGGCGGCTACGTGGTGCGTACGGCCTGGCTCTACGGCGAGCACGGCACCAACTTCGTCCGTACGATGCTGCGGCTGGCCGCCACCCGCGACACGCTCGACGTCGTCGACGACCAGCAGGGCCCGCCGACGTGGTCGTACGCCCTGGCCCGGCAGTTGGTCGCCCTGGCCCGCGCCGATGCCCGGCCCGGCCCGTACCACGGCACCGCGGCCGGCTCGACCACGTGGTTCGGTCTCGCTCAGGCCGTCTTCGCCGAGGCCGGCCTGGACCCCGCGCGCGTACGCCCGACGACCAGTGACCGCTTCGTCCGCCCGGCCCGCCGCCCCGCCTACAGCGTGCTCAGCCACTCCCGCTGGCCGGCCACGAGCGTCGCCCCGCTCCCGGACTGGCGCCCGATGCTCAAGGAGGCCATGCCGTTCCTGCTCCGCTGACCCTGCGCCCGCTGACCCCCGCCGACGCCCCGACCATCGCGTCGTGGGCCGGGGACCCGGTCTTCGTCGCCGGCGCCGGCTGGACACCCACTCTCAGCCCGGCCGCCCACGTGGCCTTCCAGCTCAACCTCATCACGAACCCACCGCCCGAGCTGATCCGGCTCGGCGCGGTCGAGAACGGCGACCTGGTCGGCTACGTCGACCTGCACGGCACCGAACCGGCCCGGCGCGAGCTCGGCTACGTCATCGGCGACTCCCGCCGCTGGGGCCGCGGCCTGGGCGGCGCCGCCGCCCGGGCCGGGCTCACCCACGGCTTCGGCGAGCTCGGCCTCACCCACATCTGGGCCGAGGCCGAACCCACCAACACCGCCTCGATCCGGATCCTGCGAAGCCTCGGCATGACCGAGCTCGAGCCGGACCCGCACCGGCGGTTCGAGATCTCTTTCGAGGCGTGGCGAGTTCGTTCTTCCGGTCATGGGGAGGGACTGTCAGGATGCGGGTATGGAGGATGAGGAACGGATCGGCCGGCGGGCCTTCTTCGGCCGGGTGCTGTGGGCGGCCGGAGGGGTCGCCACCGTGCTTACGCTCTCCGGGTGCCCGGGCGGCGACGGAGATGACGACGATGACGATGACGACGGCGGGGACGACGACTGAGTAGGCGTCAGGCGCGCGCGGTGTAAAGCCACGCGTAGCGGCGCAGCACCACGCGGTCGCGGGCGTTCAGGTCGGCGAGCAGGCGGGCGCGGAACTCGGCCCGGTGCTCGTCGCTCAGGTCGTCCAGGAACTTGCGGGTCCCGTGCGTCCGGAACCACTCCCACAGCGTCTCCGCGTCGGCGACCGGGAGCTCCACCCGCAGGTCCGTCTCCTCGATCGCGGTGAAACCGGCCGCGGCCAGGGACTCCAGCTCGTCGAACGGCTCACCCATGCCGCCGCCGGGCGGAAGGTGCTGCGAGAACTCGGCGAACAGGGCGTTGGCCCCGTCGGCGAACTCGAAACCCTCGGGCACGCGACCGGGCGTCGTGAAGGCGAACAGGCCGCCGGGCTTCAGGAGGCGCTTCACGACCCGTACGGCCGCAGTGAGGTCCGGAAGTAGATGCATGACGAAGCCGGCGGTGACCACGTCGAAGGTGGCGTCCGGAAAGGCCAGATGGCCGGCGTCCATGACGACGGCGTCGACGTGCGGGGCCAGCAGCTCGACCATGCGCGGGGCGGCGTCGGTCGCGGTGACCGTGAAACCGCGGTCGCGGGCCGGAAGCGCGATCGCACCCCGGCCCGCGCCGATGTCGAGCAGGCGGCCCCCCTGGTCGGGGAGCCGCTCGACCGTCTGGCGGCCGAACTCTTCGAAGAACGGGAGCACCTCGTCGTACTGGTCGGCGATGCGGTCGAAGAGATCGATGGTGGAGTCGGTCATAGCCAGATGTTGTCATGCTCCAGATAGAAGGCGGTGCGCTCCTCGTCCGACATCTCGGCCAGGTGGGCGAGGCCCTCGAAGTAGCCCTCGCGGGGCGCGCCGGGGGAGAAGTGCAGCAGCATCGAGACGGGAGCGCCCGAGCGGTTCTTGAAGGCGTGGACGCCGCCCGGCGGGACGTGCACGTAGTCGTGCGGGCCGGCCTCGATCCAGCGCTCGCCGTTGTAGATGCTCATGACGCCGTCGAGGATGTAGAAACTCTCGGCCAGCGTGTGGTGGAAGTGCGGGTCGGGGCCGGTGACGCCGGGACCGCACTCCCAGCGGTAGAGGCCGAACAGGCCACCGGTCGAGGCGCCCGTGGACAGGTAGTGCACGCGGGTGCCGTTGGTCGGATAGACGAGCTCCGGGGCGGTGCCGTCCGGGCGGTAGGTCGCGCTGACCTCGCCCTTGTCCCCGTGATACAGCGGCGGAGGATACGTCATGCGCTGATTGTCCCACTTCGTTGAGCGGGGCGCGGCCCCGCGGAAGTCAGCGCAGCGCGGGGAAGACCGTGCCGGCGATGAGAGCGCCGACCACCGTGCCGGCTACGACCTGAGCCGGGGTGTGCGCGGTGAGCCGGACCCGCGACCAGCCGATCAGCGGGAGCAGCAGGGCGCCGAGCAGGGCCCACGGGCCGTACACGACGACCAGGACGGCGACGGTGCCGGCGGCGACCCCCGCGTGGATGGACATCTTCCAGAAGGCGGTGACCGCGCCGAAGACGACCAGCCCGGCGACGCCGGCGATCATCAGGGCGAGCAGCGACCGCGGCGCGCCGAGCAGGATCAGCGCGGTCAGCCCGACCGCCACCGAGCCGACCCCGAAGAGCAGGGGCGCCTTGCGGTGCGCACGCTCCGGGATGTGATGGTCGGCCCAGTCGCCGCGGCGGACACCCCGGAAGACGTACGCCATGGGGATGCCCGCGGTGAAGACCGCGGCCGGGACACCCCACCAGCGCCCCACCACCAGAAGCAGCACGGTCACGAGCACCGCCGGGGCGAAGATCTCGGTGATGAGCCGGGCCAGCGTGCCGGCCCCCGAACGGGTGTCTTGGTGCAAGGTCACCAGCGAAACTCTAGGACGCCCCCGTTGCGGGTAAGCCCGAACCATGACCAACCACACCGGAGTTTCGCAGGTCCGGAGCCAGGATCATCGTGACGCGCATGCCGGGAACGCCAGGGATCCGCCGCGGAGGACGGGTGGCCGATCTGTGAAGGTCTGGCGCATCCATGGATGTTGATGCAAGGTGGGCGGATGGAGGGCATCTTCCGGCGCAAGCCCGTCGACGACATCGAGGACGAGCGCGACACCGACCTGCAGCGCTCACTCGGCCTGTGGCAGCTCACGGCGATCGGCGTCGGCGGCATCATCGGGGCCGGCATCTTCGCCCTGGCCGGGGCCGTGGCCCACGAGACGGCCGGGCCCGCCGTGCTCATCTCGTTCCTCGTCGCGGGCATCGCCTCGGCCGCGGCCGCCCTGTCGTACGCGGAGTTCGCGGGCATGATCCCCAAGGCCGGCTCCGCCTACACGTACGGCTATGTCGTGCTGGGCGAGGTGGTCGGCTGGTTCATCGGCTGGGATCTCCTGCTGGAGTACACGGCGATCGTGGCGGTGGTCGCCATCGGCATCTCCGGCTACTTCTCGTTCCTGATGGGCGAGCTCGGCCTCGACCTGCCGGCCTGGATGCTCGGGGCGCCCGGCAGCGGCGACGGCCACGTCGTGGATCTGTTCGCGGTCATCCTGTGCCTGCTCATCGCGTACCTGCTGAACCAGGGCATCCGGGCCGCGGCCCGGGCCGAGACGGCGGTCGTCGGCATCAAGATCTTCGTGGTGCTGCTGGTGGTGGTCGTGGGCTTCTTCCACATCAACAGCGACAACTACACGCCGTTCTTCCCGTTCGGCTGGAGCGGCGCCATCACCGGCGCCGCCACCGTCTTCTTCGCCGTCTTCGGCTACGACGCGATGAGCACCGCCGCCGAGGAGTCGAAGGACGCCCGGCGGCACCTGCCCCGGGCCATCATCTACTCGCTGATCGTCTCGATGGTGCTGTACGTGCTGGCCACCCTCGTGCTCACCGGCATGCAGAACTACCAGGACATCGACCCCGAGAGCGGCTTCTCGTCGGCCTTCGCCGCGGTCGGGCTGTCCGGGCTGGCCGACGTCATCGCGGTCGGCGCCATCATCGGCATCCTGACGGTCATGTTCACGTTCATGCTCGGCGTGACCCGCGTCTGGTACTCGATGAGCCGCGACGGCCTGTTGCCCTCGTGGTTCGCCGCCCTGCACCCGCGCCGCCGCGTGCCGTCCCGGGTGACCTGGATCGTCGGTGTCGCCTCGGCGCTCATCGCCGGTTTCCTGCCCATCCGGGAGGCGGCCGAGCTGACCAACATCGGCATCCTGCTGGCCTTCGTCGTGGTCTGCGTGGCCGTCATCGTGCTGCGGTACCGCCGCCCCGACCTGCCGAGGACCTTCAAGGTCCCCGGCATGCCGCTCGTACCGGCCGTCGGCGTGATCTTCTCGATCTGGCTGATCACGTTCCTCGACCCGGTCACCTGGTTGCGCTTCGCGGTCTGGTTCGTGCTGGGCGCGGCCGTCTACTTCTTCTACAGCCGCCACCACTCCAAGCTGAACCGCTGACTCAGCGCACCTTCGCCCCGCCGCCGCACGAGGTGCCGTCGGCCGTGGCCGCCAGCGGGCACGTGTAGACGACGCGTTTGCCCGCGAACTCGGTGACCGTCCAGATCTCCGACTTCGACGGCCACACCGACAGGTCCTCCGAGCCGATCCCGGCCCACCGCGCCTTGCTCACGCTGAGCACGCCGTTGCTCGGCGTCGCCTCCAGCAGCTGGGCCATGCCGTTCTCGCCACCGCCGGTCTGGCTCAGATAGAACTTCCCGTTGTACGCGGTCGCGCCCTGGATGTAGCGGGCCGGCGACCGGTACGCGGCGGTCGCCCGGACCTTGCCGTCGGAGTCCCGCTTGAGCAGCCCGGTGGCGCTGTCGAGGGGCCATCGGGCGATGCGCCCGTACTCGTCGGCGGTGGGGTTGTTCCCGCCGGTGTTGGCGCAGTACTCGCTCGTGATCAGGCTCGGGCCGGAGCTGCGGTCGAGCGAGACCGACGAGAACTTCGGCGTGCCGGTGGCGGAGCAGTCGTTGTCCTTGCCGCTGTAGTCGCCCAGGTCGCTGACGAGCCAGTCCACCTGCGGCATCACGTACCGGTAGCCGTAGCTGGACCACTTGCCGGTCAGCGGGTTGTAGCCGGTGGTGCTGGTCGCCGCGGTGTCGCCGAGACCCTGCTCCTCGGCCGCCTTGATGTCGAAGATGTAGCGCATGTCGAAGACCCGGAAGCCCTGCACCGTGTCGGCCACGTACAGGTAGTTGCCGTACCAGACGATCCCGCCGGCGTGCAGGCTGCCGTGGTCACCCGACTGCGGCGTGGTCACGGCTTCCCAGGTCGGCACACCGCCGGAGCTCGAGATGTACGGGTACGCGAGCAGCACATGCTGGTACTGGTTGGTGTTGGCGTCGACGAACGACACCCGCACGCCCTTGGTGACGTTGTCATCCGACTGGTGGTTGCTGTCGTACCAGGACACGAGCACGGCCTGCCGGCTGCCCCACAGCTCGTCCGCCTGCGCGTCGGCCACGGTCGTGACACCCTGCGGCACCCACTCGTACGCGCCGCCGACCGTGTTGGCGTCACTCGGGTTCCAGCAGAAGCGCCGGCCCGGCGGCAGGGCCTTGGCGCCGGTGGCCGAGTCGGTGAAGATGTTCTGCACCGGGCAGGCGCTGCTCGAACCCGTGGCCCAGGCGCCCGCGCGGTTGGCCTGCAGCAGGATGTTCTGCACGCCGAGCTTGGGCAGGCGCGCGTCGAGCTGGTTGACCCGGTCCTGCAGCGAGGGCGCCGGCAGCGACGCCGTGCGCAGCCGGAAATCGCTGAGCAGGGGCGCGGTGGCGGCCGCCGCGGGCGAGGCCGGCAGCAGGGCCAGGCCGGCGGCGAGGGCGGCCGCGGACAGGGCGGCGCCGAGTTTCCTGACGAGAGTCATGGTCCCCGTTTCACATGAAGATCATCGATGGAAGCCGAGACGTTAACAGACCGCGGACTCGGGTGGATCGATGGCCATATGCTCGGGACGTGACCGACGTCGTGGCCTTCGGATCGGACAAACCGCCCTGGCGGCCCTCGCGCCGTCTGGTCGCCGCCGCGCTCGCGCTCGCCGTCGCCGGGCTGGGCCTCGCGGTCCTCCTCACCCGCGGCGGGGACGAAAACCCCGATGGGGGTGAGCCGCCGGCGCCGGTCGCGCTCACCCCTTCCGGCTGTACGGGTTCCGCGCCCGCCTCCGAGCGGACGGGCTCGCCCGTTCCCGGCCGCACGGGCTCGCCCGCCGCCGGCCGTACGGGCTCGCCGGCCGCGGTCACCGGCGCCTCACCGGTCGCGATCGTGATCGAGGGCGCGTGCCACCCGGGGGCCGGGCTCGACCGCCGCGACACCACGGCCGCGACCGGCCCGTGGACGGTCGTGGTCCGCGGCGAGGGCGGTTCGCTCGGCCGCGACGGCGCCGTGGTCACCTACCCCGTGCCGCGGGAGGGCGACGGGCCCGGCAAGGTCGTCAAGCGCCTCGGCGACACGTACGCCCGGGTCCGTGGAGATCTTGCCCCGGACGGCCTGAAGGCCATCGCCGACAGCATCACCGTCAGCGGCGGCCGGCCGGTCGTGCGCCCGCCGCGGGGCATGTCGGTCGTGGCCACCGGCACCTACCGGCCCGCCTCGATCCACGAGATCCGGTACGGGACGGCCGAGCTCGGCGAGCAGGCCGCGCTCGGCAGCGGGCTGACCTTCACCGGGGTGGCCGCGGCGGGCGGCTACGAGGATCACCTGTACGCGACCGGCGACCTCAGCTCCGTCTTCGGCGGCAACGGCGCGATCGCCTGGGAGCCGAAGCCGGGCCTGATCGCGTTCATCGGCTACAGCGGCGCGACGCGCACCGCGGCCGCCGACGAGGCCCTCCAACGGCTGGCCGGGCGGGCCCGGGCCATCAACGGCGACGGATGGCGCGCCCTGGCCCCGACCGTGGCCGGGCAGAGCAACGACATTCCATGATCGTTGATACGCTGCCCGGCGAATCGGAGCGAGGGAGCGGCATGAGCGACGGCGTGGCGGGCACCAACAGCGTCTCCCGCGAGGTGGTGGAGAAGATCGCGGCGGCCGCGGCCCGTGAGGTGCCCGGGGTGGCCGAGCTCGGCGGCGACGTGGCCCGCTTCTTCGACAAGGTCCTGGACCGGATCGGCCTGGACGAGGTCGGCGACGCCACCCGCGGCGTGCACGCGTCGGTCAAGGGCGCGGCCGTCGAGGTCACCGTCGTGCTGGTGATCGCGGCCGGCGCCGTGGTGGCCGACGTCATCAAGGCCGTGCAGGCCAAGGTGTCCGAGGCGGTCTCGGGCTTCGGCCTGACCGTGACCGGTGTGAACGTCAAGGTCGACGACATCGCGATGCCCGCGTCGACCCTGTAGGCGCTCAGCGCTCGATCAGCACGGGGCAGTGCGCGTGGTGCAGCAGCTGTAGGCCGGTGGAGCCCAGCACGGCCCCGCTGACCGCGTTGTGCCCGTGGCTGCCGACCACGACGAGCTGCGCCCGCTCCGAGGCGTGCACCAGGGCGGCGGCCGCGCTGTCGTGCGACAGGACCGTCGCCGCCGGCACCCGCGGATACTTCTCCAGCCAGGGGGCCAGCAGGCCGGCGAGCTGCCTGCGCTCGGTCTCGTCGTCCTCCGGCAGCGGTACGGCCGTGACGGGCACCCCGAGCCACAGCGGAACGGCCGGGCGGATCGCGCGAACCACCGTCAGGCCCGTCCCGCGGGCGGCGGCCGCCTCGAACGCGGTGGCCAGCATCGCGTCGGAGTCGTCGACGCCGACCACGACCGGGCCCCGCGCATCGGTGCGGCCACGCACCACGACGACCGGGCACGGCGCCTGCAGGGCCATCTTGCGCCCGACCGAGCCGAGCAGCATCCCCGCGAACCCGCCGTGGCCACGGCTCCCGACGACCAGGAGCGCGGCCCCCTTCGAGGCTTCCAGGAGCTGCGGGACCGCGTACCCCCGAAGTGCCGTTGTCTCGATCTTGATGCCCGGCTCGAGAGCGCGGGCCCGGGTGTGCGCCGCCGCGACCGTCGTCTCGGCCAGGTTGCGCGCCACGTCGGCGTACTCGCCGCCGATGTCGTCGACGTCCCAGTCGTAGGCGAGCACGATCCGCAACGTCGCGCCCCGCCGCCGGGCCTCGCCCGCCGCCCATTCGACCGCGGTGGTGCCGCAGGCCGTGCCGTCCGTGCCGACGACCACTGCCGGGTTCCTCATGGTCGATCTCCCTTCCTCCCCTTGATCGTCGGCCGGTCCGCCGCCCTCAGGGCAGAGGCGATCCGCCCCGGAGCGCGGGACTTAGGACCCTGTCAGGCCGCAGCGGCCGGGACGAGCCTGATCGGTGGAGGTGTCGAAGATGGCCACACATTTGCCGAACATTTACCGACGCGGCGGCGGTTGTGCGGCATCATCGCCGGGTGACGAACGGCGGCGCTCTCAAGGAGCTGGACGATGTGGATCACGCGCTGCTCGAGGCCGTGCAGCGTGACGGCCGGGCGACGCTGAGCGACCTGGCCGGCACGGTCGGGCTCGGCGTCTCGGCCACCCGGGCCCGGCTGCGCACCCTGGAGGAGCACCGGATCATCACGGCGTACGCGGCCCACGTCGATCCCGAGGCGATCGGCTACACGCTGCGCGCGGTCGTCCGGATGAAGGTGAACGGCCCGCTCTTCGACACCGAAGTCGCGGCGGTGCTGGAGCGCCGCCCGCAGATCGTGCGCTGCCTGCGCGTGACCGGCGAGTCCTGCTACCTGATGGAGATCGTGGCGACCGGCCTGCGCGACCTCGAGGAGATCACCGACGAGCTGGCCCAGATCGGGCCCATCTCGACCGACCTGGTGTACGAGGTGGTGGCCGACAAACCGACCCCCGTCCCTTGATCGGGCTTGATTCAAGTGTCGATGTGACCTTGAGTGGTCGGTGTGGAAATGACGACGGTCGATCGGCGGGTGGGGCGCGGGCGGGTGGCCGCGTCGGCGGCGTTTCTCGGGTTCGGGACGGCGCTCGGGGTGTGGACGGCGCGGATCCCGGCGGTGAAGAGCGACCTCGGGCTGAGTGACGGGCGCCTGAGTGTGGCGCTGCTGGCCTTCGCGGGTGGCTGCATCGCGGGGATGGCGCTGATCGGGCGGCTGAGCGACCGGTTCGGCAGCAGCCGGGTCCTCGTGCCGGCGATGGTGCTGGAAGGGATTTTGCTGATCCCGCCCGGCTTCGCCGGCGGGCTGGTGGCCCTGTCGGTCGCGCTGTTCCTGTTCGGCGCCACGCACGGGACGCTCAACATCGCGATGAACGCCAACGCGATCGAGGTCCAGCGCGCGTACGGACGCCCGATCATGTCGTCGTTCCACGCCGTCTACAGCATCGGCGGCTTCCTGGGCGCGATGATCGGCAGCGTCTTCGCCCGCTCCGGCGCCGATGTGGGCGTCACCCTCCTCAGCGTCGGTGTCGCCGTGGTGGTGCTGGCGGTTGGGGTCGCCTTCTGGCTTCTGCCCTCCCGGCGAACCGAACCGGCGCCGGTCGTGTCGGAGCCGCCCGCCGGGCGCTCGCTGCTGCTGATCTTCATGGGCGTTCTCGTCCTGTGCACGCTTGTCGGCGAGGGCGCGGCGGCCGACTGGAGCGCCGTCTACCTGCGCGACAACCTGGGGACGAGTGCGGGCTTCGCCGCGTACGGCTACGCCGCGTTCGCCGTCATGATGACCGTCGGCCGCCTCTTCGGGGACCGGTTGGTGCGGGCCCTGGGGCCGGTCCTTCTCGTACGGCTCAGCGGGCTGCTGGCCGCGGCCGGTCTCGGCGCCGCCCTCCTGGTCGACCGGCCTGTCGCGGGCGTCCTGGGCTTCGGCCTTCTCGGGGCGGGCCTGTCCTGCATCGCGCCGCAGGTGTTCACGGCGGCGGGCGATCATGATCCGGAGCGGGCCGCCCGGGCGCTGTCCACGGTGGTGAGCATCGGCTATCTGGGTTTCCTGCTCGGCCCGATCCTCATCGGCGCTGCCGCCACCGTCGTCACTCTGCCGGTCGCCTTGGGCATTCCGGTGATCCTGGCCTTGTTCGTAGCGGTCAGCGCCCCGGCGCTCCGGCCACGCGCGGCTGGTGAGTCTGCGGCGCGTCTTTGAGGGCGCCGCGCTGGGGCCTGGTGTGCCTGCGGCGCGTCTTTGAGGGCGGCGCGCCGGGGCCTGGTGTGCCTGCGGCGCGTCTTTGAGGGCGGCGCGCCGGGGCCTGGTGTGCCTACGGCACGTCCTTGAGGGCGGCGCGCGCGGCGTCGGTGTCGCTCAGCTGGTCGAAGACGTCGCCGGCGATGCGGCGGCCGATCAGCAGGCTCGAGGTGGCGGCGGGGGAGGGGGCGTTGAGGACGTGGACGGCCCGCCGCGTGCGGCGGATGACGAAATCGTCGACCAGGGCGCCGTCGCGGGTGACGGCCTGGGCGCGGACGCCGCTGCCGTGTTTGCGCATGTCGCGGCCGCGTACGGCCGGGGCCATCCGGCGCACCTCCCGCACGAACAGGGGCCAGATCAGCGAGCGGCTGATCTCGGTGATCCCGTAGCGCCAGAACCGCCTGGTCAGGCCGCGCAGCGCGGGGTCGGCCAGCAGTTCGCCGAGCATCCGGGGGTCGACGTCGCGCCAGCGGTAGCCGTGGC
This sequence comes from Actinoplanes sp. NPDC049598, assembly GCF_040675435.1. Classification (NCBI taxonomy): domain Bacteria; kingdom Bacillati; phylum Actinomycetota; class Actinomycetes; order Micromonosporales; family Micromonosporaceae; genus Actinoplanes; species Actinoplanes sp. NPDC049598. The sequence continues at coordinate 163,817 of NZ_JBFAOX010000002.1, read as the reverse complement.
GGGAGAGGGCGGGCACGGCGTTCGGCCCGATGTGCACGGTACCGTCGAGCATCGGGGTGACGTGCACGCCCAGGAATGGCAGCTCCGGGTCGGGCACCGGATAGACCGGGTTCGTGACGAGGTTGCGCAGACCGGGGCGCAGCTCGGCGTACTCGCCGCGGAACGGCATGATCCGTACGGGCGGCCTCTCACCCAGAGCCTCGGCGATCTTGTCGCTGTGCAGGCCGGCGCAGTTGACGACGACGCGGGCCCCGAGCTCGCCGTTGATGACCGTGCTGTCGCCCCGGCTCTGGAAGTCCCGCGCGGGCGTACGCAACCGAAGGTCCGCGCCGAGCTCGGTCAGCTCAGCGGCGAGCGCGCGGGCGACGGCGCCGAAGTCGGTCATCGCGGTCTCGGCGACCCAGAGCGCGGCGACGCCGGCGATGTTCGGTTCCCGCTCGTTGATGGCCCGGCGGTCGAGGCGCTCGACGGTCACGCCGTTGGCCCGGCCGCGCTCGGCAAGCGCATCGAGCTGGGGTAACTGCCGGTCGGCGGTGGCGACGACGAGCTTGCCGGTGCGCTTGACCACGACGCCGTTCTGCTCGCAGTAAGTGATCATCGCTTCGCCCCCGGCGCGGGCCAGGCGGGCCTTGAGACCGCCGGGCTTGTAGTACAGCCCGGAGTGGATGACGTTGCTGTTGTGGCCGGACTGGTGGGCTCCCCAGCGATCCTCGGCCTCCAGGACCGTCACGCTCAGGCCGGGCCGCTCCCGCAGCAGGGCCCGGGCCGTGGCGAGACCGAGCAGTCCGCCTCCGATGATCGCTACATCTGCATCCACCTCCGGAATGTATACAGACGCAGCGACTGTAGTAAACGGGATACCATGCGGCGGTGAGTGCCGATGCGATCGCCGATCAACTGCGCTCGGCGCTGCGGCGCGGCGACTTCCGGCCCGGCGCCCGCCTCGTGCAGGAGAAGATCGCCGCCGACCTGGCCGTGAGCCGCATCCCGCTGCGGGAGGCGCTGCACATGCTCGCCGCCGAGGGACTGCTGGTGAACCAGCCGAACCGGGGCATGGTCGTCGCCGAGCTCGGCCGCGAGGAAGTGGACGAGCTGTTCGATCTGCGGCTGCAGCTGGAGCCGGGGCTGGCCGACGAGATCGTGCGGGGTTGCCGGCCGCGCGATGTGGACGCGCTGGCCGACCTCGCCGAGCAGATCCACCTCAAGGGGGCGGATGCGGCGGGGCGCGCGGCGCTCAACTACCAGTTTCACTCGCGCATCTACGAACTGTCCGAGCGACGGCTGAGCATCCGGTTCATCGACCAGTTGCTGCAGCTCGTGGAGCCGTACAGCCGGCAGTGGGTCCGCTCCGGGCGTGACCTCAAGCGCATCGACGCCGAGCATCGGCAGATGGTCGACGCCCTGCGGGCCGGTGACGCCGGGGCGCTCGCGCGGGTGATCGTCGCCCACATCATGGGAGCGCGCGACCACGTGCTGGCTGCTCTCTGAGAGTGGCGAGGTAGCATCGCAGCGTGAACAAGTATCGGCACGTCATCTCGCCGCCGGTCGCCCCGTAACCGGGCGCACCCGCTGACGATCCGTTCCGCGGCCCCGCCGGCGCTCACGTCGGCCTGGGTTCTTGTTCCGTGCGCCCGTGACGATTCCCGCCCTGGCCCGGAATTCGACACGGAAGTTCACGATCTTGTCTGTTACGACGCGTACCCCTGAAGTCGCCCCCCACGTCGGCCCGCTGGCCGGCCCCGTCCCGGTGCTGGCCGCCGCCACCCTGTGGGGCACCACCGGCACGGCGGCCTCGTTTGCTCCCTCCGCCGCCCCCGCCGCCGCGATCGGCGCGGCCGGCCTGCTCCTCGGCGGCCTGCTGCTCTTCTTGACCGACCGCCGGCCCCTCACCCAGCCGGGCCGCATTCTCCTTCGCCGCTCCCTGCCCAGGGTCCTCGGCGCTGACAACCCGCGGATTCCCCGGCGGGAGTGGCCGCTGCTGCTTCTCGGGGCGGTGACCGTGGCGGGCTATCCGCTCAGCTTCTACCCGGCGGTGGCTCGCTCCGGGGTGGCCGTCGCGACGGTCATCACGCTGGGCAGCGCGCCTGTTTTCGCGGGTCTGCTGGCCGGGCTGGTTCAAGGAGCGCGACCGGCCCGGCGCTGGACGGTCGGGACCGTCGCGGCAATCGCCGGCTGTGTCGTGCTCGTTCTCGGGCCGGAGCTGGCCGGCGGTGGTGCGGCCGCGGATGTGCTCGGCGCAGGGCTGGCCCTCGTCGCCGGGTTGTCCTATGCCGCGTACACCATGGTCGGTGGCAACCTGATCGCCCGCGGCCATCCGTCGGGAACCGTGATGGGCACGATGTTCGGCCTGGCCGGCCTGCTCGTTCTCCCGGTCGTGGCGGGCGGCGATCCGGGGTGGCTGCTTTCCGTGCGTGGGGCCGCGGTGGCGGTCTACCTCGCGCTGGTGCCCACCTATGCCGCCTACCGGCTCTTCGGCTACGGGCTGCGCCACACCACGGCGACCACCGCCACGGTGCTGTCCCTGGCTGAGGCCGCCGTCGCCGCGCTGCTCGGCGTCGCCCTGCTGGGCGAGCGGCTCCCGGCCCTGTCCTGGGCCGGCCTGCTCGTCCTCGTCGCCGGCCTGGCGTTCCTGACCCTGCCCGCCCGGTCCCGCCGCACCGCCTGAACTGCCCCGGGGCGGGCCGATCGACGGGCCCGCCCCCGGTCTTCGGATCCCTGCTGCACGTGTCGTCCCTGCCGAGCCGGCTCGGGCATCGGCGAGTGGATCCGGCTTCGCGGATCAGCCGGTGGCTTCAGGTCCGTGCGGCTTGCGTTGTCACCGCCAGGCTTCCTCAAGCGTGGGCGAGCGGATGGGGTTCGACGGTTCGTTCTGGGCGTCTTGGCGTGGGCGAGCGGATGGGGTTCGACGGTTCGTTCTGGGCTTCAAGGCGCCGTCGGGGCGGATCGGCTTGTGGGCTCGTTCGCGGTTTCAGATCGCGGCGGCGCGCGGGTGGGAGCTCTGCCGGACCCGCAGATCGGCGGGGAAGACGCAGCGCCAATACGGGGCCAGCCGGCGGGCGATCATCGCGCGGGTGGCGGCGGCCGCCATCGCCTCGACGGGCTGGTGGACGGAGGACATGGGCGGGGTGGCGCACTCGGCGATGACGCTGTCATCGAAGCCGACCACGGCGACGTCCTGCGGGATGCGGCGGCCGGCGTCGGCCAGGGCCTGCATGGCGCCGGTCGCCATCAGGTCGCAGCCCACGAAGATGGCGTCCAGGTCGGGATGCTCGGCGAGCAGGCTCTGCGTCAGGGTGTAGCCGTCCTCGCGGCGGAACTTGCCGGTGGCGGAGATGTCGGGCAGGCCCAGCTCGAGCACGGCCCGGCGGTGACCCTCGCGGCGGCCCTCGGCGCAGGGGTTGCCGTCCTGGCCGTGCAGGGCGGCGATGCGGCGGCGGCCGGTCCGGTGCAGGTGGGTCACGGCGGCCCGGGCGCCTTCGGCGTTCTCCAGGCCGATGTACGGAACTCCGGGCGCCGAAGGACTCATCGCCACCACCCGGTCGCAGCGGGCGTAGAACTCGCCGGCGATCCCGGCGGGAACGTTGATGAGCAGCACGCCGAGCGTGACCGTGTCGGCCATCCGGGTCAGCAGCGCGCGGGCGCCGGCCTCGTCGACCACGTGCACGCGCAGTTGAGCGCTGCTGCCGGCCAATTCCTGCAGAATGCCGGCGGTGACCCGGCCGTAGTACGGGCTGTTGCTGAAGATCGACGGTTCGTCGACCACGACGAGCTCGATGACCTCACCGTGCCCCGACGCGAGCGCCCGCGCCACCGGATCGGGCCGGAACCCCAGCGCGGCAATCACCTCGCGCACGTGCTCCCGAGTCTGCGGCGCCACCCCCGGCGCGTCGTTGATGACCCGCGAGACGGCCGCCTTGGACACACCCGCCCGGCGCGCGACATCGGCCAGCGTCGGCCTTCCCTGCGGCATCGGCCCACTATAGGTCGCACCACGCCGGCGAAGCGCCCCAATAAACCGCTCGTGCGGTAATACTGCTGCGTGCACACCGTTGAACTGTTGCTGGATTCGGCGCTTGAGGACCGCGTACGGCGTCTGTGGTCCACCTTGGAGGAAGCGGGCCTGCCCAGTCTGGCCACGCACCCGCATGTGACGAACCGGCCGCATTTGACGGTGGTTTCGGCGGCCGCGCTGGAAGGGCTGCCCGACTTGGGATTGCCGCTTGAGGTGGAGTTGGGGGCGGTGGGGTTTCTCGGACGGGCGGCGGTGTGGGAAGTACGGCCCACGGCAGCGTTGCGGGAACTGCAGGCGAAAGTGTGGGCGGCGCTTCCGGAGGCGTGGCCGCCGCCGGAGGAGTTCGTGCCGCATGTCAGTTTGGCGCTGCGCGTTCGAGCGGACCAGCACGACGCTGTGCTGGCCGCGCTCGGGAACGTCACGCATGCCCGCGGGCAGTTCGTCGCGGCGCGGAGCTATGACACCGCGACGCGTACGGTCACGGGCCTTTAGAAACGATGCCGGCCGGGCAGCATGTCGTCGATCGGCAAGGGCGCGGAAAGGGTGGTGGCGGCAGTCGCCGGGACGCCGGCCCAGCGGCGGAGGGTGGCCGTGGCGGCGGCCGCATCGGACGGCTGCAAACGGGCGATGTTGGCGCCGTGATTGGCGCCCGGGGCGACGTAAAGGTACGAGTCGCGGCGGCTCGGGGCGAAGCGTTCGGCGCCCCACGGGTCGTTCTGGCCGTAGATGAAAAGCATTCGCTGCGCGGCGGTACGCACCCACAGGTCCACGTCGATCATGGGGATCGGGTGGTGCGGGCGGCGCAGTTCCGGCGGCAGCGACGAGTTCGCGGTGTAGAGGCCGGGGTAATTGCGCAGACCGCGCAGGTGCTCGAAGCGCAGGCTGGGCCAGCCGAGCTGGGTGGCCGCCTGGTAGTAGTACGGCCAGTACGGCTCGAGCGCCTGATCGGTGTAGAAACTCCAGCCGGCGACGCCGTCGATCCAGTCGTACAGCTGCTGGTCGGTCGCGGTGGCCGCGGTCGGCACGGTCGCGCAGTCGGCCTCGAGGCTGTACTGCCAGAACGCCCACACCGAATCGAGCACGGTCATTTCGAATGAGCGGTCGGGGGTGCCGATCGTCCGGGCGAACGTCCATCCGTTCTCGGCCGCGTCGGCCTGCAGCAGGGCGACCAGTTTGCTCCGGCGGCGCAACGCTTCGGCCTGCACATTGTCGAGCGCGGTGCGGCAGGAAGCCGTACCGACCCGGTCGAAGAATCTGTCGTAGGCCGAGTCCTCGGGGTTGATGGCGTCGTTCGGGGCCACGTAGGCGACGACACCGTCGACGTCGTTCGGGTAGAAGCGCCGGTGATAGACCGACGTCATACCGCCCTTGCTGCCCCCGGTCTGGATCCACTTGCCGTCGTAGATCGTCTTGAAGGCGCCGACGATGCGGTGCTCGTCGCTCGCCTCCTGCCAGATGGACAGATCCGACCAGTCGGCGGGCGCGGGCCGCGACGGCGTGAAGAAACGGTGCTCGACCGAGACCTGGTTCGCGTTCAGCAGCGCGGCCGGCTCCGTCTGCGAGGGCCGGGGCGCCGCCGGCAACCCGTACCCGTTGGTGAAGAGGACGACCGGCCCGTCGCTGGACCGGTGCAGCAGGGTGAGGCGCTGCTCGTAGCTGCCCTGCCCAGGGTGGCGGTGGTCGGCGGGCTGGCGGTACGTCAGCACGAAGAACCGGTAACCGGTGCCCTGCGTCTGCGACACCACGGTCATGCCGGGGATGGAGCTCAGCTGGCCGAGGAGCGGATCCTCGGCGGCCCGCGCCACCGCGGCGGGCGTGAGTGCGACGAGCAGGGACGCGAGGGCAGCGACGATGCGTATTCTCACGCCCCGACCATATCGACGCAGCGCGATATTAAAAAGGTCAGATGAGCGGGCTGCGGCGTTCCAGGAGGACGACGTCGCGCCAGCGGTCGCCGTGGCGGGCGACGCGTTCGCGGGTGCCGACGACGCGGAAGCCGGCGGTGCGGTGCAGGGCGAGGCTGGCCTCGTTCTCGGGGAATATGCCGGACTGGATGGTCCAGACGCCGGCCCGCTCGGTGGAGTCGATCAGGGCGGCCAGCAGGGCCCGGCCGACGCCGCGACCGCGAGCGGCCGGGTCGACGTAGATCGAGTGTTCGACCACGCCGGCGTACACGGCGCGGGTGGAGGTGGGCGTGACGGCGACCCAGCCGAGGATCGCGGAGTCGACAGCGACGAAGCGGTGGCCGGCGAGCCGGCCGGCGTCGAACGACTCCCAGCTGGGGGCCGTGGTCTCGAAGCTGGCGTCACCGCCGTCCAGCCCGGCCTGGTAGATCGCCAGCACGGCGTCGGCGTCACCGGCGATCATCGGCCGGACGGAGAAGGCGGGCACCTGCCGACATTAACCGTCGCCGGGGAGGTTCACGTAGACGGTTCAGGATGGAGATCACGGCTCGGGCTGAGCCGGCGACCGACAGCTTCGTGACCGTGACCCGGTCGAAGTCGCGCAGCAGGCCGGCCGGACCGGATCCGCCCGCACCCAGCTCCCGGACGCCCTCCGCTCAGCGGTTCCGGACGCGATTCCGATAGCGCAGAGGTGACTCGCCCACCTCGCGTTTGAAGGCCGTGCTGAAGGCGCTTTCCGAGGTGTACCCCAGGTCGGCCGCGAGCGTGCCCACCTGTACGTCGCCGGTGCGCAGGGCACGCTGGGCCAGCAGCATGCGCCAGCCGTTCAGATAGGCCAGCGGGGGCACGCCGGCCACCTCTCGGAAGCGTTCGGCGAACGACGTGCGGGACATGGCCGCCGCCTGGGCGAGCTCCGCCAGCTTCCAGGGCCGGCCCGGTTCGGCGTGCATGCGGCTGACCGCTGGCCGAAGGCGTTCGTCGGTCAGCACGCGCAGCCGGCCCGGCGGCAACACGGCCTGCCCGATGTACGCCCGGAGCACTTCGAGGACCAGCAACTGCGCGTACTGCCGGACGGCGAAGGCCGAACCCATCCGGTGGCCGGCCACCTCGTCCACGAGCTGGTCGATGATGGCGCGCAGCCGGGTCGCCCCCGCCTCCGCGCGGACGTGGCCGACCGGAGGCAGCGTCTGGCGTAACAGCTCCTCGCCCGCCGGATCGAGCTGGATACGGCCGCCGATCACGAGATCACGGCCGGGGTCCACGCTGAGCGGGGCGGTGACCTCCGGCTCGATCTCCTGCGGTGGGCCGTCGCCGGCGCCCGCCTCGAGCTCGATCCAGGAGCGGCCGTTCAGGATGGCGACGTCACCCTGCTCGAGCTCCACCGGAGCGTCGAGGCCGTCGGCCGACAGCCGGGCCCGGCCGCGCACCATCACCGTGAGCTTGAGCGGGGTCCGGCTGTGTGAGCGGGCCACCCAGTGCCCGCGCGCGGAGAACGCGCCCGTCACCTGCCCGCGCGCCTCCATGACGTCGAACAACCCGGAGAGCTCGTCCACCCCCGGACTATCGCGAAGAAAATGCGGACCGTCAAGCATTCATCGTACGAAGTAAGCCGCTTAGCGTTGGATCATGACCACCGAACAGCAGCACCCGCTCGGCACCCCGTTCACGGCCGCCTCGACGGCCGACGACGTGCTCGACGGCCTCGACCTGACCGGCCGGAACGTCGTCATCACCGGTGGCGCCGGCGGCCTCGGCCTCGAAGCCACCCGCGCGCTGAGCAAGGCCGGCGCCTCGATCACGGTCGCCGCCCGCGACCCGGAACGGGCCGCGGCCACGCTGGCCGGCATCGACCGCGTCGAGATCAGCCGGCTGGACCTGCTCGACCCGGCCTCCATCGACGCCTTCGCCGCGCGATACCTCGAGTCCGGCCGCCCGCTGCACATCCTCATCAACAGCGCCGGCAACGCCTACGGCCGACTCACCCTGGACGCCCGGGGCTACGAGGCTGGCTTCGCCGCGTTCCACCTCGGCCACTTCCAGCTGACCCTCGCTCTGCACCCGGCGCTGCGGGCCGCGCACGGCGCCCGCGTCGTCAACGTCTCCTCCGGCGCGCACCGCACCAGCGACATCCGCTGGGACGATCTGCACTTCGGGCGGGGCTACGACGGCAACCTGGCGTACGGGCAGACCAAGACCGCCGGCGTCCTGTTCGCCGTCGAGCTGGACCGGCGCTGGGCCGGCGAGGGCATCCGGGCCTTCTCCGCCCACCCGGGGATCTCCATCGCCTCCAGCCTGGCCCACATGGAGCAGGGCACGTTCACCATGCGGCAGCTGCAGGCGATGGGCCTGGTCGACGAGGACGAACAGCCCGTCATCGACCCCGAGCACGAGAAGAAGACGCCCCGGCAGGCTGCCGCCACGATAGTCTTCGGCGCGGCCAGTCCGCTGCTCGACGGCGTCGGCGGGGTCTACTTGAAGAACAGCGACGTGGCAGCTCTGGACCCGACCCCCTGGGGTCCCACTCCAGTCGGCGAGGAGCCGGTCATCCTCACCGACGCCGCACCGCACGCCCTGGACCCGGAGTCGGCCCGGCGCCTCTGGGAACTCAGCGAGGATCTCATTGCGGTTCGAACATCGTGACGCCGAGGGCGGCCCGAGCGTCGTCGACCGGGTGTGGCGCACCTCCAGCGACACGGCCGGCCGGGTGGTCATCGGCGGCCAGGACTGGGAGGCGCCGACGTACGAGAACGCCGAGCAGTTCGTCCGGGGCCTGCGCGACGCGGGGCTGGTGGTGCCGTCGCGGCTCGACGGCGGGGACCGCCCGACCCAGCGGACCCTGCAGCGGCGGTTCCGGGCGGTCACCGGACTGTCCCGCACGGCTGTGACGCAGATCGACCGGGCCAACGCGGCGGCCACGATGCTGCGCGCCGGCCGCGACTGGCCGGCGGTCGTGGACGCGCTGGGGTATTTCGACCAGGCCCACCTCGGTCACGCGCTGCGGCGCTACGTCGGGCGTACGGCTCGGGAACTGCAGTCGGGCGGCGAAGCCGCGATGTCGTTCTCTTACAAGATCTCGCCCGGACCGGGTAGCTAGCCTGCGTCCATGCTGCTCAGCGTCAACGTTTTCGTCAGCCTCGACGGCGTCATGCAAGGGCCGGGCGACCCCGGCGAGGACCGGTCGGGAGGCTTCGACCGCGGCGGGTGGATCGTGCCGTACGCCTCCGCGGCCACCACCGAGGTCGTCGAGGGGTGGTGCTCGTGCAGGCGCTGCACCAGGCGGGGCTGGTCGACCTCTACCGGCTGCTCCAGTACCCGGTCGTCGTCGGAACCGGCAAGCGCCTGTTCCCCGAGGGAACGATTCCCACGTCCTTCGGGGCAGCCGAGGGAAGCGCGCGCGTGCTGCCGGGCGGCGTCGTCTCGCTGACCCTGCGTCCCGAAACACGCGGCACGCTCGCCGCGGGCGCTTACACCGTGGAAGAGGGGCGCTCGGCCACTAAGGTGTGACGAATGGGGTGGGAGGCACTGGCGCAGTGGGGTGACGACGCCGTCCGCATCGAGCCGCTCACCGGTGGGGTGGCCAACGACGTGTGGAGCGTACGTGTCAATGGGCAGCTCGCGGTCGGCCGTCTCGGCCGCCGCAGCGACGCCGACCTGGCGTGGGAGACCGGGCTCCTCGCCGACCTCGACCGGGCCGGCCTGACCGTGCCGGTGCCGATCCCCACCACGGACGGGCGCCTGTTCGCCGGCGGTCTCGTAGTGATGACCTACGTGGAGGGCGGCCCGCCGGAGACGCCGGACGACTGGCGCCGGGTGGCCGGTACGCTCCGCGAGCTGCACCGGCTGACCAAGGACCGGCCGCAACGCCCCGGCTGGCGATCGTCGACCGACCTCCTGCACGCCGAGACCGGCACGAAGGTCGACCTCACCGAGATGCCCGCGGAGGCCGTCGCCCGCTGCCGCGCGGCGTGGGCCCGCCTCGCCGGCCGCCCGACCTGCGTCGTGCACGGCGACCCCAACCCCCGCAACATCCGGATCACCGCCGACCGGGTCGCCCTGATCGACTGGGACGAGGCCCACGTCGACGTCCCCGATCTGGATCTCGACCTGCCCGGCAACCCGGCCGGCTTCGACGACGCCGACCTCGACGTCGTCTCCCAGGCCTCAGCCGCCTGGGAGGCCGCCGTCTGCTGGGACGACGACTACTCGAAGAAGCGCCTGGCCGAGGTCCGCCCGCTCTGAGGAAGGCGACCAGCCGGATGGAGTTGCGGCCGTGTTGCGGCGTCGTCGTTCAGGATGAGCACGGCCGGGTGCTCCTGATGCGCCGCAACGGTGAAGGCACCTGGGGACTGCCGGGCGGCGGAGTCGAGGCCGGCGAGACATGGGAGCAGGCGGCTCGGCGCGAGTGCCGGGAGGAGACCGGCTGGGAGATCGACCTGCTCGGCCTTCTCGGCATCTACAGCGACCCCGCGACACAGGTGCACCGCTATCCGGACGGCCGAGTGGTGCATTGCGTCGGTGTCGTCTTTCTCGCGTCGCCCCTGAGCCTCGTCGCAACACCGGACGGCGAAGCCGCGGAGCTCGGGTGGTTCCCGCTCGATCGGCTCCCCGAGCCGCTCTTCGCCCTCGACGTGCCCGTCCTGCACCACGCGGCGCGGCGAGAAGCCGCACCATTCATCGATTGAACAGGGCCCGCGGCGCGGCGGATCTCGTCCTGCGGCCTGCCCCGACCGGCGATGCGCGCCTGTTCGTGGTTCTGAGCCGGTCCGCCGACGGCCGGAGGGGCACGGCCGGCACTGACCTGGCCACGCGTCCGCGACGGCGTCGGGCGCGAGCCGGTTCCGGGGCGGGATCGTCATGGGTCTGCGGCTGGAAGACCTTCTCCGCGGCGGCGTCGGCGCTGTCAACGTTCGGTTGCGGGACACCACCGAGGTCGCCGCACCCACGGTGGTCGCCTTGTGGCAAACGGCCCGCGCCAGCGGCCACCAGGCCGAAGACCGTGGGGGCCGTGGGGGTCCGGCCGGATGGGGCGATGCGCGCGATCGGCTACTGGCATGAACCGCCCGCGGAGGACGCTCTGCCCGACCCCCGTGACTTCGTCGATCCGGGGATGCCGGCGGCCGAGAAGGCGGCGGTGGTCGCCTATCTGCGATCGGGGACGGCGTTTGCCGCTTCCGCGGGTTTCTCCACCTGCCGCCTCTGCGGAGCGGCCAACGGCAGCGGGGAGCTGACCGACGGCGGGCCGGGCTTCCGGGGGATGGTCACGTATCGCCCGGCGCCGATACCTTCGAGCGGAAAATCGGCAACCCGGAAGGGGAATTATCCGTGGAATGGGTCGGCGCGAACAAAGATCTTCTCAGTCTTCTGATCGCTTTTCTGGCGATCCTGGTGTCACTCTCGACCGTCTTGATCGGTGTGCAGAATCTGCGGACGAACAGTTTCATCGCCATTCAGAACGTCATGCTCAGCGGTGATATGCAGCGCGGCCGACTGTTGGTGTACAAAGCCATCACGACCGGTGTGGCCCCGGTTCGCGACTCCGACGAGGAGTATCTGATGGCTCGGGCCCTCGCGGTCTTCGACCAACTCGGCATGCTGTCCCGGCGGTGGATGGTGCCGCGGAAATGGGTGATGCAATTCTGGCACCCTCGACTGCAGTTGCTCCGACACGGCTTCGGGATGCAACCGGATCCCGAGCGGCCGTACATCCTTCAGGGTCGGCCGAATCTCCAATATCTGATCGACCGCGCGGAACGGTATCAGTGCGATCAGAGTTGTTGCGTGGACGGCCAGAAGGAGGGCCGCTTGCGGGAACCCCGGCGGCCCGGCAAGCCGGAGGATCCTCAGCCCTCGACGTGATTGCCGTCGGAGTCGTGACGGGCCGTGACGCGGGTGCCGATGGGCTCGGGGGCCTCGCTGAGCAGCTCCAGAATGTCGTTGCCGTGGGCCAGGAAGCGGCGGCCGTCGGACTCCAGCCGGGCGATGACGATGCCGGTTCGGGTGCCGTCGCGGTCGTGCTTGACGGTGTAGGTCTCGATCACCGCCGGGCCGGACGGCGAGGACGCCTGGCCGGGGGCCGGGTGGGCGTCGAGCGAGGCCTGGAGTTTGGGGCTGTCGTCGGGTTTCCACGCCACGGGGGCGGTGGTGTAGACGCCGGTGGAGTACTTGCTCATCATGCCGCCGTTGGCGCCCACGAAGCCGTACGTGCCGGGGATGGCCCGCGCGCGGGTGACGGTCGTGGCGATGGCGTGCATGGAGTAGTTGTTCCCGGCGCCGCCGAAGAAGGGCAGGCCGCCGGTGACCGTCAGGCCGCGCGGGTCGTCGGGGGACAGGCCGAAGGCGTCGGTGATGGCGAAGACCGGCACGGCGAAGCAGCTGTACAGGTCGAGGGTGGCCAGGTCGGGCAGGTCGAGGCCGGCCAGGTCGAGGGCGTGCCGGGTCGCGGCCACGGCGGCGGGGCCGGCCGACAGGTCGGCCCGGTCGAGCAGGTCGCGCTCGCGCAGGTCGGCGTGGCCGGCCAGGAACGTCCACTTCTCTTTCGGTACGCCGAGTCGGCGGGCCGCGGCCAGGGACATCATCAGGACGGCGGCGCCCTGGTTCACCTTGTCCCGGGCGACGATGTAGCGGGTGTACGGGTCGGCGATCGGGCGGTTGGCCGCCGTGACGGTGACCAGTTCGGCGGCCGTACGGGCCACTGGCGCGGCCGCGTGCGGGTTCGAAGCCGCGATGCGGGTGAAAGGCGCGAACAAGGCGCCCATCGCCCCCGCGTACGCCTTCCGGGAGAGACCCAGCCGGGCCCGGCGCGCGTTCTCGAACAGCGCGTAGTGCGAGGGGGTGTCCGTCAACCCGTACGGGAAGTGGTCCATCGAGACGATGCCCTCGAGGCCGAAGCCGCGGTCCTCGAGCGAGCCGGGCGCGTGCTCGGTGAAGTCGGGCGCGTCCGGGGCGCCGGCGAGCCGGGAGATCGTGGAGATGGCCTCGGCCCCGGTGAGCAGCACGACGCGGGCGTCCCCGGCGGCGATGGCGGCCGCGAACTCGTTGACCAGATGTTGCGGGCTCTGGCCGCCGCCGACCTCCAGCACCGCGCGGTACGGCGCGGCCCCGATCCGGCCGGCCACCGAGCGCGGGAAGTTGTCGGAGCGGCCGAGCGGCGCCTGCGCGAACGGCAGCGAGATCTCGAACTGCCGTACCGCCGCGATGGTGTCGATCTCCGAGGCGGCGATCTCCGCGTCGGAGAGGGCCAGCCGGGCGGCGTCGGCGGCCAACTCGACCGGTGAGCGGCCGAGGTAGCCGGGCGCGTCGAAGCGTTCCGAGACCTCGCCGACGCCGACGATGACCGGGGTGCTGTCAGGCAGAGGCAAGGAGACCTCCGAGCTCGGCGATGCGGCGCTCGCAGTCGGCGGCCATCTGCCGGGTTATCTCCCCGGCCGGGCGGACGCCACGGAACGAGCCGACGACCTGGCCCACGAAGAACGATTCGAGCTTGAGCGCGCCCTCGTGGCCGGCCTCGGCCGCGGCGTCGATGTGCTGCCACGCCTCCTCGACGAGCATCAGCTGCAACGGCAAGGGCAGGGGCGAGGGGCTGCCGGGCGCGTCCCACTCATCGTGCCAGGCGGTACGCAACTGCCGGGCCGGCTTGCCGGTACGCGTCGGCGACCGCACCGTGTCGTCGCTGGTGGCCGCCAGGAACTTGTCCTTGATGGCCTGGACGGCGATGTCCTCTTCACTGGAGAGCCACACCGAGCCGCACCACACCCCGGCCGCGCCGAGCGCGAGGGCGGCCGCCATCTGCCGGCCGTCGGCGATGCCGCCCGCGGCCAGGACCGGCCGGTCGCCGGCGATGTCGACGATCTCCGGGGTGAGCACCATGGTGGCGATCGTGCCGGTGTGCCCGCCGGCCTCGGTGCCCTGCGCGACCAGCACGTCCACGCCGGCCGCGATCTGCTTCTCGGCGTGCTTGGCCTGCCCGACCAGCGAGGCCACCACGACCCCCGCTTCCTTGGCCCGCGCGACCAGGGAGGCCGGCGGCGGGCCGAGCGCGTTGGCGATCAGCGCGATCGGGTGCCGGAACGCCACGTCGAGCAGGGCCGGCGCCCCGTCCGGGGTGATGGCCGCCGCGACCTCGGAATGATCGACGACCGGGCCCTGCGGAATGTCGTATTTGTCGAGCAAAGAACGGACGAAATCGACATGGGAGGGCGGGATCTGCGCGCGCAGGCTCTCGACCAGCCGCGACGGATCCCCGGGGACGAACTTCGACGGAACGAGCAGATCCACCCCGTACGGCCGCCCCTGAACCTGCTCTTCGATCCAGGTCAACTGAGCGTCGAGCTCGGCCGGTGAGTAGGCCGAGGCGGCGAGCACCCCGAACCCGCCGGCGTTGGTCACCGCCGCGACCACCGCCGGTGACCGGTTGAAGCCGACGATCGGATGCTCGACGCCGAGCAGGTCCGTCAAAGCGGTACGCATCGATCTCCCTCCCCGTGAAGTGGAAGGAAGATATCCCGCTCAGCGGACCACTGTCACCGGGCATCTCGCGTAGGCGGCGACGTGCTGGCTGACCGAGCCGAGAACCAGCCCGGCGAAGCCGCCGTGCCCGCGGTGGCCGACGACGAGCAGATCGGCGCCGGCCGACTCGTCGATCAGGACCTTCGCCGCCCGGCCCTGCTTGACGTGCGGGCGGACCAGGATCGGCGGCTCGGCGCCGAGCTCCTCCTGGATGACCTGGACGAGCTCGTCCGAGGTGCGCTGGGTGGGCTCGGGCACGAAATGCTCCGAGACGCTGACGCTGCCGGCCGGCGGGAGGAGCGTGTGCTCCCAGGCGTTGACCACCACCAGGTCGGCGCCGTGGTCCGCGGCCTCGGCGGCGGCCCAGGTCAGCGCCTTGCGGCTGCCGGGTGAGCCGTCCACGCCGACGACGACGGTCTTCCATGCGCTCATCACCGTCACCTCCGACGCCATTACATGGCCGGGCGCGCGGGGCGGTCAACGCCCGCCGGGCAAACAAACCCCTGCCGAACGCATCGACACCAGGAGTTGCGGGCCGTGCACACCCGGTTTAGCTTCAGCAGAAGGTGTGACCTAGATCACTGTCGATGAGGTGGAGCCCATGACCACTACGACATCGGACACCGTCCCGGCGGAGTCGGCCTCTTCGGAGCGGCGCCCCCTGATGACGGGTCCAGCCCTGCTGATGATGAACCTCGGCTTCTTCGGGGTGCAGTTCAGCTTCGGGCTCACGCAGTCGGCGGTGAACCCGCTCTTCCTCCTGATCGGGGCGAATCCCGAGCAGCTGCCGATCCTCAACCTGGCCGGCCCGGTGACCGGTCTGATCATCCAGCCGCTGATCGGCGCGATCAGCGACCGGACCTGGCATCCGCGGTTCGGGCGGCGACGGCCGTTCATCGTCTCCGGCGCCATCCTCTGCGCGATCATCCTGTTCCTGTTCCCGTTCGTCGGGGTGCTCTGGCTCGGCGTGATCTGCTTCTGGCTGCTCGACGCCGGCAACAACACCTCGATGGAGCCGTACCGGGCGTTCATCTCCGACCGGCTGCCCAAATCGCAGCTGGCCCGCGGCTTTCTGACCCAGAGCATGTTCACCGGCGCCGGGGCGGTGCTGGCCAACCTGTCGCTGTTCGCGCTGCAGAAGGTGGAGCCGCTGCAGGGCACGGCCGGCAACGGCGTGCCGTACTGGATGTTCGCCTGCTTCATGATCGGCACGTTCTGCATCCTGCTGACCGTGCTCACCGCCATGTCGCGCACCAAGGAGCTCAAGCCCTCCGAGGAGGAGCTGGCCGAGATGCGCGCGGCCCCGAAGGGCCTCGGGCCGGCGGTCCGGGAGATCGCCGACGCTGTACGCTCCATGCCGGTCGCGATGCACAAGATCGGCGTGGTGTTCGCCTTCCAGTGGTACGCGATGTTCATCTACTGGCAGTTCCTGGCGGTGAGCCTGGGCGAGACGGTCTTCGGCTCGAACCCGGAGACCGGCGGCCAGGCCTGGGACGACGCGATCGCCTGGAGCGGCCTGGCCAACGGCGCCTACAACTTCGTCACCATGATCTCGGCGCTGTTCCTGGTCGGCTTCGCCCAGCGGATCGGGGCCAAGCGGGTCCATGCCATCGCGCTCGGGCTGGCCGCGCTGGCCCTGGTCTGGCTGGCCCGCATCGACAACCAGTGGCTCACGCTGGTCCCGATGATCGGCGTCGGCATCTTCTGGGCCAGCGCGGTCGGGGTCCCGTACCTCATGGTGGCCAGCATGGTGCCGGCCAAGCGGACCGGCGTCTACATGGGCATCCTGAACATGATGATCGTGGTGCCGATGCTGATCCAGACGGTCACCTTCGGCTGGATCTACGAGCACTGGCTGGACGGCAAGGGCTCGCACGCGATCACCCTGGCCGGGGTGCTGCTCGGCCTGGGCGCGATCGCCATGCTCTGGGTCAACCCGCCGGACGAGGCCGACGAGTCGCCCATCGTGCCGCTGGGCGGCAAGCGCAGCATCACGGTGTACGACCGGGTCGTGGTGGGTTCGGATGGGACCGCCACCAGCCTGTACGCAGTGGATCGCGCGGCCGAGGTGGCTCAGGCCGCCCAAGCTCGGCTGATCGTGGTTACCGCCTACAAATCGGGCGAATCGCCGTCCGAACCGACGGAGGGCATCCACCGGGACCTCTACGGCGCTGACGTTGCCCGTTCGGCTTTGGACAAATCGGTCACCGGGCTGACCCGTGAACGGGCCCGCTACATCGAACAGCGGCTGGTCGAGGGTGATCCGGCCCAGGCGCTGCTCGACACGGTCGGCAACAACCCGGCCAACCTGATCGTGGTGGGCAACCGGGGCCTCGGCGCCTCCCAGGGCGCCCTGCTCGGCTCGGTCCCGGCCGGGGTGGTCCGCAACGCGGTCTGCGACGTGCTGGTGGTTCAGACGTCGGCGCTGGACGAGGAAAGGCTGTTCAAGAGCAACTCGGTGACGCCGTCGGAGGAGAGCGGCCGCGAGAACAACCAGCCCTGACCCGTGTCACAGCCGAGCTGCCGCAGCGCCGCCTCCTGCGGGGCGGTCTCCACGGCCTCGGCGGTGACGCTGAGGCCGATGGCGTGGGCGAGCCGGATGATCGTCTCCACGATCCGCTCGTCCACGCCGTCACTGTCCCGCAGCCCCTCCACGAACGGCCCGGCCAGCTTGAGCATGTGCACCGGCAGGCGGCGCAGATAGGCGAGATTCGAATACCCGGTGCCGAAGTCGTCGATCGCGATCCGGATGCCCCGGCCGGCCAGCTCCGCGAGCGATTCCGGGCCGCCCGGGTCCATGATCGCGCTCTCGGTGAGCTCCAGGACCAGAAGGGCCGGGTCCATGCCCGTACGGGCGAGAATGCCGTCCACATCGGCGAGCAGACCCGGGTCGTGGGCCTGCGACACCGTCATGTTCACGCTCATCCCGACCCGGCGGTCGGGGAACGCCTTGGCCCACGCGGCCGCCTGCGCGCACGCCTCCTCGAGCACCCAGCGGCCCAGCGGCAGGATGACACCGGTCTCCTCGGCCAGCGGGATGAACGCGTCCGGGCCGAGCCGGCCCAGCCGAGGATGGTCCCAGCGGATCAGCGCCTCGACCCCGCGCAGCTCGCGGTTCCGCAGGGCGACCAGCGGCTGGTAGACCAGGGTGAACTCGCGGCGGTCGAGCGCGTCCGGCATCTCGGCCGCGAGGGCGTAGCGCGCCGCCTGCCGGGCGTCGCGCTCCGGGTCGTAGAGCACGTAGCGCCCCCGCCCGTCGGACTTGGCCGCGTACAGGGTGAGGTCGGCCGCCTTCATCAGCTCGGTCGGGTTGGTGGTGGCGGTCTCGCTCTCCACGACGCCGATGCTGGCCGAGATGCGCAGCCGGTGCTTCGCGATGACGTACGGCCGGGACAGCTCGGTGAGGATGCGCTCGGCCAGCTTCGGCATGTCCTCGGGGTCCTCGACCAGCACGACGAACTCGTCGCCGCTCATCCGGCCGGCCACGTGCGGCGTACTGTCCCGAAGCCTTTTCGCCACCGCGGTCAGCAGCTCGTCGCCCACCTGATGGCCGAGAGTGTCGTTGATCCGCTTGAAGCCGTCCAGGTCCAGATAGCAGAGCCCGACGCTCCGGTGGTCGCGGAAGATCCGTTCCAGCTCGGTGGCGATCCTCGTCCGGTTCGGCAGGCCGGTCAGCGGGTCGTGAGTGGCCTGATGCTCGAGCCGTTTCTTGAGCCGCCGCCGGTCGGTGATGTCCTGCACCATCGCGATGGTGAACTCGGGCCGGCCGTCGTCGTCGCGGATCAGCGAGACGGTCAGGTCGGTCCAGATCTCGCCACCGTTCTTGCGGTAGTAGGCCTTCTCCATTCGTACGTGGTCGACGTCGCCCTCGATGACCGCCTCGTACATCCGCCACATGTCCCGCGGATCCTCGGGATGGGTCAGACTCGGCACCAGCAGCCGGCACATCTCGTCCGGGGTGTAGCCCAGAAGATCGGCGAAGGCCTGGTTGACCTGCACGATCCGGCCGTCCATGGCGCTCACGCCGATGCCGATGGCGGCGTTGTCGAAGACCGCGCGCAGGCGGGCCTCGCTGCTCCGCAACGCCCGCAGCACGGCCTGGTTGAGCTCCTCCTGATCGGCCATGGTGGCCGACCGGATCGCCTGCGCGTAGCCGGCCGCGACCTTGGCCGCCATCTTCTCGTCGCCGATCGCCTCGACCGTGGCGGCCAGCAGCGCCGGATCCGTCAGGTGGGCCTCGACGAGGGCGGCCCCCACCGCCTCGCCGTCACCCGCGAGCAGTTTCACCGCCAGCCCGGACAGCAGCCGGCTGAGCTGATCGGCGTCCAGCGGCACGAAACCGGCGGCCACGAGCTGCTGGCGCCACCGCTCGACGAAGCTCATCTCTTCTTTCCGACTCCCGCGTACGCGCCGATGCGCTCCGGGTGCTCGTCCGCCGGGTCCTGCGGGTCGGGCTGCCACAGCGGAATGAAGACCAGGCCCGGCTCAACCAGATCGAAACCGTCGAAGTACGCCTCGATGGCCGCGGCCGGCCGCAAGGTGATCTCGGTGTTGGTCCGGCCCGAGAGCCGCTGCGCCTCGATCACCTCGGCCGGCTGCCCGTCCGCCGTCGCATGCGACACGAGCAGGTAGCTGCCACTCTTGACGGCGTCACGCAACGCGGCCACCGTCACCGCGGGATCGTCACCGTCCGGAATGAAGTGGACGACCCCCGCCAGCAGCACGGCCACCGGCTGATCGAAGTCGAGCAGCTTGCCCGCCTCGGCCAGGATCCGGTCCACGTCACGGGCGTCGGCCAGGATCACCGCCGTGTTCGGCGTGCCGGCCAGGATCGCCCGGCTGTGCTCCACCGCAACCGGATCCACATCCACATAGACGACACGGGAGTCGGGCGCGGCCTCGAGCGCGATCTCATGCACGTTGCCCGCGGTAGGAATGCCCGACCCGATGTCGAGGAACTGCCGCACCCCCTGCTCGACCAGGAAGCGTACGGCCCGCCGAAGAAAGACCCGGTTGGACCGCATGGTCTCCGCGATGTTGGGCGTCATCGCCTCGATCTGCTCGGCCAGCTGCCGATCCACCGCGAAGTTGTGCGCCCCACCCAGAAAATAGTCATAGACCCGCGCCGCCGACGGCCGACTGACGTCGACCCCCGCGGGCACCCAGTCCTCACCCATGCCCAACCCCCAGCATCCATGCTGCGCCAAGAACCACAACTGTCTATCGAATGGGGATCACACGTGCAACCTCCTTCAGGTGCCACCATGAGCGTCGACATAGTGGGCCAAACCCTGCGGCCACAGGACATTGACGCCGTCGGTCAGCTCGACGCTGTCCCATTCTGCGGTGGTGACCACGGTGGATGTTTCGGAGTCGCCCCTCGGCGGTGGGCCGCGCTGTGCGCTCGGTGCCGGCGGCCCGCTCCGGTCTTCGCCATCACCGACGACGGCACCTACGTGGTCGGTTAGCCTCAGGCAGTGCCCCGCGTCGTGAAGCTGGTCAAGCGGAAGCTCAACGGCAACGGGGGTAGCTGGCTCACCTATCACCTCGGTGACGACGCGGTCGGCTCCTGGCTGTTCCATCCCGAAGGCACCTCGTACACGGGGCGGTGGGCCGACGGCCGCGAGGCCACGTGTTTCTCCGGGGTCCCCGAGGCGCCGGGCTGCCCCGTCCTCTACTTCGCACCACATCAGGGCGGTTGGGTCGCTGCTTGGCGGCACACACCCTGGACGGGGATCACCGTCGACTTGTCCCGCCCGGTGACGCGGAGCGGGAACGTGTGGGGCTTCGTCGACCTGGAGCTGGACCTCTGGCACCTGCCGGGTGACGACACGCCTTCCGGCGCCGATCCCCGCCCCAGGCTCAGCCGGCACGGCAGGACCGTCGGCGTCGCCGACGAGGACGAGCTCGACGACGCCGTCGGCCGGGGGTGGATCACAGCCGCCGAGGCGGCGGGGACACGCGCCGAAGCGCAGCGTGTGGCCGACTTCGTGCTCGACGGCGTCCACCCTTTCACCCAGGCCGCGTGGGAACGCTTCGAGCAGGCGATCGCCCGGGGATTACCGGCTCCTCAATCGTGAGGTCAGCGGGGTAGGACGCCCAGCAGGGCGCTCGTCAGGGTCAGCTTCAAGGCTTCCGCCATGTCCAGGTGGAAGCGGGCCAGCTCGGGCTCGGCCTCGTAGGCGGCCTGGAGGCTGGGTGGGGGAGTGCTGTACGCCGACAGGGCGCCGGCCATGACCATGGTCTGCAGGCTGAACAGGGTGGCGTCGTCGCCCAACTCGGGCAGGTGCTTGCCCAGCAGACCCGCCATGGTGGTCAGGCGGTCGAGGGAGGCGCGCTTGTAGCGGGCGACGACCTCGACGGAGACGTTGTGCTCGAGGACGCTGCCCTGGGCGCCGAACAGGTCGCACAGCACGGTCCGGTCGGAGAGGGAGCGGGCGAGGATCTCGGCGACCGCTGTCGCGCGGGCGGGCATGGGCTGGGTCTCGTCGACGCCGGTGGCCAGGTCGGCGGCCAGCTCGGTGAGCCACTCCTGCAGGAAGCGGTCGAGCAGCTCGAGCAGCACGGCCTCGCGGGACTCGAAGTAGCGCAGCACGTTGGGCTTGGCCAGGCCCACCCGGCGGCTGAGCTCGTTGAGGGTGACCGCGGCCACCGGCATCTCGTCGAGCATGGTCGACGCCATGTCGAGGATGGCCTGCCGGCGGATCTCCCGCTGCTCCTCGGTTCGTGCCCGTTGGAATGTCACGACAGCCAGCCTAACTTAAGTACTGCCGGTACGTTGACAGCGTACCGGCAGTACTTTACTGTCGATCCCACAAGATACCTTCGGTACGTTAATGGGGAGACGACATGAGCGAGAAGTGGACCACAGCGAACATCCCGGACCAGCGCGGCCGGGCGGCCGTGATCACCGGGGCCAACACCGGGCTGGGCTTCGAGACCGCGAAGGCGCTCGCCGAGCGCGGTGCGTCGGTGGTGCTCGCCGTGCGCAACGTCGAGAAGGGCAAGCAGGCCGCGGCCCGGATGACCGGCGATGTGACGGTCCAGGCGCTGGATCTGACCTCGCTCGACTCCGTCCGGTCGGCGGCGGCGGAGCTGCGGTCCCGGCTCGGCCGGCTCGACCTGCTGATCAACAACGCCGGCGTGATGTACACCCCGAAGCAGGTCACCCGGGACGGCTTCGAGATGCAGTTCGGCACCAACCACCTCGGGCACTTCGCGCTCACCGGGCTGCTGCTCGACCTGATGCTGCCGGTGCCGGGCTCGCGGGTGGTGACGGTCAGCAGCACCGGCCACCGCATCCGGGCCGCCATCCACTTCGACGATCTACAGTGGGAGCGGTCGTACAGCCGGGTCGGCGCCTACGGTCAAGCCAAGCTGGCCAACCTTATGTTCACGTACGAGCTGCAGCGCCGGCTCGCCCCGCACGGCACCACCACCGCGGTGGCCGCGCACCCGGGTCTCTCCGGCACCGAGCTCGCCCGCAACACCCCGGCCGCCCTCCGGCTCCCGCTGACCTGGCTGGCGCCGGTGATCACCCAGACGCCGGCGATGGGCGCGCTGCCGAGCCTGCGCGCCGCCACCGACCCGGCCGTGCTCGGCGGCCAGTACTACGGCCCCGGCGGCCGCAACCAGATCATGGGTCACCCTCGGCTGGTCACCTCCAGCCCCGAGTCGTACGAGGTGGCGGTCCAGCAGCGGCTCTGGGCTGTCTCCGAGGACCTGACCGGGGTGAAGTTTCCCGTCTGATTTGTTCAAGACGGGGCCGCGGTGAGGCTCTTATCGTCGACGGCATGGCACCTACCTTTCAAGCGATCGGCCTCGCGGTGGCCGACATGGGAGCATCACTCGCGTTCTATCGGCGGCTCGGCCTGGAGTTCCCGGACGGAGCCGACCAGGAGCCGCATGCCGAGTCGGTGGTGGCCGGCGGGATCCGGCTGATGTGGGACACGCATGCGGCGCTGAAGTCCTTCGACCCGGCGTACGAGCCGGAGCCGCCGTCCGGTGGCTGGGCGTTCCTGTGCGCCGATCCGGCCGAAGTGGACAGCACCCACGCCGACCTGGTGGGCGCGGGCTATCAATCGGTCAAGGCGCCCTGGGACGCGCCCTGGGGGCAGCGGTACGCACAGGTCCGCGACCCGGACGGCAACGTCGTCGACCTCTTCGCTCAAGGCAAGTCCGAGCAGTAGCGCACCGGCTCAAGTCCGCACCGGTCGCCTCGGTAGGGGGTCAGGACACGAGGGCGCCCAGCGGCACGCCGGCCATGGCTTTGACCTCGCGGGCGAGGTGGGCCTGGTCGGCGTAGCCGGCGTCGGCCGACACGGCGGCGAACGGGCGGCCGGAGCGGGCCAGGGCGACGGCGCGCTGCATGCGGAAGATGCGGTGCAGCGTCTTCGGGCCGTAGCCGAAGGCGTCGTTGCTGCGGCGCTGCAGCTGGCGAGGGCTGAGGCTGCAGCGGTCGGCGACCGCGCTCACGGGCAGGCCGGCGCGGGCCGCGGCGGCCAGGGCGACCATGGTGCGGTCGGGGGTTCGCCACCGATCAAAGGCGGCCGCGGTCAGGGCGGCCAGCGGGTCGCCGGCCTCGGCGATGGCCCGCACCGCGGCGGCCGGCCACAGGGCGTCGAGGCGCACCTGGCGGTCGACCAGCTCCGAGGCGGGCACGCCCAGGACTCCCGGGCCGGTGCCGGCGCCGAAGCGCAGGGCGGCGTGCCGGCTGCCGGGTGACGGGCGCCCGAGCTGGGCGGTCGTGTCGGGCCCGGCCACGAAGACCGTCCCGTCCTGCCAGATCAGATCGAGGCAGCCGTCGGGCAGGATCCGCAGCGGGGCCGCGCCCGGCGGCGTGACGCTGCGCCACGCTATGACGTGGGGCAGCGGGGACTGCCATTCCTCGTACATGCCCCCGACTCTGCCACGGGGGTACGACGTTCATCTCGGCCCGGACTGCCGCAGATCCTTGACGGCTCCGATCACGCAGAGGCCGGCGGCGGTGGCGATGATCCCGGCGCCGATGTGGACGAGCCAGCCGAGGAGCGATTCATCGTCCACCCAAGCCTCGCCGGCCACCGCGAGCGCGAGGACGACCGCACTGACCACCAGGACCGTGAGGGCCGTGGCGCGATCGGCCGGCGGTTCGGGTTCTTCGGGCACGGTGGGCGCGACCGCATCCGGGGAAATGGCGGCGCGCTCTTCCGGATGGCGCACGTAGTAACTGATCACGGCGGCGGCGAAGCGCGGGTCGGTGCCCTCGCAGGGCAGCTCCGCGCGGTTCGCCGTCCACCCGGAGACCTGGACGAGATCGGGCCGGGCGTAGACGACCCGGACCGCGCCGCGTTCGCCGGTGGGCGGTTCGTCGGCGAGCGCCTCCCAGGGCACGACAACCGAACCGGACCACTTCTCAGCCCGTACACCCGAGGCCGTGACCGTCAGGCCGACGCCCCGCCACATCGCCGGTAGATAAACGAGGAAGGACAGAACGGTCAGCGCCAGAATGATCTTGTCCTTCGGGGCAGTGAAGTCCCCGAGATGAAGGGTGAAGATGCCGATCAGGGCGAAGTGCCCCACCCCGGCCAGGGTGTAGACGATGGTCCGGGGCGTGCGCCATGAGGAGAAGGAGGGCCGGGGCCGCCGCATCGACGGCGCGCCGAAGCAGACCAATAGCAACGCAAGCATGATCCCCGCGATCGCGGCCGGAACCGCGACCCACCCCGCGCCGACGCCGAGCACCACCAGCGCGAGACCGCTCAGCAACACCACGCGGGCGTGCTGAGCAGCCGCAACGGCCAGGTCGAAGATCACCGGGGAAGTGTAGAGGTCAGGAGTCGAAGGAGAACCCCATCAGGTTGGCCGTCTTCAGGATCACACCGTCCCGGCCGCCGTTGCGGTCCGATCGGGCGATGGCCCGGCGGATCACCTGGACCGCCGGGTAGGTCAGCGGCTCGGGCGGGATCGGCAACGGGCGCCTGGTGGCCATCTTCAGGCGCGTACGCGGCGTGTCCGCCCCCGCCAGCAGGTCGAGCATCACCGTGCCGGCGAACCGCGTGGCCGCCACCCCCAGGCCGGTGAACCCACCGGCGTACGCCGTCTTGCCCCTCATCGCCAGGCCCTGGAACGCGGCCAGCTGGGTCGACATGTCGATCATGCCGCCCCAGGTGTGGGTGAACCTGATGTCGGCCAGCTGGGGGAACGTCCGCAGGAAGTGGTCGGCCAGCCGGGCGAAGGTCTCCGGGCGCTGGTCGAACTCGGGCCGGACGCCACGGCCGCGGTGGTAGACGGCGTCGTATCCGCCCCACAGGATCCGGTTGTCGGCGGTCTTGCGGTAGTAGTGGAACTGCCGTGAGGTGTCCGAGATGCCGAAGCGGCCGTGCCAGCCGATCTCGTCGATCTGAGCGTCGGTCAGCGGTTCGGTCATCAGCACGTAGTCGTAGACCGGCAGCGTGAGCAGACGTACGCGGCGCAGCAGTGACGGGAAGCCGTTGGTGGCCAGGACGGCCTGGCGCGCGCGGACGGTGCCCATGGCCGTGGTGGCGAGGACGGTGCTCCCGGCGTCGGTGAGCCGGCTGACCGGGGTGTGCTCGAAGATCCGTACCCCCAGGGTCTGGCACGCGGCCTTGAGGCCCCACGCGAGCTTGGCCGGATGGACCAGGGCGTTGCCTGTCCGGTGGAAGACGCCGCCGCGGTAGAGCGGCGACCGGACGGGCAGCTCGGCGGGGGAGAGGTGCTCGCCGAGCTCGGCCAGCTGGTGCGGCTCGGTCGCGACCGAGAGGGCGCCCTCCTCGGCGTACTCGGCGTCGATCCCGTGCCTGGTCAGGGCCTCGCGGAACCCGGCGAAGTTCTCCGCGGCCAGGGTCTCCAGCACGTCGAGGTCGCCGGCGAAGTACCGCCGCCCGTTGGCCGGGCCGTGGGTGAGGCTGGCCTCGACGAACCCGCCGTTGCGACCGCTCGCCGCCCAGCCAACTTCTTGACCTTCGAGCAGTACGACGTCACGGCCGGGATCCCGCTCCTTGGCCTGCAGCGCGGTCCAGAGCCCGCAATAACCACCGCCCACGATGAGCAGGTCGGTCTCGACGGCCCCGACGAGCGCGGGCCGCGCGGCCGGCCGGCCCGGGTCCTCGAGCCAGAACGGGGTACGGGACGCGCCGGCCAGGGCAGTCCGGAGGCGCGCGGGGTCGGTGCGGAGGTCGAGGTCGTAAGCCGGCCTGGTCATGGGCTCAGCAAATCGCCGGGCTACGCTTAAGTCAATGCGTTGACATAAGGAGGCCTTTTTGGCGACGACCCGTGCGGGCGCAGCGGCCCGGGTCCGGCGGCGCCCCACCCGCAGCGGCGTCATCCTCGAGCCCGGGCTGATCATCGACGCCGCCCTGCGGCTCATCGAGGCCCCCGGCGGCAACGCCCTCACCCTCCGCCGCCTCGGCGTCGAGCTGGGGGCTGACCCGAGCGCCGTCTACCGCTACTTCCGCGACCTGGACGCGCTGCTCATCGCGATCGCCGACCGCCTGCTGGGCGAGACCCTCGCCGGTTACACCCCCGGCCCCGACTGGGCCGCGTCCCTGCGCGAGCTCGGCGAACGCGTCCACGACTCGATGCTGCGCCACCCCCGCCTGGCCCAGCTCCGGGCCGTCCGCTTCACCGCCGGCCCCAACGAACTCCGCGTCGACGACATCGGCATCGGCCTGCTCCTCCGCGCCGGCTTCACGGGCGCCGAAGCCGTCCGCCACTACTCCGACTTCATCGACGCGGTGCTCTCCCTGGCCGCCATGGACGCCGCCGAGCTCACCGCCAACCAGGAGCAAACCGACCGGCAGGCCCTGACCCAGACGTACGCGTCGTTCCCGGCCGCCGACTACCCGAACCTGGCCGCCGTCCGCGAGCACCTGCCCGAGGTCACTTCATCCCCGTTCCCCGGCGTCCTCGTCAAACTGATCTACGCCCTGCAGCAGCAGGCTAGAGGTCGAACTCCCCAGCCTTGACCGCGCCGATGAGTCCCGCCACGCCGCCGGCGTGAACAGCAGCGTCCCACCATCGCGGTCCTTGGTGTCCCGCACCGGAACGACGTCCGGAAGGTCGGTGGCCACCTCGACGCAGTTGCCGCTCCTGGGGACGGGCTGGCCCCGATCCTCGAGTTCGAACTGAGCCGGCGCCGCCTTGGCTCGACTCACGCCGCAGTCGCGCGCCTGGTGGCCGAGGTGGCGGAGTCCAGTGAGGACGATCGGCCCATTGACCGGGGATCTCGGGTTTTGTATAACGTGATGATTGTTTCGTCGGATTCGGGGGAGTTCGACTGTGATCATTACGCTGGTGGCGGATACGTTCGAGGTCAACAACAACGGGACGACTATTTCGGCAAATCGGTTTGCTGAGGGGCTGATCGCGCGCGGGCACGACGTGCGGGTCGTGGCCTGTGGGGTGAGCCGGCATCGGAGCGGCGGGCCGCGGGTTTTCGGGCTGCCCGAGTTGCATGTGCCGGTGGCCAGCCGGCTGGCGCACAAGCAGAGCACGCTCTTCGCCAAGCCGGTGCCGGAGACGCTGACCGAGGCGATCCGGGGCGCCGATGTGGTGCACATCTATCAGCCGTGGGCGCTGGGGCGGGCGGCCGAGCGGACCGCGCGGCGGCTCGGGGTGCCGGCGGTGGCGGCTTTTCATGTGCAGCCGGAGAACATCACCTACAACGTCGGGCTGGGCTGGTTCCGGCCGGCGGCGCATCTTGTCTACTTCTTGTTGCGGCTGTTCTTCTACGGGCGCTTCGCCGACATTCATTGCCCGTCGACTTTCATTGCCGCGCAGATGCGCGCGCACGGCTATCGCGCGCGCTTGCATGTCATCAGCAACGGCGTCGACGCCGCTTTCCGGCCCGGACCGGCGGATCGGGCCGACGGCCTGTTCAAGATCTTGATGACGGGCCGGTTCGCGGCCGAGAAGCGGCAGGACGTGGTCATCCGGGCGGTGCGGCGGTCGCGCTACGCCGACAAGATCCAGCTGTACTTCGCCGGGCACGGGCCCCGGGAGAGACGACTGAAACGGCTGGGCGCGACGCTGCGGAACGAACCGCGGTTCGGCTACTACGCGCAGGACGAGCTGATCGAGCTCATCCGCGCCTGCGACCTCTACGTGCACGCCTCGGACGCCGAGATCGAGGGCCTGGCCTGCCTGGAGGCCTTCTCGTGCGGGCTGGTGCCGATCATCTCCGACAGCCGCCGCAGCGCCACCGGCCAGTTCGCCCTGGAGCCGCGCAACCTGTTCCGCGCCGGCGATCCGTCGTCGCTGGCCGAGCGGATCGACGACTGGATCGAGGACGCGGCCGGCCTCGCCACCGCCTCGGAGTCGTACGCCCGCTACGGCCGTTCGTTCTCGGTCGAGCGCAGCGTCCGGGCCGTCGAGCGCGTCTACGCCCGCGCCGGCAAGCCCCCCGAGCGCCCCGCCGGTTACCAGAGCCTCCCGTACCGCCTGTTCTCGGCCGTCTTCTACTACGCCGTCGCCATCCCGCTGCTGTTCCTCGCCACCCGGGTGGTCCTCGGTGTGCGTAGCGAGGGCAAAATCCGGCTTCCGAAAACCGCCGTCACCGTCGCCAACCACGTCCATCACCTCGACAGCGCGCTCGTCGCCCTGGCCGTGTTCCCGCGCCGGGCCGTTTTCACCTCGGCCCCGATCAACCTGGAGAACCGCTGGTACGGCGCTCTGGTGCGCCTGCTCGGCGGGATCGCTGTGCCGCGTACGGCCGTGGAACTGCCCTTGTTCTTCGCCGAGTTGGAGCTGTTCCTGGCCAACGGCCGGCTCGTCCACTTCTTCCCCGAGGGCGAGCTCAAGCCGTACGAGACCGGGCTGCGCCCCTTCCAGCGGGGCGCCTTCCATCTGGCCGCGCGGGCCCGGGTGCCCGTGGTGCCGTTGTCGATCCGGTTCACACCGAGCCGGTGGCGCCGCCGCCCGACCATGATCGTGATGTCCGGCGAGCCGATCGTCCCGGCCGCGGCCGACCCGCGCCGGGACCGCGACGCCCGGTGGGAACTGACCCGGCGGCGGATGACGCACGCCATTGTGCCGGCCATCGGCCGATGGCAGCCTTCTCCCGTGCGCCGCCGACTGCCCCTCTGGACCGAAGTCACGTTCTCCCTGCTCTCCGGGGTCGGGTCGTTCGTCGTCGTGGCCGTGCTCAGCACCTATCTGCGCGACCACGTGCCGACCGTGCACGCGCCCGTGCTGGGGCTGGGCATGCTGGCCGTGGTGCTGGCCATCGCCCGTACCGCCGGCATCATGTTCGCCCTGCCGGTGGGCGTGGCCGCGGTGCTGGCCTTCGACTGGTACTTCCTGCCGCCGCTGCGCGTGCTGAACGACACCTCGCTGATCGTGCTGGGCCTGTTCATCGGCACCGCGACGATCGTCTCGACGGTCGCCACGGTGGCCATCCGGCGGGCCGTCGAGTCGGAGCGGGCCCGCGGCGACCTGGCCGGGGAGCAGGCCGCCCTGCGCCGGGTCGCCACCCTGGTGGCCGCGCAGGCCAAACCGGCCGAGGTCTTCACCGCGATCGCCGACGAGCTGGCCGGGCTGATCGGGGCCGAGGGCACGTACGTGGCCCGGTTCGACGGCGACGACGCGGTGACCGTCGTCGCCACGTACGGCCTGCTCAGCGAGCCGATGCCGGTGGGCCGGCGGCTTGAGCTGGGCTCCTCGTCGGTGCTGATGGCGTCGGCCATCGAGCGGGGCGAGCCGCTCAAGCGGGTCGGGGCGCCGTTCCGGACCGGGCCGTTCCGCGACATCATCGAGCGGCTGGGCCTTCAGGCGGGCATCGCCACGCCGGTGACGGTCGGCGGCGCCCAGTGGGGTGTGATCATCGCGGCCACCACCCAGCCCGACTTCCCGCCCGGCACCGAGGCCCGGATCTGCGACTTCATGGAGCTCGCGGCCACCGCCATCGCCAACACGCAGGCCGAGCAGCGGCTGCGCGAGCTGGCCGAGACCCAGGCCTCGCTGCGCCGGCTCGCGCTGCTCATCGCGCAGGGCGAGGCCCCGGAGCGGGTGTTCGCCGCCGTGACCCAGGAGGTGCTGCGCCACTTCGGCGGCGGGCATGTCCGACTTGTCAGATATGAGCTTGACGGAACCACCTCGCTGTTGGCCGGAGACTCGTGGGACGGCACTGCGCTGTCAGAAGAAGTGCGCACCACAGGTCGCGCGGCCCGGGTCGACGACACCGCGGTCGGCGTGCCCATCCACGTCAACGGCCGGCTGTGGGGCATGTTCGTGGTCGGGCGGGGTGAGGAGGAGCTGCCGGCCGACACCGAGACCCGGATGACCGAGTACACCGACCTGGTCGCGACCGCCGTGGCCGACGCGCAGAGCCGGGCCGACCTGCAGAGCTCCCGGGCCCGGATCGTGGCCGCGGCCGACGAGGCCCGCCGGCGCATCGAGCGCGACCTGCACGACGGCGCCCAGCAGCGGCTGGTGGCGCTGGCCCTGCGGCTGCGCGGGGTGGGGATGGACACCGAGGGGGAGACCCGGCGCGGGGTGACCGACGTCGCCGGCGACCTGATGACGGTCATCGACGAGCTGCGCGAGCTGTCCCGCGGCATCCACCCGGCGGTTCTCTCCGATTCCGGCCTGCGGCCGGCCCTGCGGGCGCTTGCGCGCCGTTCGCCGCTTCCGGTGGAGGTGGACGTACGCCTGGAAGCGCGCCCGCCGCAAGCGGTGGAGGTCGGCGCGTACTACGTGGTCTCGGAGATGGTGACCAACGCGGCCAAGCATTCGGGCGCCTCGGTGGTCGAGGTGGCCGTCGACACCGACGGTGATGCGCTGCGGCTGGTGGTCCGCGACGACGGCGCCGGGGGAGCGGATCCCACGCGCGGCACCGGTCTGCTGGGCCTCAAGGACCGCATCGAGGCTTTGGGCGGCACGTTCGACGTGCGCAGCCCCGCGGGCGGCGGCACGACCGTGACGTGCCGGGTGCCCTTGGTCAGGCCGCGACCTGATGGGCAGTGACCGGCTGCGGGGCCCGGCGCTTACGGCTGGCCAGGTCGATGACGGGCGCGGCCCGCACCGCGCTGTCGAGCACGATGGCGCCGTTGCACAACATGGCCCACCCGAGGTCGGCGTGATGCATGATGACCTGCGCGCTCTCGGCGCCGGGCTGGTCGATCGCGGGGCACTGCGGCTGGTGTTCGCACATGACTACAGCCTCGTCATCCGAGTGGTTCCGCACATCGCCGTTAGCCCGACTTCCGCCTACCGGCTCCCCGGTACCGGCTAGCCGGTAGCCGACCGGCGATAATCCCCCCATGAGCGGGATGCGGGTGGTGATCGCGGAGGACGACGTCCTGCTGCGCGAGGGGCTGGCGAGTCTGCTGGAGCGGTCCGGGCTGGACGTGCTGGGCCAGGCGGGCGACGCGGTCGAGCTGATGCGCCTGGTCCGCGAGACCAAGCCGGAGCTGGTGGTGGTCGACGTGCGGATGCCGCCGACCAACACGACCGAGGGCCTGCGCGCGGCCAAGCAGATCCGCGACGAGCTGCCCGAGACCGGGATCCTGGTCCTGTCCGCCTACGCCGACGTCGAGCAGGCGATGGAGCTGCTGGCCAGCGGCCGGCGCATCGGTTACCTGCTGAAGAGCCGGATCACCGACGTCGGCGAGTTCCTGGCCGCGCTCGAGCGGATCGCCGGTGGCGGCTCGGTCATCGACCCCGGCCTGGTCGAGGAGCTGGTCAGCTCCCGCCGCCGCGACGACCCGCTCGCGGTGCTGAGCACACGCGAGCGCGAGGTGCTGGGGCAGATGGCCGAGGGCCAGTCCAACGCCGGCATCGCCCGGCGGCTGTTCATCACCGAGGGCACGGTGGAGAAGCACGTCCGCAGCGTACTGGCGAAGTTGCAGTTGCCCGAGACCGACGACCACCACCGCCGGGTGCTAGCGGTGCTGGCCTTCCTGGAGGCCCGATAGCAGCGCCTCGACGCCCGCCGCGGAGAGGTGCAGTTTCGACAGGAAGCCGATGGCCGGGCTCTCCTCGATCAGGTCGGCGTAATCGTCGCCGGCGTGCGTCGAGATCATGATGACCGGAGTCGGCGCGAGCCGCCGGGCCACGTCGAAGCCGCTCTCGCCGCCCAGGTTGATGTCGACCAGGGCCACGTCCGGCCCGAGGTCGGCGGCGCGGCGCACGGCGTCCGCGAGGTGCGCGGCCGTGCCCGCCACGACCAGTCCCTCGCGCTCGAGGAGGTCGCGCGCGGCGGTCAGGAAGTGCTCGTTGTCGTCGACGAGCAGGCAGCGCAGGGTCACCCGCCAAGGGTGGCATCCCCGGACATCCGCCGCATTCCTGCTAGCGGTAGTCCGGGGATGCCGATCACCTACTTTCCGTACGCCTGGAACTCCGCCACGCGCACGTTCAGCGCCTGCGGGCTGGCCGTGGCGCAGTCGGTGTTGGCCCGCGGGTCGGCGTCCTGCTCACCGGCGTAGGCCGGCCCGCCCGTGCACTGGTTGGTCAGCACCTCGAGACGCAGGTGGGTGGCGCTGGCCGGCCGGATGTCGAACGACTTGATGATCAGCTCCGGCGCGCGCGGGCGCGGCTTGCCCGACGGGAACGCGTCCGGCCGGCTCGTGTACACCGTCCGGAAGTCGGCCGCGTTCGCACACGTGACCGTGGCCGACGCGGTGCACGCCTGTACCCGGAACTGGCGCAGAGCCGACCACCGGTTCTGCACGGTCGCGTCCGGGTCGGTCTGGATCTGCGGCCGCAGCAGGGCGCTCACCTGCACCCTCCGTACCGTCTGGGCCTTGTCGCCGGCCAGGTCGACGGTGACCTGGCGGCCCGCCACCGGCGCGCCCAGCGAGGCCCAGTTGGTGGCCTCGTCGTCGTCGGTGAGCCGGGCCAGGTTGACGCCGTCGCCGGTCGCCGTGGACCCGGCGGCGCCCGAGGCCAGGTTGACCGGCATCCGCACGCTCAGCGTCCGGGTCTGTCCCGGGTGGTACGCGGACTCGGCCACCCGGGCGTGCCCGTGGCCGGGCGCCTGCGCGACGAACCGGTACGAGCCCGGCACGATGCCGACCGTGTCGGGGATGGCCGTGGCGGGGTCGGTGTCGGCGATCGGCACCGCACGGGCCTGGTAGTCACCGGCGTACAGCTTGGCCCCGGCCACCGCCTGGCCGCGCTCGTCGACCGGGCGGAACCGGACAGTGGCCTCCTTGGCGTAGGGGGAGGTGAAGTCCGGGCGCGGGTCGGCGTCGGCGGCGCCGTTGCTCGCGGCGTTCTGGCCCAGGCCGCGGCGGGCGAAGGCGTTCCACAGCAGGTCCTGGTTCCGGCCGCCGAAGCGGACCAGGTCGGCCCCGAGCAGCGCGTCGCGGGCGTCGACCTGGCTGTTCTCGCTGTTGGCCATCAGCAGGAACGAGTCGAAGACCAGCTGGATCCAGCGCCGGTTGCCCGGGCAGGACGTCACCGGCACGCGGCCGTTGGCACAGGCCTTCTGCAGCGCCGGCGTGCCCGAGCCGTACCGCTTCATCATCGCGGCCCGGATGTCGAAGTTCGTCGCGCTCCACAGCTCGCCCGAGGCGTGCACCTGCAGGCCGACCAGGTCGTAGTCGACGCTGGCGTACGTCAGCTGGGGGTTGCGGCTCATGTTGTAGTTGCGGATGCCGGCCGTCGGGTCGCTGGTGACGTACTGGCCGATCGTGTACGTCTTCTGGTAGCCGTGCTCGTACAGGTACTCGATCGCGAGCTGGTCGGACCAGCTCTCGCTCATGCCCTGGGGCGAGCTCAGCCCGCCGTCCGGGCCGGCGATCATGCGGTTGGTCACGGCGTGGCCGTACTCGTGGGCGATGACCGACATGTCGTAGTCACCGTCGACGCAGGGCCCGTAGAAGGTGCCCGCGATCGGCTGCCACAGGTACATGTTGGTGATCGGCGCCTCGCCGTCGGGCGGGGTGATCTGGTTGGCGTTGTTGCGCGCGGCGAACGTGGGCGGGCCGCCGCTGATGCCGCCGGCCTGCGCGTTGCCCTGCTCGTAGTCGTCGGCCAGCCCGCCCGGGCGCAGGTTGTCGTCCTGCATGTTCCACGTGGCCTCGGTGAAGCCCAGGTGGTACGTCCAGTCGTGCATCCGGTTGTGCATGGCGAACAGGTTGCCGCGGGCCGCGTCGATGTCGTTCTTCTGCGGTGTCTCGAACGTCGTGGGCGCGCAGCGCTCGCGGTGCCACTGGTTGGTCCAGCGGTAGTCGTACTTGCGGTTCGGGCGCGGGGTGGCGGTCTCGGTGCCGACCGTGAACGGGTCGCTGGAGTTCCAGTTCTCCACCGCGATGGCGTTGTTGCCGCGGGTGGTGAAGCTGGGCTCGCCGGTCGAGGGGATCACGTCCCAGGCCAGCGGCGAGGCGGACGTACGCACGTTCTCGTCGCAGCGGGGCCCGGGGGCGAAGCACCACGTACGGCGGGTGTCCCGCGACGAGTAGTCGGTGGGCGGGTTGGCCGGGAAGACCTCCCACTCCGGGTGGTCGCTGTCGGCGTCGACGATGTCGTCGCGGACCAGCACCTGGCCGTCGCGGGCGTCGACGTACGACGTGAAGGCCACCGGATCGGCCCCGCGCAGGTCGTCGCCGATCGTCACCTGGTAAGCGGCCCGGGCGCCGCGGTCCGCCGTGGGCACGGCCACGAGCTTGGACGCCATCACGGTCGCGCCGGGCAGGCCGGCCTCGGCCTTGGCGGCGGCCGCGGCCTGGTCGGCGCCGAGCGTGGCCGGCTCGGGCGCGGCCGCGTCCCGGGCGAGCGACGAGCTGACGTACCACACCTTCCCGTCGCGTACGCCGACCGAGAGCAGGCCGTCGCGGCCGGCCACCAGGTCGCCGAAGCGCTGGCGGAAGACGACCGCCGCGCCCTCCCCGAGCGGGGCGGAGGTCAGCAGCTCGAGCGAGTCGGCGCCGGCCGCGGTCAGGCCGAGGACGTCGCGGTGGCCGGCGACGTAGGCCCGGGCCGCGGCCACCGGGTCGGCCGCTAGGCCCGTGGCCAGCGGTTCCGTGGTGGCGGTCAGGCTGGCCGGCGTGCCGAAGGTGTTCCAGCGGACCTGGTCGCCCGCGGTCTTCGTCTTCTGGGCCGAGGTGGGGGCGACGTGGCCCTGGCGGTAGTCCTTGCTTCCGTCACCGGGATGGCTGTCCGGGCTCGCGGGCGCGGCCTGGCTGCCGGATCCGGCGACCAGGACGAGCGCGGCCGCGAGCAGACCGGCGGTGGCTCCCGCCGACGCACGGGATGGAGCGCGCACGGTACCTCCTTTGTGGAACGGGTGTCCCCGTCATCCGATCGCACCGCCCGGCCCCGCGACATGGGCCAAACATCTAAATGCGTCGATCAAAGGTCAGATTTCTCAGGTCCGGCCGGGCCTGGTCGATGGGGGCATCCGTGGGAATTCGCCGGCGGTGGTCCGGGCTGACGATCGAGCCGGTCGTGGCCCTGGTCGTCGTCCTCGTGCTGCACCCGTTCGACCTGGTCGGGCGGGCGCCGCTGGTGCTCACCGTCCTGCCGATGGTGCTGTTCGGCGTCCTGCAGCACCCGGTCCTGGTCACCCGGCGCCTCACGCCCTACCTGCACCTACTGGCGGCGGGCTGGATCGTCTACGTGACCGGCTGGGGCCCGGTCCTGCCCCTGGCCTTCGCCCTGGTGGTCACGTACTACGTGCGTGACTTCGGCGCACGGTTGTGGCGGCCGATGGCGGTCGGGACGGCCGTCTGCATCGGGCTGGGACAGCTCGGCATCGCCCTCGGCTGGGTCTTCACCTATCTGCCGCCGACCCCGGCCCAGGCCACGGGTCTGCTGGGGCTGCTGCTCACGGTGTTGTTCATCCGCGCCCTCGGGCACAGCGCCGAGGAGCGCGAACAGGCCGAGGCCTCGGTGCGCGACACCGCCGCGCTGTACCAGGCGCTGGTGCAGGACTCGACCGACGTGTACTGCGTCGTCGAGGCCACCGGCGAGATGCGCTACGTCTCGCCCGCGATCCGCAACCTCACCGGGTTCGGCGCCGAGGCGTACGCCGGGGCCAACTGGACCACGCAGGTGGACCCGGACGGCGTCGTCCTGGCCCGGGCCGCGATCGAACGGTGCCTGGCCGACCCGGCCGAACCGCAGGCGGTGCAGTTGCGGGCGCGGCACGCCGGCGGCGGCTGGCGCTGGGTCGAGGGAACCGTGCGCAACCTGATCGCGCATCCCGCGGTCGGGGCCCTGGTGGTCAACTTCCGCGACGTCACCGAGCGCGTCGAGATGCAGGAGCGGCTCACCCACGAGGCGACCTACGACCACCTGACCGGGCTGCACAACCGGGCGGCGTTCCTGCGCGGGCTCGCGGCGGCGCCGCTCACCGCCGGGGTCGCGGTGCTCTTCGTCGACCTCGACGGCTTCAAGGCGGTCAACGACACGTACGGGCACCGGTACGGCGACGCCCTGCTCGCGTCGGTGGCGGGGGTGCTGCGCTCCTGCGTACGGCCGGAGGATCTGCTCGGCCGGCTCGGCGGGGACGAGTTCGGGGTCGTGCTGGCCTCGGGGTCGCCGCTGACGGTGGCGGGGCGGATCCTGGCCGCGCTCGACCAGCCGGTGACCGTCGACGGAGTGACGCTGCGGGCGCGGGCCAGCATCGGCGTGGCGGCGGCCGACCCCTCCTGCGGATCGGCGGCCGAGCTGCTGGACCGGGCCGATCTGGCCATGTACGACGCCAAGCGGGCGGGCACGCACGGAGTACACGTGTATGAGCTCCAGGCGGCCGACCGCTAGGGTGCTCCATCGTGAAGCGTCTAACTCTTGTTCTCGCTGCCCTGCCGCTCGCCCTGCTGGGCGCCTGCGGTTCCGACTCGGACAAATCCGAAAACAGCGACTCGGCGGCCGCCCCGGCGTCCTCGGCCGCCGCTCCCGCCACGTCCGCCGCTCCGGCCACGTCCTCCGCGGCGGCCGCCGCGCCCGCCGCCTCGGGTGACAAGGCACTGTGCGAGCAGGCCAACCAGGCCAAGCTGACGATGGCCAAGTCGCTCGCCACGGTCGCCAACGCGCAGGGCGAGTTCGACCCGGCCGGCCTGAAGAAGGTCGTCGCGACCTTCTCCAAGGACCTCGGCAAGATCGCGGAGTCCGGCGGCGACAGCCCGGTGGCCAAGGACCTCAAGACCCTGTCCGCGCAGTTCGCCAAGGCCGCCGCCAGCTCTGAGCCGGAGAAGGTGCTCGACAGCGGCGACACCGACAAGGCGGGGGAGAGCTTCGACGCGGCGTGCGCCAAGCTCGGCGTGAAGCCCTCTGTTTGATCTACATAAGTCCTGGCTGAACGGCTAGGGGGCGGGCGGCCGTCCGGCGGTTCACAGCGAGAGCACAATCGTGATCTTGTAACTCGCCAGGCTTTGATCATCCGCGGAAGGCCACCAGATGACAGCGACGACGGCCCCCGCGGGGTCCCGCAACCGGTACATCGACACGTTGCGGGCCGTGGCCATCGTGCGGGTGATCATCTATCACGCCTTCGGCTGGGCGTGGCTGAGCTTCGTGCTGCCGGCGATGGGCGTGATGTTCGCGATCGCCGGCTCGCTCATGGCCGCGTCGCTGGCCAAGGCGGGCGCGCGCAAGGCCGTGTGGTCGCGCATCCGGCGGCTGCTGCCCGCCCTGTGGGTGTTCGGGGCCATCGCCGTGCCGATCATGCTCTGGCACGGCTGGCACACCAGCGACCCCGACCACCCGCTGCACAAGCTCCAGCTGGTCTTCTGGGTCTTCCCGCTGGAGGACCCGCCCGGCAGCAGCTGGGGGGAGCCGTTCTGGGAGGTGCTCTGGTACCTGCGCGCGTACCTCCTGTTCGTCCTGGTCTCGCCCCTGCTGTGGCTGTTGTACAAGCGGCTGTCGTGGGCGGTCGTGCTGGCCCCGCTGGCCGGTCTCGGTCTGCTCGTCTACACCGGCTTCCGGCTGCCCGACCAGATCGACGGCGTCATGTGGGACTTCGTGACCTACGCGGCGTGCTGGATCGCCGGTTTCGCCCACCGCGACGGCCGCCTGGCCCGGCTGCCGCTCTACGTCCTGCTGCCGGCGATCGCCGCGCTCGGCGCCTACGGCGGCTACTACCTGTTCACCCACCCGACCGAGTACGGCTACGACCTGAACTCGGAGCCGATCGCCCGCACGTTCTGGTCGCTGGCGTTCGTCCTGATCGCCCTGCGCCTCAAGCCGTCGATGGCCTTCCTGGACAAGGTCCCGGCCCTGGCCGAGGGCATCCGCGTCATCAACGCCCGGGCCATCACGATCTACCTGTGGCACTACCCGCTGATCACCGTGGCCGCGATGCTGCTCGAGCACTACCACGTGCAGTGGGCCACGCCGACCTACATCGGCTGGATGCTGGTGGTGGAGTCGGCCCTGGTCATCGCGGCCGTGCTGGTCTTCGGCTGGGTCGAGGACGTCTCGGCCAAGCGCAAGGCGTCGCTCTGGCCGCCCGCCCCACGGGCCTTGATCCCGGCCGTCGCGACAGCCGCTCCCGTCGCTGCCGCCGTTCCCGTCGCTCCGGCCGTTCCCGTCGCTGCCGCCGCTCCGGTCGTTCCCGCCGGTCCGCTGAAGCCGATCATGGTTCCCCTGACCCCGCCCACCGTCCCGCCCGCCGCCCGCGGCGTGGCCCAGGTCATCCCCGCCAACGACACTCAGCGCTACCCGCAGAACCCGCCGTACCCGCCGCGCTGAGACGCGCCGCTCCGCCGCAGAAGCTCGCCGTGCCCCCGCGCGGCGAGCTTTTTCGTCACTGCGTGCGACGTCACGACGGCGCGCCGAAAACTTGATCTGTTCCAGAAAAGTGGTCTAGGGTTTGCCGCATGACGGCCGACCTCGAGGCGCAGCTCCGGGCGGTCTCGTTGCGCGTGACCCGTCCCCGGCTGGCGGTGCTGGGCGCGCTGCGCGACCACCCGCACGTCGACACCGACACCGTGATCTCGCTCGTTCGGGCGGATCTCCCCGCGGTGTCCCACCAGGCGGTGTATGACGTACTGCGTGTGCTCACCGATGCCGGCCTGTTGCGCCGCATCCAGCCCCGCGGTGCCACCGCCCGCTACGAGACCCGGGTGAGTGACAACCACCACCACCTCGTGTGCCGCGGCTGTGGCGCGATCGAGGACGTCGCGTGCGCCGTCGGCCACGCCCCCTGTCTCACCGCGTCCGACGACCACGGCTTCGTGGTCGACGAGGCGGAAGTCGTCTACTGGGGCACCTGCCCCGACTGTTCGGAAGGAAACTGATGTCTGACACCTTCGACCCGAAGTCCGGCGGCTGCCCGGTCGACCACGACTCCGTCACCGCCCACGGCAGTGAGAGCGAGAACCCGGCGATCGACTCGCCGACCCCCAAGACCGGTGGGCGCCCGCGCACCAACCGCGACTGGTGGCCCAACCAGCTCGACCTGTCGGTGCTGCACGCCCACTCGTCCAAGGCCAACCCGCTCGGCCCCTCCTTCGAGTACGCGAAGGAGTTCGCCAAGCTCGACGTCGAGGCGATCAAGCGCGACATCGCCGAGACGCTGCACTCCTCGCAGGAGTGGTGGCCGGCCGACTTCGGCCACTACGGCGGCCTGATGATCCGGATGAGCTGGCACGCCGCCGGCACGTACCGCATCCAGGACGGCCGCGGTGGCGCCGGCGACGGCGGCCAGCGCTTCGCCCCGCTCAACAGCTGGCCCGACAACGCCAACCTGGACAAGGCGCGCCGCCTGCTCTGGCCGGTCAAGCAGAAGTACGGCCAGAAGATCTCCTGGGCCGACCTGCTGGTGCTGGCCGGCAACGTGGCCCTGGAGGACATGGGCTTCCAGACCTTCGGTTTCGGCTTCGGCCGGGTCGACACGTGGGAGCCCGAGGAGATCTTCTGGGGTCCCGAGGACACCTGGCTCGGCGACGAGCGCTACGCCTCCGAGAAGACGATGGCCGAGGGCGTCGGGGCCACCGAGATGGGCCTGATCTACGTCAACCCCGAGGGCCCGAAGGGCAGCGCCGACCCGCTCGCCGCGGCGCACTTCATCCGGGAGACGTTCGCCCGGATGGCGATGAACGACGAGGAGACCGTCGCGCTGATCGCCGGTGGTCACACCTTCGGCAAGACCCACGGCGCCGGTGTCGCCGACGGCCACGTCGGCCCCGAGCCCGAGGGCGCCCCGATCGAGGCCCAGGGCCTCGGCTGGCTGAGCACCTACGGCAGCGGCAAGGGCAAGGACCAGATCACCTCCGGCCTCGAGGTCACCTGGACCGACAAGCCGACCCAGTGGAGCAACCGCTTCTTCGAGATCCTGTTCAAGTACGAGTGGGAGCTCACCACGAGCCCCGGCGGCGCCAAGCAGTACGTGGCCAAGACGACCGACGAGATCATCCCGGACGCCTTCGACCCGGAGAAGAAGCACCGCCCGACGATGCTGACCACCGACCTGGCGCTGCGGGTCGACCCGGCGTACGAGAAGATCTCGCGCCGCTTCCTGGAGAACCCCGAGGAGTTCCGTCTCGCGTTCGCCAAGGCCTGGTACAAGCTGCTGCACCGTGACATGGGCCCGGTCAGCCGCTTCCTCGGCCCGTGGGTTCCCGAGGCCCAGCTCTGGCAGGACCCGGTCCCGGCCGTCGAGGGCCCCCTGGTCAGCGAGGCCGACGTCACCGGTCTCAAGGCGAAGGTCCTCGACTCCGGCCTCTCGGTGGCCGAGCTGGTGCAGGCCGCGTGGGCGTCGGCCGCGAGCTTCCGCTCGACCGACAAGCGTGGTGGCGCCAACGGCGCCCGCATCCGTCTCGAGCCGCAGCGCAGCTGGGAGGTCAACCAGCCGGTGGCCGCGACCATCGCCAAGCTCGAGGGCATCCAGCAGGAGTTCAACGCGGCCGGTGGCGCGCAGATCTCCCTGGCCGACCTGATCGTGCTGGCCGGCTCGGCCGCGGTGGAGAAGGCGGCGGCCGACGCCGGCGTCAAGGTCACCGTGCCCTTCCGCGCGGGCCGTACCGACGCCACGCAGGAGCAGACCGACGTCGAGTCGTTCAAGGTCCTCGAGCCCCGCGCCGACGGTTTCCGCAACTACCTGCGCCCGGGCGAGAAGACCCAGCCCGAGATCCTGCTGGTCGACCGCGCCTACATGCTCAACCTGACCGCGCCCGAGATGACCGTGCTGGTCGGCGGTCTGCGCGCCCTCGGCAACAACTTCGGCGGCAGCCAGCTCGGCGTGCTGACCGACAAGCCGGGCGTGCTGACCAACGACTTCTTCGTCAACCTGCTCTCCCCGGGCACCAAGTGGAAGGCCGCCGAGTCCGGCGAGCACGTCTACGAGATCCGCGACCTCGCCACCGACCAGGTGAAGTGGACCGCCTCGGCGACCGACCTCATCTTCGGCTCCAACTCACAGCTGCGCGCCCTCGCGGAGGTCTACGCCAGCGACGACGCCCAGGAGAAGTTCGTCACCGA
The DNA here is from genome assembly GCF_040675435.1 of Actinoplanes sp. NPDC049598. NCBI lineage: Bacteria > Bacillati > Actinomycetota > Actinomycetes > Micromonosporales > Micromonosporaceae > Actinoplanes > Actinoplanes sp. NPDC049598. The sequence goes on along the minus strand of NZ_JBFAOX010000002.1, from coordinate 123,032 downwards.
CTTCGTCGCCGCCTGGACGAAGGTCATGGAGCTCGACCGCTACGACCTCGCCTGATCCGTTGCCGTAAGAAGAGCCCGGCCGGTCGATGACCGGCCGGGCTCTTTCCGCGCAGCCGGTCAGAGGCGGAAGCGGCCGACGATCACCTGAAGCTCCGACGACACCCGCGACAGGTTGTCGACCGTCATGGTGGCCCGGGTCAGGGCGGCCGTGGTCGACTGGGCGGCGTTGGCCACCCCGGTGATGTTGGAGGCGATGTCGGTCGTACCGCCGGAAGCGTCACCCACGCTGCGGGTCATCTCGCCGGTCGTGGCCGTCTGCTCCTCGACCGCCGAGGCGATGGTCACCTGGTAGTCGTTGATCCGGGCGATGATGCGGCTGATCTCGCCGATGGCGTCGACCGCGCTGGACGTGTCGGCCTGGATCGCCTCGACCCGCCGCGAAATGTCCTCCGTGGCCTTGGCCGTCTCCTGGGCCAGGTCCTTGACCTCGCCCGCCACGACCGCGAAACCCTTGCCGGTCTCGCCGGCCCGGGCCGCCTCGATCGTCGCGTTCAGGGCCAGCAGGTTCGTCTGCTCGGCGATGGCGGTGATCGTCTTGACCACGTTGCCGATCTCGGCCGAGCTCTCACCCAGCTTCGACACGGTCCGGTTGGTCGCCTCGGCGACCCCGACCGCCTGGGCCGCGACCTGCACGGCGTCGTTGGCGTTCTGGCTGATCTCGCGGATCGACGCGCCCATCTCCTCCGAGCCGGCGGCCACGGTCGACACGTTGATCGACACGTGGTCGGCGGCCGAGGCCACCACGTCGGCCTGCGCCGCCGCCTCCCGGGCGTGCACCGAGATCTCCTGGTTGGCCTCGGACAGATCCGCCCCGGCCGCGGCCAGCGTGGCCGCGGTCGCGGTGACCTCGTTCAGCGTGTTGCGCAGCCCGTCGCGGGCCTCGTTGACGGCGATCGCCATCTGGCCGATCTCGTCCCGGCCGTACACGGTGGCCGACTTGGTCAGGTCGTTGGCGGCCAGCGACCGCAGCGCCGTGCCGACCGAGTTCACCTGGCGTTTGATGGTCGACGAGATGACGTACGCCAGCAGCAGTGCCAGCAGCAGGCCGACCACGATGGCGACGATGACCCAGGTCCGCGCCGAGGAGTAGGCCGAGGCGGCCTTCTCGGCCCGCTGGTTGGCCTCGGTCTTCTCCAGGTCCTCGAGACCGTCGACGGTGTCGTTGACCGTCTTCTCGGCGTCGTTGAAAGCGGCGCCGACATCGGTCGGCGCGGTGAAACCGGCCGGTGGGGTCTCCCGGAAGAAGAGGACGTTGCGCAGGTCCCGGTACGTCGACAGGCCCCGGCCGAGGGTGGTGACGGCCGTCTGCCGGGTGGTCGAGCCCGCCGCCGCGGCCGTATAGGCCTTGAGCGCCGCGTCGATCTCATTGTCCGCGGCCTTCGTCTTCGTGACGGCGTCGGCCTTCTCCGCGGCGGTGGGCGAGACGGAGTAGACGAGCATCTCGCGATACATCGTGGCCAGGCCGCCCTGCACACCCAGCAGGTTTCCCATGCTCTCGACGTGCTTGGTCTTCATCGCCGTGAGCTCGTCGTTCAGCGCGCCCATCCGGTTGATGCCGATGATCCCGACCCCGAGCGCCGCGACGGCGAGGATCGCGACCAGCACCCCGATCTTGCTGTTGATCTTCATGTTGGCGAACGACCGCGTAACCGCGTTCCCGCCCGGGTGCTGCGTGCTCGTAGTCATGCCATGCCTCGTGTTGATCGCTCGGTGGCCGCTCACCTGACAAATCGGTCAGGTGGCCGGTTCCGTGAGCCGTTGCACAACTTATTTTCGAAGCCCCCAGGGCAGCCGCACCGGTACCGCGGGCACGTCACCGCTCATTACTCGTTTCAGGAGCATTTCGAGGCCGTACGGGAAAATGTCCTCCGTGGTGCTCTGCAGCTCCCCGACGCTCCACCAGCGGAAGCCCCGGTAGTGGGTCTGCTCGAGGGCCGTGTGGCCCGAAGTGTCGACCTCGTGAGCGTGCACCCGGTGCAGAAAGAAGTCGTCGCGGAACAGACCCGAGGCCCAGCTGAACTCGACGTGCCCCTCGCTGTAGGCGATCGGCCGCAACTCCCCGGGTGCCACGGCCAGCCCGACCTCCTCATGCAGCTCCCGCGCGGCCGCGGTGGAGAGGTCCTCGCCCTCCTCGACCGCGCCACCGGGAGTAAGCCAAAGATGACCCTGGCTGGGCGGGGCCAGCGCCGACCGAAGCAGCAGAACCCGATCGGCCGCGTTGAGGAGGATCACGCGCGCCGAGCGCCGAGCATATTGAGACACATGAACACTCTAGGGCGGGCCGTCGCCGCAATTCGGGTGCCGGATCCGGCCGGTTCTGCGACACTCCGCGCATGGCCGAGTGGATCTACTTTCTTCATCCGCCGCGTGACGACTTCGCGGCCACGATGACCGCCGAGGAACAGGCCGTCTGGGCCACCCACTTCGAGCGGCTCCAGCGGCTGCTGGCCGACGGCGTGCTGATCCTGGCCGGCCCCACGCTCGGCTCGATCAACACCGGCATCGCCGTCATCGAGGCCCCCGACGAGCCCACCGCCCGCCAGATCATGGACGAGGACCCGGCCATCGCCGGCGGTTACGCCCGCGGCGAGCTCCGCCCGTTCCGCGTTTCCCTGCTCCGCGGCCGCGACGCATGACGCCGGACCAGTTCTACACGGGCATCGTCGTCGAGGCCTACGCCAAACTGAAGTCGGCCCACTTCGACCCCACGCCGTACGCCGACTTCGTGCGCACCACCGGCCAGCCGGCCCTCGAGATCGGCTGCGGCGACGGCGAACCGCTGTTGTCCCTGCTCGCCCAGGGCCTGGACGTCTCCGGTGTGGACTCCTCGGCCGACATGCTGGACCGCTGCCGCGCCAACGCCGCCGCCCTGGGCCTCGACGTCACCCTGCATCACCAGAGCATGGAGTCGCTGTCCCTCGGCCGCCGCTACCGCTCGATCTACCTGGCCGGCCCCACGTTCAACCTGCTCCCCGACGACGCCGCGGCCCTGAGCGCCCTGCGCGCCATCCGAGCCCACCTCACCGACGACGGCGCCGCCCTGATCCCGTTGTGGATCCCCACCCCCTCCGACGACCTAGGTATCCCCCGTGAAACCGTTGCCGACGACGGCGCCCGGCTCCGCTACACCCCGTTGACCGAGACGTACGACGAGTCGGCCCGCACCCGCATCACCACCTCCCGCTACGAACGCATCACCCCCGACACGACCGAGTCCGCCGCCCGCGAGTGGCTGCTGCACTGGCACACCCCGGCCCAGTTCCGCACCCTGTGCACCACCGCCGGCCTCTCCGCCCACCTCACCGACGACGACGGCAACCCCGCCACCGACGACGCCACCGATTTCACTGCTGTCGTCCGCCGCTGAAACCGCCGTCGGGTTGCGATCGCTGTCTTCCGTGGGCCGTCAGTGGTCATTGGTCATTGGTCGTGGCCGCCCGCCACTCACAGTCGAGGATGGCGTAGATGGCCAGGTCGCCCCATTCGCCCTTGAAGAGGGACTCCTCGACGAGGTGGGCTTCGAGGCGCATGCCCAGGCGTTCGCAGACCCGGGACGAGGGCTTGTTGCGCGGGTCGAGCTGAGCCCAGATGCGGTGCAGGTGCAGGTCTTCGAAGCCGAGGCGGAGCAGGGCCCGGGCGGCCTCGGTGGCGTAGCCGCGGCCGCCGAAAGCGGGGTTGAAGACCCAGCCGAGCTCACCCTGGGCGTTCTCCGGGCTGCCCCCGCGGAGGCGGACGTCGCCGATGACGTGACCGTCGAGTTCGGCGCCGAGCAGGATGCGGTCGCCCTCCTTCTCGATGCGGGTGGCGGTGGTGCGCTCCGCGATGAAGGCCTCGACCTGGTCGGCGGCCATGGGTTCGCTTTCGAGGTAGCGCGAGACGTCGGCGCGCCCGCGGTAGGCGAACACGTCGGCCTCGTCGCCGGGGCGCAGGGGGCGCAGCAGGAGGCGCTCGGTGGTCAGTTCCACGCTGGGAGCCTACGATGTGGCCCGGCAGCGGGCGGCCTCGAAGGACAGGGACATGCGGTCGAAGGCGCCGGCGGCCCGGGTCAGCAGGGCCGTCGCGGCGGCGTGGTCGCCCTCGGCGGCCAACGCCCGGGCCTCGGCCCGGTCGCAGGTAGGGCCGAGGGCGGCCAGGTAGCCGGTGGCGGCGCGGGCGGTGGGCAGGAACGCCCGCAAGGCCGGGTGGTCGCCGAGGGCCTCGAGCGCCTGGACCAGGGCGAGGGCCTCGTGCGGGATCTCTTCGGGGCCGGGGCGGCGATGTCGTTCGACGAGCCGCTCGGCGAGGTCGCGGCCGGCGAGCGGGTCGCCGAGCTCGATCAGGAGCTGGGCCCGGGTGGCCTCGGGGTTGCCGGGATGGGCCAGGTCGGGCGTCACGGTGGTGGCGACCGTGCGGGCGGCCCCCGGGTCGCCGCGCCGGGCGAGGGCCAGGGCGGCCACCAGTGGACCCGAGCGGATGTACGGGCAGGCCATCTCCGCCTCGGGCCCCTGCCGCAGCGTGAGATGCTCCTCCAGATAGGAGTCGATCTCCCCCCAGCGACCCAGATGCAGCAGGCAGGTCATCACGGCGGCGGTTCCGTGCAGACGGTCGTGTGGGGACAGACCACGAGCCCAGCGGTACGAGTGGAGCGCGTGCTCGAGAGCGCTCGGGTGATCGCCGCGGATGTCGGTCATGAGCAGCGAGGCGACGAGGTGGGCCAGGGCCCGGTCCCGGTCGGTGCCGTCGTTGCCGGTCTGCTCGAGGACGGCCAGCAGGGCGTCGTCGTAGCGGCCCTCCAGGAATTGGGCGGCGGCCGTGCCGAGCAGGGCCATGCCGTGCAGCGCGGGGGAGCCGAGCCGGTCGGCCAGCGCGCCCGCCGCCGTGGCGGCCTGGCGGCGGCGCGCCACGGGCAGCGGGTCGGGCCGGCCGGTCCACGACCAGCGGGAGCCGCAGAGGGCGCGCAGGGACAGCAGCCGCGCCCTGGTCGACGGGTCGCTGACGGCGGCCAGGCCCTCGTCGATGACCCGGTCGCCCAGCGCGGGATCGGCCGGCGCCCGGAAGCCGCCCCAGCGGGTCACCACCATCGTCGCGGTCTTCAGGCAGAGCGCGGCCCGGCGGTCGCCGTGGGTCAGGGCGATCGCCTCCCGCCAGGTCGCGACGGCGTCGTCCCCGGCGTAGGCCGTCTCGTGGTCGTCGCCGATCGCCTCGAGCGCCTCGGCCGGGTCACTCGTGTAACGCAGCGCCCGCCGATGCAGATCCAGTGCCTTCTCCACGGCGTACCGGCGGCGGGCCCCGACTCCGGCGGCGATGAGCGAGCGGAACGCCTTGGCCCGTACCCAGTCGTTGGTCGCCGCGTTGTCGGCCGCCGCGGCGTAGTGGAAGGCGATCAGCTCAATCACCTCGTCGACCCGCTCGCGGGAGATCTCCTCCAGCCACGCGGCGACGTCGGCGTGCCCGGTCGCCCGCTGCGCGGTGGGCAGCGCGGCGTAGGCGACGTCGCGCAGCAGGGCGTGTTTGAACGCGTACTCCTCCTGCCCGGCCGCCCCCGGCGACGGCCGGGCCAGCACGAGCCCGCGGGCCTCGAGCGAGGCGAGCGCCTCCGGATCGAGCCGGTCACGCATCGGCTCGGCCCAGAAGACCCGGCCCATGACGGCGGCCGCCTGCAGGAGCCGCTTCTCGGCCGTCGGCAGCGCGTCGACCCGCGCCGACAACAGCGCGTGCAGGGAGTCGGGCAGGGCACCCGAGCCGCCCTCGGCCAGGTGAGCGGCGAGCTGACCGAGGAAGTACGGATTGCCCTCGGCCCGGGCCAGGATCTCGTCGCGCCGGCCCGGATCGTGGGGCAGCCCGGTGACCAGCTCGCGAGCGGCCTCGTCGGTCAGCGCGCTGAGTGACACGACGGAGGCGGCGGTGATCGCGCCGTGGTGTTCGAGCAGCTCGGGCCGGGCGGTGGTCAGCAGCACGACCGGGCCGGCCGAGCGGGCGACGAGCCGGGCCAGCATGGCCAGCATCGGCCCGCCGGCCCAGTGCAGGTCCTCGATGACCAGCAGCACCGGGCCGCGGGCGGCCAGCGCGGTGACGAAGCGCGGCCAGGCGCGGCCGAGTTCCTCGGCGACGGTGCGCGGGTCGGCGTTGCTGAGAGGGTTGCCGGGCAGGCGGATGGCAGCTCCGGCCGCCAGGGCGTGGACGGTCTCCGGGTGCGGGACGGCGGCGCGCAGCCGGTCGGCGGCGACCGGGCCGGGCGCGCTGAGCGGAATGCCGCAGGCGTCGCGCAGGATCTCGCCGAGCGGCCAGTACGTGATGCCGTCGCCCGCGGCCAGGCATCGGCCCTGCAGCACGCGCAGTCCGGGCCGGGCGGCCACTGCCTCGCGGACGAGCCGTGTCTTACCTATCCCGGCCGGGCCCACCACGGTGATCAGGCGGGGTGAGCGGCTGGTGACCGCATCGTCGATCAGGCCGAGGACGGCCCGCAGCTCGCCCGTGCGCCCGACCATCGGGGGCTCGCCCGCCGACGGCTGCTCGACGGCCCACGACGCGGTGAGCAGGCGGCGGCCGTCGAAGCGGAACGCGCCCCGGCGGGCCGCGCGGCGGGTCCGGCCGGCCGCCTGCAGCGTCCGCGGGGCGGCGCTTTCCCGCAATCGTGCGGCGCCGTCGAGCACCGCGCCGCCGATGCCCTCCAGCGCCCCGGACGCCGGCTCCGGTGCGATGATCTCCCCGGTGGCCACCCCGAGCCGCAGCGGCGCGGGGGAGCGCCGCAGCATCTCGAAGCCCGCCCACAGGGCCCGCGAGGCATGATCCTCCCGGGCCGCCGGATAGCCGAACACCGCGATGACGCCGCCGCCGACCCGGGGCCGCACCGTGCCGCCCCATCGGCGCGCGATCTCCCCGAGCTGGCCGGTCCACAGCGCCCGGTCGCGGCGAGCCTGCTCCGGGTCGCCGTCGGGGGCGGGCGCGCCGCGGAAGTCGGCGTCGAGCACGGTCACGAGCTTGCGCTCCTCGGCTCCGGGCTCCGGGCCGGGCTGGTCGAGCACGGCGCGGTGGGCCCGCTGCAGCGCGGGGCCGGGGGAGACACCCAGCTCGTCGCGGAGCAACGCGGTGATCTGCTCGTACCAGCGGAGGGCACGATGGCGCTCCTCGAGGGCGATCAACCGGGCGTACGCCTCCTCGTGCAACCGGTCGAGCTCGACGAGCCGTTCCAGCGCGGCGATGGCGCCGCGCCGATCACCACGGGAGCGCAGCCCCTCGGCCTGGGACAGCAGCAGCGGCGTCACGGCGTCGCGCAACTGGTCGCGCCGGGCCGACGCCCAGGTGTCGAACCGGTTCTCGGGCAGCAGCTCACCCGCGTACAGCCGGAGAGCCTGGGAAGTGTCGCCCTGCCGGGCGGCCTCCTCGAAATCGTCGACGTCGACCCGCAGCGGCGACCCGTGAAGCAGGAGCATGTCGTCGCGCAGCAGCAGGTGATCGTGGCCGACGGCGCGGCGGGCGTAGTGCAGCGCCTTGTTCAGCCGCGAGGGCGCCGACGGCCACAGCAGATCGACGGCCTGCTCCCGGTGCAGGCGGTGGCCAGGGGTCAGCGCCAGCAGCTTGACCAGGTCGAGGGCGGCGCTGCGGTGCCACTGCACGACGGGTTGACCGCCGGCCTCCGCGTGGAAGCCGCCGAACAGCCGGAGGCGCAGCTCACCGGGCATGCCGATGATTGTGCGCGCCCGTCGTCCGGGGTGCGGACGGGAAGCGGACACGAAACGGAAATCGGCCTGGTTAGCGTCGCCCGGCATGACTACCACGACACTGAACGAGCAGCGCCTGATGGAGTTCGTCTTCAAGACCGTCGGCGACTTCGGCTCGATGCTGACCGGATCACTCGCCGTGATCGGCGACAAGCTGGGGCTGTACAAGGCCATGGCCGACTCCCTTCCTGTCACCGCGGCCGAACTGGCCGGCCGCACCGGGACCGCCGAGCGCTACGTGCGTGAATGGCTTTCCGCCCAGGCCGCCGCCGGTTACCTCGAGCTCGCGGGCGAGGACCGCTTCGTGCTGCCGGCCGAGCACGCCGTCGCGCTGACCGACGAGAACAGCCCGGCCTGCGTGATCGGCGGCTTCGAGCTCATGCTGGCCGCCGTCCGCTCCACGGACCGGCTGGTCGACGCCTTCCGCACCGGCGAGGGCGTCGGCTGGCACGAACACCACCATGACCTTTACGAGGGCTGCGAGCGCTTCTTCCGGCCCGGCTACCACGCCAACCTGACCGGGGCCTGGATCCCGGCCATGGACGGCGTCGAGGCGAAGCTGAAGGCGGGCGCCCGGGTGGCCGACATCGGCTGCGGTCTCGGCGCGTCGACGATCCTGATGGCCGGCGCCTATCCGCAGTCGACGTTCGTGGGCACCGATTACCACGCCGGCTCGATCGAGGCCGCCCGTCGGCGGGCGGCCGAGGCGGGTGTCGGCAACCGGACCCGCTTCGAGACCGGCCCGGCCCGGGAGCTCGACGGCGCCTACGACCTGATCTGCCTCTTCGACTGCCTGCACGACATGGGCGATCCCGCCGGTGTGCTCGCGCACCTGCGCTCGAAACTCGCTCACGGCGGCTCCCTTCTCATCGTCGAACCCTTCGCCGGTGACACCCTGCGCGACAACCTCAACCCGGTCGGGGCCGTCTACTACGGCGCCTCGACGCTTCTCTGCACACCGAACTCGCTCTCCCAGGAGGTCGGCACCGCGCTCGGCGCCCAAGCCGGCGAGCGCCGCCTGCGCGAGGTGGCGACCACCGCCGGCTTCACCGGTTTCCGCCGGGTCGCCGAGACGCCCTTCAACCTCGTCTTCCAGGCCACACCCTGACACCACCGGCCCAGCGCCCGGTTAGCATGATTCTTTTCCGGGAGGGTCGGATGGCCGAGCGCTGGGAACTGGTGCCCCACCAGGGGCTCCGGTCGGGTGACGTCGAGGTGTTGCTGCGCACGAGCCGCGAGGAACTGCGTGCGGCGCTGGCCGGCACCTTCCCCGCCCCGGACGAGAACCGGCCCTTCGAGGACCAGTACAGCAACGAGCACACGACCCTCTTCCTGCGGTACGCGGACGGCGTGCTCACGTCGATCTTGTTCGTCAACGGCTCCCTTCAATACGACGGCCTCGAGCTGTACGCCACGACGTTCGGCGCTCTGGGACCGGCGCTGGCCGCCCGCAACCTGTCCGTGCGGGAGCCGGTCGAGTTCGACGACGGGATGGACGTGCCCGGCCTCGGCGTCAACATCGCCACTCGCGAGGACGTTGGCAGCGACGGCGACGAGATCGAGTGGGTCGCCCTCTGGGCGTGACGGTCTCATAGGTAACCGACCCCGGTCAGGCCCTCGGACACACCCCACAAGCGGCGGCCCACTGCCGGGTCGGCCGCCTCGGCGCTCGGACGGACCTCGGTCACGCCGCCCCGGATCTCGCGGAATCCGGACGGGCCGAAGAACTGCCCACCCCGCACCCCGGGAGCCGTGGCCGCGAAGAGCTGGGGAAGCGCGCCGCGCTCGACCGGCTGGGTGAGCAGCAGGAAGAGTCGCGCGAGGGCGCGGCCGAGCCGTCCCCTGTCCTGCCAGGCGCGTGGAGTGAGATTGGTGGACGACACCCCGGGATGGGCGATCACGCTGGTGACAGGCGACCCGGCGGCGCGCAGCCGGCGGTCGAGCTCCAGGCCGAACACGGTGGTGGCCAGCTTGGAGCGACCGTAGGCGCGGGCGGCGTCGAAATCCCGCTCCGACATGAGATCGTCGAAATCCAGGTGGGCGCCCTTGTGGGTGACCGAGCTGAGGCTGACCACCCGTGCGGCGTCCCCGGCCTCGAGCGCGCCGAGCACCAGCCCGGTCAGGGCGAAATGGCCGAGCATGTTGGTGCCGAGCTGAAGCTCGAAGCCGTCGGTGGTCGTGCGCCGGCGCCCGAGCAGCACCAGCCCCGCGTTGTTGACCAACAAGTCGATCGACGGATGGTCGGCGACCAGCTTCGCCGCGAAGGCGCGGACGGAGGCCAGCGAGGCGAGGTCGAGCTCGCGGACCTCCAGCTGGGCCGTCGGCCGGGCCTCTCTCATGCGCCCGGCCGCCCGCTCGCCGGCGTCGAGATCGCGAACGGCCAGGACGACCCGGGCGCCGTGCCGGGCGAGCTCGGTGGCCGTGACCAGGCCCAGGCCGGAATTGGCCCCGGTCACCACGGCCGTGCGGCCACGGAGACTGGGGATGTCGGTTGCTGTCCACTCGCTCATGGCGACGACGTTAGGGGCGCTCGAGGAAGGTTCCCTCGCACGCGCCTCCCTAGGAAAAGCAGACCTACCTTCGCGGTCACCCGGCCGGGGCACACTTGTCGCATGCCCAACGCCTACACCGAAGAACTCGGCGACTTCCTCCGTGCCCGCCGCGCCCGTCTCTGCCCTGCCGACGTCGGTCTCGAGCCCGGTGGCCGCCGTAAAGTACAAGGCCTGCGGCGCGAGGAGCTGGCTCTGCTCGCAGGCCTGAGCACCGACTATTACCAGCGCATGGAGCAGGGCCGCGACGTTCGCCCGTCCGAGGAGGTCCTCGAGGCGATCGCCGGCGCCCTCAATCTGGACGGCGAGGAGCGGCGCCACCTCTTCAAGCTCGCTCGCGCCGCCCGGCGCCCGGGGCCGGTCCGCCAACGGCACGCCCCCGAGCGGGTGCCCCGCAGCACACGCAACCTTCTGCAGGTCATGGACACCCCCGCCCTGGTGGTCAGCCGCCACCTGGACGTCCTCGCCTGGAATCCGCTGGCCGTGGCCCTGCTCGGCGAGCCCGAGCTGCTGCCGCCGAACCAGCGCAATCTGCTGATCGCTCTCTTCAAGGACCCATCGGCGCGCGAGCGCTGCGGCGACTGGGAGACTTTCGCGCTCGACTACATCGGCATGCTCCGGGCGGCCGTGGCCGTGGATCCCACCCATCCCCGGGCCGCCTCGATCATCGGCGATCTGACCATCCGCAGCTCCACGTTCCGCCGGCTGTGGTCGCGCCATGACGTCCGCGAGTCGGTGACCGGCTCCAAGGTCTTCCACCATCCCTTGGTGGGCGACATGACCCTCGACTGGGACACGTATCCGCTGCCGGGCAACCCGGGCCCGGTCATGCTGGTCTACACCGCCGAGCCCGGCACTCCGCACGCCGACCGGCTGCGGCTCCTGGGGTCCCTGCAGGCGACGAAGGCCGTCCGCTGGGTGAGCGAGGAGCCCACCCACGAGCCCGCCGAACAGGCGGCGGCGAGCCGGCCGGGCTAGCGGCGGGGCCGGGCTGGCAGCCAGACGCGGCCGGCGGCTCAGCCCGGCCCGGGGCGGGGCCGGGCTAGCGGCGCGGCCCTACTAGCGGCGGGGGCCGTGGATCTCGCGGTGGAGGCGTTCCATGCGGACGTCGAGGCGGGCCGCGTCCTCCGCGGCGGCCGCGAGTTCCTGACGGAGGGCGGCGGGGACGTCGGGGTCGTACTTGTAGTGGATTTTGTGTTCGAGGCTGGCCCAGAAGTCCATAGCGACGGTACGAAGTTGGACCTCCACCGGGACCGAGACGACGCGGTCGGAGAGGAAGACGGGGATCTCGACGATCAGGTGCAGGCTCCGGTAGCCGTTGGGTTTCGGCTTGGCGATGTAGTCCTTGGTCTGGATCAGGGTGACGTCGGGCTGCCGGGTCAGCATGTCGGCGACCGTGTAGACGTCCGAGACGAAGCTGCACACGATGCGGATGCCGGCGATGTCGCGGATGCGGGACCGCATGTCGTCGAGGGTCAGCGGGCAGTCGATGCGGCGGGCCTTCGCGGTGAGGCTCTGGGTGCTCTTGAGACGGGGCAGCACGTGCTCGATCGGGTTGCCGCGGCCGCGGTGGGCGAGCTCCTCGGCCAGGATCGAGATCTTGGTGCCGATCTCGGCCAGGCCGAATTTGTAGACGAGCATGAAGTGGCTCAGCTCGTCCGCGAACGTGGAGGTCACGGATAGGGCGGCCAGGGTCCTGTCGCTGCGCCGGGCGATCTCCTGGTCGCTGCTCACGGCGGGCTGCTCGGTCGTCACGGTGCCGTTCTCCAGAGTCGTTCGATGCGCGGTGCCGCGGCATCCCTGCCCTGACCAGCATCGCTCGGCGGGGATCACCCCGTCGTCATCCCAGCGAAGTCTCCGCCCTACCGTATTCGCAGTACGCCAGTCGGCCGACGGAGGGTCGGGCCTCATGGTAACGCTGCGTGAGGGCCACCGCGATGGCGTCGATCACGGGGGTGACCGTGGGCGCGAGCTGATTGTTCAAGATCACCGAGAAGACGACGGGACGGGGACCGCTGACGTAGCCGGAGAGCGCGGAAGCGCCCGTCAGGGAGCCGGTCTTGGCGTGTACGAGGCCCGCGGCCGGGGTGCCGAGCATCCGTTTGCGCAGCGTGCCGCCGATCCGGGGGTCGGGGTTGCCCGCCACCGGGAGGGCGGCGAACCACGTGGCGAACCAGGGCTCGGCGCGCACCGCGAGCAGCAGCCGGACCAGCGCGGCCGGGGGCACGAGATTGCGGCGGGACAGGCCGGAGCCGTCCACCTGCCGCAGCGTCGCCGGGTCAATGCCGAGCCGACCCAGATAGCCGGCGACCGCGGCGGTGCCGGCCGCCCAGGTCCCCTTGCCCAGGGCTTTGACCAGCAGTTCGGCCATGCTGTTGTTCGAAAGCTTCAGCAGGGGAGCCATCAGATTCCGCAACGGTGGCCCGATGTGCCGCGCCACCTCGGGCGCCCGGGCGGGGGTGGGCCGGGCTGTCCGGATCTTTCCGTCCAGCTGTACGCCGTGGCGGCGCAGCGCCGAGCGGAACACCTCCGTGGCGAGCAGGGTGGGGTCCGGTACCGAGACCGAACGTTTCTCGGGTGCGGATCCGGCGGTGATGTGGCCGGTCACGACGATGGTGTTGGTTCCGTGGCGCCGGGTCACGTCGATCGTGGTGGGGCCGACGCGTGACGCGGTCGTGCGGTTGATGACGCGGAGCCGTGAGGTCGTCGGTGTCAGCCGTACCGCGGAGGAATCGGCACTGACAGTGACGGTCACGGTCCCGGCCTTGAGGTCACTGTCGGGTGAGAGTGTGAGGGCCGACACAGGGGCGGCGTCGGCGGAGTACTCGTCGTCCCAGGCCCACTCCAGGCCCAGGCGGACGTCGTCGAAGGCGGTGTCGTCACCGATGAGGTCCCCGGTGACGCGGCGGAGACCGGTGGCGGCCACGTCGCGGGCGAGCGTGTTCAGCGATGAGGGGGTGAGAGCGGGGTCGCCGGAGCCGCGCAGGTAGAGATCGCCGTCGAGCACGGGGCCGCGGCGGAGGCCGTCGGAGCGGACGGTGGTCGGGAAACGGTGATCCGGGCCGAGCAGCGCCATGGCCGCGGCCGAGGTCAGCAACTTGAGGTTCGAGGCGGGCAGCAGCCGGGTGCCGCCGCGGCGATCGACCAGGGTCCGGCCGGTACGGGCGTCGGCCACGACCACGCCGGTCTGCGCCCCGGCGAGCGCCGGATCGGCCAGCAGCCGGTCGATCGCGCCGGGCAGGCAGGCGGCGAAAGGATCTCCGGCGCCGGTACGCGATGTAGGCGCGGCGGGGGCCCACGCCGGACCGCCGGATGCCGCCGCCAGGCCGGAAGCCAGGCCGGAGGCCGCCGCCGGGCCGGAGGCCGCCGCCGGGCCGGCGGCGGCGGACGGAGCCGATGCCGCCGCCGGGGCGGACGGCGCGATCATGCACAGCGCGATGGCGAGGATCAGGGGCGCTTTCCGCTTCACCGCATGATCAACGCGCCACCGCGGTCAAGGAAACGCTGGTCAGCTGGCTGGGTGAGGTTGCGCTGCAGGCGCTGGGGCCGATGGGGAGGGGCCCGCGATGGAGATCGAGGTGCCCGCGCGGGCGGCCCTCCGGGTACGACGGGCAGGTGCCCGCGCGGGCGGCCGTCCGGGTACGACGGCCAGGTGCCCGCGCGCGGGCGGCCGTCCGGGTACGACGGGCTCAGGGCTTCCGTCTACGTCCCTTGAAAGCGGCAATGGCCACGAACACCAGCAGGCAGATCACCAGGGCCGGGAAGAGGCCCAGGATGATGACCAGCGCGTTCAGGTACCAGCGGGACGGCAGCTCGGGGCGGGACCATGCGTGGACGCCGCGGCTGGAGCCGTTGTCGCCGATGGTGATGGTGCGGCCGGTCTGGTCGTCGGGGAAGAAGCCGGGGTCGCTGATCTGGCGGGTGTCGACGTCGCCGATCTTCACGCGGCAGACGTAGTAGGTGCCGAAGCCGCCCTTGTCGGTGACCGGGCCTCGTTTGTCGCAGGACTGGACGACCGCCCGGTACGTGGTCTTGGCGTCGCCGAAGTCGTTGCCCGTGTAGCGGCCGACCGTGCCCGAGGCGAGCCAGCTGAGCGGGGCGAGCACCAGCACCAGCGCCACCCCGGCCCAGAACCTGCCGAGGCCGGAGCGTTTGCCCAGCACCGCCGCCTGGGTGTCGCTGACCTCCCGGTCGCGCCGGCGGGCCGCCTCGCGGCGGGCGTCCAGGGCTGCCTGCTCCTTCTCGAAGTTGGCCAGGCGGCGCTGCCGTTCCTCGTCCGACATGGGGCTCATAGCGGCAGCTTCAAGGAAGGCTCGTCCTCGTCGGTGGTCCAGGCGCCGTACGAGCCCGCGTTCTGCAGGGCGTTGTCGCGCGGCGCGGTCTTCAGGATGTCGCCGGCCTGCGACGGGAGACTGCCGTGGGCCCCGACGTGGCCGTCCTTCACGTGCGCGTGCGCGTCGTCGAGACCGCGCCACCCCGTACCGCCGAATTGCCGCCCCGCGCCCTGGCGCGCCACATCCAGCTCCTGGGCGCCCAGGTAGAGCTCGTCGCCCTGCTTGGCGAAGTACCGGCTGATCGACTCGAGCAGCTCGGTGCCGTGACCGGCCTTGCCGGCCAGCTCCTTGACCGCGGCCGACAGGCGCTTGAGCAGGCCGGCGATCTTCGTCGCGTACTTGGTGACCATGATGGAGATCTCGGCCGCCACCTTGGGGATCGCGACCACGGTCAGCGCCCACAGCGCCTTGGAGATGGCCGCGCCGACCACCTCGGCGATCAGGTCGCGGACCGTGTTGCGGACCACGCCGACCATCGCACCGGCCAGCATGGTGATCTCGGAGAGGATGCCGGCCAGCTTGCCGGCCGCCTCCAGGTTCTCCGCGCTGCCGCGGGCCTGGGAGCGGTACGCCGCGGCGGCCTGGTCGCTCCAGTACGCGACGGTCTTGTCGACCTCGTCCACGTAGAACGTCATCGAGTCGTACATCCGCTGCTCGACGTTGCGCCAGGTGTTGGCGTGCCCCTCGATCTCCTTGGGGTCGCCGCACAGCCAGTCGAGCGGTTCGCGGAGGCAGTCGAGGTGTTCCATCAGCCAGCCGACGCCGGCCGCGAAGACCGCCTGGAACGGGTCCATGACCGCGCCGACCGCCCCGAGCGCCGTGACCGCCCCGTTCGCGGTGACGCCGAACCAGTCCCCGTTGTGCACGCCGTCGCCGAGCGCGGACGCGGCCTCGATGATTCCGGCGCCCTCGTAGCCCTTGGTGCCGGCCTCGCCGGCGATCAGGCCGGCCCGCTGGACCTGGTAGTCGCCCGCCATCAGTCGCCACCCAGCCGATCCGCCGAGCGCTGGTCGGACGCCACGGCCTCGTCCGCCGTGGCCCGCAGCGCGTCCGCCTGCCGCTGCGTGGCCGTCACGATGTCGCGACCGGCGGTGAGATAGGTGTCGGCAAAATGGTTCAGCGGCGGGGTGAAGATCCAACCCACGAGCTTGCCGTACGACTCGTTGCCCGCCCGCACGTGACCACCGGCCGCCACCGCCTCGTCGACCATCGTCGCGACCTCGTCGATCAGCAGCGCGTGCCGGCGCACCTGGGCCGGATCGACGTTCATCCCGGGCTGGGTCATGGCCGCTCAGCCTCCCCGGCGAACCTTTCGCTGTACGCGGTGCGGATGAACTGGGCGGTGCCCGACCCGGATCCGTACAGCTGCTCGACCAGATCGCTGACCTGCTCGGCCATCCGCGCCTGGGCCCGCTTGCTGGTGGCCAGGACGAGCTCGTCCAGCCGGTCGAGGGGCAGATCACCCGCCTCGCGCCGGAACCGCAGCCCGGCCAGGCCGCCGGTCGAGTCCACCGTGACCACGACCTCACCGCCCGGCGACTCCGCCGAGCTGGTGCTGCGCTCGATCGACTCGCTCAGCCGCTGGGTGCGCCGAGCCTGCTCCTCGACCCTGAGCTCCCAGTCAGCGATGCGGTCCTCCGGCACCATCGACATCGACATCCCATCCCCCGGTTACGGCCAGGAGGATAGACGAGGAGGTCACGCCCCCGCGATCCCGCTCGCGACATAGGACAGCTCCACCACGAACCAGTCACCGTCCACCTTGACCGGGCCGCCCTCGTGGAACCGCACCTCGTACGGAGCGGCCAGCGCGGCCAGCACGTGCGGCACCTCGGCCAGGTCCAGCTCGGCCGTCGAGGTCGTCCACACCTTCACGTGATCGTGGTGCAACACCGGCACGCGCCCGTCGGGCAGCTCCGGTCCCGGCCGCTCGCCGCGGACGCTGCGGGCGCCCTCACCCACCGGGTACGGCTCGGCGCGCAGCTCACCGAGCTCCTTCAGCTCGACCAGCCGGTTCTGGTAGAACCGGTCGCCGATGTTGGTCAGCCGGTGCACCGGCGACAGCGGCCGGTAGACGCTGCCCCCGTGATACTCGTTTAGGAAGCGCGGCGCCGACCCGTCCAGCCAGTCCATCCGGCACTCCGACCCCGACAGGCTCAGAACGACGTACGGGTTGTGGTGCAGATGCCACGGGTGGGTCTCCCCGGGCTGCAGGGACACGTCCCACACCCGTACCACCGGGTTGTCGAAGATCTCGACCAGCCCGATGTCGGCCAGCACGATCTCCTCCCCCTCGGGGGAGCGCACGACCTGACCCTTCATGAAGCCACCTCGCCTCGTCGTCGCCGAAGCTACGCAGTATTCCGCACGGCCCGGGCGCGGCGGACATCGAGGAACACCGGTTCGGCCGGTCGCGAAAACCGCGCGAGTGAGACCCAGATCAACAACCGTGAGTGCCTACGGAGTTGTACGGTGGCGGCGTGCCTATGAAAGCCGATCTGACCAGCGCAGACCTTACAGAGATCCGGCAGAGCGCCCTCGGCGCGGCCGACCCGCTCGGCATCGCGGCCGACCTTGCCGAAGCGGCGGAGAGCGGGCGGCTCGCCGACAAGGACGACGCGGGGTACGCCCTCGCGCTCGCGGCCGAGATCGCGGAGAGCCGGGGCAAGCTCGACGCGGCCCTGCGGTACGCGGAGCGGGCCGTCGAGTCCTTCGGGTCGCGTGACGACAACCAGGCCGCCGGGGCCAAAGCCCTGCTGGCCCGTGTGCTGTTCCGCCTCGGCCGCGAGGACGAGGCGGTGGCCGCGATCGAGCCGCTGCGGCCGCTGCTGACCAAGTACCCCGACGCGGCGGCGTACGTCAGTGCCGCCCTCGCCGCCGGCCGGCGCGACCGGCTGGCCGAGGAGTGGCTGACCGAGGCGGTCGACGAGGTGCTGGCCGAGCGGGGCGACGCGGCCGAGCCGGCCAGCGCCGAGGACGCCGGGCTGCTCTTCTTCCTGCTGCAGCAGCGCCACCGGACCCGGCACGCGCTGGGGCTGCAGCACGACCACCACGACAACCTGGCCGACCGGCTCGAGACCCGGCTGGCCAACGCCTCCGGCCGGGCCGCCGGCGCACCCGCCGACGACCTGCTGTTCTTCCCGAAGGCGGAGTTCGACCAGCTGCTCGAGAAGTGGCCGGCCCTGTCCGAGCCGTACGGCGCGAACTGGGACGAGCACCGCGCCCACCTCGAGAAGGAACTGGTCCGGCGGGCCGGCTCCGGCCGCACCGGCCTGACCGTGCTGAGCGGCAAGGTCACCGGCCTGAGCGGCTTCGCCGGCGCCGACGGCGACCCGGCCGACCCGCAGGTCCGGGCCGGCTACGCCCGCCAGGTGGCGGCGACCGCCGACCAGATCCCGTGGCCGCCGGAGCGCAACGGCGCCTGCTGGTGCGGCTCCGGCCTCAAGTACAAGAAGTGCTGCCTGCCCCGCTCCCGCAGCTGACCTCTCAGGTGCCGAGGCGGCCGACCTCCCGGGCGATGCTCGCCCAGGTTCGGCCGGCCGCCCCGGCGGCCTGCCGCTGGGTGGGCGTGGGGGCCGGCCGATCGGGGAGCGGCTGGTCGAACGCCGATTCGGTCGGCTCGTCGGGTCCGCTGACCGCGAGCCACGGGTGTTCGGCGGGCTCGGTGGCACTGGCCCAGGGCCGGTCCTCGACCGTGCCGAAGGCCGGAGCGCCGAACGGCGGCGTGGCCGGGGCCGGTGGCGGCGGGAGCGCGAAGACGGCCCTCGGATCCGTCTGGGTCAGGAAGCTCGCCGGCGCCCCGCCCGCCAGGGTGGCCAGCACCGCCGGCGGCATCATGTCGACCTGCTCCAGCGTGGGTGCCACTGCCGACGACGCACCGCCTGAGGGCGCGGCGGAGGAGGGCGCGGCGGAGGAGGGCGGCTCGGGGAAGGAAGACGCGGCCGAAGCCGACGCGCCCGGCGATGGCGGCGGCGCGGGCGAGGGCGGCTCAGTAGAGGAGAGCGGCTCCGACGTCAGCGCGTGATAAGCCAGCGACGCCGCCCGCAGCGCCGCCAGCACCGCCGTCAGCGGGTGCAGCACGAGGACAACCCCCGCCTCGGCCAGCTCGGCGTCGCTGAGGAAACGGCCGCGGGTCGCCCCTTCCGTCCGGTTCACTGCCAGGCGTACACCCGGGAGAGCAACCCCCGCGGAGCGCAACTGGTCCTCACCGAGGCCTAGCAGGAGGACGGCGTCCGCGCCGGCCGCCGCGAGTGCCCGACCACGGGCGATGGCCTCCCCGGGCGAGTCCCCGCCGGCCGAGGCGATCACCGCGATCCCGGGCGCGCCTTCCTTCACCGCGGCCACCCGCGCGGGGGAGCCTTCGCCGAGGACGAGGCCGCCGATGCCCGCCCGCTGGTAGGCCAGGGCCGACCACACCGCCCCGTCCGGCTCCTCGAAGCCGACCACCGCGTCCGCGATCAGCGGCACCCCGCCCAGGAAGGGCGCCAGCACGGCCGCGCGGTCGGCGATCTCGGTGGCGGAGACGGCGTTCGGCGTGGCGGCCGGTTTCAGCATCGTGGCCGCGATCGCCTCCCCGGAGAGGTACGCGGCGCGGATGCCGGCCCGGACGGCGAGCGCGGCGCTGGCCGGGTCGTAGACGCCGGGGAGGTGCGTGACGCTGCCGGGAGCGAACAGGTCGGTGGAAGACATGCCGTCGATCATGCAGGGTTCATCGCCGGTTCGCGATACACCGTTGCGGTGTTAGCGTCGGGTCGTGATCGTGTCGCGTCTCCACCGGGCCGGCGACCTCCGGCTGCACGACGAAGAGCGCCCGTCCCCGGCGCCCCATGAGCGGCTGGTCGAGGTGACGTCGGTGGGGATCTGCGGGTCGGATCTGCACTGGTTCACCGAGGGCGGCATCGGCGACGCCGGGCTGCCACGCCCGCTGGTGCTGGGACATGAGATGGCCGGGGTCATCCGCTCCGGGGGCGACGACGACGGCGTGCGTGTCGCGATCGACCCGGCGATCCCGTGCGAGACCTGCGAGGAGTGCCGGGCCGGCTATCCGAACCTGTGCCCGCGGATCGTCTTCGCCGGGCACGGTGACTGCGACGGTGGCCTGCGGCAGTTCCTGACCTGGCCCGCGCACCGGCTGCACCGGTTGCCCGACGCGCTCTCCGACGACGAGGGCGCGATGCTGGAGCCGCTCGGGGTCGCCCTGCACGCGATGGATCTCAGTCACCTGCGGATGGCGTCGACCGTCGCCGTGGTCGGCTGTGGTCCGATCGGGTTGCTGCTGATTCAGCTGTCGCAGCGGCACGGTGCTACGCGCGTACTGGCCCGGGAGCCTTTGACCCACCGCCTGAAGGCGGCCGAGGGTCTCGGGGCCGAGCCGGCCGGTGATCAGGAGGCCGTGGCCGACGTGGTCTTCGAGGTGTCCGGCTCGGACGGCGCCGTGGAGTCGGCGTTACGGCTCGCCAAGCCGGGGGCCCGGGTGGTGCTGGTGGGCATCCCGGACGGCGACCGCACGACCTTCAGCGCGGCCCTGGCCCGCCGCAAGGGCCTGACCCTGGTCATGGTGCGGCGGATGGGCGAGGTCTATCCGCGCGCGATCGACCTCGCCGCCCGGGGCCTGGTCGAGCTGGCCCCGCTGGTCTCCGACACGTTCCCGCTCGGAGACATCCACAATGCCATGTCAACGGCGGCCGGCCGTACGGGTGTGAAGGTCCTCGTCCATCCTGGTGCCTAGCTCCGTCCAGTCCGCCGTGGGCGTGACCCAAGTGGGCGGCGTGACCGTCTGCGGACCGAACAGGTAGCGGTACGGCACGATCCCGCGCAGCGCCTCGTGAACGTCGAGTTTGTCGTCGATGAAGTGCGTGATGCCGAGCTCGGCGCAGTGGATCGCCTTGTCCGGCCGCTTCAGGCAGAAGCGCAGGTGGTCGCGGGGGATGCCGGTGCGGGTGGCGAACTCGTGGTGGTCGAGCCAGAGCCGGGTTCTTCGCTGGACCCGTTCGCCGCACTTGGAGATCAGCCACACCTGGTCGAAGAGCGGCACGAGCCGGGCCAGGGTCTCGAACGCGCCGGGCACGGCCGGGGTGGCCAGCATCCGGGTGGTGTCGCCGCTGAAGAACTGCGTGTCGGCGCCGCCGGGGCCGCCGCCGTCGATGATTACGCGTCCGATGTCTACGCCGAGGTTTCTCATGCCGCTCAGGGTGCTCTCCGTTGTATTAATGCGGAACTATTCTTGGTGGCCCGGCTATAGTTTCGCGTTATGGATCTGACGGCGTTCGCGGTGTTCGCCGCCCATCTGAATTTCACGCGCGCGGCCGAGGAGCTGCACATCTCGCAGCCCGCCCTGCACGTGAAGATCCGTAAGCTGCAGGCGTCGCTGGGCCGGCCGCTCTACCGGCGGGAGGGCCGCCGGCTGGTGCTCACCGCCGACGGCGAGGCGGTCGCCCGATTCGCCCGCGACCAGAACGCGCGGCTCGAAGGATTTCTTTCGGAGTTCGCCGGGGCGCCCGCGCAACGCCCGGTGGTGCTCGCGGCCGGCCAGGGCGCCTACCTCTACCTGCTCGGGGACACGATCCGGACCGCGCTGGCCACCACCCCGCTCCGCCTGATCAACTGCGATCACCGCCAGATGCTGGCGGCGATCCGCAACGGCCAGGCCCACGTCGGCGTGAGCGTCCTCGACGTGCTGCCACCCGACCTGTCCGTACGGGAACTGGCGACGTTCCCCCAGATGCTCTTCGTGCCCGCCGGCCACCGCCTGGCCCGCCGCCGCTCGGTCCGGATGCGCGACCTGGCCGGCGAGTCGCTCGTCGTCCCGCCCCAGCACCGCCCCCAGCGCGCCATGCTCGAGCAGGCCCTGCGAGTCGCCGGCGCCGCGTGGACGGTCGCCGTCGAGGCCGAGGGCTGGCCGCTGATCACCCATTTCGTCGCCCTCGGAGCGGGCCTGGCCATCGTCAACGGCTGCGTCCCACCGCCACCCGGCCTGGCCGCCCTCCGCGTCGCCGACCTGCCCCCGGTCACCTACCACGTGGTCCACCAGCCGTCCGCCCTGACCGACGACCGCGTGCTCAACCTGCTGCGTCTTCTAGGCTGACCGCGGCGTCTACCGCTTGGTCAGCCCGCTGCGTCTTTTTGAGGTGACCGCGGCGTCTACTGGTCGCCGGCCGCTTGGTCAGCCCGCTGTGTCTTCCAAGATGACCACCGCGGTCTCGGTCTTTCGCAGCGCGGCGTACCCGTCCAGCTTCGGGTCGAGCTCACGCCAGCGTTCCCACAGCCGGTCGCGTTCCGCGCCCGCCGCTGCGCGTCCGGTCACCCTGCGCGTCCCCTCGGGCGTCCGGAGGTACGCGGTCCCGCTCGCCCGCAAATTCAGCCACCACGCCGGCTCGCCGTCGCCCCATCCGTTCATGGCCAACGTGACGACGGCCGGACCGTCCACGATGTAGGCCAGAATGACGCTGCGCTCCAACCCGCTGCGCCGCCCCACCGTGGTCAACCGGAACAGCCCTTCACGTCCGGGGCGCGGGCGCCGCAACCCGAAGCGCCCACCCGTCGCGCGGTACAGCCCCCGATGCACCCGCCACGCGGTCGTGACCACCCACCGAGGCGGAACCCGCACCCCGTCCGTCATCGTCCGAGTCTGCCCCCCACCACCTGTGAGCCGGCTGAGCCGCGTAGATCCGTCGCGGGCGTCGCCCCTCCGTCGAGCGGCCCGAGGGCCTCGATCTGCGTCGGCCCCGCCACGACAGCCGACCCCACTGTGGCCGGACCACCCACGGCCAGAATGATCGTCGACTCCGCCGTGAGCACCGTTTATGGCCGACTCGGCAGAGCAAGCAAGAAACCGCGGCGGCAGGAAAATCGCAGCTGATTATCCCGCACCTCAACCGCTACCGAAGAAAGAGTTTGCAATGATCCTTTACTGGCATCCCGGTATCGGCGCGTGAAAGAATATCGGCATGACACAGCCTTCCTTCTTCGGCCGCACGGAATTGTCGGCAATGCGTGACTCGACAAAGCGCCGCAACTACTCACCGAGCGCCGCCGAATTTCGTCGCGATCACAAGCGCCGTCGCGACCACGGCAAGGCTCTGCGCCACGCCCGGCGCATCTACCTGGACTTCCAGGAGTCGTGCCCCGACGAGCCTCCGCCCTTCCCGCCGATCTCCCCGAACAGCCAAGATGCCGGCCGGGCAAGCCCAGGATCGACGATTCGCCAATTTCCGTCCCGGTGACCTCGGGCCCGCATTCGTGAATCCCCGGTGATCTGGCGGTGTCGGGGCCGAGCGCGCCCGAGCCGGGTGAATAGCTGCCGCCTAACCGATGGAATGGCACGCTGGGTCAACGAAGGATCCGGTGTCGCGGCTCGGAATTGGGGCCGCCGAGGAATCGGGCGGCCGGCGCCGGTGAGCGGGTCGCCCGGGTTATTTCGCGCCGCCCGGTCGGCGCGGGGTGAGGGAATCGCCCGGTCGTGTTGCGCCGCTCGGTCGGCGCGGGTGAGCGGGTCGCCCGGTCGGCGCCGGGGCGAGGGAGTCGCCCGGGCTGTTCCGCGCCGGGGCGAGGGAATCGCCCGGGCTGTTCCGCGCCGCCCGGTCGGCGCGGGTGGGGGAGTCGCCCACACCATTTCGTACCGCTCGGGCGGCGTGGCCGCGTTGGCTGGCAACGTGGCCACGCCTTTACCGGGTGCGCGTCGCGCTTGTCGCGGGTGGGGGTCAGCTTTGGGTGTCTGGGGGCATGGTGGCGACGATGCGGGTGGCGAAGATGTGGTAGCCGGAACGGTTGAAGGAGTTCGCCATGGGGGTGTTGGTCTTGTCGGTGTCGGCGCGGATGGTGGTGGCGCCTTCCTCGGTCAGCAGGTGCGTGATTTCGGCCAGCAGGTCGTCGGCGTAGCGGTGGCCCCGCTGGTCGGGGACGACGCCGAGGAAGCCGACGACCGGGCCGCCGTCGTTGGCGCTCGGCAGGGCGCAGCCGACCAGGCGGCCGTGGCGGTCGTGGGCGAGGCGCCAGCGGTCGCGGGGGCCGCGCATCTGGCGGTAGAGGGCGACCTCCTCGCGGGCGTTCTCGTGGGCGCCCAGCCGGGCGACGCCCTCGCGGGTGGCCACGTCCAGGCTGCCGGTGGAGATCAAGGCGAAGACCTTGGCGTACGCCTCGTCGTCGGGCTCGGGGGCGAAGGTGAGCCGGGTCGAGCGGCGGGGGAGCGGGTCGTCGGCCGTCCACTGGTAGCGGAGCCGCTCGTTGACGCTGTTCAGGCCGGCTGCCTCGGCGGCGGCGAGCCGCAGCCTCACGTCGGGGTCGTTCTCGCCGCCGGGCAGCGTGAACTGGTGGTACTCGAACGGTGGGGGCATCTGCCGGATCAGCGCGGCCCACACGGCCGCGGGGTCGGCCACGTCAGAGGACGCGTACAGCGTGTCGAGGGCCAAGGGCCGCTCGGAGGTGGGGAAGCCCCACCAGACGGCGACGGCCTTGATCTCCTCGCCGTCGACGGCGAGCCAGGTCCAGGCCGGACGGTAGTTGCCGGTCTTGAGGAACGCGGCGAAGCGCTCCGGATCGTCGAGCCGGCTCAGAACGGAGTCGAGGTCTCCCTCGGCGAAGGTACGGAACAACAACGGTGCCTCCAAGGCGATGGTCTGCGTGCGGAAGTCACGGCACCCTCCTTCCTCGTCGGCGTTGTGCTTCTGGCATGGTGCCCGGTCCGGGCGGCGCGCGCATCCGATTTACGCCCGTCGGCAACCTGCTTGACGGGGCGCGGGCGGCGCGCAGACTCGAAATTGTGGACGGACGCCGCAAGGGCCTGCTCCTGTTCCTGGTCGTGCTCGCCTGGGCCGCGGTCCTGGCGACGGTCGCCATCGTGCTGGTCGGGCAGGGCGTGGAGCACGCGTCGCGCTGGGCCGGTGTGCTGGGGGCGATCACGGCGCTGGCCGGCTTCTCCGCGCCCTGGGCCGAGCGCACCTTCACCCGCGTACGGCAGGCCCGCGTGACCCGCTCCGAGGCCGAGGAGGCCGAGGCCTGCGCCCGGGCCGCCGACGACCTGGCCCGGGTGGTCGAGGCCCAGTGGCGGGAGGAGGCCCGGGTCCGGCGTCTGCAAGACCCATGGCCCTTGCCCGTACGCTGGCTTCCCGCCGACCCGGACCTGGCCGAGCACCCGGCGCTCGTCTTCGGCGAGACACCCGAGCACGGCCCCGAGCCGGGGGAGCTGTCCCACGCGGCCGAGTTCTACGCGCGGGTGCCGACCGGCCGGCTGGTGATGCTCGGCGGCCCCGGCTCCGGCAAGTCGGTCTTCGCGATGGTGCTCACGCTGCAACTCCTGCAGCAGCGCGCGCCCGGCGACCCGGTGCCGGTCATCATGCCGATCAGCGGCTGGGACCCCGGCGCGGGTGGCCTGGCCCGCTGGATCGCCGGTTACCTGCTCGAGAACTACCGGTTCGGCGCGGCCACCGAGCGCGAACGGCGGGCCCTGGCCCGGTCCCTGGTCGAGCGCCGGCTCGTCCGGCCCGTCCTCGACGGACTCGACGAGATGCCGGAGCGACTGCGGGGTACGGCGATCGGCCAGATCAACCGGGCGTTCGACGCCGACCAGCCGCTCGTGGTCACGTGCCGCTCCGACGAGTTCCGCGACGCCGTGGAGAGTTCCGACGTGCTGACCTTCGCCGCCGTCATGCAGTTGCAGCCGCTCAGCGTGCCGATCATCGAGAGTTATCTCGCCCGGACCACACCGCGCCGCCGCGAGGACCAGTGGAAGCCGGTCTTCCGCGAGCTCACCGACGACCCGGACGGCCCGCTGGCCACGGTCCTGAGCAGCCCCCTGATGATCGGCCTGGCCCGGACCATCTACGGCGACAACCCTCGCGACAGCTCCGAACTGCTCAGCCCCGCCCTCGGCGACCGCGTCTCCGTCGAGAACCACCTGCTGGACCAGCTGATCCCGGCCAAGTACGAGGACCAGGCGCCCGACGTCGCCCCCTGGCTGGCCTTCCTGGCCCGCGACCTGGCCGCCGGCAACTGCAACAACCTGGCCTGGTGGGAGCTGGAACGCACCGTGCCCCGCTGGATCTACGAGGTGCCCACGGCCGTCCTGGCCGGCGGGGTGCTCGGCTTCGTCCTGGGCCCGGCGGTCGGCGTCGCGTACGCCGTGGCGGCCCTGATCTTCTGGCGGCTGATCGGCCCGCGCCCCCGCACCCTGGAGGAGTGGCTGCTCCGCTCCAAGACCAGTGGCTCCGCGCGCCGGATCGGGCTGACAGCCGGCCGCTACTCCGGCATGGCCGCCGGTGTCGCGGTGGCCCTCACCGGGTACTGGGCGGCCGAGCCGCCCGCGACCGCGATGGCCGACGGCGTGGCGGCCGCGCTCGCCGTCGGGCTGGCCGCCGGCCCGTTCGTCATCGCCGAGCGGCGCACCCCGAGCAAGATGCGGCTCACCCTGCGCCGCAGCGTCGGCCGGTTCGCCCGCCATCTGGCCATCGGCGCCACCGTCGGCGCCGGCACGGCCCTGTTCGCCAGCGTTTTCATCGGCCCCGGGCTGGGCGTGCTGGCCGGGCTCTCGGCCGGGATGGCGATGGGCCTGATCGACGGCCTGAACGTCTGGCTGGACGTCGCCTCCGACACCACGACCGGACTGAGCCCGCGCTCGACGAGGCGCTCGGACTGCACCGCGGCGATCGCCCGTGGCGCCTCCATCGGCCTGGTGATCGGCGGGACCACGTACGTCGCCTTCACCATCGCCGAAGGCTGGCGCAGCGGCGTCCTGCACGCCCTGATCTTCGCGACCGGCTTCGTCCTGGTCGACCGCTACAGCGGGTTCAACGCGACGGTGTGGGGCCGGTTCCTGGCGGCGAAGTTCTGGCTCGCCGTCCAGGGCCGGGTGCCGTGGCGCTTCATGGCCTTCCTCGACGACGCCCACCAGCACGACCTGCTGCGCCGCGTCGGCGCCGTCTACCAGTTCCGGCACGAGCAGCTCCAGCGCCGCTTGGCGGAGACGTAGCGAGCCGCCGGGCCACGGCCTCGGCCAGCCGGGCCGCTTCCGCCACCGACTCCGGGTCGAGATTCGCCGGCACGTCGGAGTCGAGGTGGTAGTGCGGCATCAGCCCGCGCCGGTCGACCGAGACCACGGTGGCGGTCGGATAGCCGTACCGGTGGGGAACCGAGCCGTCCGTGCTGTTGCGCGCGCGCAGACCCCGTACCACCGCAATGTCTTGAAGGTCGGCGCACTCGGCCACCGTGGCGAGAAACTCGGGGCGGTAGTCGTGCATGCGCAGCGGGCCCTCGCCTTCCAGCAGCACGAGACGCCCGCTGCCGACGGTGTCGAGGTTGAGGAAGTAGGTGTGCGCGGGGTCGAGCTCGCCGAAATGCCGCCGGGCGAAACCGCGGATGCCCTCCTGCAGCGCCTCCTCGGCCCCGGCCGAAACCAGAAGCACTCGCAGCCCTTCCAGCGGCTTCTCGTGCAGCGCCCGGGCGAGCGAGATCAGCACGGCCACCCCGCTCAGGTTGTCGTTCGCCCCCGGCACGGCGGGCCGCCGCCCGATGTCCGCCATCGCGGCCACCGAGCCCGCACAGATCACCGCCCCGGCGTTCCGCCAGCTCGCCCGGTTGATCGCGCTGCCCAGCGCCACCAGCACCGGCCCGGCCAGCACCACCCACCACAGCGGCGGGTTGCCCTTGGCTCTCGCGATCAGCCGCGGCCACCTCCGGGCCACCCACTTGTGCACACGCTGATCGAAGACCACCCCCGACGGCGCGGCGTCATGGTGGGCGAGCACGACGAGCGTCGTCCGCGCTTGGTCGTCGCCGGTCTGCGCCACGACGTTCGCCGTCGTCCCGGGCCTCCCGGACATCCGCCGGAACGCCATGCGGCCACCGGTGATGTCATCGGCGATCCCCGCCCCCGCCAGCCCCGCCACCACCGAGCCGAGCCCGCGATGCCCCCGCGCCGCCACCATCGCCGCGCCGAGCGCCGTCGCACACAGCAGCCCGATCGGCCGCGCATAGGAGGCGTACGCCCGCTCCGGCTCGACCACCACCCGCCGGCACACCCCGACGAGATCGTCCCGGATCAGCGCCCCCGCCCGAGCTTCCCCCTCGGACCCCGGCAGCCGCGGAATCCCGGCCAGCCCCTCGACGATCGACAGGAGTTCCCCCGGCTCATGCATGAGTCCCACCCGCCGACCCGACAACGGTTACCGGGATTCTCCAGGCGCGCCCCCGCGGCCGCAGTCGGATCAAGGACCAGCGCCGCAGATCAGCGGGTGGCGGCGTCGCGGCGGAGGTAGAGGGCGGCCAGGCCGCCGGCCGGGATCAGGAGCCAGCAGGAGAGCAGGCGGTAGATGACCACCGCGGCGGCGGCTGTGGCGGCGGTGGCGCCGGCGGCGGTCAGGCCGGCGACCAGGGCCGTGTCGATGACCCCGACGCCGCCGGGGGTGAGGGGGACCTGGCGGACGATCTGCACGCCCAGGTAGATGCCGGCCAGGGTCATGACGCCGACCGGGAGGCCGACGGCGCGGCAGGTGGCCATCAGGCAGAGCAGGTCGGTCAGCCAGTTGACCGTGTAGTAGAGGACGCCGGTGATCCATTCGCGGGAGCGCAGGGCGGCGCCGGCCCGCCAGGCGTCGGCGGCACTGGTGAGCAGTCTGCGGACGAAGGATGGGGGGCCGTCCGGGCCGGGGCGCGGTGGGCGGTGCATGGCGCGGCGGCCGGCGTAGACGGCGACAGCGGTCAGGGCGATCAGGCCGGCCACCACGATCAGCGGCTGCGGGCTGGCCAGCAGGGCGGGGTCGGTGGTGATCAGGGCCGCGCCCAGGACCACGTACAGCAGGGCCAGACCGCCGATCGAGGTCAGGCCGGAGACGATCATCGAGGCGGCCGCGATCTCCTTGGTGGCGCCCGTACGGACGTACTGCCGGCCCGCGTAACCCGCCGAGACGGCCGCACCCGCCGGCATCGAGATGGAGATGGCGGTACGGGACAGGGTGACCGCGAGGGCGAAGCGCGCCCGCACGCGTACGCCGAAGGCCCTCAGCAGTTGCCGTTGCTGCCAGGCGAAGGCGCCGATCGAGACGGCCTGCAGGGCCGCGGCGAGGGTGACCCACCAGTAGTCGGCGCCGGTCAGCGCGCCCAGGAAGTCGCGCGGGTCGGGGAACCGGCCGCGCAGGCCGTAGGCGGCCAGGGCGAGCCCGGCGACGACGACCAGCGGCAGGCGGAGGCGGGCCCACCAGCGTGAGCCCGCCCGCACGGCCGGAGCCGCGGGGTCGGGCCGCAGCTCAGACCGGGTAGGAGACACGGGCCGATCCTGGCAAACGCGATCAAGCTTCGGCTACCCGCTGTGACGCAAAGAGCTGGAAGCGGGGCCTGACAGCCCCGCTCCCAGGAAGAGCTGTTAGCAGCGGCCGAGGTCCTGCCACTGGTCGGTCCAGCCGGGCTCCGAGCCCTGCGTCCAGTACTTGGCCCGCCACAGGTGGGCGCCGTCGCCGGACTTCGGGCCGTTCGGGTCGCCGTAGCGGCTGCGCTCGTGCTTCACCACGTTGCCGGCGGTGTAGACCGAGCCGATGGCCCACGAGGCCGCGTTGTCACAGTTGGCCGCCGGCGGGGTGGTGGGCGGGGTGGTCGGAGGTGTGGTCGGAGGTGTGGTGGGCGGGGTGGAGCAGGTTCCCGTACCGGCCACGGTGTCGACGAACGTGCTGCCGGCCGTGCGGTAACCCGAGGCCCGGGAGGTGGCCTGCGACGGGGAGAGGACCTGGTTCTTGGCGAACAGGACCCAGTCGACCTGCTCGATGTAGGTGCTCAGGCCGCCCGAGTGGGTCGCCGTGTCGATGAACCACAGGTTCCAGTTGATGGTCATCGTCTGGCGCGGGTAGAACTTGCCCGAGTGGTCGCCGACCTGCACGCCGTCGATGAAGTAGACGATGTGCCCGTTGGCCACCTGGGCCACCAGCTCGTGCCACCCGTCCAGGCTGCTGCGCTGCTCGGAGTGCACGTTGTCGGCGAACCAGGGCTCGTTGCGGTAGGTGTACCAGCTGGTCTGGTAATTGATCGGCCCGGTCTCGCCCCACCCGCCGTTGGGCAGGTACTCGGAGATGTCGAGCTCGCTGTAGGTCGGGTCGAGATCGCCGTTGAGCGGGCTGATCGTGAAGAACGTCTGGTTGATGTGGTCGCCGTCGTTGCCGCTGACCGGCGTGTCGGTGAACCGGATCCGGGTGGCGTAGGTGCCGTCCAGGTAACGCTTCTGCGTCGAGTAGAGCTCGGCGTGGTTGGTGCCGGCCCCGGTGCCGTCGGTCGAGGCGGTCAGCTGCAGCACCTTCTGCCCGCCGGAGGTGGGGAACGAGATGTTGTTGGGCGACCAGTTGGCGCCGGGCACACCCGGCCCGCCCTGGTACGACCGCGGCGTCCACCCGTTGGCGGTCAGCGCCGGGTCGGCCGAGGTGCTGTAGTGGAAGTCGTCGAACAGGTAGCCGCAGTCCGCGGCGGCGGCCGGCTCGGCCGAGGAGAGGGCCACGGCGCCCGCTCCGGCCAGGACCGCGGTCAGAATGCCCGCCAATCGTCTTTTGAGCATGGAGAAAGGCCTCCTGGTAACGGGGGGATCACTGGACCGCGCCGGTGGTCAGGCCGGCGCGGATGTGCCGTTGGAACGCGGTACCCCTGGCTGACCCGCAGGGCGGCCAGACCCTGCGCCAGGACGTACCGGGTCTATGCGATGCGGCGGATCCGGCCGGCGTACCGGGCCTCCATCGCCGCGTTGTGCTCCTTGCCGCCGGGCACGTTGTCCGACAGGTAGACCGGCGGCGTCACACCGGCCGCGACCAGCCGGGACACCACCTCGGTGACGATCTGCTGGGCCAGCAGGGCCGCGGTGATCGACGAGACGGCCCCGACCGCGCCCCCGCCGGGCATCGGGAGGGCGGCGTCGCCGTACGGGGCCCCGTTGTCCAGCACCACGTCGGCGATCTCGCCCAGCTTGCGCCCACTCGGGTGCCGCGAGTCGACGCCGGCCGAGTGCTCGGCCGAGGTGATCGCGATCAGGGCGTGCCCACGCTGCTTGACCAGCAGCGCCATCTCCACCACGGCCCCGTTGATGCCCGAGTTGGAGGCGATGACGAACGCGTCGTCCGGCTTGACCGGGGCCAGCTCGTAGAGCCGGTGCGCGACGTCGGCCCGCCGCTCGAACATCGGATCCTCGAGCACCGAGAGCGGCTCACCCCCGTACAGCACGACGTCGCGCAGCGCGATCCGGTTGGTCGGCACCAGACCCCCGGCCCGCCCGGCGATCTCCATGGCCAGCGCCTCGGAGTGCCCGCACCCGAACGCCTGGATCACGCCGCCGCTGCGCAGCGACCCGGCTAGGAGGTCGGCCGCCCGGTGCTTCTGCTCGTCCTGGCCACGGCCCACCTTGTCGATCGCCGCCTGGATCCGGGTCAGGAAGTCACTGCTGGTGAGGCTCACGGCTGTCCTTTCGCACGCCCGCGCGCCGCCGCTCTCACGGGTCACGTCGGTCATCCTTTTCATCGCCACCACTTGTCGATGAAAATTACGACCGCCACGACATCTAGTCAATAACTTTCTTCTATGTTTCGATCGGCGGTAAGGCGAGCGGAGGAGTGATGAACAGAGAGTCGGCCAGGTCGGGGGCGAGGCGCTCGAGCTCCGGCCGTCGCCCGGCGTACGTCAGCACCTCGGAAATCTCTTCCCGAGGGTGGCTCATGCCCTCGACGATGGCCCGCAACGCGGGAACAAGGACGCAGGCCTCGATTTCCGTGTGCTCCTCGATCAGGCGGGAGGCGAGGTCAGCGCCCGCCGAGTGACGGGCTGCTCCCGAGGTGGTCAAGCAGTAGACGGCGCTGGCGGCAGCGTCAGCCGTGACGACCGCGTTGTGCATGAGCCCGCTGACGATGTCGCATACGTCGTCCGGCCGCAGGCGATAGGCGTCGGCTCGCATGGTGGCCAGGACGAGCTCGGTGACCTCGGCGCTCGCGGTGGCCAGATTGTCGTAGGCGAGGTCCATCGCGGCGCTTGCCGCCTCGATGTAGTTCGAGGCCAATCCGTTCGCCGGGGAGGTGCTCGTGGCCGCCAGCCACATCCGGACGAGACTGTTGGCCACGGAGTGGTAGCTTCCGGGCTCCGGTGCGACGAACTGAGTCAGCGCCGACGGCGTCCGCCGGATCAGCGGCTCCAGCGCGTGCAGCAGCACATCGTCACTCAGGTGATTGGTCAGGCGCATGGACCGGAGCGCGGGTGGCAGCTCCACGCCGGCCGCGAACGGCACTTCGCTGTCATCGTCGGGCTCCATGCCGTGCATCCAGAGGACATCGGCCCCGGCCGGGAAGTCCCTGGTCCAGTCGAGCGCGAGCTCCAGCGCGATGTCTCGGCGGCCGTCGCGCCAGCCGCGGGTGACTTTGAGAACCTCCATGGCGTCCATCCACATGCCGCTCGGGATGGCTGCCTGCCACTGCAGGGCCGAGTTGCGCAGCCATGCGGCGGGGTCGTCGGTGTGGATGAACAAATCGGAAGCGCGCAGCTCACCGCCGCAAGTCAGGGTCAACAGCATCAGGTTGTACGAGTACGTGGCCATCCAGTGGTCGACGCGCTTGTCGATCGGGCGGTATTGGCTTTCGGCGTACTGCGGGCGGGTCACGGCTTCGGCGGTGCGGCCGGTCAGCCAGGTGCGGAGGCGGTCGCGGTCGGGGGTGTCGAGCAAAGCGGAGATGAACGGCAACACCGTGGTGCGGGCGGTCAGGGGTGTGAAGCCGAGCAGGGAGCGCAGGAGGTCGTCGTCGTTGTGGGCGCCGAGGCGCAGGGCCAGGGTGCTGGCGGCCTCCCTGGCCTCGATGTCGCGGACGGCCTGGACGACCAGGCGGGCGACCAGGTATTCGCCGAAGGTGGCGTGCAGGAACTCGTACGTCTGGCGGGTCTGGTTGTCCTGCACGGCCTGGGCGCGCTGGATGAAGAAGAAGCGGCCGATCATCTCCTGGCCCGCCGTCAGCGGGCTGCGGAAGGCCTCGGTGCGGCCGGGGCGGGACGGGGTGATGCCGAGGCCGGCGAGGTCGGCGTCGAGCTCGGGCTCGGTGACCCACAGGCGCAGGCGGTGGAACATGGCGAAGGCGACGACCGACAGGCGGAGAAGCTCCTGCTGTACGAGGCCGGGGATGGCCGCGTCGGGTTGTCCCTCGTGGACCCGGCGGACCTCGCGTTCCGCAAAAGACGTCAGCAGGCGCTCGTAGAGCCGGCCGTCGTCGAGCAGCTCGCCTCCTTTCAGGGCGTGGTCGGTGGCGTCGTAGAGGGCCAGCATGAGCAGCAACAACGGTTGTTCGGCGAGGGCTCGGAAGCGGAGGACCAGATCCGCTGTCAAGGGCTCGGCCCGGGCGTTGGTGCTGTTCCAGACGGTCAGCCAGCGGTTGATCTGGTCGTCGTCGAACGGCTCCAGGCGTACGGCCAAGGCCCCGACCGGAAGCCGCGCCCGGTCCGCGACCGCGACCCGCGTGGTGACCAGGACCGCGACCGGGCGGCCGAGCGCGGCCTCCCGCTGCTGGAACCGGGCCACCTGCTGGAGATAGTCGGATTGGTGGAGTCCGGTGACCTGCAGCAGCTCGTCGAAGCCGTCGAGCAGGATCACCGGCAGGGTGCCCTCGGCGTCGCGGGACAACTCGGCCCACGACACCGTCTCGCCGATCTCGCGGCGCAGGGCCAGCTCCACCTGATCCTGGATGTCGGCCTCGGCCGGCACGTCGCGCAGCGCGACCCGGCACACGAAGAAGTCGCCCGCGGGCAGGCGGCCGGCCAGGATCCGGGTCAGCGACGACTTGCCGGCGCCCGGCTGCCCGAGCAGCAGCATCGGCGCCTCGGTGGCCTGCGTGGTGGTCAGGTGCGCGGCCAGGAACTCCGCGAAGTCGGCCCGGACCCCGGCCTCGCCCCACCACTGCTCGTCGGCCGGGCGGGCGCCCTGACCGGCCGCCCGCACCCGGAACCGCGGATCGAGATAGGCGGCCCCGAGGGCGGGCAGGTCGACGTCACCGGCGTCGCCGCCCAGCACCGGCCGGTCGAGATCGGCCCGATAGGCGCGGGCCAGCGCGGCCCGCTGCCGGCCCGGGTCGCGACCGCTCGCCGCCCGCAGCAGCAGATCCTCCAGTCGCTGCAGGCCACGGGTGGTGGCCCGGGTCTCGAGGCGGTCGGCCCAGAGCGCGAACTCGGGAATCTCGGCCGCGAGCCGCCGATGGGCCTCGTCGTAGCGGGCGACGGCCCCGCCGGGCAGACCCTGGTCGAGCAGGTGGGTGACGGCGCGGCGGGGGTCCTCGCCGGCGCGCTCCCCGACCGCCGGCGCGGTCAGGTGCTGCGACTGGCGGGCGAACCAGACGTGCAGATCTTTCAAGAGCGTGCTGTACGGCCGTTCGGGCGCCGGCAACGGCACGGGCGCCGGGAGCAGGCGGTCGACGATCGTCCCCGCGGCCTCGCCGGCCACCTGGCCGTCCCGGGCGAACTCCGGCTCGGCGAGCCCCGCCGCGGTCAGGCAGTCGTCCAGCTCCTCGAAGAACGCGGCGACCACCAGCACCACATGAGCGGCCTGAAGGCGTTCGCTGCGCTCGTGGCGCCCGAGTCCCCGTACGGCCTCACCGATGTGGACCGCGACCAGCCCGCCCAGCCGAACCACCTCGGCCTTGGCGCCGAAGAGCCCGACCGCCGGCTCGCCGCCATCCGCGGTGGCCGCGGAGAACGCCCCGGCCCGACCCAGGATCTTGACGGCATCGGCGTAGGACAGGCGAGACGGCATCGCTCCATGATGGCCTAGGGCGACTCGAGCACGAAGAAGAGGAAGTTTGACCACTCTCTCCCGACCCGAGGCACTGGGGGGCGCCGCATGCCCGGGAGAGAGTGGGGCCTTCCTCAAATGTGGTGAAGGGTGACGTTGTAGGCGCCGTACGCCTCGGGAACCCGAGTGACCACGATGGCTTTCATCTCCCGCGCCTCGTGGACGACTTGGCCGACCATGATCGGCCCGATCAGCGCCGGCTGCATCGGATAGTGCTCAAGCCGCGGCGCGGCGATGACGCCTGCGGCAAGAGCGCCGTTCCAGGTCAGCGGCTGCTCGGTGAGACCGGAGAAGCCGAAGATGTGCTGCCAGACATGATCGGAGAACCGCAAGGCGGCTTGCGCCTCAGCGACGGCGAGCGCGGGCAGGGAGAGAGTCAACTTCCCGGCCCGGGCCTTGAACAGGATGTCCATGACTTCGGGATGCCCTGCACACAGCTCGACCAGCGCCGATGCGTCGAATATGCGCGGCTGCTGGAGAGTGTTCACGCGGCTTCGCGGCGGGCCAGCATTGCCGCGAGGTCGGCGTCCGCCCGATCCATTTTGGCGTCGAACTCACGTCGCTGTTCTTCCGTCAGGGGCTCGGGCTCGGGCAGGTTGAGGGCTGCGCAAAGCTCGGCCAAGGTGGTCATCTTCTGGGAAGGGGTGTCGTTCATGCGCGCCATAGTAATGAGTCAACTAGGCGCGCGACATCCCCTAGCGGGTGAAGGCGAGGCGGATCGTGTCAGGCGATGAGGAGCGGCTGAGCGGCGGCAACAACACGCGGGAGGTTGTGCGGGTTGGTGACACCGTGCGGCGTACGGCTGGGCCTGGGTTTGCCGTTGAGGTGTTGAAGTTTCTAAAGAAGGCCGGGTATGCCTACGCGCCGCGGTATCTCGGGCGGGATCAGGCGGGGCGGGATGTGCTGAGCTTTGTGGACGGAAGGACGAGTGACCATCCGGGGCAGCGGGACGTGCGGGCGTACGGCCTGGGTGGTCGGATGTTGCGGGAGTTGCACGATCTGACTGCGGGGAGCGTGCTCGCGGGGGAGCGCGAGTGTGTGACGCACGGGGATCCGGGGCCGTTCAACACGATCTTCCGGGCGGGGTTGCCGGTGGCGCTCATCGATTGGGACTCGTGCCGGCCGGGTGGGCGTCTCGACGACCTCGCCTACATGGCTTGGACGTGGGGTGTGCAGGCGCTCGGCAACGTGCCGGTCGGTGAGCAGGCCGAGCATGTGCGGCTGGTGCGTGAGGGGTACGGCGGCGTCGAGCCCGAGGTGCTCGTCGACGCGATGCTGGCCCGGCAGAGCGGGCTGGCCGAGGTTGAGGCGGCCAACGCACGCGACCAACGGCTGGATACGGCGCGGCGGAGGCATGCGGTGCGGGCAGTCGAGTGGGCCCGGAACGACCGGGCGGTTCTCGAGCGGCACCGGGATGCTTTCTTACGGTGATGGGCGACGGCGGGGGCGGCGCGGTTTGCCGGGGGCGCCGCCGATGCGGAGGAGGGCGCCGCGGCGCGTGGCGGCGGCGGCCAGGGTCTGGGGGTGGGTGGGGCCCAGGGCCCCGGCCATGCGGGTGACCGTGTCGTCCAGGAGGGCGCGGGCCGGCAGCAGGGCGCCGGTGGCGAGCAGGGCGCGGGCCAGCTCGTGGGCGGCGGCCAGGGTGTCGGGGTGGTCGGGGCCGAGGTCGGCGCGCCAGGCGGTGTGCAGCTCGGCGGCGATGGTGCGGGCCGGGCGGGGCTTGCCGCGGTGCAGCAGGCTCGTGACCAGGCGGCGGGCGGCGGCGCGCAGGTCGGGATCGGGGCTGTGGGCGGCGTCGGCGGCGATCAGGTGCGGGGCCAGGGCGGCCCAGCGGGGCCAGGTGGCGGGGTCCTCGACGGCGGCGGGCGCGGCCGCGGCGATCAGCGCGCCGGCGTAGGCGCGGCACACGCGTACCGCCGAAGGTCCCAGGTCTTCCTGGACGGCGTCGCGGACCGGATCGGGCAGGGTGAGGCCGCTCGCCCCGGACGCCGCGAGGCCCTGGGCGGTCAGGATGTCGACCAGGCCGGGGACCAGGGACGGCGGGACGGCGCCGAGCGGGCGGGGCAGCCGGGGCAGGCCGGGGGTGAAGACGTCGACCGGTACGGGAGCGGGGTGCAGAACCGCGCACAGGCAAAGCAATTGGGCCGCGGCGGGGTCGTCCTCACCGAGCCGGTCGATGGTCTCAGCCGGGATCACCTGACCGTTATAGCGGCCCGGCGTCGCCCGGGCTGGAATTCGTCACCGAAAGAGTGACCCTTCCTATCGATCAATGTTGATGGTTTGGTGGCGGCATGAGACGGAGAAGCGCGTTCATCATTCTGCTGACCGCCGCGCTCGTCGGGGCGTCCGCAACACCGGCGGGGGCCGCCGCACCCGCGTACGGATATCAGTTCCTGAACCCGGGCGGCCAGCCCCGCCTGACCGAGAAAGTGCCGGTCAACATCGTGTTCGTCGGCTACGAGCCGGACCGGGCGGCCTTCGAGGGGCAGCTCGCCCGGCGCTACGAGCCCGTGGTGCGGTCACGGCTGCCGTACGACGTGGTGGAGAAGCTGGGGATCACCTACACCTACGACTACAAGTTCAAGTACACCGATAAAGCGTACGAGAACCGGTTTTTCAGGCAGTTGGGAAAGTTGGCGAAACCGGCGCCGCTGACCGAATATCAAACCGCCTACAACGCCTCGCCGACCAACGTCCGGGACGTCACCGACAATCACACGATCGACGCGCCGAGCGTGGAGAAGTGGCTGGCCCTCAACCCGCCGTCCGGCGTGGACACCCGCCGCAACACGGTCTTCTTCATCAACTGGTACGGCCGGTCGGACTTCAAATTCCACGCCTACACGAAGACGGGTGAGCCCGACCCGGACACCGGCTACGACTTCGGCGCCAACCGCGACAGCCGCAAGGTGATCGCCTGGGGTGGCACGACGGCCGACGACGAGGAGACGGGCCTGGGCCGTACGCGCCGGGTCTGGTTCCACGACCTGTCGGCCGGCCCCGAGTCGTGGACGGCCAACTTCGACGTCACCAACGCCGACGTGGACGGTGACGGCGTGGCCGACTACCGCATGCCGCCGATCTGGGAGTACGCGGCGGGCGGCTACCGGGCGCCGGGCGCGCTCCCGGCCGACCTGGGCCGGATCACCCGCTACGTGGCGCTGAACCTGCTGATGACGACGTCACCGCTCTACCCGGTCGAGCTGCCGACCCCTCTTCCAAGATCGATCAACATCGACAGCAACACGTACGAGGGCTGGCCCGGTGTCGACGCCTCGGCCCGCTACCAGAAACCCCGGTACGTCGTCGACGAGCTCAGCGAGCTGCGCTGGCGCAACAAGCTCGACTACGACAGCCAGGACCTGCCGTTCGACGCCAAGGCCCGCGCCTGCTACCTCGACCTGCTCGAGGACGTCAGCTGCTACCCGGGCGCCGGCTACCCGCCCTTCGCCAACCTCTACCTCTACAACCGCGACAACCTCGGCCGTACGCAGGACGACCGGGGCCGCGTCGATTACGAGCTCCCGGTGTTCAACTACGCGGTCGGCCCCGGCGTCGGCGCCCCGGCCCTCGGATTCGCCGACGAGGACTACGTGACGGGCGACCAGACGTACGTCTTCTGCTTCATCTCGCCGGAGATCGTGGCCGACGGGTACGGCCTGAGCACCACCCAGATCCACGAGGTGGGCCACCATCTCGGCATGTCGCACCCGCACGACGGCTACGACAGCGAGACCGGCACGGCCTACGGCCCGGAGGGCGAGTTCTTCTACGTCTGGGCCGGCGACGAGAGCAACACCGTCATGACCTACCTCGACGTGAACTGGGACTTCAGCCAGTTCGACCGCGACAACAGCGACCGCTGGCTGACCGCGGCGTACTGGGAGGCCGCCAACCGCCTGGCCGCAACCGTCCCGGCCGGCACCCGCCTGCACGACGCGGACGCCTTGCTGGGCGTGGCGCGAGCGGCCTTCGCGAAGCACGAGTACCGTGCCGCGTACGCGTTCAGCGAGGCGGCGTACTACAAGGTCGTCGCCGCGGCCAAGAAGGCCGGCGTGAACCCGAACTCGGCCGCCGACGCCCTGAAGTCCGAAGCCGACGCGGCCCGCCAGGACCCGGAGGTGCACAGCCCGCACGAGTTCATCGACACGCTGGCCCCGAACAGCCCGCG
This sequence comes from Actinoplanes sp. NPDC049598, assembly GCF_040675435.1. NCBI lineage: Bacteria > Bacillati > Actinomycetota > Actinomycetes > Micromonosporales > Micromonosporaceae > Actinoplanes > Actinoplanes sp. NPDC049598. The sequence goes on along the minus strand of NZ_JBFAOX010000002.1, from coordinate 84,450 downwards.
CAGCCAGTCCTGAGCGGACGATCGGCCGCCGCGCCGGCGGCGGCCGATCGCCATTAATGTGCAGGGATGAGCGAGGAACCGCCGGGGTTCGTGCGCAAGGCGAGCTGACGGTCTATTTCAGCGACTCCCCGAGCGAGGAGACCCGGTTCCTGTTCGAGGAGTACGTCCACGACCATCTTGAGGCCCGGGCCGTACCGGGCTCCGTCGAGCGTGACCGCGTCTTCACGTGTCCCGGCTGCGCTTACCGGGTTCCGATCGAGCTTGTACGCCGGCGGCAGGCCCGCGGTGATAGCGACATGGCCTGCCCGGACTGCGAGACCGTCCGGATCTCGCTGCTGGACCGTGAGGATCGGCTGAGCGGAGCCGGCGTGCGGCAGATGAACACGAGCGCCGACCTCGGCCGGGACCGTTCGGTCGCGACCGCCTCCGTGCGGGGCAAGGAGAGCACCCGCGACTACGACGTCTACCTGTCCTACGATCACAGCAACCGCGACATCGTGGACCGGCTCGTCGGCCAGCTCCGGCAAGCCGGTCTGCTGGCCTCCACCTTCAATTTCGACGCCCGGTTCACCGAGACCTGGGCGCACGGGATGCGCCAGCGCGTCGGGCGCTCGCGCTCCGCGGTCGTGTTCCTCGGGCCTCCCAGCGTGCGGGAGCGGCAGGACGCGGAGCTGGCCGCGGTGTTCGACGAGCAACGGAATCGTCCGGACTTCCGGGTCGCCCTGATGGCCCTGCCGGGCACCAGCGTCCCCGAGCTGCTGCCTCTCGCGCGGGTCGAGATCCTCGGCCTGCGGCACCTGCAGGAGGGGCTGGAGACGCTGCGGCGGGTGATCACGGGCGAGCGCCCGCGCGACGAGTTCCCGATCCTGGCCGAATGAGAAAGGCCGCGCCCCACCGAGGGACGCGGCCTTTCCTTGGTGCGGAGCGGATCTAGCCCTTGACGCTGCCGGCGAGGAGGCCTCGGACGAAGTAGCGCTGGAGCAGGAGGAACACCGTCACGGGGACGACGATGGAGACGAAGGCGCCGGCTGACAGGAGCTGCCAGGCGGTGCCTCGGGTGCCGCTCAGGTTGGCGAGCTGCAGGGTGATCGGGGCGACCTCGTCGCCGCCGCCGGCGAAGACGAGGGCGACCAGCAGGTCGTTCCAGACCCAGAGGAACTGGAAGATGCCGAACGCGGCCAGGGCCGGGGTCAGCAGCGGCAACATCACCTTGAAGAAGATCGACACGTGGCCGGCGCCGTCGATGCGGGCCGCCTCGATCAGGCCGGACGGGATCTCGCGCATGAAGTTGCTCAGCAGGTAGATCGCCAGCGGCAGGGCGAACGTCGAGTGGGAGATCCACAGCGTCCAGAACGTGCCGGTGAGGTCGATCTTCACGAAGATCTCGAGGAGCGGGATCAGGGTGACCTGCAGCGGGACGATCTGCAGGGCGAAGACCACGATGAACAGGAAGTTGCGGCCCGGGAACTGGATCCAGGTGAACGCGTACGCGGCCAGCGTGGCCAGCGCCATCGGGATCAGCACGGCCGGGATGCAGATCATCAGCGAGTTGACGAAGTACGACGCCAGGTTGACGCCGCCCTCCTCGCCGAAGACCGCCTTGTAGTTCTCCATCGTGACCGTCGGGTCACTGAAGAACGTCCACCAGCCCGTCGTCTTGATCGCCCGTTCCGGCCGGAACGAGGAGACGAGCAGGCCGAAGGTCGGGAGCGTCCACAGCACCGCGAGCACGATGGCCGCGATCGAGGCCCAGGGGGAGCTGAGCTTCTTCTTCGCGATCGAGGACGCGCTCGGCTTCTCGGCCGTCAGCGGCGGGGTGGTCGTGACCGGAGTGACTGTCATGACGCCTCCGAACGACGCAGGGTGCGGATGTTGTAGGCGACGATCGGGATGACCAGAATGAACAGCAGCACCGCGAGGGCGGCGCCGAGGCCCTGGTTGTCGGCCCGGAACGTCTGGCTGTAGAACTCGTTGGCCACGACGCTGGTCTTGAACTGGCCGCCGGTCATCGTCCGCACGATGTCGAAGACCTTCAGGGTGGCGATGCCGATCGTGGTCAGCACGACCACGACGGTCGGCTGCACGCTGGGCAGGGTGATGTTGCGGAACATCGTCCACGCGTTGACGCCGTCCAGGCGGGCGGCCTCGATGATGTCGTCCGGGATCGCCTTGATCGCGGCCGACAGGATGGTCATCGCGAAGCCGGCCTGGATCCAGATCATCACGACGATGAGCAGGAACGTGTTCAGCGGCGACTCGATGAGCAGCTGGACCGGCTTGCCGCCGAGCCACACGATGATCTGGTTGATCAGGCCGATCTGCTTCACGTTGCCCTGGTCGGGGCGGTACTCGTACATGAACTTCCAGATGACGCTGGCCGCCACGAACGAGATCGACATCGGCAGGAAGATCAGCGCCTTGGCGACCGACTCGAAGCGTGACCGGTCGACCAGGATCGCGTAGACGAGCCCGATCGCGGTGGCCAGGAACGGCACCACGACGACCCAGATCACCGTGTTGCGCAGGACCGTCAGCTGGTCGTTGTCACTGAAGATGGTGGTGTAGTTGTCGAGGCCGATGAACGTCTTGCCGGCCGCGTCGAAGAACGACTGGTAGATCGTGCGAAGCCCGGGATAGACGAGACCGACCGCGAGCAGCAGCACGGTCGGCAGAAGGTAGAGCCATGCGACGACCTTGTCGCCGCGCTTGCCGCCGAATCGGGCGGCGATGAAGAGGATGACACCCAGCACCGCCGCGAACAGCAGCAGAGCCGCGAGCATCTGCAGGATCTTCTCGGGGGTGGTGGAGGCGGTGTTGAACACGCGACCCGGACCTCCTTACGCGCTGGACAGTTTAAGAAGAGGGGTGGGGCCGGTCGGATGTCCCGACCGGCCCCGGCAAAGCTGTGTGACTACTTAGGCCATGCCTTCTCGATGTTGTCCAGCGTGGTCTTGGTGTCCTGGCCGGTGATCCACGCGGTCGCCTGCTTCCAGAACGCGTCCGAGCCCACGGCGGCCGGCATCTGGTCCGAGCCGTCGAAGCGGAAGGTCGCCTTCGGGTCGAGCAGGATGGTGCCCGCCAGCTTGTCGATCGGGTTGGTCAGGTTGTTCGGGTCGAGACCCTTGTTGGCCGTGACCCAGCCCGAGGAGAGCTTGGCCTTGGTGTTGGCCCACACGTCCGAGGAGAGGTAGGTCTGGAAGGCCTTGACCTCGGGACGGTCGGCGAACGCGACCACGAACTCACCGGCGCCGAGCACCGGCTTGGTGTTGGCGTCCTTGCCGGGCAGGTAGAACGCGAAGACGTCGCCGTCCTCGGCCACCTTGGTGCCCTTGTCGAAGTTGGCCGCGTAGAAGCTGGCCTGGCGGTGCAGCGAGCAGGTGCCCTGGGTGATCGGCAGGCCCGCGTCCTGGAACGTGGTGGTCGCGATGCTCTTGACGTCGCCCAGACCGCCGTTGACGTACTTGTCGTTCTTCAGGTAGCCGCCGACCGCGTCGAGCGCGGCGGTGGCCTCGGGGCCGTTGAACGGGATCTGGTGGTTGACCCACTTGTCGTACGTCTCCGGGTCGCTGGTCCGGAGCATGAAGTCTTCCATCCAGTCGGTGACCGGCCAGCCGGTGGCGTCACCGCTGCTGATGCCGGCGCACCACGGCTTCTTGCCGTCCGCGACGATCTTGTCGGTGAGCGCCTGCAGGTCGGCCAGCGTGGTCGGCACCTGGTAGCCGGAGTCCTTGAACTCCGACGGCGAGTACCAGACCAGGGACTTCACGCTGGCGCCGAGCGGCGCGCCGTAGAACTTGCCGTCGATCGTGGTGTAGGCCTTCCAGGCCTTGTCCCAGAACTTGTCGACGTTGGCCGCGGTCTCGGCCGGGGCCTCCTTGGCCTTGCCGGTCGCGACCAGCTGCTTGACCAGACCGGGCTGGGGCACGATGGCGAGGTCCGGCGGGTTGCCGGCCTTGGCCCGGACCAGGATCTGCGTCTCGAAGGACTTGTCACCCTCGTACTTGATGGTGGCGCCCGTGCAGTTCTCGAAGGGCTTGTAGGACTCCTTGTGCGGGGTGTCCTCGGGGGTCACGATGCCCGTGTAGATCGTGACCGTCTTGCCCTTGATGTCGCCGAACTTGGTGTATGGCGAACAGTCGATGGCCGACGCGGACGCATCCGTGCTGGCCGAACTGTCGGAATCGTCGCCACCGCACGCGGCGAGGCTGAAGACCAGCCCAGCGCTCAGCGTGCCGGCGAGCGCCGCCCGGCGAAAACGCGGGCTCGTAGATTGACCGAACATACCGCTCCCTATGTCAAATCGCGCCTCCGACGTCCGAAGACGTCGCCGTCCGAAGCGCTACTTGGACAACAGTCAAGAGGTAACCGGCACGTTGCGCAATGATTTCCGCTTGATCGACTCGATAACGATACGGCCGCGATGCACGGAGCAGCTTAACCGGTTAAGGAAGAACCGCAGGTCATGGCCCATAAAGGGCCTAGAGACGACCCTAGTCGCAAAGAGGCCACCCCGCTCGGTTATCGTCGAATGGACGAGAGCGGGGTGGCCTGATCGGACGAGGGCGGCCTGGCTGAGGTCAGCCGGCCATCGACAGGTACTTGAAGCCGAGGCGGGTCATGCGCTCGCGGCCGAGCACGTTGCGGCCGTCGAGAACGATGGGGGAGCGCATCAGCCCGACGACCTTGCCCCAGTCGAGCTCGAGGTACTGCGCCCACTCGGTGACCAGCACGACGGCGTCGCAGTCGTCGAAGGCGCCGTCGATGGTCTCGCTCAGGAAGGGCGCCAGCTCCGGCTGCTCCCGCTTGAAGCGCTCGCCGGCGATCGGGTCGTGCAGGCGCACCCGGGCCCCGCGGGCGATGAGCAGGTTGGCGATGTCCAGCGAGGGCGAGTCGCGCAGGTCGTCGGTGTTCGGCTTGAACGCGATGCCCAGCAGGCCGATCCGCCGGCCCTTGAGGATGCGCAGCTCGTCCTGCAGGCGCTCGACCGCGATGGCCCGCTGGCGCTGGTTGATGTCGCGGGCGGCCTGCACGATCGGCATCTCGTAGTTGTACTCGGAGGCCGTCGCGATCAGCGCCTTGGTGTCCTTGCCGAAGCAGGAGCCGCCCCAGCCGACGCCGGGCTGCAGGAAGCGCGAGCCGATGCGCTGGTCGAGGCCGATGCCCCGGGCGACCTCGGCGATGTCGGCGCCGACCTTGCCGGCCAGCTGGCCGATCTCGTTCACGAAGCTGATCTTCAGCGCCAGGAAGGCGTTGGCCGCGTATTTGATGAGCTCGGCCGAGGCGAGGTCGGTGGAGACCAGCGGCACGGCGGTCGTGTCGTCGGGCCGGGGCGCGAAGCTGGGCGCGGTGAAGGTCTGGTTGATGATCGGGCGGTAAAGCCGGTTGAGCACCTCGAGGCTGCGCGGATTGTCCGAGCCGATGACGATTCGGTCCGGAAAGAGCGTGTCGTGGATGGCGTTGCCCTCGCGCAGGAACTCGGGATTCGAGGCGACGGAGAATTCGCAGCTTTCCGGGCGGTTCTCGCGAACGGCAAAAGAGTCGCGCAGAATGGCGTCGACCCAGTTTCCGCTGCCGATCGGGACCGTCGACTTGTTGACCACGACCGTGAAGTCGTTGTCCAGGTTCTGCGCGACGCTCTCGGCCGCCGAGCGCAGGTAGCGCAGGTCGGGGCTGCCGTCGGCGGCGGACGGGGTCTGCACGGCCACGAAGACCACGTCCGCGCCCGGCACGGCCTCGGCGTACGACGTGGTGAAGCTCAGGTTGGCCGCGGCCTCGGCCAGCAGGTCGTCCATGCCGGGCTCGTAGATCGGGCAGTGTCCGGCGCGCAGCATGTCGACTTTGCCCTGATCCAGGTCGACGCAGGTGACCTGGTGGCCCAGGAAGGCCAGGCTGACCCCGGTGGTGAGCCCGACATAGCCCGTGCCGACAACGCAAACCTTCATCAAACGCTCCTCCACCGCGGTGGTCCGGCGGCCGCCCTGGCCGGCCGGCCCTTCTGACACAGCGAACGCCACGCCGCCCTGGTAAACAATGCCAGATGATACACAGCGTAGAAAAACGCCCGGCAAATCCTTGACGTACGGTATTCAGTTCATTCCTAAGAGTTGCCGACGTTTTTTCGCGATTCACCGGCCTCAATAGCCCTTCGGCTTGCCCGCAGGCCTGCAGGTATGCCCGTTCGCGGCGCGTCGAACCCCCGCACGGTGCCCAAAATATGCACGATTGTCAACTCCCGGTTTCCAGGTCTTGACAGCGGTATGTCGGCGACTCACGCTCTTGGGAGCGCTCCCACTATGACGTGCATCGATGGAAGGGGCCGGATGAGGCGCTCCACCCTGGCTGCCACCGTTGTCGCTGTCCTGCTCAGTGCCGTGGTGATGGTCCTCGCCCGGCCCCTGACGGCCACCGCGGCAGCCGTGGATCCGTACGCCTGGAAGAACGTCCGTATCGACGGTGGCGGCTTCGTTCCGGCCGTCGTGTTCAACCCGGGCGAGCGGAACCTGATCTACGCGCGCACCGACATCGGCGGCGCCTACCGCTGGAACGAATCCGGGCAGAGCTGGACGCCGCTGCTCGACTGGGTCGGGCAGGACAACTGGGGCTACAACGGCGTGGTCAGCATCGCGCCCGACCCGGTCGAGACGAACCGGGTCTACGCGGCAGTCGGGATGTACACCAACAGCTGGGACCCGAACAACGGCGCCATCCTCCGATCCTCCGACAAGGGGAACACCTGGCAGATCACCACCTTGCCGTTCAAGAACGGCGGCAACATGCCCGGGCGCGGCATGGGGGAGCGGCTCGCCGTCGACCCGTACCACAACAGCACGGTCTACTACGCCGCCGAAGGCGGCAACGGCCTGTGGCGCAGCACGAACTACGGCGCGACCTGGGCCGAGGTCACCGCGTTCCCGAACGCCGGCAACTACGTGCAGGACCCGAACGACGCCAACGGCTATCTGAGCCAGAACCAGGGCCTGACCTGGGTCGCCTTCGGCGCGGCGAACCAGATCTACGTCGGCGTGGCCGACAAGCAGAACCCGGTCTACCGCTCGCTCGACAACGGCGTCACCTGGGAACGTGTCCCCGGCCAGCCGACCGGCTACATCGCGCACAAAGGCGTCGTGCAGGGCAACTACCTGTTCATCGCGACCAGCGACACCGGCGGCCCGTACGACGGGAGTGCCGGCCAGGTGCAGCGGCTCGACCTGACCACCGGGGCCTGGACCGACATCTCGCCGACGCCCGCCTCCGAGTCGCCGTACTACGGCTACTCCGGCCTGACGGTCGACAAGCAGAAGCCGGGCACGCTGATGGTCGCCACCCAGATCTCCTGGTGGCCCGACGCCATCTTCTTCCGCAGCACCGACTACGGCGCCACCTGGACCCGGATCTGGGACTTCGCCGGTTATCCGTCGGTCACCAAGCGCTATGCGCTGGACATCTCGGCCAACCCGTGGCTCGACTTCAACACCAACCCGCAACCGCCGGAGTCGACCCCGAAGCTCGGCTGGATGAACGAGACGCTGGCCATCGACCCGTTCAACTCCAACCGGTTCCTGTACGGGACGGGCGCGACCGTGTACGGCTCGGCGAACCTGACGAACTGGGACAGCGGCGGCACGGTCACGATCAAGCCGATGGCCAAGGGGCTCGAGGAGACCGCCGTACTGGACCTGGCCGCTCCGCCCTCCGGGGCGCCGCTGGTCAGCGCGCTCGGTGACATCGGCGGCTTCCACCACGCGTCGCTCGACACCGTCCCGGCCAACTTCCACGACACGCCCAGCCTGGGCAGCAACACCAGCCTCGACTTCGCCGAGCTCGACCCGGGAGTGTTCGCGCGGGTCGGCAACGCGGACGCGGCCCCGCACATCGGCATCTCCAGCGACGGCGGCAAGAACTGGTACCAGGGCCAGGAGCCGTCCGGGGTCACCGGCGGCGGCACGATCGCGGTCGGGGCCGACGCGACGGCGATGGTCTGGTCACCCCAGGGCGCCGGCGTGCACTACAGCACGACCCGGGGCAGCTCGTGGACCGCGTCGACCGGGGTGCCGGCCGGGGCGATCGTCGAGAGCGACCGGGTCGACCCCAAGGCCTTCTGGGCGTACGCCGCCGGCACGCTCTACACGAGCAAGGACGGCGGCGCGACGTTCACCGCGTCGGCGGCATCGCTCCCGAGCAGCGGACGGCTGCATTTCAAGGGTGTGCCGGGGGCGGCGGGCGAAGTGTGGTTCGCCGGCAGTACGGGGCTGTTGCGGTCGACCGACTCGGGCGCCACCTTCACCAGGATCCCGTCGGTGACGTCGGGCATCAACGTCGCCTTCGGCAAGGCGGCGCCGGGCGCGTCCAAGCCGGCCGTCTATCTGGTCGGCACGGTCGACGGGGTGACCGGGGTCTTCCGCTCCGATGACTCCGGCGCGAGCTGGGTGCGGATCAACGACGACGCCCACCAGTACGGAAACGCGGGTGACGCCCTCGCGGCCGATCCGAACGTCTATGGCCGCGTCTACCTCGGCACCAACGGCCGCGGCATCCTCTACGGCGACAAAACGGGCACAACTCCCACGACCCCACCGACGACTCCACCCACCACTCCACCCACCACCCCGCCGACGACTCCTCCCACCACCCCGCCGACGACTCCTCCCACCACGCCGCCGACGACCCCGCCCACCACGCCGGCCGGGGGCTGCTCCGCCGCGTACAAGGTCACTGGGCAGTGGCAGGGGGGTTTCCAGGCCGAGGTGACCGTGAAGAACACCGGGACGGCGGCCGCCACCGGCTGGAGCGTCGGCTGGACCTTCGCCGGGGGCCAGACCCTCACCAACGCCTGGAACGCCAACGCCACCCAGAGCGGCGCCGCGGTGACCGCCCGCAACACCGGCTACAACGGCGCGCTCGCCGCCGGCGCCTCCACCACCTTCGGTTTCCTCGGCAGCGTCGCCGGAACGAATAACCCCGTCCCCTCTCCCGTCAGCTGTGCCCTCTCCTGAGAAAGGAACTCCCCACGTGCGAGCACGACAACTAGCCAGAAGACGCCTGCGCCGCGGGCTGGCCTTCACCGGCGCCGCCGTCCTCGGCGCCGGCGTGGCCCTCGCGGCCGGCACCCCCGCCCTCGCCGCCCCCGGCTGCACCGTCGTCTACAAGGTGCAGAGCCAGTGGTCCGGCGGCTTCACCGGCGACATCGCCATCACCAACACCGGTGACCCGCTGACCAGCTGGAAGCTCGAGTACGACTTCCCCGACGCCGCGCAGAAGGTCAGCCAGGGCTGGAACGGCACGTACGCCCAGAGCGGGCAGCACGTCACCGTCACCAACGCGGCCTGGAACGGCGGCATCGGCACCAACGGCACGGTCAGCACCGGCTTCAACGGCACGTTCGGCTCGGCCAACCCGGTGCCGACCTCGTTCACCCTGAACGGGGCGCCCTGCAACGGGGCGGTCGCGGCGCCGAAGGTCGAGATCACCAGCCCGGCCGCGAACACCCGCTACACCGCGCCCGCCTCGATCCCGATCACGGCCACGCCGACGGTGGCGGGCGGCGGCTCGGTCAGCAAGGTCGAGTTCTACCACGACGGGCTGCTCATCAACACCGACACGGCGGCCCCGTACACGTACACCTGGACCGGCGTCCCCAGCCAGGCCGCCGCCTACCACCTGCAGGCCATCGCCTACGACGCCAACGGCGTCAAGAGCAACACGGCCGACGTGCCGGTCTTCGTCGACGCGGCCACCACGCCGGCGATCGTGGCCGACGCCACCTCGGTCACCGTCTCGCCCGGCGGCAGCGCCACGGTGAAACTGGCGCTCTCCAAGGCGCCCACGGCCGACGTGACCGTCGCGGTCGCCCGCAGCGCCGGCGCCACCACGGTGTCGGCCACCCCGGCGTCGCTGACCTTCACGCCGACGAACTGGAACACCGGCCAGACCGTCACGATCGCGGCCACCAGCGCGGCCGCCCTCGGCGCGACCGCCACGTTCTCGGCCACCGCGAGCGGGCACACCGCGGCCTCGGTGAACGCCACCGTGGCCCAGCAGGGCTCGGCCGACGCCCGGTTCACCCAGCTCTACAACGACATCAAGAACCCGGCCAACGGCTACTTCAGCCCGGACGGCGTGCCCTACCACTCGATCGAGACGCTGATCGACGAGGCGCCCGACCACGGCCACGAGACGACCTCCGAGGCGTTCAGCTACTGGCTGTGGCTCGAGGCCGAGCACGGGCACGCGGCGGGCGACTGGGCGCCGTTCAACAGCGCCTGGGCGACGATGGAGAAGTACATCATCCCCTCGCACGCCGACCAGCCGACCAACGACAAGTACGACGCGTCCAAGCCGGCGACCTACGCGGCCGAGTACCCGCTGCCGTCGCAGTACCCGTCGCAGCTCGACAACAGCGTCTCGGTCGGCAGCGACCCGCTGGCCTCGGAGCTGAAGAGCGCGTACGGCACCTCCGACATCTACGGCATGCACTGGCTGCTCGACGTCGACAACGTCTACGGCTTCGGCCGGTGCGGTGACGGCACGTCGAAGAACGTCTACATCAACACGTTCCAGCGCGGCCCGCAGGAGTCGACGTTCGAGACCGTGCCGCAGCCGTCCTGCGACACCTTCAAGCACGGCGGCCCGAACGGCTTCCTCGACCTGTTCACCAAGGACGCCAGCTACGCCAAGCAGTGGAAGTACACCAACGCCCCGGACGCGGACTCGCGCGCGGTGCAGGCGGCCTACTGGGCGTACACCTGGGCCACCGAGCAGGGCAAGCAGTCGCAGATCTCCTCCGCCGTGGCCAACGCGGCCAAGATGGGTGACTACCTGCGCTACTCGTTCTACGACAAGTACTTCAAGCAGCCGGGCTGCGCGTCCACCTCCTGCGCCGCGGGCACCGGCAAGAACGCCTCCAACAACCTGATGTCCTGGTACTACGCCTGGGGCGGCGCGACCGACACCAGCGCCGGCTGGGCGTGGCGGATCGGCTCGAGCACGAGCCACTTCGGCTACCAGAACCCGATGGCCGCCTACATCCTGAGCAACGTCAGCGCCTTCGCCCCGAAGTCGCCGACCGCCAAGGCCGACTGGCAGGCCAGCCTCAACCGGCAGCTCGAGTTCTACCAGTGGCTGCAGTCGTCCGAGGGCGCCATCGCAGGCGGCGCGACCAACAGCTGGAACGGCAGCTACCAGGCCCGCCCGGCCGGCACGCCGACGTTCTACGGTCTCGCCTACGTCGAGGCCCCGGTGTACGAGGACCCGCCGTCGAACCGCTGGTTCGGCATGCAGACCTGGTCGCTGGAGCGGCTGGCCGAGTACTACTACACCACCGGTGACGCCAAGGCGAAGTCGGTGCTGGACAAGTGGGTGCCGTGGGCCCTGGCCAACAGCACCATCAGCGCCACCGACTTCTCCATCCCGTCCGACATGGAGTGGTCGGGCGCCCCGGCCACCTGGAACCCGTCCTCGCCCGCGGCCAACACCAACCTGCACGTCACGGTGACCAGCAAGGGCCAGGACCTCGGCGTGGCGGGGTCGTTCGCCAAGCTGCTGACCTACTACGCGGCCAAGTCGGGCAACGCGGCGGCCAAGACCGCGGCCAAGAACCTGCTCGACGCGATCTGGACCAAGAAGGACGCCAAGGGCGTGTCGGTCACCGAGACCCGCGCCGACTACAACCGCATGGACGACACCTACAACGCCTCGACCGGCCAGGGCATCTACATCCCGCCGGGCTGGAGCGGCAAGATGCCCAACGGCGACGCCATCAAGCCGGGCGTGTCCTTCCTGGACATCCGTTCCTTCTACAAGAACGACCCGGACTACCCGAAGGTCGAGGCCTACCTGAACGGCGGCCCGGCGCCGACGTTCAACTACCACCGGTTCTGGGCCCAGGTCGACGTCGCCACCGGCTACGCCGACTTCGCCCGCCTGTTCCCGAACGGCTGAAGGGAGTGACAATGAAGAGATTCTTCGTCTACGCCGTCACGGCTCTGGTTGCCTCCACCGCCGGTCTCGTCATCGCTTCGGGCGCGGCCCAGGCTCATGGCGCGATCATGGTGCCCGGCAGCCGCACCTGGCTCTGCTACAAGGACGGCCGCAACCCCACCACCGGGGCGATCGAGCCGACCAACGCGGCCTGCGCCGCGGCGGTGGCCCAGAGCGGCACGACCTCGCTCTACAACTGGTTCGCCGTGCTCCGCTCCGACGGGGCGGGCCGGATGGACGGCTTCATCCCCAACGGTGAGCTCTGTTCGGGCGGCACCGGCGGCCCGTACAACTTCACCGGCTTCAACCTGGCCCGCAACGACTGGCCGGTGACGCACCTGACCACGGGGGCGACGCTGGGCGTCAAGTACAACAACTGGGCCAAGCACCCGGGCACGTTCCGGCTCTACATCACCAAGGACAGCTGGAGCCCGACCCGGGCCCTGGCCTGGAGCGACCTGGAGTCCACGCCGTTCGACACGGTGACCAACCCGCCGGACAACGGCGGGCCGGGCAGCGACGACGGCTACTACTACTGGAACGCCAAGCTGCCGTCCGGCAAGAGCGGCCGTCACCTGATCTACTCGGTGTGGCAGCGCTCGGACAGCAACGAGACGTTCTACGGCTGCTCCGACGTCGTCTTCGACGGCGGCAACGGCGAGGTCACCGGCATCCGGGGCAGCGGCACCACGCCCGGCACGCCGACGCCCACGACGCCGGTGCCCACCACGCCGGGCACGTCGCCGTCGAACCCGCCGGCCGGCTCCGACTGCTCCGCGATGTTCAACATCACGGGCACGTGGAACGGCGGCTTCCAGGCCGAGGTGATGGTGCACGCCGGCACCGCGGCCATCGGCAAGTGGACGGTGACGTGGACCTGGCCGGGCTCGCAAGGCCTGACCCAGGCCTGGAGCGGCACCGCCAGCAGCAGTGGATCGCTGGTGACGGTCAAGAACGCCAGCTGGAACGGAACGGTGGCGGCGGGCAGCCATACGACGTTCGGCCTGATCGGCTCGGGCAGCGCCCCACCGAGCGTCGACAACCTGGCCTGTACGACGGCCTGACCCCTCCCTGATCCCGGCGGCGGCACGAGACTTCTCGTGTCGCCGTCGGCGTTTGCCTACGACGAAAGTTCCGACGATTATCGCGAACGTTTCAACGTCATGTGTTGGCCATGATCGGCTCGTCACGTCTTGACGACATAGATGAGCACCTTTACGTTACGAGGGTCCGCTCGATTTGTTTCCGAAACTTCCGGCCCCTTTTGTGCTCCCGTCCCCACCTCCGCCGCTGTCCCCGCTGCCGAGAAGGAGCCTCATGCCCACCCGACGAGAACTCCTCGCCCTCACCTCCGGCGCCGCCGTCACCGCCGCGGCCTCCGGGCTGGCCGCCCCCGCCCCCGCCTCTGCCACCTCGCCCGTTGCGCACGACGCCGACTGGGTGGCCTCGTGGGCGGCCGCGCCCACCACCATCCCGCCCACCCCGCCGCTCGTGCTGGCCGCGCAGACCGTCCGCCACGTCGTCCACCTCAGCGCCGGCGGCGACGAGCTGCGGGTGCGCATCACCAACGAGTTCGGCACCACCCCGCTCCGGGTCGGCGCCGTCCGCGTGGCCCTGCGCGCCGGCACCGGCGCCAGCACGGCCATCGTCCCCGGCACCGACCGCCGGGTCACCTTCGGCAACCGGGCCGACGTGATCCTGCCCGCCGGGGCGCCGCTGCTCAGCGACCCGGTCCGGCTGCGCGTGGCCCCCGGCGCCGACCTCGCGGTCAGCCTGTTCCTGCCGGCCCGCACGCCCGTGACGACGCTGGCCGCGTTCGCCTTCCAGGACAACGTGATCGCCGACGGGGACGTGACAGCGGCCCGCACGCTCACCCCCGTACAGGCCATCGGTCAATATCTCTTCCTCTCGGGCGTCGCCGTCCGCGACCGGGGCTCGGCCATCGTCACCCTGGGTGACTCGATCACCAACGGCGCCAACACCCAGAACAACCTCAACCACCGCTGGCCCGACCTGCTGGCGGCCCGCCTGCGCGCGGCCGGCCTCGAACGCGGCGTGGCCAACGTGGGCATCTCGGGGAACCGCCTGCTGCACGACCCAAACCCGGCCGCCGGGAGCGATGCCGAGACGTTCGCGGCCTACTTCGGTCACAGCGGTCTACGGCGCTTCGACCGGGATGTGGTCGCCCAGCCCGGGGCGCGCCATCTGATCGTGCTGCTCGGGGTGAACGACCTGGGCCACCCGGGCACGGTGGCCCCGGTCAACGAGGTGGTCTCGGCCGACGACCTGATCGCCGGGCACCGGCAGCTGATCGCCCGCGCCCACGCGGCCGGGATCACCGCGATCGGCGGGACGATCCTGCCGTTCAAAGGCGACACGCTCGGCTTCTACTCGGAGGCCAACGAACGAAAACGCGACGTCCTCAACCGCTGGATCAGAGCCGGCGGCGAATACGACGCCGTCGTCGACTTCGACCGCGCCATGGCCGACCCGGCCGACCGCCTGCGCCTCAACCCCGCGTACGACAGCGGCGACGGACTGCACCCCAACGACGCCGGCATGGCCGCGATGGCCGAGGCCGTACCCCTGAGGTTGTTCAAATGAGAACCGTGTTAGCAGTCGCCGCCGCCCTGACCGCGACGGTCGTCCTGGTCCCCGGGACCGCGCAGGCCGCGAGCGCCGCGCTCTCCACGGGCGGCTTGTCCTCCGCGGGTGCCCTGTCCTCAGCAGGCGGCCTGTCCTCCGCGGGCGCCGCGCCATCGTCCTCGCCTGCGCGAGGTTCCTCGGCCGCCACCACCGACTACATCGCCACCCGCGCCGGCGCCGGCCGTTTCCCGCTGGTCGCCCGGGGCAAGGCGGCGCCGATCGTGGTGAGCACAGCCGACTACGCGGGCGTCATCCGCGTCGTCGACGATCTGCAGTCCGACATCGAGAAGGTCACCGGAGTCCGGCCCACAGTTGTCCACAGCGGTTCGCCGGCCAGTGCTGGTTATCCACAGGCTGCTGACACGATCTTGGGCGGATCCGGGATAATTGCCAGAGGCGGGGGCCCCCATGGGAGGGCGGGCTCCGCGGCCAGGGGCGCGGCGGGCGACCCGGTGATCGTCGGGACGATCGGCAAGAGTCCGCTGATCGACCAGATCATCGCGCGGGGCAAGCTCGACGTCCGCGCCATCGCCGGCAAGTGGGAGACCACGGTCGAGCAGGTTGTCACCGATCCGCTGCCGGGGGTCAAGCGGGCCTTCGTCATCGCCGGCAGCGATCAGCGCGGCAGCATCTACGGCGCCTACGACGTCTCGCGGAACATCGGGATCTCGCCGTGGCACTTCTGGGATGACGTGCCGGCCGCGCATTCCGGCGAGCTCTATGTGCTGCCGGGGCGGCATACGCAGGGCACGCCGAAGGTCAAGTACCGGGGTTTCTTCATCAACGACGAGAACCCGGCCACCGGGACCTGGGCGCCGGGCTTCTTCGGGCCGGGTAAGGCGCCCGGCTATCCGGGGGGCCTCAACGCCGCGTACTACGAGAAGGTCTTCGAGACGATGCTGCGGACGCGGGCCAACTATCTGTGGCCGGCGGTGTGGGGGCGCGCGTTCGCCGAGGACGATCCGGCCAACCATGCCACCGCGAGCTTCTACGGCGTGGTGATGGGCACCTCGCACGAGGCGCCGATGATGCGCGGCATCGAGGAGTGGAACCGGCACCCGCAGGGCACGGGGGAGTGGAGTTTCCGCCGCAACCCGGACGCGATCAAGGCGTACTGGCGGGACGGCGCCGAGCGCATGCGGGATCAGAACATCGAGGGTGTGATCACGCTCGGCATGCGCGGGAACGGCGATGTGTCGCTGCCGGACGGGGACGGCATCGACCTGATGTCGTCGATCATCGACAGTCAGCGGCAGATCCTGCGGGAGACCGGGCTGATCGACCGGCCGCAGGTGCAGACGCTCTACAAGGAGGTCCAGCGCTACTGGGACAACGGCTACCGCCCGCCGGACGACGTCACGGTCGTGTTCTGCGACGACAACTGGGGCAACATGCGCCGGCTGCCGACGACCGAGAAGCGCAGCGGTGGCTACGGGCTGTACTACCACTTCGACTACGTGGGCGACGGCCGCAACTACAAGTGGGCGGACACGGTCAACATCACGAACACCTGGGAGCAGCTGCACCGGGCGTACACCTCCGGGGTTGACCGTCTGTGGATGGTCAACGTGGGTGACCTGAAGAACGAGGAGCTGCCGACCCAGTTCTTCCTGGACTACGCGTGGAATCCGGATTCGCTGCCGGTGAGCGCGCTCGACGATTGGCATCGCCGCTTCGCGGCGCAGAACTTCGGGCCGTCGCTGGCGCCGGCGATTGCCGACCTTCTGGAGACGTACGGGCATTTGCAGTCCCGCCGCAAGCCGGAGTTGCTCAATCGCCGGATCAGCACGAACCCGGCCACCGGCGAGGTGACCTACAACGACGAGGCGAGCCCGTTCAGCCGTACCGCCTATGCCGAGATGGACCGGGTGACCGAGGAATGGCTCGCGCTCGCCCGCCGCGCCACCCAAGTGAGGAAACGGGTGCCAGGAGCGTGGCAGGACGCGTTCTATCAACTCGTCTACTACCAGATCAAGGACACGGCGATCGTCTACGACCTGCGCCGGGCCGAGTTCACCAACATCGAGTACGCCGGGCAGGGGCGGGCCGCCACCAACCGGCTGGCCGATCGGGCCGAGGCCTTGTTCGCCGAGGATCAGGCGATGAGCCGCTATTACAACGAGGTGCTGGCCGGCGGCAAATGGAAGGGCTGGCAGACCCAACCCAAGATCGGGTACGGGAATGTGGCCCGCTACGGCCCGAACGCGCCGTGGCAGCAGCCCGAATTGAACAATGTGGCGCTGCCCGACGAGATCTACCCGTACCTCAAGCGCATCGAAGTGCCGGAAACCGCGGCGCTGGGTGTGCTGCCGGTGCTGCCGTCGTCGCTCAGCCCGTGGTCCTCGGATTCCTCGGCCCATTTGGAGATCTACAACAAGGGCCGCACGCCGTTCGCCTACGACGTTTCCTCGACCGCTCCCTGGCTGCGGTTGACGCCGGCCAAGGGCCGGGTGAGTGACGAGGTCCGGGTCGCGGTGCGTGTCGACTGGAAGCGGGCGCCGGCCGGAGTGACGACCGTGCCGGTAACGGTGAGTGGCGCCGGCACCTCGACCACGGTCGACGTCAAGGTGGAGAAGCCGCGGGTCGCACCGGCCGGTTTCCTCGAGGCGGGCGGCTACGTCGCGATCGAGGCCGACCACTACACCCGCAAGTCCGGTTCCTGGCAGCTGCTGCCGGACATCGGCCGTACGGGGAACGGGCTCACGCCACGGTCGGAGAACGCGTCGCTCTCGTACACGTTCACGGTGACCGGCGATCAGCCGGTGCGGATCTCCGCGTACCTCTCGCCGCGCAACAGCGTCTACACGCCGGACGGTGTCCGCTACGGGATCTCGGTCGACGGCGGCCCGCCGCAGATCGTCAACATCACCACGGCCACCGGCGCCAACGACACGACGATGAACCGCCAGTGGGCCCGCAACACCTCGGACAACATCAACATCACCACGTCCGTCTTCGATCTGGCCGGCCCGGGGCGGCACACGGTGACGTTCCACGCCGTCGACGCCACGGTCGTCCTCCAGCGGCTGGTGATCGACACGGGTGGGCTGCAACCGTCGTACCTCGGCCCGCCCGAGAGCCGGAGGTCCTGACATGCGCAGAAGAACCCTTCTCGCCCTCGGGGGCGCCGTCGGTGGCGCGGCGGTCCCGGCCGCCGCCGCGCTGCCGGGCCGGTCGTCACGGCGTACGTCCTGGGTCCACACCTGGACCGCCATGCCGCAGCTGACCGAGCCGAACAACGTGCCGCCGGCGCCGTTCGCCACGCTGGCCGACACGACCCTGCGGCAGACCGTGCATCTCACCCTGGGCGGTCGCCAGCTGCGGGTGCGTTTCTCCAATGCGTTCGGTACGGGTCCTCTCGCGCTCACCGCCGCCTCGGTCGGGCGGCCGATCGACGGCCGCGCCGGTGTGCCCGCGGCCTCGCAGATCAAGCCGCTCACCTTCGGCGGCCGGCGCTCGGTGGTGATCCCGGTCGGCGCGCAGATCGTCTCCGACCCGGTCGCGCTCACGGCCGGCGCCGGCGCGAACCTGACCATCTCGGCCTACCTGGCCACGGGCGTGAGCGGCGACGCGGTCACCGGGCATCCGGGTTCGCGCACCACCTCGTACCTCATCAAGGGTGACCGCACCGCCGAGAGTGACCTGCCGGGGTCCGTCCCCGTCGATCACTGGTATCTGATCAGCGCGGTCGAGGTGCGGTCGGACGCGCCGGCGCTGGCCATCGTCGGTGACTCGCTGACCGACGGGCGCGGCTCGACGACCAACGGCAACGACCGCTGGCCCGATCAGCTCCTCGCCCGCGGTACGAGGATCGCGGTGCTCAACCAGGCGGCCGGTGGCAACCGGGTCCTCAACGACGGTCTCGGCCCGAACGTGCTGGCCCGCCTCGACCGCGACGTGCTGGCGGTGGGCGGCGTCGACCGGATGCTGCTGTTCGAGGGCGTCAACGACATCGGCACCGCCGCGGCCACCGAAGAGGCGCAGAAGCAGGTGGTCGACGATCTGCTGGTGGCGTACGAGCAGATCGTGCTCCGCGGTCACGCCGCCGGCCTGACCGTCTACGGCGCCACCCTGACCCCGTTCGGCGGGAACACCGGCTACGACGACCCGGACGGCCTGCGGCGGCGCTCCCGCCGCACGGTCAACGCCGCCCTGCGCCACCTCTTCGACGACGTGGCCGACTTCGCCGCCGCGGCCCAGGACCCGGCCGCGCCGGAACAGCTCCTACCGGCCTACGACACCGGCGATCACCTTCACCTCAACCCCGCCGGTTACGCCGCCCTGGCCCGGGCGGTACCCCGGCATTGGCTCTGACCTGCCCTGTGCGGCTCTGACCTACTCGAAGCGGCTCGGGTCTCCGGCGCCGACGCGGAGGATCTCCGGGTCGCCGTCGGAGAGGTCGACGACCGTGGTCGGCTCGGTGCTGCCCTCGCCCGAGTCGACCACCGCGTCGAGCTGATGGTCCAGGGTCTCCTTGATCTCCCAGCCCATCGTCATCGGCTCCTCCTCGCCCGGCAGCAGCAGGGTGCTGGAGACCAGCGGCTCGCCCAGCTCGGCCAGGATGGCCTGGGCCACCACGTGGTCGGGGATGCGGGCGCCGACCGTCTTCTTCCGGGGGTGCAGCAGGCGGCGCGGCACCTCCTTGGTGGCGGGCAGGATGAACGTGTACGGGCCCGGGGTGCTCGCTTTGACCAGGCGGAACGACGCGTTGTTGATCTGCACGAACTGCCCGAGCTGCGCGAAGTCGCGGCACATCAACGTGAAATGATGGCGCTCGTCCAGATGCCGGATCTCCCGGATCCGGTCGAGCCCGTCCTTGTTGCCCATCCGGCAGCCCAGCGCGAAACACGAGTCCGTCGGGTAGGCGATCAGGCCGTCCCCGCGGATGATGTCCACCGCCTGCCGGACGGCGCGGGGCTGCGGATTGTCCGGATGCACGTCGAAATACTTCGCCACCCGCGAAGTCTAGTGAGTGAGGCCGCCGAACGTGATCGACTCCCCGCGCATCACCGCCGTCACCGTCCCCGGCTTGGACGGCTCCGGCCCCGGCCACTGGCAGACCCTGCTCGACGCCGACCCTTCCTTCGTGCGCCTCCAGCCCGCGTCGTGGAGCAACCCGTCGCTGGACGACTGGCTGGCCGCCCTGGACCGCGCCGTGGCCGTCGCCGACCACCCGGTCCTGGTCGCCCACAGCCTCGGCACCCTGACCGTCGCCCACTGGGCGGCCCGCCCCGACCGCCCCCCGGTCGCGGGCGCCCTGCTGGTCGCCATCCCCGACCCCGCGGGCCCCGCGTTCCCGCCCGCCGCCGCCTCGTTCCGCGAACCGCCCCGGACCAAGCTGCCCTTCCCCTCGATCGTGGTGGCCAGCACCAACGACCCGTACGACAAGTCGGGCGCCGCCGCCGCGTACGCCGAGGCCTGGGGGAGCCGCTTCCTTGACCTGGGCGACGTAGGCCACATCAACCCCGACGCCGGCTACGGCGAGTGGCCCCTGGCCCAAACCCTGATCGACAGCCTGCGCCGCCCAGCCGCATAGCGAGGCCGCGACGGGCCGTGCGGCGACGTCACTGCTGGGTGATCTCGTGCACGATCCGGTCGAGGAGCTGACGCGGCGGCTGCGAGGGCACGACGCGGCGGGGGAGGCGGTCAGGCGGCCCGCGGCCGGGTAGCGATGGCGTGCACGACCGCGGCCATGTCCGCGTTGCCGTGGCCCAGGTCGAGGCTCTCCGCGTACAGGTCACGGCAGACTTCCAACAAGGGCATGGCGGTACGGGCCGCGTCCACGATCAGCTCGTTGTTCATCAGGACGTCGCGGACGGACGCCTGCACCGCGAAGTCGCCGTCGGCGAGTTTGGCCGTCTTGGCGCGGGACATCGTGCTGGCCATGGGGCCGGCGTCGATCACCTGCCGCAGCAACGCGACGTCCAGGCCGTGGCCCGCGGCGAAGTGGAACGCCTCGGCCAGCGCGGTCACCTTGCCGATCAGGTACGTGTTCACCGCCAGCTTCATGAGCAGTGCGCCCGGCAGGGCGCCGCAGTCGAACGCCTGCGCGCACATGGGCGCCAGCAACGGGCGTACGGCCGCCAGATCCTCAGGGTCTCCCGCCAGCATGGCGACCAGGGCGCCGGCCTCGGCCGGGCCGCGGGAACCCGAGACCGGGGCCTCGACGTAGCGGCCGCCCGCGGCCCGGATCCGCGCGCCGAGCGCCGCCGAGTAGGCGGGCGCCGTCGTTCCCATGTGGACGATGAGACGGTCACGGACGAGCGGCAGCGGCAGAACGGCGTCGATGGCCGGGGCGCCCGACAGCATCATGATCACGGTTTCGGCGCAGTCGAAAACCTCGGCCGGGTCGGCTGCCCGGCGTGCCCCCGGCGGGGTTTCCCGTGCGGGCGTACGGCTCCAGACGATCAGATCGGTGCCGGCGCGAGCCAGGTTGGCCGCCATCGGCCCGCCCATCACGCCGAGCCCGAGGAATCCCACTGTCATGACGCCGAGGCTAGGAGCCCGCGGGCCGCGGCAACCGATCCAATCGGGCCGCATTGGTTCGCGCCATCCGAAACGCGACGTGCCCGGGTCCGCCCGCGTGACATGCTGCAGGGCATCCGGCAGCGACCACGACGGGGGAGCCCCTTCATGGCAGTGACCGCCAACCTCGACGCCCTTCTCGACGAGCCGTACCGTTCCCTCGACCTGAAAGACCTCGTGGCGGCCCCGGTCTCCGCGCTCTCCGGCGTCAGCGAGGAGGAGGCGCAGGGCCTGGCCCTGGCCTTCGGCATCAACACGATCGGCGACCTGGCCGACAACCAGTTCATCCGCGCCGCGGTCGCCATCACCGCCCTGGCCAAGGTCATCGAACCCCCGGCGTGAAGCGTCTCGCCCTGCTCCTGCTCATCATGGCGGTCGCCGGCTGCACCGACCAGGCCATCTGCCGCAACGGCGAATACCCCGCGACCCAGCTCGGCTCCACCGGCCGCACCTGCGTCCCCAACGGCCAGGAACCACCCCCGGGGTACGCGCGTTTCCCGCCCGGCCAGGAGCCGAGACACACCGACGACGAGTGGGACACGTACTGGCGCACCCACATGCTCGACAAGACCGGGGCGGTCGTGCCGGCCGGTTAGCTTCCGTCGCCGTTGTCGCCGCCACCGACCCGGATCGCGTCGGACATGCGGGGCCGCCGGCCGGTCCGGGAACGGGCACGGCCCCCGCGACGAGACGCGGGGGCCGTGTGAAGTGCGGTTGCGGTCAGCTGGTGGCGTTGAGGACGATGGCGCCCAGGATGACGCCGAGCACGCCACCGGCAGCGCCGGCCGCGGCGGCGTACCAGCCGAGGGGGCGGTCGCCGAGGTAGCCGCCGACGAGGCCGAGGACCACGGCGGCGAGGCCGAAGATGATCGGCACGAAGAGGATGGCTACGGCGGCGAAGACGAACGCGAGGATCGTGCAGACGCGGGCGCCGGTGATGCTGCCACTGCGGCGGGTCGTCACCTGGGTCATCGTTTTTCCTTTCCCCGTACGAGTCGTGGTGTGTCCTCTGTGTACCCACCCCTCACGGGGAGTCAAACCACCTACGGCGTGGTGCCCCGGCTGCACGTCAGCCTCGTGCTCGTCAGGCCGGTCGCAGGGGAACGGGCCGGTGAACCAGGGACGAGCGCGGGTAGATCTGGTGGACGGCGCTCACCGCACGCCGCCCATCAAGCGGCGCAGCCACGGGCTCAGCGCGAACAGCACGCCGCCGAGGACGATGGCGATCAGGCCCAGGATCCCGAAATACGCGACCTCGTGGTCCTCGCTGTAGTAGCCGGCCAGCGTGCCCGACAGGGCGGTGCCGAGCGCGACCGACAGGAAGAACAGCGCGACCATCTGGGTCTGGAAGGCGCGCGGGGCGAGCTTGGTCGACAGCGACAGCCCGACGGGGGAGAGCAGCAGCTCGGCGATGGTGAAGACGAGCAGGATGCCGGTCAGGCCGAGCAGCGGCACGCTCGGGTTTCCCGCGAACGGCAGGAACAGCAGGAACGCCAGACCCATGACCGCGGTGCCGGCCGCGAATTTCACCGGTGTGGACGGCTGCCGGTCGCCGAGCTTGGTCCAGATCGCCGCGAAGACGCCGGACAGGATGATGATGAAGACCGGATTGATCGACTGCACCCACGACACCGGCATCGTCCAGCCGAAGATGTCCCGGTCAAGCCTCTTGTCCGAATAGATCGTGACCACGGTGAATTGCTGCTGGTAGAGCGACCAGAAAGCGGCCGACGCGACGAACATCGGGATGAAAGCGAAAACCCGCCGCCGTTCCACGGAGTCGATCTTGCGGGACGACAGGATGACGGCGAAGTACGCCACAGCCGCGCAGATCGACAGAACAACCACGATGTCCGACAAGTGGTCGGCCGGGATCAGCCCGGTGAAGGCGAGCACCGCGACGACCGCCATGACCGCCAGCGCGATGCCGACGACCAGCGGCCGGCGGGAGGCGGGCAGCGGATTGGCCACTCGACTCGCCGCCGGCGGCAGGCTGCGCCGCGTCAGCGCGTACTGGGTGAGCCCGAGCGCCATCCCCACCGCCGCCAGCGCGAAGCCCCAGTGGAACCCGGCCTCCTGCTGCAGCACCCCGGTCAGCAGCGGCCCGACCAGCGCGCCCAGGTTGATGCCCAGATAGAACAGCGAGAACCCGGCGTCGCGCCGCTCGTCGCCCTCGGCGTACAGCGTCCCGACGATCGCCGTCGCCGTGGCCTTGACCCCGCCGCTGCCCAGCGCGATCAGGATCAGCCCCGTCGCCACGCCCGGAATGTCAGGGATCACCGCCAGCGCGATGTGCCCGCACATCACCAGAACCGCGCTGCCGAACAGTACCTTCTCCGGCCCGAAGAGCCGTCCGCGCACCAGGCTCCGATCACCGTGGCCAGATAGACCGACCCGCCGTACGCCCCGACGATCGACGTCGCCGTGCCCTCGTCGATCCCGAGCCCGCCCCGCGACGCCTCGTAGTACAGGTAGATCAGCAGGATGCCCTGCATGCCGTAGAAGGAGAACCGTTCCCACAGCTCAACCCCGAAAAGGTTGGCCAGCGGGCGCGGCTGCCCGAAGAAGGTGCGCTCGGTCGTCGTCTCTACCATTGGCGGGGGATACCCAGCCGGACGAGACTAAGAGCGTGGAAACTGAACTCTTCATCGGCGGCAAGTGGGTCCCCTCCTCGACCGGGGACCGTTTCGACGTACGGGACCCCGCGACGGGCGAGGTGATCGCCACGGTCGCGGACGGGTCGGAGGCCGACGCGATCGCCGCGGTGGACGCGGCGGCCGAGGCGGGCCCGGCCTGGGCGGCGACGGCCCCGAGGGTACGCGGTGAGGCGCTGCGCCGGGCCTGGGAGCTGATGACCGAGCGGGCCGACGACCTGGCCAAGCTCATCAGCCTGGAGAACGGCAAGGCCCTGACGGACGCCAAGGGCGAGGTGACGTACGCGGCGGAGTTCTTCCGCTGGTTCGCCGAGGAGGCGGTGCGCGGGGCGGGCGACTTCGCCACCGCTCCGTCGGGCGCCAACCGGATCCTGGTGACCCGTCAGCCCGTCGGCGTCTGCGTGCTGGTCACCCCGTGGAACTTCCCGGCCGCCATGGCCACCCGCAAGATCGGCCCGGCCCTGGCCGCCGGCTGCACGGTCGTGCTCAAGCCGGCCAGCGACACCCCGCTGACCGCCCTGGCCATGGCCGCCATCCTGGCCGAGGCGGGGGTGCCCTCGGGCGTGGTCAACGTGCTGCCCTCACGCAGCTCGGGCAAGGTCGTCGGCAAGATGCTCAAGGACCCGCGGGTACGGAAACTGTCGTTCACGGGCTCGACCGAGGTCGGCCGCATCCTGCTCGCCCAGGCGGCCGACAACGTGATCAACACGTCGATGGAGCTGGGCGGCAACGCGCCGTTCCTGGTCTTCGCCGACGCCGACCTGGACGCGGCCCTCGAGGGCGCCATGATCGCCAAGATGCGCAACGGCGGCGAGGCCTGCACGGCCGCGAACCGCTTCTACGTCGAGCAGTCGGTGGCCGCGGCCTTCAGTGAGAAGCTGGCCGAGCGCATGTCGGCGCTGCGGGTCGGCCCCGGCACCGACGAGAACACGCAGGTCGGCCCGCTGGTCAACGAGGACACGGTCGGCAAGGTGGACAGCCTGGTGAAGGACGCCCTGCAGGGCGGGGCCACCGCGGCCACCGGCGGCACGCGCCCCGACGGCCCCGGCTACTACTACCCGCCGACCGTGCTGACCGGGGTCGCCCCGGACGCGCCGATCCTCAAGGAGGAGATCTTCGGGCCGGTGGCGCCGATCGTCACCTTCACCGACGAGGCGGAAGCGGTGCGGCTGGCCAACGACACCGAGTTCGGCCTGGTGGCGTACGTCTACACCCAGGACCTGGCCCGGGGCCTGCGGGTCAGCGAGGCGATCGAGGCCGGCATGGTCGGGCTCAACCGGGGCCTGGTCAGCGACCCGGCCGCGCCGTTCGGCGGCGTCAAGCAGAGCGGCATCGGCCGCGAGGGCGGGCACGAGGGCCTGCTCGAGTACCTCGAGTCGAAGTACATCGCCGTCAACTGGTGATGGCTTTCCTCATCCGCACGAGCGGCACGGGGGCGCCCCCACGGGCGTCCTCGAGCCGCTCGACCACCGTGAAGCCGTAGCTCTCGTACAGGGGCTGCCCGGACAGCGTCCCCATCAGCTCCAGGGTCGTGAAGCCCTCCGCGGCCGCGGCCTGCTCGCAGAGCGACAGGATCAGCCGGCCCACGCCCCGCCGCGTGTGATCCGGGTGCGTGTACATCGCCCGTACCTTGGCCGGGTCCTTCGCCGGATCCAGCAGGCCCGCGTCCCGGCCGGCCGAGTGGTCGCCGCCGTAGAGCGTGGCCCGCCGGCTCCACCCACCGCAGCCGGCGATCTCGCCGTCCTCCAGCACGACGAAGTAGGTCTTGTCGTCGATCAGCTGCGTGTCCAGCCCCATGATCGCGTTGCTGCTGGCCACCTGCTCCGGCGTCAGGAACTCCTTCTGGTTCACCGAGATCGCCGCCGCGATCAGCGGTCTCAGCGCTTCCAGATCATCCATCCCGGCCACCCGGCTCGTCAGCGTCATGACCGCCATCTTCCTCCACGTTGGAGTCGACTGCTATTGTGCTAGTTACCTAGTTAAATAGAAGGGTCAAGGATGATCGAGTTTCACCTGGACGCGCGATCCGGTGTCGCGCCCTACCTGCAGTTGATCCAGCAGGTTCGGCACGCGTTGCGGCTCGGCCTGCTCAAGGAGGGCGACCGGCTGCCCACCGTCAAGGACGTGGTGGCCCGCGTGGCGATCAACCCCAACACGGTGCTCAAGGCCTACCGCGAGCTGGAGTACGAGGGTCTCGTCCAGCCCCGCCCCGGCCTCGGCACCTTCGTCACCCGCACGCTGGCCGGCGACGACGAGGCGATCGCGGCCCACGGGCCGCTGCGCCGCGAGCTCACCGACTGGCTCGGCCGGGCCCGGGCCGCCGGTCTCGACGACGAGGACGTCGAGGCGCTCCTGACCAGCACCTTTCGTGAGTTTTCGGAAGAACGAGCGGGGAGACGGGGATGACTGACGCCGTCGTCACCACCACCGGGCTGACCAAGCGCTACGGGCGCCGGACCGCCCTCAGCGACTGCACCCTGGACATCCCGGCCGGCCACGTGGTCGGCCTGGTCGGCCCGAACGGGGCCGGCAAGTCGACGCTCCTGCAGCTCACCTGCGGCCTGCTCACGCCGACCGCGGGCGCCATCGAGGTGCTGGGCGAGACCCCGCACACCGGCTCCCCGCGCATCGGCTTCGTCGCGCAGGACACCCCGGTCTACGGCCACCTGACCGTCGCCGACCACCTGCGGTTCGGCGCCCACCTCAACCCGGGCTGGGACAAGGCGCTGGCGGAGGAGCGCATTGCCGAGCTCGGCCTCGACCCGGCCCAGCGGGCCGGCAAGCTCTCCGGCGGCCAGCGAGCCCAGCTGGCGCTCACCCTGGCCATCGCCAAGCGGCCGGAGCTGCTGCTGCTCGACGAGCCGGTGGCCGCGCTCGACCCGCTCGCCCGCCGTGAGTTCCTGCAGGGCCTGATGGCGTACGCCGCCGAGCACGGCACCAGCGTCGTCATGTCCTCGCACCTGGTGGCCGATCTGGAGCGGGTCTGCGACTACCTGATCGTCCTGGTCGGTTCGCGGGTCCGGGTCCACGGCGACGTGGAGGAGCTGCTCGGCACCCACCACCGGCTGACCGGCCCGCGCCGCGACCCCGGCACGCTCGGCGCCGGTCGCCACGTGGTCCAGGCCAGCCACACCGACGTGCAGTCGACCCTGGTCGTGCGGAGCACCGCGCCGGTCGACGACCCGTCGTGGGCGTCGGACCGGCTCGACCTGGAGGACCTCGTCCTCGCGTACATGACCGCCGAGGCCGGCGCCGACGGCCGCGACCGAGTCCTGGAGAAGCGATGATCTGGCTGACCTGGCGGCAGTTCCGCGTCCAGGCCTGGGCGGCGGCGGCCTTCGCCGTCGTCGTCGCGGCCGCGCTGGCCGCGACCGGGCCGCACCTGTTCGACCTCTATCGGAGCAGCGGCCTCGCCGACTGCACGGCCGACTGCCGCGACCTCGCCGACAGTTTCATGCTCCAGGCCGACAAGGGCCTGACCAACGTGCTGTACGCGGTGGGCACGATCGGGCTGTTCGCGCTGCCGGCGGTCGTCGGCGTCTTCTGGGGCGCGCCGCTGGTGGCCCGCGAGCTCGAGACCGGCACGCACCGGCTGGTCTGGAACCAGACGGTGTCGCGCCGGCGCTGGATCCTGACCAAGCTGATCGGGGTCGGCCTGGCCACCGTCGTCACCGCGGCCGTGCTCAGCGCGGTCGTGACCTGGTGGGCGGCCCCGTTCGACGTGGCCAACGACGGCCGCCTCGCGCCGGCGCTGTTCACCGGCCGGGGTGTCGTTCCGATCGGCTACGCGGCGCTGGGGTTCGCGGCCGGGGTGCTGATCGGCATGCTGCTCCGGCGGGCCGTCACGGCCATGGCGGTGACGCTGCTCGCGGTCGCGCTGATTCAGCTCGCGGTGCCGTTCCTGATCCGGGAGCACCTCGTCACCCCGGTGACGGCGTCCGTCGCCTTCGACCCGCGGCAGATCCAGTCGATGGGCATCAGCTCGGACAACTCCATCACCGTGCGGATGGCCGCGCCGGTCCAGGGCGCCTGGGAGCTGTCGAACGTCACCGTCCGGCCGGACGGCGAGCAGTACCGCGGCCCGGTCGACCCGGCCCGGTGCGGCCGTGAAGCCGGCCCCCGGACCTGCAACGAGTACCTCGGGACCCTGAACCTCAGGCAGGAGGTCACCTACATCCCGGCCGACCGGTTCTGGGCCCTGCAGTGGCGCGAGTTCGGGCTGCTCGTGGTGGTGGCGGGGCTTTTGTCGGCGTTCAGCCTGTGGTGGGTCCAGCGCAAAGTGGCATAGCGCCCGATTCCGGCCGTCCTTCCGGACTTCACCCGATCG
Organism: Actinoplanes sp. NPDC049598; assembly: GCF_040675435.1. Lineage (NCBI taxonomy): Bacteria > Bacillati > Actinomycetota > Actinomycetes > Micromonosporales > Micromonosporaceae > Actinoplanes > Actinoplanes sp. NPDC049598. Next base: position 56,322 of record NZ_JBFAOX010000002.1, on the reverse strand, counting down.
GCGCGGTGGTGGCCGCCCCGCCGCCGCCGCGTCCGATTCGGCGATTTCGGGCGGCCTGACCTGGGCATGATCACGCTCATCGATACGCAGGGTAATGAGAGGGTGATAACTGACGGGAAATGAACTATTTTCTTCTCCGGCACCGTACCCCTTGTCGAGTGCATTGACGGGTATCCGATACTGGGTCCGCTCGTTCGGGCGGCACAGCTCGGGTTCCACCGGAGAGGACGTCTCAACCCATGCGCAAGAAACTGTTGGCCCTCGCCATGGCGGGTGTGATGGCGACAGCCACCATGACTGCGTGTGACGATTCGGGGGATTCCGGCGAGGCGGGTAGCAACACCAGCACCAGCGGCGGTGGCAAGGCCCGGGTCGGTGTGATCCTGCCCGACACCGTGAGCTCGCAGCGGTGGGGCAACGACGACCCGAAGTTCCTCAAGGCGGCGTTCGACAAGGCCGGCATCCCGGTCGACATCCAGAACGCGCAGGGCGACAAGGCCAACTTCGTCAAGATCGGCGAGTCGATGGTCAACAGCGGCGTCAAGGTGCTGATCATCGCCAACCTCGACTCGGCCAGCGGCAAGGCCGTCCTGGACAAGGCCCGGGCCAACAAGATCCCGACGATCGACTACGACCGGCTCACCCTCAACGGCGGCGCCAACTACTACGTCAGCTTCGACAACGAGGACGTCGGCAAGAAGCAGGCGTACGCCCTGGGCACCTGCCTGACGGCGAAGGGTGTGAGCAACCCGGTCATCGCCGAGCTCAACGGCTCCCGGTCGGACAACAACGCCACCCTGTTCAAGGACGGCTACGACTCGGTGCTGCAGGAGCGCTACGACAACGCGACGGCCAAGAAGGGCCCGGACCAGTGGGTTCCCGAGTGGGACCCCAAGCAGGCCGAGAAGATCTTCACCCAGATGCTCGACCAGGCGCCGGACATCAAGGGCGTGCTCTCGGCCAACGACGGCATCGCCGGCGCGGTCATCAAGGTGCTCAAGAAGCGCAAGCTGAACGGCAAGGTCCCGGTGACCGGCCAGGACGCGACCCTCGAGGGCCTGCAGGCGATCCTCCGCGGTGACCAGTGCGTCACCATCTACAAGCCGCTCGAGCAGGAGGCCTTCAGCGCCGCCAACATCGCGATCTCGCTGTTCAAGGGCCAGACGCCGAGCGTCAAGGACAAGCTCAAGGACCCGGAGTCCGGCGCCTACATCCCGTTCCAGAAGATCACGCCGCAGGCGATCACCATCGCGAACGTCAACGACGTGGTCGCGGCCGGCTTCGTCAAGAAGAACGACCTGTGCAAGGGCGCCTACGCCAAGCTCTGCACCGCCCACGGCGTCGGCGTCGCCAAGGCCGCCTCGAACGACGACGAAGACCAGTAGTCAGGCCCGGGGCCGGCGGATTCGCCGGTCCCGGCCTTTCACCTCGACCGCGCCGCCCCGCGGTGCACGCCGGCCAGGGTGCGCAGAGTCTCGGCCATCAGGCGCGCTGCCCGGGGAGAGGCTCGCGGTGGCCCGCCCGATGTCGTCGGCCAGCGGCCTCAACGCGTACAGCACGGTCTCCTGGATCTTGACCGTCACTGTCAGCACCTGGCGCCGGCGGTCGGCCGGGTGGGGCCCGCGCCGGATCCATCCGTCCCGCTCGAGCCGGTCGGCCAGGCCCGTGGCCGCCCCCGAGGTGAGACCGAGCTCCACCGGGCCCAGTGAGGCGCCGGCCACCATCAGATGCTTGAGGGCGAGGAAGTCGCCCGCGCTCACCCCCATGCGCCGAGCCGTGGCCGCGTCGAGCTCGGCCACCGCGGCCGCCAGATGGTGCACAGCCCACGCGATGTCGGGGCGGGCTGGCACTTCGCCGGCGCCTAGGCGGTCAACTCCGCCTGGTCGCTGGCCGCGCAGTCGGGCCGGTTCGCCTTGACGCCCTACCTGCTGCCGGCGGCCGCCGCCTTGGCCGCCACTGCCCACGTACGCCTCCAAGCGGCACCACCGCCGGCCTCTCGCCTGACCGCCCTCGTCCCCGTCAGCACCGGCCTGCTCCCGGGCTGGACCACCCTGGCCAGCGTGATCAACGTCGTCGCGGCCCGCTCCGACCGCGACTCCCCGCGCGCGACCGCCGTGCTGCCCCTGGCCGCCGCCGCCCTCGCCTGGGCCGCTCTCCGCAGCCCGCGGGGCGGCCGGGCCGTCGCCCTGGCCTCGGGCTGGGGGTTGACCACCTTGGCCGCCACCCGCCGCCGTGCCGTCGTCACACGGCTGACAGCCATCGCCGCCCGGGGCGCATGGACACGTCGCGACCCCACTGGTACTAGTAAGGCGTGTTGAGGGCCATCGAATGGGCCGTGCTGGGAATCGGCAGCGCGGCCGCCATCGTCTACGGGGTCCGTCGGCACCGGCCGGCCCGGATCGGACCCTGGCTGCTGCTCGCCGGCGCCATCGTGGCGAGCACCGCCGGCGACGTACTGACCGCATTGGACCGGCCCGCCGTGGCCGACGTCTTCTTCTACGCCATGTTCGTGTTCGTCGCCTGCGGACTGTTGCAGCTGACCCGCATCGGCGCCATCCTCGTCGACCGGGCCCGGCTCATCGACCTGCTCGCCCTGGCCTGCTCGGCCCTGCTGGTGGTCTGGGTGTTCGCCGTCGGCGACGCCAGCCGGATCGGGGACGTCTCCGGATCGTACGTCCTCGGCGCCCTGCTCCTGCTCGCGGTCGTCGCCCGCCTGCTGGTCGCCGTGGGCCGCAACGTCTCGGCCGTGCTGCTGGTCATCGGCGCGGCCGGCGTGCTGGTCAGCGACATCGTGCAGCCACTGTGGCCGGGCCGGCTCAGCGAGACCGGCTTCGTGGTGCTCTATCTGGCCTGGGGCGCCGCCGCGCTGCACCCCTCGATGTCCCGGCTCACCGAGCCCGCGGTGCCCCGGCCGAGCCCGTGGCGTGGGCACTGGGCGGCGCTGCTCGGCCTCTCCGTCGCCACCCCGCCGGTCGTCCTGCTGATCGAGGCGGTCACCGGCACGGTCGGCGACGGCGTGGTGATCGCCGTGGCCGGCGCCATCACCCTCCTGCTGACCATCACCCGGCTGACCGACTCGGTCACCCTGAACCGCCAGGCCCTGACCCGGGAGCGCGGCCTGCGCCAGGCCAGCGCCGCCCTGGTCGCCGCCACCGGCCCCGACGCCGTGGACGAGGCCGTCCGGGCCGCGATCGCCGAGCTCATGCCCTCGGACGCCATCCGCCGCACCGAGTTCGTCCTCGACGACCGCCGGCTCACCCTCGAAGCCCCGCCCGGCCCCTCCGCCCGCAGCTGGTGGACCGGCGACGCGACCGGCGACGACGCCACCCTGGTCTGCCCGCTGTGGCTGGAACCGCTCGCGGTGGCCCGCCCCCACGGCGGCGCCCTGATCCTGGTGGGCCGCCGCGACACCCTCACCGCCACCCGCGACACCCTCGAGGTGCTGGCCGGTCAGGCGGCGCTCGCCCTGGACCGCATCTCCCTGGTCGAAGCGGTCGGCCGCCGCGACAGCGACCTCTACCTGCGCGCGGTGATCAGCAACAGCGCCGACATCACGGTGGTGATCGACGAGGACCTGCGCATCCGCTACGCCAGCCCCTCCCTGCGCGAACTGCTCGGCGCCGAAGACCTCCCCCCACTGGCCACCCTGGACGACCTGGCCCACCCCGACGACCGCGGCCAGCTGCGCCAGGCCTTCCGCGGCACCGGCGACGGCGTGGTCTTCTGCTCCCTGCTGCGCGCCGACAAAAGCCAGGTGCTGGTCGAAGCCACCTACCGCGACCTCCGCGAGGACCGCCTGGTCCAGGGCTTCGTCGTCACGATGCGGGATTTCCCCCGGAGCCATGAGCCGACCGAGCAGCTGCGCCATGGCGACAACCCCAACGAACTACCGGCCCGGGTGAACCGGCGCAGCTCTCAACACAAATTCCGCTACTAGGAAGCCAAATCGACGAACCCGAGCCGCCAGCACGCCGGTCATCTCGGAGAACCCGAACCCCTTGTCCGGGTGCGAAGAGGTCGTGGACATCCCGATCCAGGCGCCGTCCCGGATGGCGATGGCAACGCCGCGCGGGTCGAAGGTGGCCACGTCGATCCGCTCCGCGATGTATTCGTCATAGGTGTAGAACGTCCCCCGGTCCGGGATGTCGGCCGAGCACGTCTTGTTGAGGTCGTAGAGCATGCGCCGATGTTCAGCCGTGTCACCCAGCTCGGCCATCGTCGTCAATCTGGTGCCCGAAGCCTCTGCCCGCTCCACGTACGGCTCGAAGTCAGCGTCTTCGAACTTCCCCACGTCCAACTCAAGTCGCACCCAATCCACCATGGGCCGACCTTATCGACGCCCCCGGGGTCGTTGCGGATCTTGGCAGCTGTCGCCTACGGTCATGATCAACTCGACCGCAACCTGGCCGCCGCGGACGCCGTCGTGCTCTACGACCCGGAGACCCCGGACGGCTTCCACTGCGTGGCGCGTACGGAGGCCGACACCGCCATCATCCGGATGCCGGCCTCCGTGACCAAGCAGCAGCCTCGCCGCTAAGCCAGGAGCTCCTTGACGCGCGGGATGACCTGGGTGCCGTACAGCTCGATCGACCGCATCATCTGCTCGTGGGGCAGCGTGCCGGCCGAGTACTTGAGGTCGAAGCGCTGAATGCCCAGCTCCTTGACCGTACGGGCGATCTTCTGGGCGACCGTCTCGGGGGAGCCGGCGTGCCAGGCGCCCTGTTTGACGTCGTGTTCGAAGCGGTCGCGGGCCATGGGCGGCCAGCCCCGCTCGCGGCCGATGCGGTTGAGCATCGTGCGGGCGTGGGGCCACAGGGTGTCGATGGCCTCCTCGTCGGTGTCGGCGACGAAGCCGGGGCAGTGGGCGGCCACCGGCTGCTCCTGCTGACCGAATTCGCCCAGCGCGTGGTGGTAGAGCTCGACGTACGGGGCGAAGCGGACGGGCTCGCCGCCGATGATGGCGAGGGTGAGGGGCAGGCCGAGGCGGGCCGCGCGGACGACCGATTCGGGGCTGCCGCCGACGCCGATCCAGGTGGGGATGCGGCCGGACTGGGTCTTGGGGTAGACCTGCTGGTCGGTCAGGGGCGGGCGGACCGTGCCGGACCAGGTGACCGGGCCCTCCTTGAGGAGTTCGGCCATCAGCTCGGCCTTCTCCTCGAAGAGTTTCTCGTAGTCGTGCAGGTCGAAGCCGAACAGCGGGAACGACTCGGTGAAGGACCCCCGGCCCAGGATGATCTCGGCCCGCCCGTTCGACACCGCGTCGAGGGTGGCGAAGCGCTCGAAGACGCGTACGGGATCGTCCGAGCTCAGCACGGTGACCGCGGTCCCCAGCTTGATCGTCGAGGTGCGCGAGGCGATGGCGGCCAGCACGATCTCCGGCGCCGAGACCGCGAAGTCGTCGCGGTGGTGCTCCCCGAGCCCGAAGGCGTCGACGCCGACCTTCTCCGCCAGCACCGCTTGCTCGACGACATTGCGGATCACTTCCGCGTACGGAAGGCGCTTGCCGTGGCTGTCGGCGGTGACGTCGCCGAAGGTGTCCAGACCGAATGTAACCATGAGTACGATATTTCCCTATATGTGGTGCTCAGCTGGGCTCGTGAGACGTGCGGCCGAAAATATCAGAACCCAGGATGACACCATGACTCTGCGCCGAACGCTGGAAGCGGCCGGGCCCCGCCCGCCCGACGACGTCTGGGACCGTTACATCCGCCCGGCGCGCTGGCCCGAGTGGTCACCGCAGATCCGCTCGGTCGACTACGAGGCGCCGTTGTTGCAGCCCGGCACCCACGGCACCCTCCACGGCCCGGGCGGCTTCCCCGTGACGTTCCGGATCGGGTCGGTCGAGCCGGACACTGCCGTACGGAGATGGTCGTGGACCGCCACGGCCCTCGGCATCCACCTTCACCTCTGTCACACCGTCGAGGCCGTTCCCCTCGGCACCCGCACGGTCCTGGCCCTCGAAGGCCCCGCCCCGGCCGTGCTGCTCTACCTACCCGCCGCCCGCTGGGCACTGCACCGGCTGGTCCACTGACTCTCTTCAGCGAAGGCGGCGGCGGGTGTTGCCCTTCAGGCGGCGGCCCATCTCGCGGGCGATCTCCTTCTCGGCGTCGCGTTTGGCGAGGACCTGGCGTTTGTCGTAGGACTTGAGGCCGCGGGCCAGGCCCAGCTCGACCTTGGCCCAGCCCTCGTTGAAGTAGAGCGAGAGGGGCACCAGGGTGAGCCCGTTACCGTCCTGCAGCTGGGACAGGATCTTGACGATCTCGGACTTGTGCAGCAGGAGCTTGCGGGTACGGCGCGGGGTGTGGTTGGTCCAGCTGCCGTACCCGTACTCGGCGATGTGCAGGCCGTAGAGCATGAGCTCGCCGTTGTGCTCGCCGGCGAACGCGTCGACCAGCGAGGCGCGGCCCTCGCGCAGCGACTTGACCTCGGTGCCGGCCAGCACGAGGCCCGCCTCGTACGTCTTGAGGATGGCGTAGTCGTGCCGGGCCTTCTTGTTCGAGGCGATCAGCTTGCGTCCGGTTTCCTTGCTCACGCCTACCGAATCTAGGGCACGGGGCGGCGCATGGAGTACGTGACACTGCTCAACCGGTGCGGCTCGTTGTGCACGTGCATCGCGGCCCGGTCGTACGCCTGCCAGCCGGCGGCCCCGGCCCGGTTGAGGTGGCGCAGGTCGTCGTAGCGCTCGTCGGTGCCCCAGCGCAGGGTGCCGCCGGGGTGGTGGAAGGTCGCTGTCCAGTCCATGAAACGGTCGGCGCCGAGCGTGCCCGCGGCACGGTATTCGAGCCGTGCGTATTCCCAGTTCGTCACCCGAAGGATTATGCCCTGCCATCGTCGGGAGTGGATCTCCCCTGAGATAACCCTGAGGTACGCCTCCGGGGGGCTGCGGGCGCGACACCTACGGGCATACGCTGCCCGCCGGGGGGAATTCATCATGGGGAGATTTATCTGCGGCCGTCGTTCCAAGTGGATCGTGCTGGCCCTGTGGATCGTGATTCTGGTCCTGACCGCGCCGCTGGCGGGCAAGCTCGGCAGCGTCGAGAAGAACGACAACTCGGCCTGGCTGCCCGGCGGGGCCGAGTCCACGCAGGTCATCGACGAGAGCCGGGCGTTCCAGCCGGATGACATCGCGCCCGCGATCGTCATCTACGAGCGGCCCGGCGGCGTCACGCCGGCCGATCTGACCAAGGCGCAGGCCGACGTGGCCGAGCTGAAGGCCGTCCCGGGCGTGACCGGCGAGATCATCGGGCCGATCCCGTCGCAGGACAAGCAGGCCATCCAGACCATCGTCCCGATCAAGATCACCGACGATGGCTGGGAGGCGCTGCCCGACACCGCCGAGCAGATCCGGCAGATCGCCGAGGGCAGCGCGACCGTCTACCTCGCCGGCCCGGTGGCCAACGCGGCCGATTCGGCTGACGCCTTCGCCGGCATCGACGGCACGCTGCTCTACACCACCCTGATCGTCGTGGCGATCATCCTGTTGATCACCTACCGGAGCCCGGTCCTCTGGCTCTTCCCGATCATCAGCGCCGGCGTCGCCCTGATGGCCGCCCAGGCCGTGATCTATCTGCTCGCCAAGTACGCCGACCTGGTGGTGAACGCGCAGAGCGCCGGCATTCTGACCGTGCTCGTCTTCGGCGCGAGCACCGACTACGCGCTGCTGCTGGTGGCCCGATATCGCGAGGAACTGAGACGCCACGAGGACCGGCACGAGGCGATGCAGCTGGCCCTGCACCGGGCCGGCCCGGCGATCATCGCCAGCGCCGCCACCGTGGCCATCGGCATGTCGATCCTGACCCTGGCCGAGCTGAACTCCACCAGCGGCCTGGGCCCGGTGGCCGCCCTGGGTGTCGTGGTCGGCCTGGCCGCGATGGTCACGCTGCTGCCGGCCATGCTCGTGATCTGCGGGCGCTGGCTGTTCTGGCCGGTCAAGCCCAAGTTCGGCACGGCCGAGCCGACGGCGACCGGCTTCTGGGCGCGGATCGGCAACCGGATGGCGCGGCGCCCGCGTACGGTCTGGATCGCCACCGCCCTGGCCCTGGGCGCCATGGCCCTGGGCCTGTTGCAGCTCAACGCGGTCGGCCTGACCTCGGCCGAGCAGTTCACCAGCGACAAGCCGTCGGTGAAGGCCGAGGAGGTCCTGGCCGCGCACTTCCCGGCCGGTGGCGGTCAGCCGGTCACGGTGATCGCCAACGCCGGCGCGGCGGCCGAGGTCAAGACCGCCTTCCAGGGCGTCGCGGGCATCACCGAGGTGGCCGATCCGGTCGTCAAGGACGGCAAGGCGCTGATCGACGGCACGCTCGAGGCCTCGCCCGACAGCAAGGCGGCCCAGCAGACCGTCGTGGACGTCCGCGACGCGGTGCACGCCGTGCCGGGGGCGGACGCCAAGGTCGGCGGCACGTCGGCCGCCCTGCTCGACATCAACAACGCCAACACCCACGACAACCGGCTGATCATCCCGCTCGTGCTGCTGGTGGTGCTGATCATCCTGGCCTTGCTGCTGCGGGCGATCGTGGCGCCGCTGATCCTGATCGGCACGGTGGTGTTGTCGTTCGCGGCGGCGCTCGGGGTGAGCGTGCTGGTGTTCCGCTACCTCTTCGACTTCCCGGCCGAGGACACGTCGTTCCCGCTGTTCGTCTTCGTGTTCCTGGTCGCGCTGGGCATCGACTACAACATCTTCCTGATGACCCGGGTCCGGGAGGAGGCCCAGCAGCACGGCACCCGCCGCGGCGCGCTGATCGGGCTGGCCGCCACCGGCGGCGTGATCACCTCGGCCGGCATCGTGCTCGCCGGCACGTTCGCCGCGCTGGCCAGCCTGCCGCTCGTCGCCTTCGTGCAGATCGGCTTCACGGTCGCCTTCGGCGTCCTGCTCGACACGTTGATCGTCCGGTCGGTGCTGGTGACCGCGCTCAACCTGGACGTCGGCCGGCACATGTGGTGGCCGTCCAAGCTCGCCCACAAGGAGGAGACGGAGCCCAAGCCGTTGTCACCATCTGAACCGGAGCTTACGCACTGACGCGGGCACGGCGCACAGTCCCTCCACGAGCTCAAGGAGGCGACTGGGGATGAAGGCTGTGCGGGTGCACGCGTACGGGAAACGGCCGTCGGTGGACGACGTGCCCGAACCGAAGGTGACAGGGCCGTTTGATGTGCTCGTGCAGGTCGGCGCGGCGGGATTGTGCCGCACCGACCTGCACATCGTCGAGGGGCAGTGGGCGGAGAAGTCGGGCGTCCAGCTGCCGTACGTGATCGGCCACGAGAACGCGGGCTGGGTCCGCGAGGTCGGCTCGGCGGTGAGCAACGTGGCCCCGGGCGACGCGGTGATCCTGCACCCGCTGGTGACCTGCGGGCTGTGCGGGCCGTGCCGGCGCGGCGACGACGTGCACTGCGAGAACTCGCGGTTCCCCGGCATCGACGCCGACGGCGGCATGGCCGAGCTGCTGCTGACCAGTGCGCGCTCGGTGGTCAAGCTGGCCGGCGGGCTCGAGCCGGCCGCGGTGGCCGCGCTCGCCGACGCCGGCCTGACGGCCTATCACGCCGTACGCAAGGCCGTGCCCCTGCTGCACCCCGGCGCCACCTGCGTGGTGATCGGGGCCGGCGGCCTCGGCCACATCGGCATCCAGTGCCTGGTCGCCATGACCGCGGCCCGGATCGTCGTGGTCGACCCGAACGAGAAGGCCCGCGCGCTGGCCACCGAGCTGGGCGCGCACGAGGTCGTCGCGACCGGGCAGGACCTGACCGATTCGGCCCACGTCGTGCTCGACTTCGTGGGGGAGCAGGGGGCCGAGCGCGAGGGCCTGGCCATCACCCGCCGGGCCGGCAGCTACTTCGTCATCGGGTACGGCGGGAAGATCGACATCGCGACCATCGACCTGATCTCCACCGAGCGCAACATCATCGGCAACCTGGTCGGCTCCTACACCGACCTGGACGAGCTGATGACGCTCGCCGCGCAGGGCCGGGTCACGCTGCACACCAGGCAGTACCCGCTGGCGTCGGTGAACGAGGCCATGGACGACCTCGAGGCGGGGCGGCTGCAGGGACGCGGGATCCTGGTCCCCTGATGTACCGGGGCTACTTCGTCGTCGACGGGCACGCCCGGTTCTGGGACGGCAGCCCGGCCAATCAGGTCAACCGGTACGGCGAGGGCCACATCAAGTGCCTGTACGACTTCCACGCGAACCTGTCGCCGGAGGAGTACCGCTGGCCGTTGGAGGAGTTCGAGCGCTTCGGCGAGCAGCGGCTCATCCACGACCTGTTCGAGGTGGGGCACGCCGACGTGGCGATCCTTCAGTCCACCTACCTCTCGGACTGGTTCGTCAATGGTTTCACCACCACCGCCCAGAACGGTTCGACGGCCGAGCGGCATCCGCAACATTCACGTGCACAAGGGCCCGACGGTCTATCCGATGAACCGGGACGCCTTCGACGTGGCCGACGTGGACGACGCGGCGACGGCGTTTCCCGGGCTGCGGTTCATCGTCGAGCACGTGGGCCTGCCGCGGCTGGAGGACTTCTGCTGGATCGCCACGCAGGAGCCCAATGTGTACGGCGGCCTGGCCATGGCGATGCCGTTCCTGCACAGCCGTCCCCGCTATTTCGCCCGGATCATCGGCGAGCTGCTGTACTGGCTCGGCGAGGACCGCATTCTGTTCGGCAGCGACTATGCGACGTGGCAACCGAAATGGCTCATCGAGAAATTCGCCGACTTCCAGATCCCGGACGACCTGCAAAGCGAGTACGGCCTGCTGACCCCGACGGCGAAGGAGAAGATCCTGGGACTGAACGCGGCGCGCCTCTACGACCTCAAGGTGCCCGCTTGACCCGCTCGGCCAGCGCCACGGCCCGGGTGGCGCGCACGGCCCCCAACCGTACGGCCCGCTCCACCGACCAGCGGTCCGTACGCAGCCGGTGGGTCGGCATCGAGATGGCCACAGCGCCCACGAACCGGCCGGCGGCGTCGGTGACCGGGGCGGCCATGCAGCTGAGCCCGGCCTGGAACTCGTCCACCTCGATGGCCAGGCCGGTGCCGGTCACCTGCCGTAACTGGCGTTGCAGCAACGCCGGATCGGTGACGGTAGCGGCCGTCACCTCCGGTAACTCGCTGAGCGCCCGGCCCCGATCGGGCAGGCTGGCCAGCATCAACTTCCCGAAGGCGGTCGCATGCGGCACCTGGTGAAACCCGACCCCGAGCGGATTGATCCGCGGATGCTCCGGGCACTCGACGACGTGCGCCACGATCATCTCGTCCTCCCGCAGCGCCGCGTAGTACGCCGCCGCCCGCGCCTCCCGGTGCACCACCGACGCCACCCGGCGCACCTCGGGCGGCACGGCGATCTGCCGGTGCAGCCCGCGCGCGAGATCGTCGACCCGGTGCCCCAGCGCATACGCCCGCTGGTCGGCCAGGTGCACCAGATAGCCACCCCCGACCAGCGTCGTGAGCAGGTGATACGTCGTCGGCAGGGTGAGGCCGAGCGCCTGGGACAGCTCCTTCGCCGTCACCGGCCCACCCGCCGCCGCAAAGTGATCAAGCACCCGCATGGCCCGTTCGACCGACTGCAACACCCCGGCGCCCTTCATGCCCTCAGCCTGCGTCGGAGGCCAGGATGAGGGAAGACCACTAGCTGATCGCGCGAAAGGACCGTCCGATGATCTTCATCACCGCCAAGTTCCCGATCAAGCCCGAGCACGCCGACAACTGGCCGGAGATCTGCCGGCCGTTCACCCAGGCCACCCGCTCCGAGCCCGGCTGCCTCTGGTTCGACTGGTCCCGCAGCCTAGACGACCCCACCGAGTACGTCCTCGTCGAAGCCTTCCGCGACGGCGACGCCGGCGCCGCCCACGTCGGCTCCGCCCACTTCAAGCAGGCCCAACAGGACCTCCCGCCCTACCTTTCGGCCACCCCGAAGATCATCAGCCAGAACGTGGACCAATCCGACTGGTCCGAACTGGGCGAACTGGCCGTCCGCTGACCACTCTTCCCCGGTTCCCCCGATCGCGCAGAGTGCCCCCTTCAATTCGTGGGGCCGAGGGCGATCGGTGAGGACGCGGCGAAGATCAAGAAAGTGTCGTAGCCGGGAGGCAGCCTTTAGTCCTGTCAAGGGCAGCGGTGGGGTGGTTGGAGGGGGGTACGAACCGTCACTCCCGTCGAGGGCCCGGCCGGGGCGAGCAGGGCGCTGCGCGCCCAGAACGCTCACCCCACCCGGGCGACCTGCGCGAGTGGTTGCGCTCGAAACCCAACCCCTACCGCCCCCGGTCGCACCGCCGCACCGCCGCACCGCCGCACCGCCTCGGCGCGGCCACCGATGTGGTCGGGCTGACCATCGCCGAGTTCATCCCACGCCAGGTCATCCACCTGTAGCAGTTGCTGGCCGGCTTTCCCTCGCTTCCGTAGGACTCACGTGAGGAGGGTGGCGTCGTCCAGGATGAGGGGGGACCAGGTGGGGGCGCCGGTGCGGCCGTGTTTGGGGTCGATGCCGATGAAGCGGCCGCCGCTGGCCCGGGTCACCGTGTGGCGGGCCGTCCAGTCCGCCGTCGAGCGGAGGCGCAGGCGTTCGCCGCAGCGCCACTCGCGGCGGGCGAAATCGACGATCGTGTCGTGGCCGTGGATCTGCGAGAACGGCATCGGCGGGCCGTCGCGCAGCCACGACTCGTACACCTCGGAGCCGGCGGAAGCCCACAGCGGTCCCTGATAGCTGCCGATGATCTCATCGGGCCTGGTGTTGAGCAGGTCGGCCGCCGTCGCGGCCGTGACCGGCCCGCCCAGCCGGCGCCACGCCCCGACGCCCAGCCCGGCGTGCGTGACCAGGAACTCCTCGCCGTCGGCGGCCCGCACCGCCGCAGCCACGCGGATCGACTCCTTGAGCCACCAGAGACGCAGCAGCTCGGCGTCGGTGTCGGGCAGCCGCTCCGGCCAGAACGCCTCGCCGCCCAGATATTGCCACTCGTGGTTGCCGATCAGCTGCACCCACCGGCGCGGATCACGCTCGAGCCGCCGGCGCACCACCTCGAGCACCCCGGAGCTGTCCGGCCCCCGGTCGACCAGGTCGCCGACCTGCACGACGACGGCCTCGGCGTCCCCGGTGGCCCGCTCCAGCTCATCCGGGAAGCCGCCCACGTCACCGACCAGCACGATGCGCGCCATCACGCCCTCCACTCACCGACCCGCGGCCAGGTTAGAACGACCGGCGGTGGCAATATCACCACCGTATCCACCACAACCGAGGAGCGACATGCCTCGCATCGCCGTGACCGGCGGCAGCGGAAAACTAGGCCGCGCCGTCGTCCAGGACCTGCTCGACCACGACTACGAGGTGGTCAACCTCGACCGGGCCGCGCCCCCGGGGCCGAGCGCGGCCTCGTTCACCCGCGTCGAACTCACCGACTACGGCCAGGTCGCCCAGGCCCTGACCATGATCGACGACCGCTACAGCGGCGTCGACGCCGTGGTGCACCTGGCCGCCATCCCCGCTCCCGGGCTGGTCCCGAACGCGGTCACCTTCCACAACAACATCACCGCCAGCTACAACGTCTTCGCGGCGGCCCGCGCCGCCGGCATCGACCGCGTGGTCTGGGCTTCGAGCGAGACTCTCCTCGGGCTGCCGTTCGACACCCCGCCCCCGTACCTCCCGGTGGACGAGGAATACCCGGCCCGCCCCGAAAGCTCGTACAGCCTCAGCAAGCACTTGGAAGAGCAGATGGCCGCCCAGTTCTGCCGCTGGAACCCCGAGCTCACCGCGATCGGCCTGCGCTTCTCCAACGTCATGGAGCCCGCCGACTACGCCGCGTTCCCGTCCTTCGACGCCGACCCCCGCTCCCGCATCTGGAACCTGTGGGGCTACATCGACGCGCGGGACGGCGCCCAGGCGGTACGCCGAGCCCTCACCTACGACCAGCGGGGCGTGGAGGTCTTCATCATCGCCAACGCCGACACGGTGATGAGCCGCCCCACGGCCGAGCTGGTGGCCGAGTACTACCCGGAGCTGCCGCTGACCCGCGAGGTCAGCGGGAACGAGACGTTGCTGTCCATCGAGAAGGCCCGCCGGCTCCTCGGCTACGAGCCCCAGCACTCCTGGCGCGCGGAAGTCTGATGTCGCCCACCCGGGGCCGACCGCCGAGGCTCAAGCTCCTCTTCGAGTTTCGGCACGGCCGCATTCCATGCGCAAGATCATCTATGCTGCGGCCGTGGTTGATCGACTGAGGGTGCGGGCGGGGGCCGGCGCGGCCTACCCGGAGGCCGCCGCCCTGCGGGTGGCGTTGCGGGGCGGGGACTGGGCGGCCGGCCGGGCGGTCCTCGACGGGGCCGGGAGGGCGGAGCGTTCGGCCTTGATGCGGATGGTCGACGGGCAGCGGGGGACCGAGAAGCTCCTCGGGCGGGTGGTCGCGGAGCGGCCAACGGATACCACGGCGGCCGCGCTGCTCGCGTTTCGGCAGGTCGAGGTGGCCTGGCGGATCCGTACGCACGCCCAGGCGGGTGACGTCAGCCGCCGCCGGTTCGCTCGCTTTCACGCGGCGCTGGATGTAGCGGAGAAGACCGTCGTCGCGGGCCTGGGGGCCGACGAAAGCGATCCGGCCCTGTGGACCGCCTCCCTGGTGACCGCTCGCGGGCTCGAGCTGGGGCCTGCCGTGTCGCAGTACCGGTACGCGAAGCTGGCCGAGATCGATCCGCACCATCTGCCCGGGCAGCGGCACATGCTGCAGCAGCTCTGCCCGAAATGGGGCGGGAGCTGGGAGCGTGCCTTCGGCTTCGCCCGTGAGGCGATGTTCGACGCGCCCGAGGGCACCCCGAACGCGGTGCTGCTCGCCGAGGCGCACCTCGAATACTGGCTGGAGTCTGGCAGCAAGTACTACCTGAGCTCGCCAGGGGTTCGTGAGGGTTTGACCATCGCCGCCCAGCGCTCGGTGCTGCACCCCGCGTTCGAGCGCACCATCGGCTGGGTCGAGGTGGTCAACACGTTCGCCATGGCCTTCGCGATGGCCGGGGAGCGCGCGGCGGCCGCCGAGATGTTCACCGCGCTCGGGCCGTACTTCTCCGACCGCCCCTGGTCGTACCACCCCGACCCGATCGCCGCCTTCCGCCTCCATCGCGCCGCGTCTCTCGGCTGGTCGTGGCCGTCGGTCCTGGATCGGCTGATGGCCCTGACCGGGGCGACCAGCCGTCGCGCCGGCCTCGCCCTGCTCGGCCTGGCCTGGCGATGAGGTGGGGGCTCGACGTGACGAGTGGCACGCCGTCCGGTGGGCTCGGGCGTGGCACCATCGGCGGGGGATCTTCGGGCCGAAGGAGTTACGGGGTTTGGACCTCACGCAAGCGCGGGAACTCGCGACGACCCTGATGGCCCGGCACCGGCTGACCGGCTGGACGCTGTCGTTCGACAACGCCAAGACGCGGGCCGGGGCCTGCCGCTCGGACAAGCGCGAGATCACCCTGTCCCGGCCGCTGGTCAAGCTGTACTCGCCGGAGCAGGTCACCGAGACGATGCTGCACGAGATCGCGCACGCGCTGGCCGGGTCGGGGCACGGCCACGACCAGAAGTGGCGGCGGATCGCCCGGCGTATCGGATACACCGGTGGGCGTTGTCTGCCGGCGGACGCGCCGCAGGTTGACGGCGACTGGGTGGGCGTCTGCCCGGCCGGGCACCGGACGACGGCGCACCGCCGGCCGATCCGGGTCCGCTCGTGCCCGGAGTGTTCGCCGCGTTTCACCGTGGCCGCTCTCTACACCTGGACCTACCGGGGCGCCCCGGTGGCGATGGATCCGCGGTACGACGCCGAGCTGGCCCGCCTGCGTGACCGCCGCCCCGAGCCGGCGCCGCAGGTGGTGGCGGTGGGCGACCGGGTCCGGCTGACCGGCACGGGCAAGTACGCGGGCCTGACGGGCACGGTCGAGAAACGCGGCCGCACCCGCTACCAGGTGCGCACCCGGGCCGGCCTGCTGAGCGTCTCGTTCAGCGCGGCCCAGCCGCTGACCGCCATCCTGCGCGGCGCCGGGGAATCGGCGTAGCGGGCACCCGTTACTGTCGGGCCATGTCCGGACCAGGAGACGTGCCGCCGGAGATCCTCGACCGGCTCCGGCCCATCTGCCGGGGACTGCCGGAGACGTACGAGGAACCCGCCTGGATCGGCACCCGGTGGCGGATCCGCAAGCGCACGTTCGCCCACGTCTACCTGCCCGACCCGGATCGGAACCCGCTCTACGCCCCGTACGTGACCGACGGCGAGCCACCGACCGTGATGACTTTCCGCGTGCCCGTCGAGGACCTGCTGGGCCTGACCGTGGCCGGCTTCCCGTTCTTCCGCGCCGGCTGGGGACACAACGTCGCCTGCGCCGTCCTCGGCCCGCACAGCGACTGGGCCGAGCTCACCGAACTGATCACCGACAGCTACTGCGAGATGGCCCCGAGGTTTCTGGCCGGGCGGATCGATGCGAACCATTGAGGTCACCGCGCCGGGTGGCGCGCGCTGGAGGGTACGGGTCGTCTGGGAGCCGCGGTGGCGGGCCCTGGCCCGGCGGTTCGGCGGGTGGAAGGCCAAGCGCCGCCGGGACATCGGGCCCGGCGACCTGGTGGGCGGCGGGGCCGAGGTGAGTTCCGAGATCGGCGGCAGCGGGGGCGGCGGAAGCCTGGCGGACGAGCTCGTGATCCTGGCGATCGCGCTCTTCGCGCTGGTGCTGGTGGCGGTGCTGTTCTGGTGGGTCCTGCTCCCGGTGCTGCTGATCATCCTGGACGGCCTGATCGTGCTGGCCCTGCTGATCGCCTCGGTGGTGGCCCGGGTGCTGTTCCGCCGCCCCTGGATCGTCCGCGCGACCGCCGCCACCGGCGAGACCACCGAGGTCGAGGTGGTCGGCTGGCGGGCCGCCCGCCGCCGGCGCGACGCCATCGCCGATTCCCTGCGGCACGGCCTGGCTCCGGCCCCGGAAGTGGTCGGATAGCGGGTCACGCGGCCTGGGCGGTGGTGGCCAGGCGGCGGTAGTAGGCGTTGGAGCGGATCAGCTGCTCATGACTGCCTTGGGCGGTGACGGTGCCGTTGTCGATGACCAGGATGTGGTCGGCGGCGCGGACGGTGGAGAAGCGGTGGGCGATCACGACCAGGGCGCAGACCTTCGCCACCTCGCGCATGGTGGTGGCGAGGGCGTGTTCGCTGTCCGGGTCGAGGTGGGCGGTGGGCTCGTCGAGCAGGATCAGGTCGGGGCGGGAGAGCAGGCAGCGGGCGATGGCCACGCGCTGGCGCTGGCCGCCGGAGAGGCGGCCTCCCCGCTCGCCGACCGGGGTGTCGAGACCGTTGGGCAGGGCCGCGACGACGTCGGTGAGGCCGGTCATGGCGAGCACGCGGTCGAGGTCGGCGCTGCGGCGGGCGCCGTAGAGCAGATTCTCGCGCAGCGTGCCGGCCAGCAACGGGCAGTCCTGTTCGACCAGGCCGATGGTGGCGCGGTGGCGGGCGTACGGAATGAAGCGGGCGTCGCGCCCCCGCAGCAGCACCGTGCCGCGGTCGGGCTCGTAGAAGCGTTCGGCCAGCGCGAAGATGGTGGACTTGCCCGCGCCGGAGGCGCCGACCAGGGCGACGTGGCCGCGTTCGGGCACGGTGAAGCGCAGGCCGCGCAGCACCGGGTGGGCCGGGTCGTAGCCGAACCAGACGTCGCGGAACTCGAGGACCGGCGGCCGGCGGCGCATCGGGACCACGGCCCGGTGCTGGTCGCGTTCGATCGGCAGGGCGAGCACCTCGTTGATGCGGTGCAGCGCGCCCGAGCCCTGCTGGACCGCCCCGACCGCCTGGAAGATCTCGTAGATGGGCGCCGACAGGTAGGTCATGGCCAGGGTGAACGCCACCAGCCGCCCCAGTGATGTCTCGCCCGCGGCCACCCGTGTCGCGCCCACGAGCAGCACCGTCAGGAAGGCGCCGCTGACCGCGAGGTCGTTGGCCGGCCCGCTCAGCGCGGCCAGCGACGCCATCCGCAGGTTGGCGTCGTAGGCGCGGGTGGCCGACCCGTTGAGCCGCGACGCCTCGACCGGCTCGGCCCGGCAGGCCCGCACGGTCCGCATCCCGCCGAGGGCCCGTTCCAGGTCGGCCGAGAGCGCCCCCTCCGCGGTCTGCGCCGTCCGCGAGGCGGCCCGCAACCGGCGCACCACGGCCAGCAGCGAGGTCACCGACACGCCGAACAGCACGACCACCAGCACCATCAGCGACAGGTCGAGCCAGGCCAGCAGCGTCACCACCGCCACCAGCGCGACCACCCCGGCCACCCCGGTGCCGAGGCTCTGCGCGACCAGCGTCTTGACCACGGTCGTGTCCCCGCAGGCGCGGGCGATGACGTCACCCGTCCGCACCTCGTCGAGCAGCGGCATCCGTACGCGCAAGAGCCGCAGGATGACCGCCAGGCGCAACTCGCGGGTCATGCTCTCCCCGGTGTAGGCCTGCACGTAGCGGGCAGTCGCGTGGGCCACCGCCTGGGCCGCGAAGAGCCCGGCGAGGGCCGCGAAGACCGGCCACGGCACCCGCCCGCCGGTCGCCGCGTCGACGGCCGCCCCGGCCAGCACCGGCTGGGCCAGGGCGAGCACGGAGCCGAGCAGGCTGAGCCCGGCCGCCACCGCGATCCATCGGCGGTGTCCCCGGGTGAGCCGCCGCAGATCGTTGATGAGCATGCGACGGAAGCTACGCCAATCAGGACGAAGTCTCCCCCGTCGGTCACTCCGCCCGGTCGGCGGGCGGCGGTGAATCCCCCCTCGCAGGTGACGCGCCGCTACGCGTCGCCCAGCTTGGCCAGGGTGGTACGGGTGCTGTCGACCAGCGCGGTCTTGAGCGCGTCGAGGTTGCGGCAGGGGTGGGCCGGCAGGTCGTCGATGACGGTGATCTGGTTGAGCACGGTGACGTTGGAGTCGAGGACATAGAGGTACGCGGCGCAGGTGGGCAGGCCGCGGAAGTCCTCCCGCTCGGTGGCGAACCGGGCGGCCCGCCCGATGCCGGCCAGGTCGGCGATGCGCCCGTCGTCGGTGTCCTGGACCTGCCAGTACAGGCCGGCCACGGCCGCGTTGTCGTGGTGGGTGACGCTGAACTGGCCGGCGCCGAAGGTCTGGCCGTCCACGGCCACGCGGTACCGGCAGACAGGGGCCGCCTTGGACGGCTCGAGCTCGGGTTCGGAGACGCCGAGCCGGGCCATGACCGGGCCGGGGTCGAAGGTGGGGCAGGCGTCGGCGACCTTCGGGTAGTGCGCCTCGACCGCGGCGTTCAGGGCGAGCAGCCCGCCGACGGCGAGGACGATCGTCGTCACCAGGGCCAGGGCCATGGCGGCGTACGCCTTCGTGAGCCCCGGCCGGCGCGGCGGCGGATCCCAGGCGGGAACAACGGTATCGATCACCGCGACAAGCTACGGCAATCGGCCCGTCCCGTGGGGCCGCCCTATCCGATGGCTGCCGACAGCGCCGGATACCAGCGGTTGGCGATCTTCACGTTGCCCGTGTCGTTCGGGTGGACGCCGTCGTAGGTGTCGGTGGACGTGGCGAATCCCGTCCACTGGTCGACGACCGTGACGGGGGAGGCGGTCGTGGAGAGGCCGGCGGCCCAGGCCGGGATCGCGGCGTTCAGGTCGACCACGCGCTGGGCGCACTCGGCGCAGTTGCTCGCGGCCATCGGGATGATCTGCGCGACCAGGACCTTCACGGCCGGGTTCTGGGCCCGCATCTGCCCGACCAGCTTGGTGAAGGCGGCCAGGATGGTTTCGGGGGAGCGGTTGTTCCAGACGTCGTTGGTGCCGAAGTGCATGAGCACGACGTCCGGGTCGGTGGCGGCGAGCCAGCCCGGGAGCAGGTTCTGGTCGGCGACGTTGGTGGCGAGGTAGCCGCCGTGGCCCTCGTTCTCGCCGTCGTAGGCGAAGCCGCAGCCCTGGCCGGGCAGGGTGCCGACGAAGTCGACCTTGTCGGCCGGCAGCTTCTGCCAGAGCAGGGCCCGCCAGCAGCCGGGGGAGCCGGTGATCGAGTCGCCGAGCGCCATGATCTTGACCGGGGCGCCGGCAGGCGGGGTGGTCGGCGGCGGCGTGGTCGGGGTGGTGCTGCCGTTGCAGGCCGTGCCGTTCAGGGTGAACGCCGTGGGCGCCGCGCCGCTGCCGGAGCCGTTGAAGCCGAACGACGCGGTGGCGCCGGTGGCCAGGCCGCCGTTCCACGCCGCGTTGCGGACCGTCACATCGGCGCCGGTCTGGGTCACCGAGCCGTTCCACAGTTGGGTGACCGTCTGCCCGGACGGGAAGGCGAACGTCAGCGTCCAGGCCGACACCGGGTCGCCGAGGTTGGTGACCGCCACGGAGGCGCCGAAGCCGCCGGGCCACTGGCTCGTCGTCTGGTACTCGACCCGGCACCCGGCGGCCGCTTGCGCGGGCGCGGCGAGGGCGACCGCGGATGTCGCGAGCAGCAGGGCGGCCAGGGCCGTCACTTGTGGCTTCATGTCTTCCTCCGGGGACCGCGCTTGACTCACGCATTGATGAGGGTCAATCTGGGAGCGCTCCCGAAACTAGCGAGAGGGGACTCCGGTGTCCAGCAGGGCAAGGATCGCGACGGTCTTGGCCGTCGTCACCGCGGGCGCGATCGTGCTGATCGCGACCAGGGCCGACGCCGCCGACGGCCGGCAGCGCGAGCGGCTCGACCGCGGCCTGATCAGCGTCCGCTCCGGCAGCGGCAACCTGGTCAGCTGGCGATGGCTGGCCACCGACCCGGCCGGCATCGGCTTCAACCTCTACCGCGGCTCGACGAAGCTCAACGCCTCACCGATCACCGCGACGACGAACTACCTCGACGCCGGGGCGGCCGCCTCCTCCTCGTACAGCATCCGCCCGGTCGTGAGTGGCGCCGAGCAGGCGGCCGAAGGGCCGAGCCTGACCTTCGCCAACGGCTATCTGGACGTGCCCATCCAGAACCCGAACAGCTCGCTCTACGCGGCCAACGACGCCAGCGTCGGCGACCTCGACGGCGACGGCAAGCTCGACCTGGTGCTCAAGTGGGAGCCGCTGAACGCCAAGGACAACTCCCAGTCCGGCGTGACCGACCCGGTCTACGTCGACGGCTACCGCCTCGACGGCACCCGGCTGTGGCGGATCAACCTGGGCCGCAACATCCGGGCTGGCGCCCACTACACCCAGTTCCAGGTGTACGACTACGACGGTGACGGCGACGCCGAGGTGGCCATGAAGACGGCCGACGCCACGGTCTCCGGCACCGGGCAGACCATCGGCAACGGCAGCGCCGACTACCGCAACTCCAGCGGGTACGTGCTGACCGGCCCCGAATACCTGACGATGTTCGACGGCCGGAACGGCGCCGCCCTGTCGACCGTGGACTACGTGCCGCCGAGGGGCACGGTGTCGTCCTGGGGCGACTCGTACGGCAACCGGGTCGACCGCTTCCTGGCCGGCACCGCCTACCTGGACGGCGCCCGCCCCAGCCTGATCATGGCCCGGGGCTACTACACCCGTACGGTCGTGGTGGCCTGGGACTTCCGCAACGGCACGCTGACCCGCCGCTGGACGTTCGACAGCAACAGCTCCACCAACCCCGGCACCGCCGGGCAGGGCAACCACCAGCTGTCGGTGGCCGACGTCGACGCCGACGGCCGCGACGAGATCGTCTACGGCTCCCTGGCCATCGACGACAACGGCGCCCGGCTGTGGAACACGGGCCTCGGCCACGGCGACGCCCTGCACGTGGGCGACCTGAACCCGTCCCGGTCCGGGCTCGAGGTCTTCAAGGTCGACGAGGACTCCAGCAAGCCGTCGTCGTGGATGGCCGACGCCCGTACCGGTCAGATCCTGTGGAGCACCCCCGCCAACGGCGACAACGGCCGCGGCGTCTCGGCCGACATCTGGTCCGGCAGCGCCGGCGCCGAGTCCTGGTCGTCGGCCGCCGACGGCGTGCGCAACCCGTCGGGCTCGGTCGTCGCCTCCCGCAAGCCCAGCTCCACCAACTTCGTCATCTGGTGGGACGGCGACGCCACCCGCGAGCTGCTCGACGCCACGAAGATCGACAAGTACGGCCCGTCGGCCGACACCCGCCTGCTGACCGCCTCCGGCGTCCACTCGAACAACGGCACCAAGTCCACCCCGTCCCTGTCCGGCGACATCCTCGGCGACTGGCGCGAGGAGGTCATCTGGCCCACCTCGAACAACACCGCCCTGCGGATCTACTCAACCCCGATCCCGACCGACCGCCGCGTGGTCACCCTGCTGCACGACATCCAGTACCGCGAGGCCCTGGCCTGGCAGAACACCGCCTACAACCAGCCCCCGCACCCGAGCTTCGCCCTCCAGTGACCACTTCGCCCCCCGGCGGCGCCGGGGGGCGAAGCGCTTCGATTGATCATCTGACGTTCACCTGATGGATGACGATCTTCGTCGATCTTTCGACCAGTGTGGAGAGACCTTCACGTTCGAGGAGATCGACTTGCGCAACGTACGACGGCTGATGTCCGCCGCGGGGGCGGCTGTCCTGGTGGCCCTGTCCCTGACCGTGGCCGCCTCGCCGGCCCAGGCGGCCCAGCCCGCCAACGGCTGGTACATGCTGGTCAACGACTACTACGACGGCGGCTCGGGCCACGACAACGGCGACATGTGGTGCCTGAGCGCCAACAACCAGACCTCGCCCAGCGGCAGCGGCACGAACCAGGTCTACCTGGCCCCCTGCAACCCGGCCACCGCCGGGCAGTGGTGGTACAAGGGATCGGCCGACGGCTACGAGCACCGCACGTTCGTCAACTACCAGAACTTCGACAACGCGGTCTGGGAGCTGAGCAGCAACGCGAGCACGCCGTCCGGCTTCGCCGCCGGCACGCACGGCGTCTACACCGCGCAGAAGGCCGCCCGCACCTCGATCCCGGACGGGCACAACTGGAACGTCATCGAGTACACCGACCCGTACAAGTTCCGGTTCCAGAGCCTGGTGCTCGGTGAGAACATCAGCGCCTCGCACAACAACACCTACCCGGCCGGCACCTTCAAGGTCTACAACACCCCGGTGACGAACCCGCCGGCGGCGGCCCACCTGTGGCGCTTCTGGCAGCCCGCGGGCCGCCCGACGAACTGCACCTGCGGCGACACCACCCCCTGAAAAGGATCCCCGTCCCAGCCCCGCGCCGTCATCGGTCGCGGGGCTGGGCTCCGATAGGTTGGCGGCATGATCCTGCGACACATCACTGTTGACAGTTCGGCGCCGTACGAGCTGGCCCGGTTCTGGAGTGAGGTCACCGGGTGGCCGCTGTCGGACGAGGACCTGCCGGACGACGACGAGGTGCTGCTGGCGGCGCCCGAGCCGGTGCCCAGTCTGCTGTTCATCCGGGTGCCGGAGGCCAAGTCGGTCAAGAACCGGCTGCACATCGACTGGATGCCGGACGAGCGCACCCGCGACGAGGAGGTCGAGCGGCTGATCTCGATCGGGGCCAAGCTCTACGAGGACCACCGGGCCGCGGACGGGCTCGGCTGGGTGACCCTGCAGGACCCGGAGGGCAACGAGTTCTGCGTCGAGCGCAGCGTCAAAGAACGCGATCAGTAGGCAGGTTGCGGATCGAGGCGTCCAGCACCTGGGCGGTGTGGGCCAGCGCGATCGTGCCGCCCTGCCGGCGGACGGCCGAGGCGACCTGCATGAGGCAGCCCGGGTTGGCCGTGACCAGCAGGTCGGCCCCGGTGGCGAGCACGTTGGCGGCCTTGCGGTCGCCGAGTTCGGCCGCCGGGACGGGGTTGAGGATGTTCCAGATGCCGGCCGAGCCGCAGCAGAGCTCCGGGTCGGCGATCTCCCGCAGCGTGAGGCCGGGGATGCCCTTCAGCAGCGTGCGCGGCTGATGGCGTACGCCCTGGGCGTGACCCAGATGGCACGCGTCGTGGTAGGCGACCGTGATCGGCAGCGGGTGGCGCTCGGCGACCGGGCCGAGCTCGTGCAGCAGCTCGGTCAGGTCGCGGACCTTCGCGGTGAAGGAGGCGGCGCGGGACGCGTACGCCGGGTCGCCGGCCAGCAGGACGTCGTACTCCTTGAGCGACGACCCGCAGCCGGCCGCGTTGACCACGAAGTAGTCCATGCCGGTGCGCTCGAACGTGTCGATCAGCTTGCGGGCGAAGCGCTGCGCCTCCGCCTTGCGGCCGTTGTGGACGCTCAGCGCGCCGCAACACCCCTGCGACGGCGGGATCAGCACGTCGCAGCCCTCCGCGGCCAGGACGCGGACGGTCGCGGAGTTGACCTCCGGGAAGAATGCGCCCTGAACACAACCGGTCAGCATCCCCACGACGGCCCGTCGCTGCCCCCGGGCCCGGACGCGCCGCGGCGGGGGCGGGATCCTTCGCACGCGCGGCGCCAGCGACTCGAGGGTGGCCAGGGTGGGGGAGAGGCGGCCCAGCAGCGGGCCGACAATCCGGTCAAGACCGCTCGACCTGTACGCCTTCAGTGGCGCCCGCAGCAGCCGGAGCCGACGCCGGTACGGAAAGACCGCGAAGATCGCCGACCGTAACGCGCGATCTCGCGGCGACCGGGTGTGCCGTCGTTCCACCTGGGCCCGGGTGTCCTCGATGAGCCGGTCGTACTGGACCCCGGACGGGCACGCGGTCACGCACGACATGCACCCGAGACACCGGTCGAAGTGCTCGACCATCGAGTCGCTGAGCGGTTCCCCGTTCAGCCCCTCGTTCATCAGATAGATCCGCCCGCGCGGCGAATCGGCCTCGGCCCCCCAGAGCACGTAGGTCGGGCAGCTCGGCAGACAGAACCCACAGTGAACGCAATCGGACACCAGCTCGGCCCGCGGCGGATGATCCCCGTCGAAAGCGGAGTCGTGCGCGACCGGCCCGAGCACATCCCGGGGCGGCTCCTCGGTGCCCCACGTGGCGTCGACCATTCAGATGCCTCCTACGAAGCGGCCGGGGGCGAAGCGGCGGTCCGGGTCGAACTGGTTCTTGATGCGGCGCATCAGGGCCAGGCCGGGGACCGGGCCCCACATGTCGAGGATGTCGCGGACGGGCGGGGGTGCGGTCAGCACGACCGCGTGGCCGTCGTTGCCGACGCACAGGGCGCGTAGGCGTTCGACCTCGGTGATGTCGCGCGGGGCGGCGTAGAGGACACCGGCGCCGGCCGAGCCGCGGACCGGGAAGCCCGATGACGCCAGCGCGGGGACACGCGATTTGGGGACCGACAGCTTCATGCCGATGCCGTCGGCGGGCCACGGGGGCACGCCCCACCAGGCGGGCGCCGTCTCGGTGATCTCGCCGCCGATCAGCTTCCCGACTTCGGCGGCCCGCTCCCGTACGCCCGTGGGGGTGCCCTCGAGCAGGACGGCCAGCTCCCCGGAAGCCGAGTCGATCTCCAGGGCGGACGGCACCACCTGGGCGCCCAGGACGGCGGCGGCCGATTGCGCCGGCGCGGTCGTACGGACGTACAGCTGGGAAGCCGCCCGCGGATGCAGCCGGAAGGCGCACTCGGTGATCAGCCCGAGCGTGCCGTAGGCGCCGGTGAAGAGCTTGCCCAGGTCGTAGCCCGCGACGTTCTTGACCACCTTGCCGCCGGAGCGGGCGATCTTGCCGTCGGGGCGGACGATCGTGATCCCGATCAGCAGGTCGCGGACCGTTCCGTAGTGCAGACGGCGCGGCCCGCTGGTGTTCGTCGCGATCGTCCCGCCGACGGTCGAGCCGTCCGGTCCGTCGAGCACGAGTTGCTGGTCGCCGAGCGACAGATCGGCCAGAGGGGTGCCGGCCCGGATCACCGTGATCAAGTCGCCCGCCGCATGCTCGACGACGCCGTTCAGCCGCCGGGTGTCGATGATCAGGTCGAGCCGGTCTGGGGGAGGCCCCCAGCGGATCTTCGTCCCGGCGCCGCGGATCACGACGGCCAGGTCGCGCGCGTCCTCGATCAGCGCTGCCGCCTCCGCGGTCGACGAGGGCGCGGCCACCAGCCGCGCCGGCACACCCCCGACATGATCGTCATCGGTGGCCGGCCGCGCGAGCTCGTCGAGGGCGCTCATCGGCTTCCACCTGCGCGCGTGGGGAAGGGGGCGCTCATCGGCTTCCACCTGCGCGCGTGGGGAAGGGGGCGCTCATCGGCTTCCACCCGCGCGCGGGGAAGGGGGCGCTCATCTCAGAACACCTCCACGCCGGGGAAAGGGTCCTCGTCGGCGGCGCGGTGGCGGCCCGGCCTCTCGCCGCAGAGGCGGGGGGTGGGGAAGATCTTGCCGGGGTTGGCCAGGCCGGACGGGTCGAAGGCGCAGCGCAGCAGCTGCATGGTGTCCAGGTCGTCGTCGGCGAACATCTTCGGCATGTACTTGGCCTTGTCGGCGCCGACCCCGTGCTCGCCGGTGATCGACCCGCCGTACTCGATGCAGAGGTCGATGATCGCGCCGGACGTCTCCTCGGCGCGGGTGGCCTCGCCCGGCACGCTGTCGTCGAAGAGCACCAGCGGATGGAGGTTGCCGTCGCCGGCGTGGAACACGTTGGCCACCCGGACGCCGTTGGCCGCGGCCAGGTCGTCGATCTTGCGGAGGACCGAGGGGAGCGCGGTCCGCGGGATCACCCCGTCCTGCACGATGTAGTCGGGGCTGATCCGGCCGACCGCCGCGAACGCCGACTTGCGGCCCTTCCAGAACAGGGCCCGCTCCGCGTCGTCGGCCGCTATCCGCAACTCGAACGCCCCGGCCTCCTCGCACAGCGCCGTGACCTGCTCGAACTGGGCCTCGACCTCGGCCGCCGGCCCGTCCAGCTCGACGATCAGCACCGCCCCTGCGCCCTCGGGATAGCCGCAGGCCACCGCCGCCTCGGCCGCCTCGATGGCCAGCGCGTCCATCATCTCGACGGCGGCCGGCACCACCCCGGCCGCGATGATGGCGCTGGTCGCCGCGCCCGCCTGGTCGACGCCGGGGAAGGCCGCGAGCAGCGTGCGCACCGACTCCGGGAGCCGGGTCAGGCGCACGGTCACCTCGGTCGCCACGCCCAGGGTGCCCTCCGATCCGACGAACGCGCCCAGCAGGTCGTACCCCGGCGGGTCCTCGGCCCGGCCGCCGACGCGGACGAGCTCACCGTCGGGCGCGACGAACTGCAGGCCCGTCACATGGTTGGTGGTGAAGCCGTACTTGAGGCAGTGTGCTCCGCCCGAGTTCTCCGCGACGTTTCCACCGATGGAGCAGATCTGCTGACTGGACGGGTCGGGCGCGTAGTAGTACCCGTGCGGCGACGCGGCCCGGGTCACGTGCAGGTTGATCACGCCCGGCTCGACCACCGCCCGTTCGTCCTCGGGCACGATGTCGAGGATCCGGCGCATCTGCGCGGTCACGATCAGCACGCCGTCCGCGTGCGGGAGCGCGCCGCCCGACAACCCCGTGCCCGAGCCGCGGGCCACGAACGGCGCCCGGGCCCGCGCGCAGGCCTTGACCACGGCCGCGGTCTGGGCGGCGGTGTGCGGCAGGGCCACGATGGCCGGGATGACACGGTAATGGGCGAGCCCGTCGCATTCGTACGTCCGGAGCTCCTGCCGATCGGTGATGACCTGCTCCGGGCCGAGCTCCGCCCGTAGCCGCCGGGCCAGCGCATCGAGGTCGGTCACCCCGACAACCTAACCCGGAGCGCCCGGATCCGTCACGGTATGTGTTCTGCGAAGATGGCCCGATGCTCGCTCGCTTCGCCGCCCCCGCGCTCTGCGTCGTGCTCCTGGCCGCCGGTTGCTCGTCCGGCGACGACGACCCGGCGCCCGAGCCGACCGGCCTGATCGCCGCCACCACGATGCGCGGGGCGCTGCTGCAGGCGACCGACATCGGGCCGACGTGGGCCGCGCCGGCCGACGCGGCCGACGGCAAGCAGCTCGTGAGCATCTGCGGCGGCACGACGACCCCGCCCCCGGTGCCGCCGGGCAGCGAGGTCGTGGCCGCCTCCTTCGTGGACGAGGGAGAGAAGGGCGCGCAGACGCTCGACCAGACCGCGCTCGTCTACGGCGACGCCAGCGCGGCCAAGGCCGGGCAGGCGGCCCTGCGCGCGGTCGCGGACGGCTGCAAGGCCGACATCTCGGTGCCGGCCACCGTCACCAACGACAAGTCCGAGCCCGCGTACACCGAGACCGTCGAGATCAAGACCCTGGACGAGAGCGGCTGGTCCGGCTTCGCGGTCATCCGGCACAAGAAGTACGAGCCGAAGCACCCCGGCACGGCCGACACCGCGGTCGCCGTGCTGACCAAAAGCAATGTGGTGCTCGTCGATGCCTACGCCATCTATCAGCTCAACAACGCGAGCACGTCGCCCAACTTCGCCGGTGACTGGCAGAAGCTGGTCGGATCGGTTGTGCAGCGCGTCGGCTGAACCTGTGAATCCGTTGGGCGGGATGGACAGCCAGCCCGCTCTCGTCTAATGTTCCGAGTGCGCCGTTGTGAGTTCTTCCCCCGTGGAATTCACAGCGGCGCCCTTATTTTCCTAGCTTGTCGTGACCGGCAGCTTCGTGTATCCGCGGAGCGTCAAGCTGTTGCGCCGCTCGGCGCCCTCGGCCCGTGCCAGATTTGGCAGTCGGCGCATCAACGCCGGAAAAGCGACCTGCGCCTCCAGCCGGGCCAGCGGCGCGCCGAGACAGTAGTGGATGCCCCCGCCGAACGACAGCGGCGCGTTGTCCTTACGCCGCAGGTCCAGCCGGTCCGGCTCCGCGAAGCGCTCCGGGTCGCGGTTGCCGCCCCCGAGGTACGCGACGAGACGGTCACCCGGCTCGATCGGCACCCCGGCGATCGTCGTCGCCTCCCACGCGACCCGGCCCAGCAGCTGCACCGGCGAGTCGAAGCGCAGCAGCTCCTCGGCCGCCGCCACCGGATCCTCGGCCAGCGCGGGTATCTGGCCGGGGTTGTCGAGCAGCGCGACCAGCCCGTTGGCCAGCAGGTTGGTGGTCGTCTCGAACCCGGCCGCGAACAGCAGCGCGGCCATCGTCAGCAACTCGTCCTCGGTGAGACGGTCGCCCTCCTCCTCGGCGCTGACCAGCGCGCTGAGCAGATCGTCCTGCGGGCGGCGCCGCCGCTCGGCCACCAGCCCGGTCAGGTAGTCGCGCATGACCTTGGCCGCCGGGTCGGCTCTCTCGAGCACCTCGGGGGTGATGATGTCGAGCACCTGCGACCAGTCACGCACCAGGAGCTGGAACTGCGCCCGGTCTTCCTTGGGCACGCCGAGCAGCTCACCGATCACGTTGGCCGGCAGGGGAAAGGCGAACGCGGACACGAAATCCGTCTCGCCGCCGTCGGTCATCTCATCGAGCAGCTCGTCGACCATGCGCTCGACCGCCGGCCGCAGCTCCTGCACCCGGCGCGCGGTGAAACGTGAGCTGACGAGGCGGCGCAGGCGTGTGTGGTCGGGCGGGTTCTGCGCGATCATGCTCGTGAAGAACTGCTGCAGCGCCGGATGCTCGGCCCAGTCCGGGAAGCCGACGAAGGCCAGCATGTGGGCCGGCATGTGGCCGAGTTTGGAATCGCGGGCCACCGCCGCGCAGTCGGCATGCCGGGTCACGACCAGCGCGTTGTCGCCGGCCCGCACCATCGGTGAGATCTCACGCAGCCGGGCATACCGGGGATAAGGGTCCTCCCGGCCGACCATGGTGGTCAGCTCGGTGAGCAGCGTGAAGACTTCCGGACTCTCGACGACGGTCGTCACGGCGGGCTCCTTCCGATGATCGGAATCGATGCAGCTCGAAGCCTATCCGGGGGGTGCGACAAAAGGGGGTTGAGCCGTTTGCGGCGCTGACTTACGCTCGGCGGCGGAGCTCATCAACCACAGTTTATGGCGTCCTGCATCGGGGGATGTGCAGTGGCCGGTTCCGCCGGTCCCTGCTCATGGACGCCCTTCGCTGTATGGTGAGCACCTTGACGTGGCGCGGGGGAGGAGGGCGTGGTGGGCGCCTTCTCCATCGCGGAGAAACTCGATCGCCTGTTCCGCTCGGTCCGGCCGGCGGGGCAGGGTGAGCCGAGCTACATGGCGGTGGCCGAGACCATCCGGGCCGAGCAGGGTGTGCCGATCTCGCACACGTACATCTGGCAGCTGCGCACCGGCCGCCGGGGCAACCCGACGATCCAGCATCTGACCGCCCTGGCCACCTATTTCGGCGTGCCGGCGGCGTACTTCCTGGACGACGAGCAGGCCGAGCGGATCGACGGTCAACTCGAGTTGTTGCGCACCATCCGCGACGCCGGGGTCACGGAGATCGCGCTGCGTGCGGCCGACGTGTCGCCGCGCGGGCGCGACACGATCAGCGAGCTGATCCGGAAGGTGTGGGAGTCGGAGCGGCGGCCCGGCGGTACGCCCGGCTGACCCGGCCCAGCCACGCGACCTCGTCGGCCAGCGTCGGGCCGACCGGCGACCACTCGCCCGAAACGTCCGGCAACGGGTCCTGTGCTTCTCGGCGCCCCAACGCGCGTACCACCTGAATTGCCTCGTCGTAAGCCGGATCGCCGGTGCTCGCGGCGGGCGGCTCGAGGTAGGGCCGCAGCGCCAGCAGGCCGTCGCGGATCTCGATGACCCGGCGGTAAAGACGCAGGTGGACGTCGTCGACGCCGGCCAGCTCGACGATCGCCCGCCGCGGCGTGAACAGGATGACCTCGGGGAACGCGTCCCGCATGGCCTTCCACAACGGCCTGAGGATCAAGAGCTGGCGGTACGCGGCGACGGCGCTCCGGGCCCGCGGTGAGGCCGCGATCATGCCGCCGGTGGCGGTGAGCAGCACGGCGACGGTCTGGACCTGTTCGGCGGCGGGCTCCACCGCCCGGAGAGCGTCGACGGCCAGGGCCGAGATGCGGAAGGCGGCGAAGACGGCGATCAGCGCACTGCCCACCGCCATCAAGCGCAGGGCGAAGCGTGGCAGGCCGGAGCTCGCCTCCCGGCTCGTGGACCAGAACACGGCGGTCGCGCCGATCAGCGCGTAGGCCAGATAGGACTCCAGAATCACCCAGTACGCGACGTGGTGCGTCGGCACCCGGGGCCCCGGCGGGACGTCGCCGGCGGCGATCAGCGCCAGGGTCACCAGAACGGCGGCGACCAGGGCGGCCTGGTGCCGGCCGTTGCCGCGGCCGGTGGCCAGGGCGACGAAGCGCAGCAGGTAGAAGGCGGCCAGCACGCCGAACAGGTGCGGGACGGCCGGCGCTTCCGTCGCGGCCAGGACCGGCGGGAACCCGAACGTCTTGGCCAGCGCGACCGAGACCAGGGCCGCCCACAATGCCCGTTGGCGCCGGTCCCGGAAAACGGTGGGAAAGCGGACGACGGCCATGCCCCACAGCAGGGCCAGCAGGACCGTCGAGAGGATCACTCCAGGCCCAGGGCCTTGGCGATCCGGCCCAGCGTCGTGCGCGGCGGCGGCGCGGGACGGCCGCGGATCAGCGACGCCATCATCTCGGCCTCGCGTTCCTGCGCGTCGGAGTAGGTGGCGCGGCCCAGCACCCGGCTCACGGTCGCCGGGTCGAGGTCGGGGAACAGACGGGCCAGCGAGCCGTCGGCCGTTCCGCCGCCGCCGGCCCCCTCACCGCTGGCTCCTGTATGTCCGCTGAGGATGTGGGCGAGCTCGTGCAGCACGATGTGCTCGGCGTGCAGGGGAGAGGTGCCGGGGTCGTGGAAGACGTGGTCGGCCTCGGCCGTGCCGATCCACAGGCCGCAGGGCGCGTCCACGCTGAGCCCGGGCACCGCCCGGCGGATCAGCGGGCGGCCGCGGTGCTGGGCCACCTCGGCGCAGAAAGCGTCCAAATCGAACGGATCGGGCACCCTGATCCCGCGCAGCCGCGACTCGCATCGCCGCCGCAGGTTTTCCACCGTCGCCACGCTACCCGCAGTGACCGCTGCGCGGAACTGCGCGGAGAAAGCGCTTACCGAACAGCAGGTGATGGTGGGCTGTGGAAAACCCCACGGGACTGTTAACTATTCGGCGGATCTTTGCTTAGCCTTACGAATCCCGGGGCAGAAATCAGTTCAGCCACGGAATCGAAACCGGAGGTGACCGGGCGATGGAGAAGTTCGTCTACGATTTCGCCGAGGGGAACAAGGATCTCAAGGATCTGCTCGGCGGCAAGGGCGCCAATCTCGCGGAGATGACGAACCTCGGCCTGCCCGTCCCGGCCGGTTTCACCATCACCACCGCGGCCTGCCAGCGTTACCTGGCCGACGGATCCCACGTCGAGGGATTGTCCTCTCAGGTCGATGAGCATCTGGCCGCGCTGGAGCAGAAGATGGGGCGCTCGCTCGGCGATCCGGCCGATCCGCTGCTCGTCTCGGTGCGCTCCGGGGCCAAGTTCTCGATGCCCGGCATGATGGAAACGGTGCTGAACGTCGGGCTCAACGACGAATCGGTGGCCGGGCTGTCGCGCCAGGCCGGTGACAACGACCGCTTCGCGTGGGACTCCTACCGGCGCCTCATCCAGATGTTCGGCAAGACCGTGTGCGACGTCCCGGGCTCGGAATTCGAGGACGCTCTGCACCAGGCGAAGGTCAGCAAGGGCGTCAAGGACGACGTGCAGCTGGACGCCGACGATCTCAAGGCGCTTGTCACCGCGTACAAGCAGGTCTTCAGCAAGCACACCGGCCACGAATTCCCGCAGGACCCGCGCGAACAGCTTGATCTGGCGATTGCGGCGGTGTTCCGGTCGTGGAACGCGGACCGCGCGGTCCTCTACCGCCGGCAGGAGCGGATTCCGGCCGACCTGGGCACGGCCGTCAATGTCGTGGCCATGGTCTTCGGCAATCTCGGCGCCGATTCCGGCACGGGCGTCGCCTTCACCCGCGACCCGGCGACCGGCGAGAGCGGCATTTACGGCGACTACCTGCAGAATGCGCAGGGCGAGGACGTGGTGGCCGGCATTCGCAACACGGTGCCGCTGCAGGACCTCGAGAAGATCGACAAGAAGTCGTACGACGAGCTGCTGGACATCATGGCCCGCCTCGAGGGGCACTACCACGATCTGTGCGACATCGAATTCACCATCGAGCGAGGCAAACTGTGGATGCTGCAGACCCGCGTCGGCAAGCGCACGGCGGCGGCCGCGTTCACCATCGCGGCCCAGCTCGTCGACGAGGGCATGATCTCGCTCGACGAGGCGCTCACCCGGGTCTCCGGCGCGCAGCTGGCGCAGTTGATGTTCCCGCGCTTCGACCTGTCGTCGTCGCCGACGGCGATCACCCGGGGCGTGGGCGCCTCGCCGGGAGCGGCATCGGGGGCGGTGGTCTTCACGGCGGCTGACGCCGTTTCCGCCGCCTCTTCCGGCAAATCGGTCATTCTTGTCCGCCGGGAGACCAACCCCGACGACCTGCCGGGCATGATCGCGGCGCAGGGCATCCTGACGTCCCGCGGCGGCAAGACGTCGCACGCGGCGGTGGTCGCGCGGGGCATGGGCAAGACGTGCGTGTGCGGCGCGGACGAGATCGAGGTCGGGCGCGACCAGTTCACGGTGAACGGCCGGATCGTGCGCGAGGGCGACACGGTGTCGATCGACGGCACGACCGGGCGCGTGTACCTCGGTGAGGTGCCGGTGCGGCCGTCGGAGGTCGTGCAGTACTTCGAGGGTGATCTCGATCCGGCCCTGGCCAACGAGCCGCTCGTCGCGGCGGTGCATCTGCTGATGACGCATGCCGACTCGCGCGCCCGTCTGGCCGTACGGACCAATGCGGACACCGGGACCGACGCCGCGCGGGCCCGCCGCTTCGGGGCGCGGGGGATCGGGTTGTGCCGGACCGAGCACATGTTCCTCGGTGATCGCCGTCCGCTCGTGGAAAAGCTGATCCTTGCGCGCACCGAGGCGGAGCGGACCTCTGCCCTGGGGGCTCTCCAGCCCTTGCAGCGCGCCGACTTTTTGGACATTCTCCGTGAAATGAATGGGCTGCCGGTGACGGTGCGGCTGATCGACCCGCCGCTGCACGAGTTCCTGCCGTCCCTGGAGGACCTCGCGGTACAGGTGGCCGTGGCCAAGGAGCGCGGCGAGGAAGCCGAGCACGACGAGCGGATGCTCGCGGCGGTGCGGCGAATGCACGAGTCCAACCCGATGCTGGGCCTGCGCGGCGTCCGCCTCGGCCTGGTGATCCCCGGGCTGTTCGCGATGCAGGTGCGGGCGATCGCCGAGGCCGCAGTCGAGCTGGCGGCCGAGGGCGGCCACCCCCGCCCGGAGATCATGGTCCCGCTGGTCGGGGCGGTCCAGGAGCTGGAGACGGTCCGCACCGAAGCCGAGAAGATCATCAAGGAGGTCGTGGGCTCGTCCGGGGTCGAAGTCGTGATCGGCACAATGATCGAGGTGCCGCGGGCGGCGCTGACGGCCGGCCAGATCGCGGAGGCGGCGGAGTTCTTCTCCTTCGGCACGAACGACCTGACCCAGATGGGGTGGGGCTTCTCCCGCGACGACGTGGAGGGCGCATTCTTCTGGCGGTACCTCGAGCTGGGCATCTTCGGCATCTCGCCGTTCGAGTCGATCGACCGGGACGGTGTGGGCCGCCTGGTCCGCATCGCGGCCGACGAGGGCCGGGCCACCCGCCCCGACCTGAAGCTGGGCGTCTGCGGCGAACACGGCGGCGACCCGGAGTCGGTGCACTTCTTCCACGAGGTGGGCCTGGATTACGTGTCGTGCTCCCCGTTCCGCGTCCCGATCGCCCGCCTGGAGGCCGGCCGCGCCGCCGTGGAGTCGGCCGGGTCGGACCACCGCTGACTCTTTGGTTTCACGTCCGGGTGGACCTCGCCTCCGGGACCGTTTTTGTCGGAGGCGGGGTCTACCGTCAGCCGGGACAGGTCACTCAGCCTTCTTAGGAGTCTGCGATGGCATCCCGGCTCAACCCGTACCTGAGTTTCGACGGCACGGCCCGCGAGGCGCTCGACTTCTACAAGTCCGTCTTCGGCGGCACCCTGACGGTCAACACTTACGGCGAGTTCGGCGCCCCCGACCCCGCCACCGCCGACCGCATCATGCACGGCATGCTGGAGACCCCGCAGGGCTACACCATCATGGGCGCCGACGCCCCACCCGGCACCACGACCGTCCCCGGCAACACCATCGTCTGCAGCCTCTCCGGCGACGCCACCGACGGCCTCTCCGACATCTGGGACAAACTCTCCGACGCCGCCGAGATCGAGGTCCCCCTCGAAAAACAGATGTGGGGCGACACCTTCGGCCAGCTAAAGGACAAATACGGCATCCACTGGCTGGTCAACGTAGCCGGCCAGTAGCCCCACCCCCGCCGTGGCCCCACTCCCGGCGCGGCCCCACTCCCGGCGCGGCTCCACCGCGCCGGCTCGCCACCGGCGCGGCCCCGCCTTCGTCTGGGCTGCACCGCCTGGGCCCGCCTTCGTCTGGGCTGCACCGCCTGGGCCCGCCACCGCCCAGGCAGGCCACCGGCGCGGCCCCGCCGCGGGGCGGGCCGGCGCGGGGTCACCTGCAGAGGCTGGTCCGGGCGATGGCCACGATCTTCTGTGCCTTGCTGACGTCGGTCGAGTAGAGGTTGCTCGCGTCCTTGACCACCTCGGCACTGTTCATGCCGTTGGTCACGTCGAGACAGAGGTTGTAGCCGCTGTCGACCGCCGTCCGCTCATCCGCGGCCAGATCGGCATCGAGCGCCCGCAGTCCCTTCAGGAACCCGGCTTCATCGCCCTTGGGCGTAGCGTCCGCAGTCGCCTGCTGCTGCCCCGCCCCAGTGCTGGCCGCCGCGCCCCCAGGCTTGTCATCCCCGTCCGAACACCCAGCCAGCAACGCCAAAAGCACCCCGGCCACCATCACATGGCGTGCCCCCACCACGCGCCCCCCATCCGCTCAAACGATCTTCCCGAGGCACCGTACGGAACAACACCCCCACACACCACCCACCCGAAGGTTGCTTTCCGTCACGCCTTCGGCCGCCCGCACCGGCCTGCCCCGCGCCGTGCCGGCCTGCCCTGCGCCGTGCCGCCCCGCACCGGCCTGCCCGCGCCGCACCGGCCTGCCCGCGCCGCGCCGGCTCTGCGCCGCGCCGGCTCTGCGCCGCGCCGGCCCGCCCCGCACCCGCCCGCCCCGCGCCGTGCGGCCCGCGCCGCGCCGGCCTGCTGGGCGTGGGCGCGCCCGGGCCGGGCCGTTACGCCGGCCCGGGCGCCGCGTCGGGGTGCGCCTGGCGGACCCTGCCTGCGGCGATCCCTTCGGCGGGCGGACGTCCGCGCCGCGCTGTCAGTTGTAGTCGGGCGGCGGGGAGTCGAAGTCGTAGTCGAAGTCGTCCGGGGGCTCCTCGCTGAAGTCGAAGGGATAGGCCTCGTCGTCCGAACGGGCCGGGGTGGCCGGTGAGGTTGATCGGGCCGGCGCGGCGTCGGCGGAGCGGGCGGTGGGAGTGCGGGCCGGGCGGGACTCCGCGGGCCGCGAGGGCGCGGTGGTGGCGGGGGTGTCGCCGAAGCGGGAGGCGATCCGCTCGGCCGGCGTGGGAGCGGGCGGGGCCGAGGTGGCGGCGCCCTGGAGGGTGTCGAGGACCTGCTGGCCGAATTTCGCCAGTTTGCTCTGGCCGACGCCGCTGACCGTGCCCAGCTCGGCCAACGTGGTCGGGTTGAGCGCGGCGATCGCGCGCAGCGTGGCGTCGTGGAAGATGACGTAGGCCGGAACGCCCTGTTCCTTGGCCGTGGCGCCGCGCCACGTGCGCAGGAGCTCGAAGACCGGCGCGGCCTCGGCGGGCATGTCGGCCGCGGCCGCCGCGGCGGCCCGCTGCTTCGGGGCGCGGGTCTTGACCGGGGCCACCTCGCGGCGCATCGGCACCTTGACCTCGCCGCGGAGCACGGTGGCGCTGCTCTCCGTGAGGGCCAGCGTGCCGTACTCGCCCTCGACGGCCAGATAGCCGGCCGCCAGCAGCTTGCGGACCACCCCGCGCCACTCCGTGTCGCGCAGCTCGGTGCCGATGCCGAAGACCGACAACTGATCGTGGCGGAACTGCTTGACCTTGTCGGTCTGCTTGCCGGTGAGGATGTCGATGGACTGCCCGGCGCCGAATTTCTGTCCGCGCTCCCGCTGCAGCCGCAAGACCGTGGAGAGCAGCTTCTGCGCGGGCACAGTTGCGTCCCACGACTCCGGCGGCGCGAGACAAGTGTCGCAATTGCCGCAGTTGTCGCTCGCGGGATCCTGACCGAAGTACGCCAGCAGCTCGGAGCGCCGGCACGAGACTGTCTCGCACAGGGCCAGCATCGCGTCGAGATGCTTCGAGGCGTTGCGGCGGAAGTTGATGTCTCCGTCCGAGCTCTCGATCATCTTGCGCTGCTGGACCACGTCCTGCAGGCCGTACGCCAGCCAGGCCGTGGACGGCAGGCCGTCGCGCCCCGCCCGGCCGGTCTCCTGGTAGTAGCCCTCGACTGACTTCGGCAGATCCAGGTGCGCTACGAAACGTACATCTGGCTTGTCGATGCCCATGCCGAAGGCAATCGTCGCCACCATGACCAGGCCGTCCTCGCGCAGGAAGCGCGACTGGTTGGCCGCACGGACGCGGTTGTCGAGACCGGCGTGATAGGGCAGGGCGGCGATGCCGTTCTGGTTGAGGAACTCGGCGACCTTCTCGACCGACGCGCGCGAGAGGCAGTAGACGATGCCCGAGTCGCCGGGATGCTCGGTGCGCAGCAGGTCGAGCAGCTGGCGGCGCGGCTCGTTCTTTCCGACGATCCGGTATTGGATGTTGGGGCGGTCGAAGCTCGCCGTGAAGTGGCGGGCGTCGTCGAGGCGCAGGCGGGTCGCGATCTCCTGGCGGGTGGCGCTGGTCGCGGTGGCCGTCAGCGCGATGCGCGGCACGTCGGGCCAGCGCTCGTGCAGCATCGACAGGCCCAGGTAGTCGGGGCGGAAGTCGTGGCCCCACTGGGAGACGCAGTGCGCCTCGTCGATCGCGAACAGCGAGATCTTGCCGCGGTCGAGCAGGCGCTGGGTCGCCGCGACGCTCAGGCCCTCGGGCGCCACGTAGAGGAGGTCGAGCTCGCCGTTGACGAACTCGGCCTCGACCAGACGGCGCTCGTCGTAATCCTGCGCGGAGTTGAGGAACCCGGCTCGCACGCCGAGGGTGCGCAGCGCGTCGACCTGGTCCTGCATGAGGGCGATGAGCGGCGAGATCACCACGCCGGTGCCCGGGCGGACGAGCGCGGGGATCTGGTAGCACAGCGACTTGCCGCCGCCGGTGGGCATGAGCACCAGGGCGTCGCCCCCGTCGACGACGTGCTCGATGATCTCGCGCTGCTGCCCCCGGAAGTCGGGGTAGCCGAAGACACGGTTGAGGACGTCGTAGGCGGGAGTCGGTGGCGAAGTCACGAAGCGATATTAGAGAGGCCGACCGACAAGTTGCCCATGCCCTGTGGATAAATTCGGGCTCACGATCGGCCCTGTGGATAACTCGCGGGCAGCAACGCGACGAGTGCCAGAATCGTCTGCGCCGGCGACCCCGGCGACGCGACAAGACTCAGCGGCGCTCCCTGAGCCGTGTGCTGAGCTGCGACGTGGTGCAGCGCGGAGACCCCGGCGCTGGACAAATGCGTCACCGTTGACAACTCCACAGTGAGCGGCACAGTTCCACCCCGGCTGCGGCGCAGCAGCTCACGCCGGGCGAGCCCCGCCGTCGAGGCATCCAGCGGCCCTTCCACCCGTACGTGCGCCTCGTCGTCACCCTCCCGCTCCACGATGCGGAACTCCGCGTCGGCCGGCGCCGCGGCCGGCGCCGAAGGATCACGCATGTCCAGCAACCGGGCCGGCCGGGTCAGCGGCTGCCTGATCCGCGCCACCGTTCCGCCGGTGCCGTGCGTCACCGTCAGGCTCTCGACCAGCTGGGAGGTCAGAGCCAGCCCCCGCCCGCGGTTCTCCTGCCGTTCGGGCTCCCGCCACCGCCCCCGGTCGGTCACGACCGCCTCGATCGCGCCCGAGGCCGTCAGTGAGGCCGTCAGCGTCACCATCGATCCCGGAGCAGCGGCCGCGTGCTCCACCGCATTGGTCAACAATTCCCCGAGAGCGTGCTGCAGCACGAAGACGTCCTGGTCGACCGCCCCCGCCTTGTTCAGCCAGGACCCCAGCTCATGGCGCGCACCCCGCAACACCGCCGGCTCCGCCGGAAGATCAAGGGCCAGGTCCGGTACGGGGGTCACGCGCTGGACGGCCAGCAGCGTGATGTCGTCGCCGTGGCCCGTCGCCCGCACCAGCAACTCGACCGTCTGCGTGCAGACCCGTTCGGCCGGGTTGGCCTCCGGGTCGTGCAGCGCCCGCCCGGCGGCGCTGTCCGCCGCGAATTGAGCGAGCTCGACGGCGCTCGACGTGTGATCGCGGCCCGGTCGCTCGAGGATGCCGTCGCTGTAGAGAAGCAGGATATCCCCGGGCTCGAGCCGGGCCGGCCGGGCCGCGTAGGAGCCGCCCGTGCCCAAGGGGGCGCCCCCGGTGAGGGGCAGATAGCGCGTGCCGCCGGTGCCGTCGACGATGAGCGGTGCCGGGTGCCCGGCCGTGCAGTATTCGAGGTCACCCGAGGCGGGGTCCAGAACGGCCAGGACGACCGTGGCCGCGTGGGCCGCGGGCACGCGGGCGGCGAAACGATCGACGGCGTCGAGCGCCTCGCCCACCGAAGCGCCGAAGTGCAGACGGTCCTGCAGGACCGCGCGGAGCTGGCCCATCACCCCGGAGGCGGTCACACCGTGGCCGACCACGTCGCCGACGATCAGGGCGACGCGGCCGTCGGGCTGCACGAGCGCGTCGAACCAGTCGCCGCCGGCCGCCGAGTCGGCCTCGGCCAGCAGGTAACTCGCCGCGATCTGGGCCCCGGGCAGCACGGGGAGCCCGGCCGGCAACAACTCGCGCTGCAGAGCGGTGATGACCTCGCGGGTCTGCTCGTAGCGGCGGCGCAGACGCTCGCTGTCGTCGGCCGCGGCCTGCCGCTGGCGCACCGTCTCGGTGACGTCGAAGCCGATCCCGATCACACCGCGGCGTTCGCCGTCCACCGACCACGGCGTGATCGTGAAGTTGGCGTACATCTCGTGGACCGACCCGTCCGGCATGTCCAGGTGGACCCGCCACTCCTGGGCGTTGACCGGCTCCCCGGTGCGGTGGACCTCGTAGTAGGCGTCGACGATCTGCTGGCCGACCAGATCGCTGATCACCTCACGGATCGGCCGGTCGCGGTAGTCGCGGCCGGGCAGGACGGCCCGCGTGGCCCCGCTCAGCAGGAGCACCCGAAGATCGGGGCCTTCGCACACGGCCAGGATGAAAGGCACCTGGTCGATCGCGGTGAGGATGAGCTCGGGGTCGTCCGGCATCCGCCTATCCTGCCGGACGGCCCCGGGCCTCAGTTACTCGGCAAGGGGTAGCTCAATCGTGTGAGCCGTGTGCGATGCCTTGGTCGCGAGGTATCGCACGTTCGTCGGGGAGATGTGCACCCCGGTCGGAATCCGCTGAGTGACCTCGATACCGCTTTTCTCCAGTTGGAGGGCTTTGTCGGGGTTGTTGCTCAACAGGCGGATCCGGTCGGCGCCCAGCGCCAGAAGCATCTGCGCGGCCACCGTGTAGTCGCGCTCGTCCTCACCGCGGCCCAGGGCGACGTTCGCCTCGTACGTGTCCAGGCCGGCGTCCTGCAGCGCATAGGCGTCCAACTTGGCGTACAGGCCGATGCCGCGGCCCTCCTGGCGCAGGTAGAGCAGGAGGCCGCCCTGCTCGGCGATCCGCTCCACCGCCTCGCGCAGCTGCGGCCCGCAGTCACAGCGCTGGCTGCCGAAGACGTCACCGGTCAGGCACTCGCTGTGCGGGCGCACGAGCGGCGCGCGGCCGCCGGCGGCGGACTTCTTCAGGGCCCGTTGCCAGTCACCCAGGCCGAGGGCCAGGTGCTCCTTGCCGTCGACGAGGCCGTCGAAGGTCATCACCCGGGCCGGCGTCGCGTAGCCGTCCCCGAATCGCAGCGGGACGGTGACTTGCTGCCGCACCGTGGCTTTCAACATCGGTCCTCCTCGTTGGTTCCCCGTTGATCGCTATACCCGCCGCCGGAGTCACCGCACCGCAACAGATCGCGAACGTGCCAGTAATCGTGGCGCGGATTATCTTGGACGCAACTGTTCGGCCAGGGTGACGATGGTCGCTCGACGGGAGGCGTCATCGGTGGTTGAGCGTCCTTACACGTTGCTGAGCTGCGGCATGTCCATCGACGGCTACTTGGACGACGCGGCGCAGGAGCGGCTCCTGCTGTCCAACGAGGCCGATTTCGACCGGGTCGACGACGTTCGTGCCGGTTGCGACGCCATCCTGGTCGGCGCCGCGACGATCCGGCAGGACGACCCGCGGCTGCTGGTGCGCTCCGCCGAGCGGCGGGCGGCCCGGGTCGCGCGGGGTGAGGCGCCCAACCCGATCAAGGTCACGGTGACCGGTAGCTGCGCGATCGACCCCGGCGCCCAGTTCTTCACCGTGGGCGACGTGGACAAGATCGTCTACTGTGCTTCGCCCTCGGTCGATTCGGCCCGGGCCAAGCTCGGCGACGTCGCCACCGTGGTCGACGGCGGCGAGCCGGTCGACCTGCACCTGGTCACCGCCGACCTGGCCGCCCGGGGCGTGCGCCGGCTGATGGTCGAGGGCGGCGGCCGGATGCACACGCAGTTCCTCACCGCCGGGCTGGCCGACGAGTTGCAGCTCGTGGTCGCGCCGTTCTTCGTGGGGGACTCCCGGGCGCCGCGGTTCGTCACCGACGGCGACTTCCCGTGGGGTCCCGGGCGTCGCGCCACGCTGGCGGAGGTCCGCCAGATCGGTGATGTAGTACTGCTGCGCTACGCCCTCACCGACCGCTTCCACCCAGCCTGACCAGGTCACCGGGAAACGCTGGGGGACGGGCTCGGGCGGCCGGGGGCGCGGGGTCTGCCAGGAGCCGCAGTTCGGCCCGCGGCCCGGGCGGGGCCACGGGCCGCGGCGTAAAGGCCAAGCCAACGATGCCCGCCTCAGACGCCGGTGCGCGCCAGCTCGCGCCCGAGCACCATCTCGGGCGCGAGAGCCGCCGGGGGGACGGGCAGAGCAGGCGCCGAGGAGACCGGCACGGGCCGAGGCGCCGGGGAGACCGGCACCGGCAGGGCGAGGGCCGGCGAGACGGGCACGGCCCGCCGCAGCGCGAGCGAGGAGCGCAGGCCGGCGGTGGCCCGCACCAGCAGCACGGCCGCGCCGGGCAGGGCGGCCACGAAGGCGAAGACGCCGTAGACGACGGCCGTGGTCAGGCCCTGGGTGGCGCTCAGGCCGGCGGCGCCGAACGCCCAGGCCGTCACGGCCTCGCGGGGGCCCCAGCCGCCGACGTTCAGCGGCAGCGACATCGCCAGCAGGGCGAGCAGCATCAGGGGGGCCAGCCGCATCAGGGAGGCGGTGGAGCCGGCCGCGCGGGCGGCCACGACGAAGGTGGCCAGGTGGCCGACGAGCACGATGGTCGAGGCCAGCGTCACGCCGGGCCAGTTGCGGCGGGCGAGCAGACCGGTGCGGATCTCGGCGGCGCCGGTGCGGACGGCGGAGGCGACCCGCGAACCGCCCTGGCGCAGCTTTCGGACGGCGAGCAGGAGGATCACGGCGGCGGCGGCCAGGGCCGCGACGACGACGGCGACCGTCGCGCCGTGCCGGGAGAGGGCCGTCAGCACCGGCGACGGCACCGTGAGCAGCACCGTCACGCCCACGCCGATCAGGACGAGCTGACCGGCGGTGCGCTCCAGGACGACCGCCCGGACGCTCTTGGCGACGTCACCCTCGTCGCGGCCGTGGGTGACCGCCCGGTCGACGTCGCCGAGCACGCCGCCGGGCAGGGCGGCGTTGAGGAACAGCGCCTTGTAGTAGTCGGCGATCGCGCCGCCCAGCGAGAGCCGCAGCCCGAGGCCGCGGGCCACCAGACACCAGCGCCAGGCGCTGAAGACCGTCGTCACCACGCCGATGCCGAACGCCAGCGCGAGCAGCGGGCCGTCGATCACCCGCAGGCCGTCGAGGAAGGCGCCGGTGCCGAGCCGCCACAGGAGGAAGCCGAGGATCCCGGCTCCGCCCAGGATCCGCAGCCACACCCAGATCGATCGCGTCACTTCGCCGTCCCCTTCGATAGCCCGTCTTTCCCCTAGTACGCCGGGGCGGGCACAAAGGGTTCAGCCGAAGATCGCTAAAAGATCGACATGCCCGACCCGGACCGCCGGCAGGTCACCCAGACGGGCGGCCAGATAATCCTCGCCGAGGCCCGGATCCTGCTCCCGGGCGGCGCCGGCCCAGCCGCGCAGCCACTCCGCGGTCAGCTCCGGCCGCCCGGGGCCCAGCTGCCACGGGCTCGGCCTGGTCAGCACGGTTGCGCCGGCCTTCTCGAAGGCCTGGGCGGCGTACGCCGGCGCGTCCGGCCCGAGCAGCCGGCGGCCGCCCTCGACCCGGCGCTGGTGCTCGTTGAACGCGGCCTCGACCCGCGGGTCCTCGGGGTGGGCGGGGTCCAGCGTCACTTCCCCGGCCACGGAAAGCGTGAAGAGCGCCGCGACGCCCGCCGTGGCGCAGGCGGCCACCAGCGAGTCGATCTCGGCCTCGGTGAGCAGGTCGAGCAGCGCCGAACAGGTCACCAGGTCGGTGCCGTCGAGATCCTCCGCCGTGAGAGCCGTCACATCGCCGAGCGCACCCTCCACGGTGACGCCGGGCACCCGAAGGTGCGCCGTCGCGTAATGCAGCAGCTTGGGATCCCGGTCGGCCAGGATCCAGTGCTGCGGGGTGGGCAGCTGCGGGGCGAGCCAGCGACCCAGCGAGCCCGTGCCGCAGCCGAGGTCGCGGATCACGTGGATCTCGGCGGGGAGGCGTTCGACCAGCTCGGCCGAGCGGGCGGCGGCGTCGGCCGGTTCACGCAGTCCCAGCCAGGACTCGCTGAACTCACCGGTCATGCGGAATCTCCTTCGATCGGGCGGGCGGCGCGGGCGGTGGGCGGCGCCGGGGTCGGGACGGCGCCGGGGTGGCCGGCGCGGTCGAGGATCTCGGTGATGCGCTGGGCCGTTCCGGCCCAGGTGGGCAGGGTCTGGCGGCGCTGCCGGGCGGCGGCGCGCAGGGAGGCGCGCAGCGGGGCGCGGGTGAGCCAGCCGCGCAGGGCGGCGGCCAGAGCCGGGCGGTCGTCGGGCGGCACCAGG
The DNA here is from genome assembly GCF_040675435.1 of Actinoplanes sp. NPDC049598. Taxonomy (NCBI): domain Bacteria; kingdom Bacillati; phylum Actinomycetota; class Actinomycetes; order Micromonosporales; family Micromonosporaceae; genus Actinoplanes; species Actinoplanes sp. NPDC049598. Next base: position 12,310 of record NZ_JBFAOX010000002.1, on the reverse strand, counting down.
ATGCCGGGCCGGCCGGCGGGCGTGGTCCCGAGCGCCTCGGGCACGCCACCCACCGCCGTGGCCAGCACCGGGAGGCCCCGGGCCAGGGCCTCGGTGACCACCATGCCGTACGTCTCGTTGCGCGACGGCAGCACGAAGAGGTCGGCCTGGGCGTACGCGGCGTCGAGGTCGGCGCCGGCCAGCGGGCCGGTGAAGGTGATCCGGCCGCTGAGGTAGGGGACCGGGTTGATCAGGGCGCCGGCGAACACACATTTCCAGTTCAGGCCGGGCAGGTCGTTCTCCAGGGCGCCGACGAGCAGGTCCTGGCCCTTGCGGGGGGAGACGGAGGCGACGCAGAGCAGGCGGTGGCCGTCGGAGTGCGGTTCGGCCAGGGGAGCGGGGTCCACTCCGGGCGCGGCGACCTCGACCCGTGGCAGGTCGTGCATGGCCGCGAGGTGCGCGGCGGCGGCGTCGCTGGTGGCGATGACCGTGGTGGCCAGGTGCAGGGCGGCCCGTTCCTTGGCCCGCAGGCCGGCCGCCTCGGTGGGGGAGAGGCCGGTCTCGTCGCTGAGCGGCAGGTGGACGAGCACGGTCAGCCGCAGGCGCTGGGCATGCGGGGCGAGCAGCTCGGGCACGCCACAGCCGACCAGGCCGTCGACCAGCACCAGGGCGCCGTCGGGGATGTCGGCCAGCGCCCACTGCAGGGCGCGCCGGGACGCGGGGCCGGGCGACGGCCAGGTGCCGCCGATCGCCAGCTCGTGCACGTCGCGCTCGAGGCGGCAGAGCACCGCCCGGTCGTAGCGGTTGCCCCCGCTCGGCGCCGCCGGGTCGTCGATCCCGCCCGGCAGCACCGCCCAGAGTGGTGAGCTCACAGATCGCGCTCGTACGAGGCCCAAGCGATGTGCGACTCGTGAAGTGTGACCGAGATGCCGGTCAGCCCGGCCGCGCCGGGGCCGAGGTCGCCCGCGGCGGCCTTGTCGGCCAGGCGGTCGGCGATCACCTTGGCCAGGAACTCGGTCGACGTGTTGACGCCCTTGAAGGCGGGGTCGTCGTCGAGGTTCTGGTAGCTGAGGCCGCCGCAGATCGCGTGCAGTTCCTCGCTCGCCCGGCCGATGTCGACGACGATGTTGTCGTCGTCCAGCTCGGGCCGGCGGAACGTGGCGTCCACCACGAAGGTCGCGCCGTGCAGTTTCTGGGCCGGTCCGAAGACCTCGCCCGAGAAGCTGTGGGCGATCATGATGTGGTCGCGGACGGTGACGCTGAACAAGATCAGCTCCTTCTCAGTAGTCGATCACGTGACAGAGAGCGGGAAGGCTGCCGTCGGCCAGGCGCGGCAGGACCGCGGGCAGCTCGGCGAACGGGGACCGTCCGCTGATCAGCGCCTCGAACCGGTCGTCGCGCAGCAGGTCGAGCGAGAGGGCGAGCCGGTCGGCGTAGGACCGGCGGTGATCGGGCCGGATGCCGCCCACCTGGCTGCCGCGCACGGTCAGCCGGCGGGAGTGGAAGAACTCACCCAGGGGCACCTCGACCTGCTTGTCGCCGTACCAGCTCAGCTCCACGACCGTGCCCTCCGGGGCGAGCAGCTCCAGCGAGCGCTTCAGCCCGGCCGCGCTGGCGCTGGCGTGGATCACCAGGTCGCAGTCGCCCCGGGCCTCGTCCGGACGGGCGAAGGGCACGCCCAGCCGCGCGGCGAGCTCGGCGCGTCCCGGATCGATGTCCACGAGCTGCAGACGTACCCCCGGAAAGCGCGACAGAATCGCCGCGGCCGAGCCACCGACCATGCCCGCGCCGATCACGGCGATGCGGTCGCCGATCAGCGGGGCCGCGTCCCAGAGGGCGTTGACCGCGGTCTCGACGGTGCCGGCCAGCACGGCGCGATGAGCCGGCACGTCATCCGGCACGACGGTGACCGACGACACCGGCACGACGAAGCGGGTCTGGTGCGGGAAGAGGCTGAAGACCGTGCGGCCGGCCAGCTCGGCCGGGCCCTGCTCCACGACGCCGACGTTGAGATATCCGTACTTCACGGGGGCCGGGAAGTCGCCCTCCTGGAACGGCGCGCGCATCGCCGGCCACTGGCTCTCGGGGACCCGGCCGGAGAACACCAGGGTCTCGGTTCCCCTGCTCACGCCCGTGTGAAGAGTGCGGATCAGGACCTCGTCCGGGCCCGGCGCGCGTAGCGTCTCGGTGCGGATCTCGCCCCGGCCGGCCTCGGCGAGCCAGAACGCCTCGGCGTCACCCGACATCGGTCGTTCCCTTCGGCCACTGAACCGTTCGCCGGTTCCGCTCGTGTAAAGCGCTGACGACGGCAACCATACGCGGCGGCCGATCTTGTGAACGGGAGGAGCCACGGTGACCCTCAGTACCGCGGACACGACGGCGGGCCCCTCGCGCGGGCCGGTTCTCGGCCTCGCCGCCCAGCTCGCGCTGCTCGCCCTGCTGGGCAGCACGCTCGGGCTCACCACCGGCGGTCTGATCGCCGGCGCGATGTACGGCCTGGCGCTGTGCGGACTGCTCGGGGCCGGTCTCGGCCGGGCCGGCATGACACAGCTCGGCGCCGCCAACACAGTCACCCTCAGTCGCGCGATCCTGGTCGGCGGGGTGACGGCGATGGTGGTGACTTCCTTCACTCAGCCGGTCAGCATCCCGATGCTGGTGACCATCGCCGGGGTGGCGCTCGCCCTGGACGGCGTGGACGGGCAGGTGGCCCGGCGCACCAACACGACCACGGCGCTCGGCGCGCGGTTCGACATGGAGGTCGACGCCTTCCTGATCCTGGTGCTCAGCGTCTACGCCGGCGACCGCTACGGCTGGTGGTGGGTGGCGATCGGCGCCTTCCGGTACGCGTTCGTGGCTGCCGCCTGGGCATGGCCGTGGCTCAACGCCGCCCTGCCGCCGCGGTTCTCCCGCAAGGTCGTGGCGGCCGTCCAGGGCGTCGCGCTGGCGCTGGTCACCGCCGGCTTCCTGCCCGCCTTCGCGGCGATCGCCGTGCTGGCCGCCGCGCTGGGCTCGCTGACCTGGTCGTTCGGGCTGGACGTGCGCTGGCTCCACCGGGCCATGCGGGTCCGCGAGGCCGCCCGCACCCGGTGGTCGGCACGGCCGGCCGCCCGCCGGCCCGCTCTGGCTCACTGAGCTGGATTTCCGGCGTTGGGCCGTCATGGCGACGGGCGAGCTGCCAGGCTGGAACGTATGTCTGATGTTGCCGACAAGACCGTGCACGAGCGGTGGGTGGAAGCGCTGACCCGGGCCGGGGTCCCGCTCGACAAGGTGGCCGAGGCGCTCAAGGACGTCACCGAGCAGGAGGCCGCGGCCCTCAAGAAAGACGTCGAGCGCCTTGTGAGCTAGGACCCGCGGGGAACGCCGACGGGTGCAGGACCGCGGCGATCGTCTCGACGCCGTCGACCAGGCGGGGGCCGGGGCGGACGATCAGGCTGTCGCCGTCGAGGGCCCAGACCTGCGCGCCCGGGAAGTGCGGCACGACGGAAGCGGCCTGGGCCGCGGCGCCGTCGAGGTGGAAGCCGCACGGGGTGACCAGCACGATGTCGGGATCCGGGGCGGCCAGGTCGGCGTAGGTGACCTGCACCGATCGCTGCCCGCCGCGGGCCGCCACCGGGACGCCGCCCGCGGCCGTTACCAGGTCGGGGACCCAGTGGCCGGCGGTGAAGGGCGGATCGACCCACTCGACGACGGCCACCTTCGGCCGGGGTCGGCCCCCGACCGCGGCCGCGACCGCCGCCAGGCGGTTCCGCAGGCCGGCGACCAGCGTCTCGGCCCGGTCCGGCACACCCGCGGCGGCGCCCACCTCGAGGATGGTGCCGAAGACCTCGTCGAGCGAGTACGGGTCGAGCGAGAGCACGTCGGCGCGGCACCCCAGGTGGTCCAGCGCGTCGTTCACGTGGCCGGACGGCAGGGCGCAGACGCGGCACAGGTCCTGCGTCAGGATCAGCTCGGGCGACAGGGCGGCCAAGGCGCCCGCGTGCAGGGTGTAGAGGTCCTCGCCGTTCCTCATCCGGGTCTGGACGTAGTCGTCGATCTCGGCCGGGGTCATGCCGCGGGTGTCCCGGCCGCCGACCACCACGGTCTTCTCGACGCGGGCGGCCGGCGGCTCGTCACATTCGAAGGTCACCCCGACCAGGTCGCCGCCCAGCCCGAGGGCGTAGACGATCTCGGTCGCGGACGGGAGCAGCGAGACGAGGCGCATGGCCCCATCATGCGGCAGGCGCCCGGGCCTTGGACAAAGGCCCGGGCGCGTACGGGTCAGGAGCGGACGAAGACCGGCATCGTGGCCAGCGTGGTGGTGACCTGCTGGGTGGTGCCGCCGCGGTAGACCTTGCCGGTGAAGTAGTCCTTCCAGTTGTCGCCCGGCGGGAACCAGACCGTCGTGGTGGCGGTCTCGCCCGGGGTGGTGACCGGGGCGACCAGGAACTTGTCGCCGTAGAGGTACTGCGAGCCCGCCGTGGCGTACGCCTCCTGCTGGCCGGGGTAGGCCAGGTACATCGGGCGGACGATCGGGGTGCCGGTGCGGGTCGCCTGCTGCGCCGTCGCGTACGTGTAGTCCTGCAGCTTCTCGCGCAGCTGGAGGAACTTCTTGGCCGACGCGTTGGCCACCGGGCCGTACTGCCAGGGCAGCCGGTCGCTGTGGTTGGAGTGCAGGCGGTCGATCGGCTGGAACGTGCCGAGCTGCACCCAGCGGGCGTAGAGGTCGTCCGGCAGCTTCGTGCTGTCCGGCTCCGCACCCTTCTCGGTGGACAGGCCGCCGGTGTGGCCGCCGATGTCGTGGCTGACCGCGGCCAGGCCGGTCGCGGCCGACTCGCCCGGGGTGTAGCCGACCTGGGCCTGCAGCGTCTCCCAGGTGGACACCGAGTCGCCGGTGAAGTGCAGCGTGGTGCGCTTGTCGGCCCAGGGGCCGGTCGGCACCGCGGTCGGGTTGCCGTAGCCGCCGGCCTGCAGCGAGCCGTAGGCCCGGGAGAACGCGAAGCCGTCCAGGTCGGCGTACTGCTGGTTGATCCAGGCGTCACCGGTCACGCCGGGCAGCGAGGACGTCGAGGCGTCGCAGCACCAGTCCATCCACCAGAAGTCCGGGTCGGCCAGCCCCTTGTGCAGGTCCAGGTACGCCTTGAGCTGGTCCGGGTCGCCGAAATCGAACGTGTAGCAGTCGGCGCCGCTGTTGCAGCCGGTCTTCTTCAGCTTGCCCTTCGCCGTGGCCTGGGCCTGGGCGAACTTCGGATCGGAGCCGAGGATGCTCGGGTGGATGTTCAGGCTGGTCTTGATGCCCTGCTTCTTGAGCCAGGTCTGGAACGCCTTGTAGTCCGGGAACCGGGTGGTGTCGAAGTTCCAGCCGTTCCACCGGTCCGGCGACTTGAAGTCGGTGTCCACCACCAGCACGTCGAGCGGCACGTTCTCCGACTTGAACCGCTTGACGATGTCCTGGAACTCGGCCGCCGTGCGGTCGTAGTACTCGGAGTACCAGACGCCGTACGCCCACTTCGGCAGCAGCTTGGTCGGGCCGGTCAGCTTCGACAGCTCGTTGAGGCCGCGCGTGTAGTCCTGGCCGTACGCGAAGACGTACCCGTCCTGGGCCTGGCCCGACCGCTGCGTGACCTTGCCGGTCCGGGGGTTGTAGAGGGCCGAGGCGGAGTCGTCGAGCAGCGACCAGCCGTCCTGGTAGAGCAGGCCGGGCTCGGTGAGCGCGGCGCCGTTGACGCCGTCGAGGCCGCGGCGGTAACCACCGAGCGCGGCGTGCGGGGCGAGCAGCGGCGTACCCGCCTTGACCAGCGCGATCGTGTCCACGTTGACGTTGCAGCTGGCGGCGGTCGGGCAGCCCAGGGTGACCGTGTTGGTGCCCTTGTCGAGCGCGATCGGCGCCTCCACTGTGCGCCAGTAGTCCCAGCTCGAGGTGGCCGGCAGCGTCACTGTGGCGCCGTTGACGGTCATCGTGCGGGTCTGCACCGGCTGGGCGCCGGCCTTGCCGTTGGCGTAGCGGACCTGCACCCGGTACGTGCCCTTGGCCGGCACGCCGGTCACGGTCAGCGCGGCCGAGGCGCTGGTGCTCTCCAGGCCGGCCACGAAGCCGTCACCGGCGTATCCGTTGTGGTCGGACGCCGTGCGGGCGCCCCCGGCGAGCGTGCCCTGGTCGGCCTCGCAGACCGAGCCGAACGCGCACGGCTGCGGCTGGGCCGGCGCCGGCGCCGGGTAGGCGTCGCCGGGGTGGACCAGCGCCAGGCTGTCGATGTTGACGTTGCCGGTGTCGGTCGCGCCCTTGACCACGCTGATCTGGTGGGTGCCCGCGGCCAGCTGCAGCGGCACGGTGGCCACGCCCCAGGTGTCCCAGTTGGCGGTGGGCGGCAGCGACAAGGTCTGGGTGGCGCCGTCGACCGCCACGGTCAGCGTGCGGGTGACGTTCTGGCCGTCGCCGCCGGTGCTGTTGGCGTAGCGCACGGCGAGCTGCAGGCTGCCGGAGGCGGTGCTGGTGAAGACGATCGCGTCGCCGGGCCCGGTGAACCCGGCCGTGAAGCCCTTCCCGGTGTAGTCACGGTGGTCGGTGGCGACACCCGGGCCGCGCACGTCGAGCGCCTCGGCCTCACAGAGCTGCCCCACCGCACAATTGGGCGGGTAGTGCCCGGCCCACGGGCCGGCCTGCACGGTCTGCCGGCCGGCGCGCAGTTTGATGTCCAGGTTGTCGGCGGTGAACGAACCCGAGCCGACCTTGTACCGCAGCGTCAGGGCGCCGGTGTCGATGACCAGCCAGCCCTTGTCCGTACGCTTCGTGAAGCGCACCGGCGCGAACGAATCGCGCCCGATCACGTTGAACGTGGCCGCGTCGGTGAGGGTCCCGTACTCGGTCCGGATCAAGGTGGGGGAGAGCACCTCGAAGCGGGCCTGGCCGGAGACCACCGTGGAGCTCGGGCCGCCATGGCCGTGGGTGGCATATGCCGGGGACGAGGCGGCCAGCGCGAGGCCGGCCGTCAGGATGGCGACGGTGGCGGCCGCTTGGCCCCGTCGCGAGGTGGGTCGATCGAACACGCGCACTCCTAGCCGCGGTTTTACAACGATGGAACAAGCGCTGACAACGCTGTCATCGACCCGAAACAAAGTCAATGGCGAGTTCGATCTTGATTAATCCGGATCCTCCTTGACGCGGGCCACCAGCTGGGTCGGGTTGACGAAACGCAGGGCGATCACCAGCAGGACCAGCATGGAGGCGGTGTAGATGACGGCCATGGCGTCGACCGACTGCTGGGCGCGGATGCCGGCGGCCGACATGGAGTAGTAGAGGGCGACGACCAGGGTCTGCGAGTCGGGGCCGGCGGTGAGGAAGGTCAGCTCGAACATACCGACCGTACGGACCAGGACCAGGATGGAGGCGGCCAGGATGCCGGGGACCAGCAGCGGGGCCAGGATGCGGCCGAAGACCTGCCAGGTGCGGGCGCCGCACATGCGGGCGGCCCGCTCCACGGCCGGGTCGATCTGCTCGATGAACGGGGTCATGGTCAGGATGACGAACGGGATCGACGGGACGAGGTTGGCCAGCACCACGCCGGCCAGGTGACCGGCCAGGCCGTACTTGTAGAGCACGGTGGCCAGCGGGATCCCGTACGTGATGGGTGGCATCAGGATCGGGAGCAGGAACAGCAGATAGACCAGGCGGCGGCCGGGGAAGGAGCGACGGGCCAGGATGTACGAGGCCGGGACGCCGACCAGCACCGAGATGCCCACCACGAGGATCGCCACCTCGAGCGTGACCACGAGGATCTGGAACAGGCCGAACTCGTTCCAGGCCGACGCGTACCACTGGGTGGTCCAGCCCTGCGGCAGCCAGGTGTCGAACCAGCGCTCACCGAACGAGTTGACGACCACCGAGAAGATGACGCCGGCCAGGTTGACGAAGAAGAACACCACCGCGCCCCAGACCAGCCAGGCGCCCGGGGACGCGGCGATCTTCCTCTTCGGCGCGACGACTGGTTTCTCCAGGACGGCGGTCATCCCTTGCCTCCCGTGGATCCGGTGTAGAGCAGCGAACGCAGGCCGAGGACGACGGCCACCACCAGCAGCTCGACCAGGCCCATGATCACGGCGATGGCGCTGCCGAGCGGATAGTCGTAGACCTCGTACGCCGCGTGATAGGCGGCGATCGAGATGACGCGCGTGCTCCCGGCCGGATCACCGACCAGGACGGCGGACGGGAAGACGCTGAACGCCAGCACGAAGGTCAGGCAGAACGTGGTGGCCAGGCCGGGCGCCAGCAGCGGCAGCGTGATCCGGTGGAACCGCTGCCACCAGCCCGCGCCCAGGGTGGCCGCGGCCCGGTCGAGCGTCGGGTCGATGCCGGACAGGTACGACAGGATCAGCAGGAAGGCGAACGGGAACCCGGTGATGACCAGCGAGAAGAACACGCCCCAGTAATTGTTGGTGAGCCGCACGGGCGCGTCGGTCAGCCCGATCGACATCAGCGCGCGGTTGAACCAGCCGGCCGGCCCCAGATAGTTGAGCAGGCCTTCGGCCGTCAGCACCGTGCCCAGCGTGATCGGCACGACCAGCACCATGGTCAGCAGGCGCTTCCCGCGGAAACGGCCCCTCATGCGGTACGCGATCGGGACCGAGGCGGCCACGTTCAGGATCGCCGCGGGCAGCGCCAGCCCGAGCGTGGTCGCGATCGTGTCGCGCTGGTAGGCGTCGGTGAAGAACGCGCGGTAGGCGCCCAGGACGCCGCCTTCGGCCGGCTGGAAGGACAGGCCGATGCCGTACGCGAACGGGTAGACGAACAGAGCAAGTACGCAGACGAGCGCCGGGACCAGGAGCAGCAGTTGCCGGTCGATGCCGCGCTCGGCCAGCCGGTGCCGCAGCGCCACCCGCGTCATCGGGCGCCGCCGGGAAAGATCAGGACGCGATCGGGGGCGGCCGTCACCGTGATCCGGTCGCCCGGCGTGGGCCGTTCCGACGCGCGCAGATGCAGGGCGACACCTTCTTCCGTACGAGCCTCGACCGCGACCTCGCGGCCCTGGTATTCCACGACCTCGACCGTGACCGGAACCCCGTGCGGCCCCGCCCGCAGGTCTTCCGGGCGGATCCCGGCCACCACGTCGTCGCCGGGGGCGAGCGGGCCGGCCGCGGTGCCGTCGAGCGTCATCCCGGAGCCGTCGACGGCCACCGTGTCGCCGTGGACCGCCTTCACCTTCATCGGCAGCAGGTTGCGGTAGCCCATGAAGTCGGCCACGTGCGCGTTGGCCGGGCGGTTGTGCAGCTCCTCGGGCGTGCCGATCTGCTCGACCCGGCCGTCGCGCAGCACGACCAGGCGGTCGGCCAGCGACAGCGCCTCCTCCTGGTCATGCGTCACGTAGACCGTGGTCAGCCCGAGCGACTGGTGCAGCCGCCGGATCTCCGTCCGCATCTCCAGGCGCAGCTTGGCGTCCAGGTTGGACAGGGGCTCGTCCATCAGCACGAGCGACGGCTCCAGGACCACGGCGCGGGCGATGGCCACCCGCTGCTGCTGGCCGCCGGAGAGCTGGCCGGGCAGCTTGCGGGCGTGCTCCTCCAGGCGGACGAGCCGGATCGCCTCGTCGGTGCGGCGCCGTACCTCCTCGCGCGCAAGCCGGCGCATCTGAAGGCCGAACGAGATGTTCTTCCGTACCGACAGGTGTGGAAAAAGGGCGTAGCTCTGGAACACCATGCCGAAACCGCGGCGCTCCGGTGGCAACGTGTCGAGCCGGGCCCCGTCCTGCCAGATGCTGCCCTCCGACAGCGGCAGCAGACCGGCCAGGCAGTTCAGCGCCGTCGACTTACCGCAGCCGGACGGGCCCAGCAGGGCGATGAACTCGCCCCGCCGGATCGTCAGGCTCAGCCCGGCGAGGGCGTCCTTGCCGCCGAAGCGCCGGCGCACCCCGTCCAGGCGCAGCTCCTGGAAGTCGCTCACTTCTTCACCTTCGCGCCGCCGATCTCGCGGTCCCACTTGTCGAACGCGGCGACCAGGGCCTTGGCGTCCAGCGGCACCTCGAGCGGGTTGTCGGCGATCAGCGCCTCGTACTCGGGGCGGCCGTACTCCTCGATGGCCTGTTTGCTCTCGGCCGGCGCCATGTCCAGGGTCACGTCCTTGACGGCCGGGCCGGGGTAGAAGTAGCCCTTGTCGTACGCCTTGGCCTGTTGCTGCGGCGTCAGCATGTCCTGCAGCAGGTTGAGGATCGCGGCCTGCTTACCGGTCGGCACGCCCTTGGGGATCACCGCGTAGTGGGCGTCGGTCACCCAGTGGAAGCCTTCCAGCGTCTGGATCGTCGCCTCCTTGGGGACGGTGCCCAGCACCCGCGGGTTGATGTCCCAGCCGGTGGTGGACGCGATGATCTTCGCCGAGCCGTTGGCCAGGTTCTTCATCGTCTCGCTGGTGCTCGACGGGTAGAGCGTGACGTACTTGTTCAGCTCGGCCAGGTACTGCCAGGTCTTGGCCCAGCCGTTCACCGGGTCCTTCGGGTCGCTGTCGCCGAGCAGGTAGGGCAGGCCCATCAGCAGCGTGCGGCCCGGGCCGGAGTTGGACGGACGGGCGTACTGAACTGCCCCGGGGTTGGCCTTGGCGTACGCGAGCAGCTCCTGGGCGGTCTTCGGCGGCGCCGGGACCTTGGCCGGCAGGTACTCGATCAGTGGGCCGGACGGGTAGTAGGTGACGGTCACGCCGTAGTCGCCGGCCAGCTTCTGCATGGCGGCGGCGCCCTCGGAGTACGTGCTCATGCCGGTCAGGCGGCTCTTGGTGTCGGCCAGCGACGTCCACAGGCCCTGCTCGATCCCGGCGGCCAGGCCGTCCACGCCGGTCAGCACCAGGTCGATGTCGACCCGGCCGGCGTTCTGCTGCGCCTTGACCTTGCCGACCAGCTCGGGCGCGGTGGCCTTGGAGTAGGTGACCTTGCTGATCTGGCCGTTGTTCTTCGCGACGAACTCGTCGATCATCCCCTGGGTCAGCTGCAGGTTGCCGGCCACGTCGAGGATGTTGAGGGTGACCGCGCTGTCGGGCTTGTCGGGAACGGGGCCGGAGGCGCTGCCGCCGCCGTCCGGGCTGTCGGGGGCGCCGCACGCGGTGGCCAGCAGGGCCGTTGCTGCGACCACGGTGATCAACTTTCGGGACATGTCGGACCCTTCTGCTTCAACGGGCGGGGCCGGTGGAGCCGCGCACCATCAGTTGGGTGGGTAACTCACGTCGTTCTCGCTGCTGCTGCTTGATCAGGAGATCCACGCCGGCGTGGCCGGCCTGTTCCTTGGGGAGCGCGACGGTGGTCAGGGCGGGATGGACCATCGCGGCCAGCGGGATGTCGTCGAAACCGAGCACGCTGATGTCGCCCGGCACAGCCACGCCGCGGGCCGCGAACCGGTGCAGCAGGCCGAGCGCGACCAGGTCGTTGTAGGCGATGACGGCGGTCACCCGCTCGGCCAGCACCCGGTCGGCCACCGAGACGCCGCCCTCGAACTGCGGCACCACGTTGCCGGTCTCGACCAGCTCGAGCTTCTGTTGCTTGGCCACCGTGCGCAGAGAGCGCATACGCTCGCGGTTGGCCCATGAAGAGCGAGGCCCGGCGACGTACGCGACACGGCGGTGCCCGAGCGCGACCAGATGACTCACGGCCTGGCGCATGCCGTCCAGGAACTCGGCGGTGACGGAGGAAACGCCCGGGATGCGGCGGTAAAGCAGCACGGTCGGCACCTCGGCCGCCAGCGCCCGCAGCTCGGCCTCGGCCATCCGCGGCGAACAGAGCAGCACGCCGTCGACCTGCTTGGCCAGCTTGCGGACCAGCCCCGCCTCGGCCGCCGGATCCTCATCGGTGTCGGCCAGGAAAACGGCGTGATCGGCCTCGTGGGCGCGGGCCTGCACACCCTTGACGATGCTGGGGAAGAACGGATTGCCGAGATCGGGCACCAGCAGGCCCAAGTTGCCGGTACGCCCGGTGATCAGGCCCCGGGCCGCACGGTTGGGGTGATAGCCGAGGCCGGCCGCGATCTGCTGAACCCGGTCGCGGGTCTCCGGATGGACCACCTCGGGCTTGGACAGCGCACGGGTGACGGTGGCGGCCGAGACGCCGGCCGCGCGGGCGACGTCCTTGATGGTCACTGCCATGCCGGCCTCCGCGGGTTCCGGCCCAGCCTGCAATCCGTTTCAAACAGATGTCAATGCATCGACCATGATCTCTTTCCTGGTGCTTGAAAACCTTTACAGATCATGAACAGCGCCGGCGGTGTGCTGGTTCTCGCCCGGGCCCAGCGACCGGTCGGCTCGGGCCTGGCGGGCGGTCGGCTCGGGCCTGGCGGGCGGTCGGCTCGGGCCTGGCGGGCGGTCGGCTCGGGCCTGGCGGGCGGTCGG